>CAYXOL010000008.1:0-116564 GCA_964467165.1 uncultured Clostridium sp.
AAGCAGGTTTTCACACCCGCTTTTTCTTCTATACACCCAAAGTTCAGAAAGAACCATTGCTACCCCTAAACTCTTCTTATTATTCAGCCATCTCTAAAGCTATTTTCATCATATTTGTAAATGCTTCTTGTCTTTCTTCAGAAGTAGTTAACTTATGAGTTACTAAATTATCTGAAACTGTTAATAAACAAGCTGCCTTTTTACCCAATACATTTGCGTTGTGGAAAAGTGCGAAAGATTCCATTTCTACTGAGGTACAACCATGGGTTTCATAAATATCTTTATAATCATCAAAATTTTCACGATAAAACACATCAGAGGAGTGAACTCTATGTTTATGAACTTTTATTCCTAAGTCTTCTGCGATTTTCTCTAACTTATTATTTAACACAGGTGATGCAGCAATTATATCATCTTCACATCCACTTTGAACTTTTGCATAAGATGATTCACTCCAAGCGTCAGTAGTAAGGATTACATCGTACAAATTTAAATCAGCAGTGTATGCACCACATGAACCAATACGAATAATATTTTCTACCCCATAAAAATTAAATAGTTCGTAGGAGTAAATACCAATGCTTGGCATTCCCATTCCACTAGCCATTACAGAAATTTTACGTCCTTTATATGTACCTGTGTATCCAAATATATTCCGTACGTTATTAAATTTTTCCACATTTTCTAAAAATGTTTCTGCAATGAATTTTGCGCGTAATGGATCCCCTGGCATTAATACTGTTTTTGCAATGATTCCTTCTTCTTTTACTTCAATATGTGCTGTTGGTATCATATTGAAACCTCCTTACAATTATAATAGTTTGAAAATATAGTGCATTTAGTAATTCTTTAATTTATTTAATCATACATTAGCAGTATACCAAATTCAACAATAAAAAACATGACATATGTCACTTTTTTCATTTAATTTTAATACATAAGAGCATATTCACTAACCTCTTGTTTTGTTTAATAAGTCTTTTATACCTTTGGTAGCATCAAGTAATGGTGCAATAGATTTATCATAATTCAAGTTGTTTATTATGCTGGCAATAAATCCTGACATATCAACTTCACGGAACCATTTAGCCTCTTTAACCTCTTTAGGAATATAAGTTAAATTTGTTGAGTATATTCTCTCAATTAGACCATCTTCATAAAATTTATTGAATTTTTCGATACCTTCGGTAAATAATGCAAAAGTTGCAGTAACAAATATTCTTTTTGCCTTACGTTTTTTAAGTTCCAATACTATATCGAATATTGATTCACCTGAAGCTATCATGTCGTCAACTATTAATACGTCCTGTCCTGCAACTTCTCTGCCCATATATTCATGTTGCACAATTGGATTTTTTCCATTCACTACCTTCGAATGATCTCTTCTTTTGTAGAAAAGTCCTATGTCAAGACCAATTACACTAGAATAATAAACAGCTCTATCCATTGCACCTGTATCTGGACTTATAACGAGTACCTTTGCCTTATCCACTAATAGCTCAGGTTCCTCTTCTAAAATCGTTTTCACTATTTCATAAGTAGGATATAAATTATCAAAGGATATAAGTGGTATTGCATTTTGAACGTTGGGATCATGAACATCAAAGGTTATAATATCATTAACACCTAATCTTTCTAATTCTTGGAGTGCAATTGCACAATCAAGAGATTCTCTACGCTTTCGTCTATGCTGTCTACTTGCATAGAGCAATGGCATAATTACGGTTATTCTCCTTGCCTTTCCACCTAAAGCTGACAAAACCCTTTTTATATCTTGAAAATGGTCATCGGGACTTTTGTGGTTTTCAAAGCCATACATCGTATAGGTACAACTATAATTTCCTACATCGCATAATATGAATATGTCCTTACCTCTAACAGAATCTTCTATAATAATCTTTCCTTCACCATTTGAAAAACGAATATCAGTCATATTTATAAGAAAAGATTTTTCATCATCCAAGTTTTGATTTATAAATTCATTATTGTATTTATTACGTTTTTCAATTAAAAGCTCATTAATTCTATTTCCTAGTTCTGAACTACTTTCTAATGCCATAATACCTAGGCTACAGTAAGGAATACCAGACAATTTTTTTATATCCATAATAATACCTCCTTGATATCCACAAAAGTGGCTGAAAAAACTACACATACTCTATAATTTTTTTACTTATCTAAAAGTTTAAATACATATAGTATTTTATTATACTAATTATTTAAACACATGAATGCATTAAATTTTAAATGAAAAACAGTTTTATTAATTACAAATTTAAAGTATATATAATTTTACCATATATATACTTGCAATAGAACCCCGGAATGTAAAATTCGACTTTTTTTCACAAGATTTTATTGTAAATTTCTCTAATCTACGTTATTTTTGTAGAAAGTAACCTATAATGAAATTAATGTCATGTATAAATTCTAACTTAGAATTTATAATATTAAAGAATTAAAGGATATGATATACTATTGATAAATAATTAAATAATACTAATTACCAATAATTAGACGTTTAAAATATATAAATGTAGATTGGAGATATGATACTAATGTGTAACAATGACAACACCAAAAACTTTATTTCATCAGTAGATGTAATTTTGCCCTTAACAAATAAGGATATTTATTTTTTATTTTTTAATGATGAGTTATTAGTTAAATCTGAAGATAATAAAGCAGTAATACCAACTACTCAAGATCTAGACAATTTGTTATTAACTAATACGGAGTGCCTTGGATCCATAAATGGACAAAATTGCTTTTATGGAGAACTAAGTAATAATCTGGCTATACCCACCAATATGTATTTTAGTAAACTTAAAGCACTAACTCACCAGCTAACCGAAGACATGTTTTGGTTAGGAGGAAGAGCTAACCAATTAGTTAACTTTAATAATGATCACAAATTTTGTGGAAGATGTGGTACAATAGCTCAAAGCCTAGAGGGTGAAAGGGCTAAAAAATGTCCAAAATGTGGCCTGGTAAATTACCCAAGAATCTCTCCCGCCATAATTGTGGCTGTTGTTCGTGATGGTAAATTACTTCTTGCACATAATAATCAATCCCCTAAAGATTTATACAGTGTAGTTGCTGGCTTTGTAGAAGTTGGTGAGACTTTTGAGGAATGTGTTGTAAGGGAGGTTTTCGAGGAAACTGGAATTACGGTAAAGAATATAAAATATTTCGGAAATCAACCTTGGCCATTTCCTAATTCTCTTATGATAGGATTTATAGCAGAATATGCAAGCGGAGAAATACAAGTAGATGGAAAAGAAATTGGTAAGGCTAACTGGTATCGTTCTAATGAAATGCCTTTAACTCCTGACAGTATAAGCATAGCTAAAAAATTAATCTGTTGGTTTACTGAAAATTATTAAATCATCATATGCTATGCTACAATATTAACAAAACAAATAGAAGTTAGAATACTTAATTCTTAGCGAATTAGATTCTAACTTCTATTTTTTTCTAATATATTTAACAATATTTTTTCTCCTTAAACTATATTTCCGTTTTTTATATTAATCATTAAATTAGCATTTTATTACAAACTTAAATTATTACGGTAAGCTATGTTCTGTATTACTAAGTAATTATCTTAATGGCTTCTTAGCCGATTGCAATGGCAATCATCATTGAATTCTTAGTTTACTTATAGTTTTTATACGTTCTTATGACCTCACCCCACTCTCTTATTTTTCATTTTGTTGGGGGTATCAAGTTTTGTTTAAAGATTTTACTAAATATAAGATAAGTTGCGCTTCTTATGTTTATAATATAACATGCTAATGATACTTTGTCAATAGTTATTATTAATCAATACAGGAAATTTTATAATATCATTCCATAATTTTGTGATATAATTTTAGTATGTAAAAGAAAAAACATTGAAAAGAGGTTTTATGATGAATAAAAAAGAGTTAGCAGACATAAGAAAAGAATTTAAATTAGACAGTGGAATGATGAAAATCCAGGAGATTTATAGTGTCTATCTAAAAAAAGACAATGTTCAAATTGATTTCGAACCAGTTATTCATTCAGAATTCGACTTTTTTGATAGAATGGATATGGATAAAAAGGAATTGTTTTTAGGCAATTTTAAGAAAGTACTTACAGGTGCCCTAGATACTAAAATTTTCGAGTTGGATTTTCAGAATACAGAGGAAGAAAATAACACTCAATTTTTTTTAAATAGTGCCTTAAAAACAAGTGTAAAAAGCGAAATTCAAAGTTCCCTTAATGAGCTTATAAAAAAAATAACTTCTAATTATAAATATGAAACTGATGTGGTAGTTACTTTTATAAAAGCTGAATATTGGATAGGTTCTAGCCATAGAAATATGGATGTTGAAGAAAGCATTGATGATGCCATGCAAGGGTTTAATTTCATTCTTTCGACTGTAAATAAAATAGATACACCAAAACGCACTCTTAAATACGATTATGCTGACAAGGAATTCAAAGCAAACTCTGCCTTAGATTCAGTGATCAATCTTAATGCTCCCTTGGAGGGCTTCATGTTCCCTAGTCTTAGCAATGGTTATTCAGATATTAACAAAATTTTATATTATGCTTCAAAACCTAAGGAACTAAATGTTGCTTTCATTGATAATGTCCTTAATTGTGATTTTAAATTTACGGCTGAAGATGAGAAAAATTGTTTTTCTGATATACTAAAATCTATAATTGGCGATAAAATAAAACCTGAACTTATGCAGGATATTTATGTGAATATACATGAATTGGCTGAGCAAGCTTACGATGGTGAAATCCCTACTCTTGGAATAGCAGACATTAAAAATATCCTTAACAATTGTGGCGCTCAGATTATTTCTGATATCGACACTGCCTTCATTGAAACTTGCGGTATAAAATATGATTTTAAAATAAACAATATTGTACCTGAATTCAATTCAAAATCTATTAAGATTACTAGCGAAATTGCCAATATTACTTTAACCCCCAAGGATCTAAATTCTGTGAAACAAGTAAAAAATAAAGATGGCAGAAGATGTCTGCTTATTGAAATTGATGAGGATGTTTTAATAGAAGGGTTTGTTTTAGAAACTGAGGAGTTTTAGTAATTCACGCTACACCTTATGTCATCTATTTTAATTATCATAACCATATTTTACCCACCAACCAATAAAAGGAGAATATTAGTGCATTTTAAAATGCACTAATATTCTCCTTTTATTCTATACATGTTTTTAGGTCTACCTACTTTACCGTATTCCATTTCAACTACAAGTTTTTCCTCTTTTTCTAAATAGTCTAAATATCTTCTAGCAGTTATTCTAGAAACTCCAATATTTTTTGCAATCTGCTCTGATGTAAATGGATTATCCTTCATGTGGGATATACCTTCTATAATTTTTTCATAAGTGTACTGATTAAATCCCTTTATGTCTCCAATATTTTCATAATATTCTACGACATGTTTATTTTCTTTAATAGTATATTTATCGATACTTTCTTGTTCCATACTCTCAATATTTTTGAAACTATTCTTTCTACTTTTAAATTGAAGCAATGCCTCCTTCAACCTATTGAACATAAAAGGTTTTACTAAATAATCTACAGCGCCATATCGAAATGCTTCCTCTATCGTTTCTGTATTCCTATCTGCAGTAATTAATATAGCATCACATTTTATATTTTTCAGTCGTATCCACTTTAATAAGTCTATACCTTTACCCTGTGGAAAAAAACAATCTAATAATATTAGGTCGATTTTTTCATTTAATATAACTTCTTTTGCCTTTTCAATTGAGTTAACGCTATTATATAGTATAAACCCCTCTATCTTCTTTAGAAATTTTTCATTAATTTCCCTCACCATAGGGTCATCTTCAACAATAAGAACCTTAATCATAATTTCTACCCCTTTTCATTGGTATAAATATATCCCATATAGTCCCATTATCTTGTGAAATTTTTATATCTCCGCCAGCATAATCTATTATTTGTTTTACAATGCTAAGACCAAAGCCTCTGTTCCCAGCTTTAGTTGTAAATCCTCGAACAAAAATTTTATTCATTACATCTTCACTAATTCCTGGACCATTATCTTGAATTCTTATCATAAGTGCTTCATTATTAGAATTCATCCTTATAAATATTTTACCATTTTCAAATTTTACTAATTCCTCTATAGAATTCTCTATTAAGTTACCAATAACAGAGCAAATTTCGTCTTCGGATATGCTTTCTGGAATTTTATCTAGGTAAGAACTTGCATCAATTTCAACAGAAATTTTAGCTTCTGTTGCTTTATTGTATTTGGCAAGTAAGAGCCCCGCAATGTGTACATTTTTAATTCTTTTGCTGAGAATATCAGAAACTTCCTGTCTCATTTTCGATATATGAGAAATATATTCAAGTACCTCATCATATTCTTCTAATTGTATAAGCCCTGATATAGTATGAAGCTTATTCATAAACTCATGATTTTGTGCTCTTAAGGCACAGGTCATTTTTTTAATTCCAGTTAATTCTTCAGCCATATTCTTAACCTCTGTTAAGTCCTGAAAACTTGATACAACACCTATAACTTCTTCTTTATGATTTCTTAATAGACTATGGCTGCACATAAGGGTTTTATCCCGGCACATTTTAACTTCTTGATTATATACCGCTTTCTGGGTCAGCAACACCTCAATCATTCCATCTGTATAATTGAAATTCAAATCTGTTGCATTTTTGCCTATATCCTCATCTTCTAGTTTTAAAATTTCTTTAGCTATCTTATTAAAAAGTATTACTTTCCCCTCCTTATCAATAGCTAAAATTCCATTCGTTAGATTTTGCAAAATCAAATCTCTCTGCCCCAATAGTAGTGCAATTTCCTTAGGTTCTAATCCAAATATGCTTTTTTTTATTTTTTTTGCTAAAAGAAATGCCGCTATTATTCCCATTAAAAGCCCACCTATTAAAGCTATTTTCAAATTGAATAAATAAACACTTAGTTCAGCATATACCGTAGCTGTTAAAAGCCCTACTAAAACTGCTCCAACTTGTTCCCCCTTATAATATATGGGTACGAAGGCTCTTATTGCAGTAATTAAAACATTCCTGTCTTTAGCTACATAAGCTTTACCATTTTTAAGAACTCCTTCTTCTCCACCGTCCGCATACTTTTTACCAAGTGAATGTCCATAGGGATATGAATATTTTGTTCCTTTCATATCCATAACTATAATATATTTAAATCTAGTTTTTTCTCTGAAGCTTTCTATAGTATCTTGAACAGTTCCATAATCTTTTGAAGTTGCTAAAGTTTCTTCAATTATATTAATAGACGCAATAGTTACAGCCAAATCCATAGCATTATTTCCCATTTGAGTTTCTACAGAACTTTGAACTTGATAGTAAGTGACGATCCCTATGCCACCGATTACCATAAATATTATGATACTTATAAATATTGTTAATCTATATTGTAATTTCAATAACACTCCACCTCATATTATGGTTCTTTTATTTTAGCTTTATCTAATCCATCCTTAATAGCCTTTAAAAGTCCATTACTTGTATATGTAGCACCTGCCACAACCTCAACATCCGGGCTATTGGCTTTTATAACTTTGGCAGGTATTTTTTCATAAACTATTTCAGCTATAACAGGAGTTTCTTGTTGCGAAAGTATCACAATTTCTTTTATCTCATATTGATCTGTTACTATTTTAACTTTTATAGGTCCTATATGCCCTTCTGCATTCCCCTCATAGACTCCTTTTTTGTAAATAATGTTTTTTGCGCTACCGCAAGCTACTAATTCAAATGCTAAAACTATAGATAATATTAGTCCTACTAATCTTTTCAAGTAAGTTTCCTCCCTTGCTATTCTCTTTGACTTTTGGAGTAAATTGCTATTATTATAATTATATCATTTTTCTACTTTTGTGTCATTTTAAGTATATAATTTAACAATGTAAAACCAGTTGTAATTACCTTATCTCCAGGGACAAAATATCCCCTCTAAAATATCAATTATAATAAAGAAAAATAAACCAATTATACTTAAAACCAATATACCTGAATACATTTGAATATAGTTAATCCTCATCCAAGCATCCATAATAAAATACCCCATACCATAGTCTGTTCCAAAGTTTTCAGTAAAGAATAAAACAGATATTGCAGTACCTATACCTATTCTAAGAGACGTTAGTACGGCTTTAATGATTCCTGGAAAAATAATCTCCCTTATTATTTGAAAATTAGTTGCTCCCAAAGAATACATAGGGTAAAAAACTTCTTCCGGAATATTTTTCACTTCATCTCTTATATTAACTACTACTGGAAAAAAGGTAATTAAAAAAATCATAACTATTTTTGTTGAATCACCTAAACCAAAAATAAGCATTACAATGGGAAGTAATGCAATCTTAGGTATTGGATAATTAAAATATATAATTGGCGAGAATATTAAATCGATTTTTTTAAAATATCCCATTAAAATACCCATGGGAACACCTATTGCCAAAGTGAATATAAGTCCTACTATAATTCTATTAAAACTGTAAACAACATGGATTGCTATGTCCCTCTGAAAAGTTGTAAATATATTTATTATTATTGCATAAGGTGGTGGGAATAGTGGTTTATTTATAATCATTGCTACTATTTGCCACAAACCAAAAATAATAAAAAAAGCAATTGTAAAATTTACTAATTTATTTTTTTCAAGTCTCATTCCTACCTGTCTCCTTTAAGAATTTTTCTAAGTTTACTGTTTATATTTATGTACTCCAAATCCACTTCAGCATTTAAGCGTCCAAATAAGGGGTTGCTTATAACTTCAACTATTTTTCCTGGTGACGAGGATATTACAGCTATATCCTGAGCTAAATATATTGCTTCTTTAATATCGTGGGTTACAATTATAGTTGTAACCTTATGTGCCTGCCAAACCCCTAAAAACATTTTTTGAATCTCTTCTCTGGTCATAGCATCTAAGGCAGAAAAAGATTCATCCATTAAAAGTACATTTGGCTTTAGTAATAGAGCTCTAGCCATAGATACTCTTTGCATTTGTCCCCCGCTTAGCTGATTTGGATATCTTTTAACAAAGGCTTTAAGCTTTAATTCTACTAGTAGTTTTTCATAAAAATCCAAATCTATATTGTTTTTACCATCTTTAATTTTTGCAGATAGAAATATGTTCTGTTCTACTGTTTTCCATTTAACTAGCCCGTAATTTTGAGGTATTAATCCAATCCTATGTGTTTTAGGATCAACTTTTTTTTCATCTATTAAAACTTCACCACTATAGTCCACAATAATTCCTGCTAAAACCTTTAGTAATGTTGATTTCCCTCCTCCAGATGGGCCAATTATAGCACATATCTGACCTTTTTTTACTGTTAAGTTTGCATTTTCTATTACCTTTACGGATTGGTCCACATTTTTATAACAAACACTTAAATTACTTATTTTTATCATTTGTGGTCCGTTGCCAAAAATCTATAAAAATCTATAAATATTGTTTAATTCCCTATTCAACGTGTCCGATTTTGTAATCCCAAAGGATATACTACTTTCGTTTGATATAACACTCCAAGGGCTTAAATTCCCATACAACGCATGGTACATATTAGTAGTATCGTTTAAGTGATTAATCATCTTCTTCGAAGATGTTAATCATCTTCTTCGAAGAAGTTAAACTACTAATTCATATCTTGATAGATTGAGACTTGCGTTATAATCTCTATCTATAACGCATCCACACTCCTCACAGATATATGTCCTAACTGATAATGAAAGTTTCGGCTTTATATGACCACACTCACTACAAGTCTTTGATGAAGGATACCATCTATCAGCTTCTACAAACTCAATTCCATTGAACTCACATTTATATTTCATTTGTCTTTTAAACTCATATAAACATTGTTTTGCTATTGCTTTTGATAAATGTCTATTCTTCATCATACCTTTGATATTAAGTGTTTCCATAACAACTCTTGATGGTTTGGTTTTCACTATCATATTCGTTGCTTGGTGACTATGATTACTTCTTATATTTGCTAATTTTCTATGAAGTAATTTAATCTGCTTTTCGATTTTTATAACATTACTTGTTTTGACAAACTTACTCCCTTCTTTATTTTTTAGGTATTTGCTAGATACCCTACGTTGTAATCTACGTAGCTTTTTTTCATGTTTTTTTACACTTTTTGTTTTGTTAATATTTTTGAAAGTCATTCCATTGGAGCATATGGCAAGGTCTTTTATTCCAACATCTATCCCAATGCTCTCCCTTGTTAAGGCTACCATTGGTTGCTCTTTTTCTATTCCAACTGATATATACCAGTACATCCCATCAAAACTTATTCTTGGGTTAGTATATTTGCAATTCATAGATATTGAATTTTTCTTTGTATTCACCCAACCGACTTTTTCAATCAAAACCGAATTTTCTTTAACTTTAAGTTTTGATGTGTCATTATAGAAAGACGGTTTAGACTTTCTTCGGCTCTTGAATCTTGGTCTATCAGCTAATCCTTTGAAAAACTTCTTATAAGCTTCACAACCGTCTTTAACTGCTTGTTTTGCTACATTGTTAGAAACCTCATTAAGCCAATTAAGTTCTGTTTTCTTTAAGATAGTTAATTCTTTTCTTAAATCATTATCAGAGATAAATTTACCACCATTTTTATAATTTACTTCTTGTCTTGCTAAAGTCCAATTGTAAATAAATCTTGCAGTACCAACAGATTGCCACATTTTCTGTTCTTTTTCTTTAGTTGGAAATATCCTAACTTTATTCCCCAGTATCATTCTCTAACAACTCCTTCAGACTTGATAAAGTCTGCATCATCTTCTTGGCTTTATTTGCCATTTCGCCTTGAAGTCTACAACTAAAAACCGGCTAAAATCGCGTGCCCCGTAAGCACGCCCTATTTGAATTAAATCCTCAACTAATTTTATTTAATAGTTGTGGTCCCCCACTCATGATGCAATTCATTATCTACATTTAAGCTTGAAAGAATTCTTCCCACCGTAACATTTACAATGTCATCAATGGTTTTTGGTTTTTCATAAAAAGCTGGCATAGGTGGTATTATTAAAACATTTAAATTGCTTAAAAAAAGCATATTCCGAAGATGAATAGAACTAAGAGGAGTTTCTCTTGGAATCAAAATCAATTTCCTCTTTTCTTTAATCATTACGTCAGCAGCTCTTATTAATAAATTATCGGATATTCCATTGCTTATTTTTGATAGTGTTCCCATTGAACATGGCACAATTACCATTCCATCACTTTTAAAGGAACCACTGGCTATAGAGGAAAACATATCATCAATATCACATAATTTAAGCATTCCTTTACTTTTATTAATATTTTTCACCCAGTTTTCAAAATTAATTTCAAGCTCATACTCTAAAACTTTTCTACCATTATTGGTAATAACTAAATAAATTTCAATATCTTCTTTTATTAATTCTTCTATAAGTCGTACCCCATAGATACTTCCACTAGCTCCAGTAATCCCTACTATATATCTTTTCAAATAAATCACCTCTTAACTATAATATAAAGAAATCTAATACAGTAAAAATAAATATACAGACACTCACTACTTGATTTATGTTATAAGAAGCAATTTTCATCTGCTTTATATTTGAAGGCGACACAATATAATGCTCTAATGTTAACAAAATAGCACTGATAAATATGCCTATTAAATATATCCAGCCTATATGCATTATAAAATATAAACTAATTAAAAGTAAAACCATAATAAAGTGAAACACGGTGGATATGTATAAAGCACCCCTTAACCCAAATTTAGCAGGTATAGAAAATAAGCCTGTTTTTCTATCAAAATCAATATCTTGGGTTGCATAAATTATATCAAAACCCGCTACCCACAGCGTGACAACAGCACCTAAAATAATTGGTGCTAGAGTGAATTTGCCTGTTACTGCAAGCCATGCTCCTACAGGAGCTCCACCACAGGTAATACCTAGAATGATATGACATGCCCATGTAAATCTTTTAGTATAGGAGTAAATTATAAACAGAAAAAGTGCTACCGGTGATAGCATAAAACATAGAGGATTTAGCTCATAAGCTGCTAGCATGAAAATAAAGAAACATATTAGCACTATTCCTAAGGCTTCATACTCCTTTACAAGTCCCTTTGGCAAATGTCTATTTGCAGTCCTAGGATTCTTTTTATCAATATCCTTATCTACAATTCTATTGAGAGCATTAGCACCATTTCTAGCTCCGATTAATGCAATTAATATCCAAAATATTGTAGCAGCTGTGGGTAACCCATCAGCTGCCCAAATCATTGATATTAAAGCAAAAGGAAGGGAAAATAGTGTATGAGAAAACATAACTAGCTCTCCATAGCTTTTAAGTCTCTTTAATACCATATTCACTCCACCTCTTATCTACCATTTTTTTGATTTCCTCTGACATTTCTATATCATCTGGCCAAGGCCTTGTATGTCCTTCTGATGGCCATTTCTTTGTAGCATCTACACCAAGTCTAGAACCATAAAAAGGAGTGTTTGATGCATGATCTAGTGCATCTAAGGGCCCTTCTGAAATTACTAAATCTCTCTTCGGATCTATATTATTAAATACTTTCCAGGCTACAGTTGAGATATCTTGGGGATCAATATTTTCATCTACAACTATGATCATTTTTGTATACATCATCTGGCCAAGTCCCCATAGCGAGTTCATAATTTTATGAGCATGCTTTGGATAAGCTTTTTTTATTGAAACTATTACACAATTATGAAATACACCCTCGAGCGGAAAATTTATATCTATTATTTCAGGACATTGAACCTTTATTAAGGGTAAAAAAATCCTTTCTGTAGCTTTTCCTAGATAACAATCTTCCATAGGAGGCTTACCTACAATTGTTGTAGGATATACCGGGTTCTTTTTCCTTGTAATCTTTTCAATGTGAAACACAGGATACATATCTTCAAGAGAATAATATCCTGTATGGTCACCGAAGGGACCTTCTAGTCTCTTTTCATCTAAGTCCACATATCCTTCTAGTATAAATTCAGCATTAGCGGGTACATAAATATCATTGCTTATTGATTTAACAATTTCTACAGGTGATTTTCTAAGAAATCCTGCAAAAATCATCTCATCTATCATTTTTGGCAGTGGTGCAGTAGCAGCATATATAGTTGCTGGATCGCATCCTAATGCTACAGATACTGGCATTTTGCGTCCAAGCTTCCTATATTTTTCATATATCTCTCTTCCATCTTTATGTAGATGCCAATGCATACCAGTAGTATTTTTGTCATATACTTGAAGCCTGTACATTCCAACATTTTGTTGATTAGTTTCGGGATCTACTGTTATTACTAAGGGAAGTGTAATGTAGCGCCCCCCATCTTTGGGCCAACACTTTAATATTGGGAGTTTACTTAAATCTGCATCTTCTATTACCTCTTGACAAGGGGCATTTTTTACTTTCTTAGGAAACACTTTAGCAAGCCTAGCAAGTTTGGGAATAGATTTAACTTTATTAATTAAGGTTATGTAATTAGTTACATCCATAAAATCCATTATAGTTGCTGCAATATCATCAAGCTCCTCTACTTCTAGCCCATAATTCATTCGCTGGTAGGTTCCTAGTGAATTTATTAATACTGGGTATTCTGAATTTTTCACATTTTTAAAAAGTAAGGCATGACCATGCTTTTTCGAAACTCTATCAGCTATCTCTGTAATTTCAAGCTCGCTATCTACTTCAATTTCAATTTCATCTAAAAGCTTTTTATCTCTTAAATAATTTATAAAATCCTGCAAATCCTTATAAGCCATATAACCACCCCTTTCCTAAGTTCATTAGGAATTACGATTTAATAATTTTTGCGTTACATCTTTAATTATTTTTTTGCTTTCACACTCTGGTAATTTTTCTACATAGTCGAAGGCTTTTTTTGTGTATTTATCCGCTAAGTTTTGAGCTTTAGCTATTCCACAATATTTATTAACTAAGATAGTTATTTGCTTTACATCTTCATCATTTAATGAAGATTTATCTAAAATGTCAGAAATTCTGTTTCCTGAGTCCTCTTTCATAGCATATATTAATGGTAGTGTATAATAACCTTTTACTAGATCACTTTGAGCATTTTTACCAAGTTTACTCGCATCCCCACTATAATCCAACAAATCATCTATGATCTGAAAAGCCATTCCAATATAGTAGCCAACACGCCCCAGTAATTTTGAAGTTTCCTCACTACATTTGGATTCTTTTGCACCAGTATAAAAGCTAATAGAAAATAGTGCTGCTGTTTTTCCTGATATAATTTTTATATATTTTTTAAGGCTTGTGTTTCTTAAGTACCTTATATTATGTTGCCTTATTTCTCCCATACATATTTTAGATATAGCCTTTGAAATATCTCTTAAATTTTCCGTGGAATAATCAAATCTTGATAGCATTATAAAGCATTGACAAAATAAAAAATCACCTATATACACTGCATATTCTTTACTGTATTTGTGCTGCACCGTTTCCACGCCGCGCCTAAGTTTAGATTCATCTACAACATCATCATGAACTAATGTTGCCATATGCATCATTTCAATGGCTGCACCTAAATTATGCATTTTATCCCTATCATACTCTCCAAATTTTGCGGCTAGTAGTAAAAATGCAGGTCTTAACATTTTCCCCCCAGCTTCAACTAGTGGAGAAATAGCTTCATCAAATTCTTTTTCACTAGATTTCACATTAGTCTTAATTATTTTTTTAATATTTTCTAATTCTTCTGCAATATCAGGGTAATTTTCCCAAAATTTACTCATTTTTATCACCTAGTCCAATTATTTTTTTAAGTTTTTCCATAATTATTTCTTCTTATTAGTATTCCACTATAAAATCAAATGTCCTTTTAATTTTTTTAAAAGGACATTTCATTTAATAAAATTCAATTTTAAACTATATAACTATTTTATAAATATATGTTTATTAATCAACATATAAATAAGATTTTTTAACCCACCCTATATTTTTCCAATATTTCTTCAAAATTGGCAATACATAATAGTCACATCCAAAAGTACTTCCAGATCCCCCTATAAGTGCTATCCCTGCTGATAAGTACCATAACATCTCAGTAGGCGCCATTCCTGAAGTCCAAATCATGATACCCATAGCAATTGATAAAAGAGAAGCTAATGCGCTAAATAATCCAACGATAAGCATTACTCCTACTAATATTTCTGCAATTACCATGCCTGTTTGGAAAACTGTAGCTAGTGCTGTATATCCACCATCACCTGTATAAAAGAAAGTATCCATGGACCATTTAACAATTTTTTCTATAAAATGGGGCACTGGCAACGGTGCTACCCACGCAGCTACAGTTTCTTTTGCGCCTTCAGCTGCAGCTGTTGCTGCAGTTGCTCCATCAACTACTGGAGCAGGTATTAAGAAAATCTTTGAAGGATCAGCTATTATCTTAGGTAGTTTTGCAAGTCCTTCTGTTAACCATTTGTAACCAACGAACATTCTAAGTATTAATAACCAGAAGTTTGGAGATGATTTTGAAAAATAGCCACCCACAAGACTTCTATTATCTTTAACATGGAAAAATTCATGTAGTAAGTATGACCAGCATTTATTAAACCCAGCAACCTGGATAAAGTATACAACATTTATAAAGTGTTTAACAAATAACGCAAAGAATCCAGATAAGGCAAAAAAGTTCTTTCCTGCTCCAACGTTTGCTACACCATATTTCCCGCCAATGCAAACCATGGCACCATGGAATGAAGGTTTATATGATTTCTTTTCTCCACCCTTTATGTCTGTATAAAGATTGTGTGATATTAATGCAGCAGATTCCTCTGCATTTTCTACCATCTGTGGGAGAGGTCTTTCCTCACCTTCAGGAATAAAGAAAATATTATCACCCACAACATAAACATTTTTATAATCTAAAGTTTGCAACTTATCATCTGTTACTATTCTTTTTCTACCCTTTTGCTCTATATCCATTTTACCAATAATATCTGAGCCTTCAACACCCGCTGTCCAGATTACCGTATAGGTATTAACAATTCCGTTATTTCTTATTGTTGCAGTGCCTGGTGTAACATTTGTAATACCAGCATTGGTTAGTACTGTAACACCTAATTTATTAAGTCTTTTTTTAGTTTTCACTTGTAACTTATCAGGGAAATTAGGTAATATTTTAGGTAAGTCATCTGCCAATATTAAAGTTACTTCTTCTTTTCCTATGTAAAAATCCTTACATAACCTTTCTTTCCACTCACCCAGTTCTCCCATCATTTCAACACCTGTAAACCCACCACCAACAACAATAAAAGTTAGAAGCTTTTGTCTTTCTTCTTTATTAGTTTCTTTCACAGCTTTTCTAAACATTTTTAAAATATGTTCTTTAAGTGCTACCGCATCTTCAAAAGACCATAACTTATGGCAATATTCTTCAGCACCCTTAATACCAAAGTAAGTGGGCTTACATCCAGCCCCAATTACTAAATAATCGTACTCATACATATTATTTTCAGATTTCAGCACATTGTTCTTAAAATCCAGATTAGTAATTTCATCAAGTACAACCTTCACTTTTCTTTTTGCAAATATTTTTTTGTAATCTATTCTAATTGCATCCTCAGAAACACGTCCTGCCGCTACTTCATGAAGTTCAGTAAGTAGTGTATGATATGGATTTTGATCTATAAGAGTAATTTCAACATTTTCGTCTTTTTTAAACTTTTTAGCGAGTTTTTTTGCAGTTAATACTCCACCATACCCTCCGCCAAGTATTGCTATTCTTTTCTTTTCACTCATACTATATCCCCCTCAATTTGAGAATTATTATTAATAGGACTATTTTCACCAAAAATATAACTTATAATACCTAAAATATAAAATTTTTAAAACACTAGCCTAAAATAAATTATATACGTTATTTACATATTTACTTAGTCTTTATTTCTTTCAACTGTATTAGTTAAAATTTTATCATAATACCTTTACCTGTGCGAATAAAGAAGTGATTTGGTCATTAATAATATGTTTTGTTAATTTAGTTCATAAGTATATTCATAGCTTGGCTTCTTGGTATTTACAGGTTCTTAAATAAGTGTTATGATGACTCAGTTATTTACATTTCATTACAGTGATTTATTTTAATTAATCTGTTATTAGCTTTCTTTCAGCTTTTCAAATTATAATGTTTTTAGAAAGTTATTTGTGGACAAAATTAATTATTATTGGAGGAACATAATGAAAAAAAGATTTTTAGCATTTACATTAGTTTTTATATTGAGTGTAAGTATTGTTGGTTGTACAAACAAAGTGAAAAAAGAGACACGTACCTCTACATCAAAAACTCTAACTATTGGTCTTATGCCAGATTTGGTGGCTCTTCCACTTATTATAGCTGATCACAATGGATATTTTAAAGAAGAAGGTATTCAAGTAAAAATAGAGCACTTTACTAGCGCAGCAGATAGGGATACAGCCCTTCAAACTGGTAAAATTCACGGTGCATTGTCTGATATGCTTTCGGTAGTATTTTTTAACGATAGTAAATTTGATGTTAAAATAACATCGAAAACTGATGGCAGTTTTAAATTGATTTCAGGAAAAGACTCTGGTATTTCAAAAGTTGAACAATCAGCAGGAAAATCCATAGGTATTTCTAAAAATACAATTATTGAATATCTAACAGATAGAATTATGGAAAGCTCAAATATAGATGTTAACTCACCTAAAAAAGTTTCAATACCAAAATTGCCTACAAGACTTGAAATGTTAAACAATGGTAAATTAGATATGGTAACATTACCAGAGCCTCTTGCAAGTACTGCCATAGCATATGGCGGAAAAGTTTTAAGTAGTTCTGATAAACTTGGGATAAATCCTGGTGTGATGATATTCACAAAGGATGCAATAGCATCCAAATCTGAAGAAATCAAAGCACTTTATAGGGCTTATAATAAAGCAATAGTTTTTATAAACCAAGAAAAACCTGAAAGCTATATTGATTTCGTAATTAAAGAGGCTGGTTTTCCTGAAAGTGTAAAAAGCACCTTGACTCTTCCAACTTATTCAAATGCTTCTATGCCTGCTGAAAAAGAACTAGAAGACGTTTTAACTTGGCTTAAAGCAAAAAAACTAACTAAAAATAACTACACATTAAAAGACCTATCAAATAGCTCTTTTATTAAATAATATCTCATAACGATAAAAAAATAACCTCTTTTTACTAAGTGTAGAAAGAGGTTATTTCCATAAAAAATTATTAACTTTAAATGTGAAAGAAAGGTGTTTTTGATATGAGTAGATTTTTTAATAACAATGAAATAGAATTACTGGCTCCAGCGGGAACTTTTGAAATTTTTGAGAAGATTATTAAAAGCGGTGCAGATGCAGTATATTTGGGTGGCAAAAAATTAAATATGCGTATGCTACGCTCAGGTTATAACTTTTCAAATGATGAAATGGAAAAAGCTATTGCTATTGCCCATTCCTTAAACAAGAAGGTTTATGTAACGGTAAACAATCTTTTAGGTCAGCAAGATTTAAAAGATGCAGTGGAATATCTTGGATTTCTAGATAGGGTTCAACCTGATGCACTAATTATTCAAGATCTTAGCATAATAGAATTAATCACTAGTTTGAATTTAAACCTAACTCTTCATTCCTCTGTAATGATGAATGTGCATAACTTAGAAACTATTGTGGCTCTTAGAGAATTTGGAATTACTAGAATTGTTGCCTCCCGGGAGATGGATTTACAAACAATAAAAAATCTCCATATTCAAACGGATATGGAATTTGAATATTTTGCACATGGAGATATGTGTATCGCCCACGGTGCTCAATGCCTTTATAGTGCCATGCTTTTCGGAAAAAGTAGTAATAGAGGTCTATGTATGAAGCCCTGTCGCTGGAATTTTACAATAAAAAAAGACGGACTAGTTTATCCAACAGAATATCCAATGGCGGTTAAGGATATGTATATGTACGAACATCTACCAGAAATGATTGAAGCAGGTATCCTCTCCTTTAAAATAGAAGGAAGAATGAAAGATGCCGATTTTTTAGTTACCTTAATTAATTACTATAGCGAGGCAATAGATAGATATATTGAGGACCCTATTTGTTACCATAGAAAAAAAGACGCAAAAAATATTTACGAAACACGCAAAAGGGACTTATCTACCTGCAGCGCCTTTGGACATCCAGGTCTCTCGAATATCAACAGACTTTCGGAAGGTACGGGTAAAATTTTTAGTAAGCCTGCAGAAGAAGTTGAAATTAGTAAGGATAAGATTGCTGAAATTAAGAAAAATTTAAATAAAGAACCTTCCATAGTACAAAAACCTAAGTTAAGTGTAAAAGTGAATTCCTATTCACAAGCTAAAATAGCAATAGCTGAAGGCGTTGATGCTATTTATTTATCTGGAGAAGTTTTTCAGCCAAACCTTCCTTTTAGCAAGAGTGAAATACTTAAGTTAACTAAAAACAAGAGAAATACAAAGATATATCTAGGTTTCCCAAGAATGATGTTTGAAGATGATTTTTCAAAATACAATCATTTACTTAAGGAAAATGACCTAGGTCTTGATGGTTTAATTGTAACCAATTTGGGGGCTATTCATAAATATAACTCACTAGGACTTGAGCTAATAGGTGATTATTCGTTAAACATTTATAATCACTCTGCTGCTAATTTCTATAAAAAGCAAGGATTATCTATTGCAACTCTTTCTGTAGAAGTACCACTGATAGATGCTAAAGAAACTATTGTTAAATCATCAATTCCCATTGAAATCATAGTTCATGGCTCCCCTACAGTGATGTATATGGACTATAATTTATATGAGAATACTAAAGTCTTAGAAGCTTCGAGGCATGAAGATAATTGTAACGTTCCCAGCACAGTACTGGTTTTAGTTGATGAAAAAGCACGTGAACATCCAGTATATATGGATACCTATGGAAGAAACCATATGACGCTCTATAAAGACCTTTGCTATCTTCCATTTTTAAAGGAACTTAATGATATTGGAATAAATCATTTTAGAATTGAGGCCTGTCATTATGATGCAAATAAACTACAAAGGGTTCTACGCATTTACAAGGAAGCCATTAGTGACTTAAGTAAATGTGAAGACTTATTCCATTCCCTAGATAATAATGGTGTAGGCTTTACTCTTGGAGCTTTTCAATTTAGTTAGTAAAAAAACAAATAAAAAATCAAGGAGGAATAAGATGTCTTATTACATAGGACCAAAAAAAATCATTAAAAAGAAAAAACAATTTCTATTTCCCTGCTCTCAACATTTTTATAAAAACCCTCCTCAAATTGTACGTGGAGAAATGCAATATTTATTTGACAGTGAAGGTAAAAAATATCTTGATTTCTTTGCAGGGGTTTCTGTTGTTAATTGTGGCCATTGCAACTCTGAAATATTAAATGCCACAATAGAACAAATGAAAACACTTCAGCATACAAGTATTATATATTTAACTCAGCCCATAGTTGATTTGGCTGAAAAACTTTCATATGTATTACCTGGAGATATTAATCATTCATTCTTCTGTTGTACAGGTTCAGAAGCTAATGAAGGTGCACTTTTACTTGCTAGAATTTATACTGGTAAAAATGAGTTTATTTCATTAAATAATAGCTTACATGGTAGAACTTATCTAACTATGAGTGCTACAGGAATACCCATGTGGAGGGCGGATCCTGTACTTTCTGATTGTTTTACCTTTGTACCTAATGCTTATAACGGTGATAAAACCCTTGAAGAATCAGCTATAGACTCCTTAAAAGCAATCGAAAAAGTAATAGAGACTAAAGGTGCAGATAAAATCGCTGCTTTAATTGCAGAACCTATACAAGGAAATGGAGGTATTATAACTCCTCCACTGTGGTACTTCAAAAGATTAAAAGCCCTACTTGAAAAACATAGAATATTATTAATAATAGATGAAGTCCAAACAGGCTTTGGACGAACTGGTAGGATGTTTGCCATAGAAAATTATGATGTGGTTCCGGATATAATTACAGTGGCAAAAGCTCTTGGAAATGGAATACCTATATCAGCTTTTTGTACAAATGACAAAATAGCTGAAGCATTTACTAATGCCTCTGCCTCTACCTTAGGTGGAAATCCGGTAGCTGCAAGCACTGCTATAGCTGTACTTGACTACATTGAAAAGAATAATTTATGCATAAATGCTGAAAAATTAGGATTAAAATTAAAAGGAGGGCTTCTTAAACTTCAAGAAAAATATCCAATAATTAATGATGTTAGAGGTATGGGCCTTATGTTAGGAGTAGAACTATTAAAAGAAAATGGTGAACCTGCCTCAAAAGAAGCTGACTTTGTTTTAGAGATATTAAAAGATGAAGGCATTCTTTTAGGTAAAAATGGATTAGATAGAAATGTATTGGCTTTCCAGCCGCCTCTTGTTATAACAGAAACTGATGTTGATTTAGTATTAGATAAATTGAATTTAGCTTTAAATAAATTAAATTAGATTTCATTTTTTATTTTCTTGGGGAAAATACTATTTAAAACCCATAAAAAACAAATAAACATCTACACTCAACAATGATTGTAGATGTTTATTTAATTGTTTTTAAAATTCAGTTAATCATCTATCACAATAAAATCCTCTTTTGTCTACAAAAAAAACATTTGTGAATTAGTGTGATACAATGGCCACCATACCTATAATAATTACTTGTGTAATATTTATCAATGCAAAATTCTTAACAGCTATGATAAAATTTTCACTTTTGATTGGTCTATTTTCAAACACCTTAATATTTCTATTTACTATAATAAACGTTAGAAGTATAAACAATGAGGCTAATGGAGTAATTTTCAAAACTACAAGCACTACTATATCTAAATAACTAATATAGTATAATAATTTAAAAAGATTTAAAGCCATTGGCTTTCCTATATAATATGGTAAAGTAAATCTGTTATTTAGAATATCCTCTTCTACATCACAAATATTATTAGCAAGCATTATGTTTGCTATCCCTGCTATTGTAGGTATGGAGAATAAAAAAATAGAAAGAACCTCAACTACATTAATACCAACACTTAGAATGCTATTTTGAAATGTAAGTGATATTAAATTGGTGTCATAAATATGAATGTATACTGACAAAAATATAATTAAAAACCCCATAAAAAATCCCGAAAATAATTCACCTAAGGGCATTCTTGAAATTGGAATAGGACCAAAGGTATAAAATATCCCTACAATAAAAGAAATACCCCCTAGGAATAACACTATTATATTCGTATTCATGGTCAGCACAATTCCAGCTATAGTTGCAATTGTCAATAATTCAAAAATTATAAATAAAACTTTTGAATCACTTACTCCATATTCAGCAATCAAACTATTATTTGCTGGATTATTATTTGTTTTTGTATAATCAATATAGTTGTTTATTGCCGTAGTAGCCATGTCAAAAGCAACTAATGAAATAAACATTGTTATAAAATTATTTAAATTAAACTTCTTGTATCTATAAATAGTATAGACCGATCCTAAAAAAAACGGAATCAAACTTGCCAGTTTGGTTTTTATTTCTACTAATTGAAAAAATTTGTTTAATGACAACTTTATCACTCATTTCATTATAATTTTCCATGCCTTCAAAAGACTGATTTAGCTAAGCATCAAATTTAATTTGCCATGATGAATTCAGGACTTAAATCTTCTATTTTAGTATTCCACTTTGAAGATTTATAAAGCTTAAAATCTGTAGTTACAGCAATGCATGATACACCTTCAAGACTATCAATAATTTTTAATCCTTTGTCCACTCCACTTACAAAAGTAATCTTTGTAAGAATGTCTGCAACCATATTGGGATAAGTTATACTACAGTCAACAATCACCATGTCGCTCATAACCCCTGCATCTGCTGGGTACCCAGTGGCTGTATCTAATATGTGATGATAACGCTTATCATCCTTTATAAAGAATCTCTGATAATCTCCAGATGTAGAGAGTGCACCTTGCTTTAGCCTAACTATTCCAATGCTACCTTCATTTCTTTCTTTCCTTGGATGCTGAATTGCAATGGACCAATCGGTTTCATCAGGTTTTTCTCCAAGTGTATATATAGAGCTCCCACCAAGGTTTATTATGGCGCTCTTAATCCCATATTTTTCAAAAACTTTTACAATTTCATCTGCTGTGAAGCCCTTTGCAACTCCTCCAAGATCTATAGACATACCTTCTTTCATAAGCATAACACTGCTATCAGTCTCATTAATGCTGATATTTTTATAACTTACAAGAGCTAATTTCTCCTTGATTTCAGAGTCAGTCGGTATTTTCTCATCAGCTGTACCAATTCCCCACAGTTTTACCAGTGGATTTACTGTTATATCGAAAGCTCCATTGCTTATCTTAGAGTATTCCACTGAAGTTCTTATAATATTAATAATCTCAGGATGTACCTTTACGTATTTTTTTCCTGCAGCTTCGTTGATCTTACTAACATCACTGGTGCTAATTGTTCTACTTGCCATGTTTTCAATTTCATCTACTCTATTAAAAGCTGCCTCTATTGCTTTGACACCATTGGAACCATAGGCTGTTAAATGCATAATAGTGTCCATTTTGGTAGCATATTTATCAACTTTCTCAGCTTTTTTTAAACAGGAACTCATTGGTATGACTAAAAGTATACTCATTCCAATAGCTAACATCTTTTTTACCATCTGTTGTCCTCCAAGAATTTAATTTACTAATTTGGCCCTCTTTAAGTTTAATTGGTAATTAGATAATAATCACTTTAATTCTATGAACTACTAATTATCTCAGTGTTCAACTATTTCACATTCAACAGCAATTTCTTTTAAAAAGATTTTATATAATTCAACATTAATCTAATATTTGTAAAAAAAAAACGGTTAATGGATCTACCGTTTTCTTATTTAAAACCTAACTAACATTTATAATTAAAAAATATAAAATTATTTTTGTACTTCTTGTTTTCCAGTTACAGAAGATTTATCATCCATTTTAAATCCAGCCTTAGCTGCATCATCTTTAAAATAAATATTACCTTCAACCTTAGTATCAACTAACTGGAAGTCGTTAGTTTGAACATATAAATCACCTTTAAAAGTTCCATGTTGTATACTAGCTACTGGACTATTAATAGTTAATTTTGGTGCTGCTAAAGTAAATCTAGCTGTTACCTTACGGTCAGCATCTTGAGTATAAAGAGCTATCTTTCTTTGTATAAGTTCTTTACCTGCCTCATCCTTTTTACCATTCTTGAATTCACCATCTAATACTAACTCCTTGTCGAATGTCAGGTCCTTTAAACTAGCAATAATCCATGTTCCATCTTTGCTTATTGCCTTAGCGAATACCTCTGGATCACTTGTCACCGATGCCGATGCAACTGCATCAGTCTTAGTTGTAACTTTTGCTGGTTCAGTTGTTGTAGGTTCTTTTGAACCACACCCAACCAATAATGCTGCAACCATAACTGTTGATAATAGTAATGCTTTGATTTTCATAAAAAATCCTCCTTATTTGTTTTTTAGATTTATTATAATATAATGATAAAAACAGCCCCAAATGTCACAGTTTATCATTATAAATATAAGTAATAAATATACTTTGAAAATTTCTAATTAACATTATAATTACTTTTTACCATCAAAGAGTTTAGCAGTTACGTTTATCTTATTTAAATGCTTAAAATATATGTAGAAGTTAATCCAACAAAAAAACTTGTGTCTATTCCTGATATCGTTAAGACAGGAAGGTATAGGCTTATATTTACATTTTGAACTATCAATGCAGCCATAGTAATTTGACCTATGTTATGAACTACAACCCATTCTTTCATTATTTCCTCTTTTTCACAGTTAATACTCCGCCAAGTATAGCTATTCTTCCCTTTTCACTCATCTTCTATCCACCTAAATTTAAGAATCATTATTAATAGGATTATTATTATTTTTTTAACCCTACTAGTTAAAATTTTATCATAATAATTTTAACTGTGCATATAAAGAAGTGATTTGGTCATTAATTATATATTTTGTTAATTTAGTTCATAGGTATAACAGGAAATAAAATCAAATAGACATCTACAATTAACAATGATTGTAGATGTCTATTTGATTGAGTCCTATCTCTTATGAATTAACAACTTCGCATGTATCTCTTGCAATCATTAACTCTTCATTTGTAGGTATAACAAAAACTTTTACAGTTGAATCTGATGTGCTTATTTCTGCAGCGATTCCGGCAACGTTATTCTTTTCACTATCTATTTTAACGCCTAAAAACTCTAATCCTTTGCAACAAGACGCTCTAGCTTTTGCTGAGTTTTCACCAACACCTGCAGTAAATATAATGCAATCTACGCCACCTAAGGCACCTGCATAACTACAGATATACTTTTTAACTTCATAATGAAATACATCTAAGGCCAATTGTGCTCTTTTATTAGTCTTAGCAGCAGCCCAAATATCTCTAAAATCACTGCTTATTCCTGAAATGCCCAGTACACCAGATTTTTTATTAAGTAAATCAGTTACTTCTTCTGGAGACAAATTTAGGTCTTGCATTAAGAAGGTTATAATTGATGGGTCAATATCTCCAGATCTTGTTCCCATAGCAAGCCCTGCAAGAGGCGTAAATCCCATACTTGTATCAATTGATTTACCACTTTTGATTGCAGCAATACTTGCTCCATTTCCTAAATGGCAGGAAATAATTTTTAAATCACTAATATCTTTGTTCATCATCTCCGCTGCTACTTGTGACACATATTTATGAGAAGTTCCATGGAACCCGTACTTTCTTATCCTATGTTCCTCATACAATTCATATGGTAATGCATAAATATATGCATGCTCTGGCATATTTTGATGAAAAGCCGTATCAAATACCGCTACCATTTTCGTATCAGGCATAAGCGCCTTACAACTGTTAATTCCAATAATATTTGGTGGATTATGAAGTGGCGCAAGTTTTGAACAATCCTCTAGAGCTTTCATTACTTTCTCATCAATCAATACAGATTTAGAATAATATTCTCCACCATGAACCACTCTATGACCTACTGCTGAAATTTCATCTACACTTTTAATTACTCCATTAGTTTCATCTATAAGAGTTTCAAGAACTAATTTAATTGCATCTTTATGATCCTGCATATTTTGTTTTACTATGTATTTTTCTCTGCCTTCTACCTTTTGAGTTAAAACAGATCCCTCACTACCAATTCTTTCAATCAATCCTAGTGCTAAAGAACTTTCATTTTCCATATTAATAAGTTGATATTTTAGAGAAGAACTGCCACAGTTAATAACTAGTACTTTCATTAAAAAAAATCCCCTTTCAGTATATTATTCACTTTTTTTGAACTTGGACAAATATTACAGCCACAAGATTTATAATCTTGTTATTTTCTATTACTTTTGTATATCACATTTCGTATATAGTATATCCTACAATATATATATTATATAAATAACTAAATAATTGCAAGTAGTTTTCAATTTTTAATTACATAACCATTATTAAAAACTAAATCTTAAAAGTTAAGACTTAATTTTCATAATGGTTATGTGCTTGTATCCATTAAAAACAAATTATAAATATTACATATCTCTAGGATCTATATCATTAATCATTTTTACAGTGCCTGATATATACCATTTAGTTTCTTTTTTTTCTACTATATATACTTTTCCAAGTATTTTAAACTTACACATAACTCCCGCAAGCGAGCCTATAAATGAAGGTGTATTCAATTGGACTTTCTTATTTTTCTTCACATTATCTATGTTTTCAACTGTAAGCTCTTTAGAAAGGTTACTGTTTATTTCCTTACTATTTTTAGCCGTCTCTTTACTTTTAGCCCCTAATGCCTCTAGTGTTTTATAAATTTCTTCCATCTTCCGTTTCTTTCTTTCAATACTTATACTAGGACTTTCAACTTCTGTGTATTCTATTGATCTTTTCATAATCATCTTTCCTTCCTTTAATTAATCAGCATATACCATGCTACGATATTACATACTTTATAAATGTCGTTAATAACACTTTAATATACGTGTTTATGTATATTATATCATGATTTCTAGCATTTTAAGAACAAATATTGAAATATGCAAAAGTCTTTACTGTATGTTATGATTACTTTTCATTTCAGTTAAATTATTCCAATATTTTTTTGGCATATGTTGCATTTGTAATCTCTCATTGCTTCTTTCTTCTAAGGATACACTTTTATGAAAGGCCTTCCAAAGGTTTTGATAAAACAACTCTTCTGCCTCATTACTCTCTAATTTCTCGAATTTTAAATCTCTAAGTATCATTTCATTATTTTCATAAACTATACCAATTTTTCTTTTTACGTCATGAATGACCCACTTTTCATTTTTCATTCTTGCACTAAAGTGACTTCCTATGAGTTCAACAATATTGTGTGTAGGCTCTATTGCTGCATACAATATTCCCTTAAACTCTTGAAATCTAACAAGTCCTAAAAATCTATGTGCTTCAAATCCGACTTTCCTAGAAATTTTCTGTACTTCATTCACAACTTCCTCGGTTAAAAAGTTATTTACTTTACTACCCAGTTTAAATCCTAACTGTATATACTTAAATAAATTTAGTTCTATGCCATGTTCCTCAGATAAAAAGGCCTGATACACATAAACCAACGTATCTTGTGAAATCTTTTCTACAATAGCCCTGTATACTTTACCCGATTTTTTCATATCAGCTTCAATAACTATATCCTCATATAATATATTGAAGTTATAATCCCTTTCTCTCTCAATACTTCCAGGGATTTTACTATAATAGCAAGCATATATAACAGATAAAAACCCATCAAAGCTTCCGTCATAAATATATCTAACCAAATAAATCACTCCTTTGGGTAAATAAACTAAGTTGCTGCGGCTTATCAAAGCTCTCATAGTCTAATAAATAATTTTTGATACTTCCTCTTTCCATGCCTTTATCTCCATAAAATTTGCCACTACAGGTTAAAAAAAATCTAGCTCTTTTAAGCACAATCCCTATTTTTTTTAAATTGTCATAGGAAAGATTACAAAGTCTTCTTGCTCTTAGGATTCTTAAGGCCGATGTTACCCCTATGCCTGGAACTCTAAGTAACGTTTCATAGGAAGCATTATTTACCTCCACTGGGAACTTGTCTAAATTATTTAATGCCCAAAAGGCTTTAGGATCTAAATCCACATCAAAATTAGGATTCCTTTCATCTAGTAATTCCTTTGCCTTAAAACCATAATACCTTAAAAGCCAATCTGCTTGATACATTCTATGCTCTTTTAGAAGTGGAGGCGTGGTTTGGATGGATGGTAAATTTACATTTGATACAACTGGTACATAAGCTGAATAATAAACCCTCTTAAGCCCAAAGGTATCATATAATCCCTCTGTAAGACTAATTACCCTCAGGTCACTTTCGTTAGTTGCTCCAACCATTATCTGCGTACTTTGGCCACCAGGTGTGAATTTCGGGACTTTAAACCCTTTTTTCTTATGTTCAGTAGACTCAAGTATACTGTGCTTAATAAGCCCCATAGGTTTTAATATATCTGCCTTGTTTTTTTGAGGTGCTAAGAGTTTCAGGCTTTTTTCTGAGGGCAACTCAATATTTACACTCATCCTATCTGCATACAGTCCTGCCTCATATATAAATTTAGGATCAGCGCCTGGAATAGCCTTTACATGAATATAACCATTGAATTTGTGAATCACTCTTAGATCCTTTAAGATTTTCACTAGATTTTCCATTGTATAATCTGGACTTTTCTCTACCCCAGAGCTTAAGAATAAACCTTCTATATAATTTCTTCTATAGAAATTCATAGTTAAATCCACTACTTCACTAGGAGTAAAGCTAGTCCTTTCTAAATCATTGTTAACTCTATTAATGCAATATTTACAATCATATATACATTTATTAGTATATAAAATTTTAAGTAGTGATATACATCTACCATCCTGTGACCAAGAATGGCAAATGCCTGAAACTGAAGCATTTCCTATACCATCTGCTGTATTCTTTCTATTAGAACCACTAGAAGAGCAAGAAGCATCATACTTTGCTGAATTAGATAATATCTCAAGTTTTCTCATTACATCCACTTTTAGCACCCCCAAACATCTGTTCTTATTTTATCATATTTGAGAACAAAACAAAACACTTATTTACTACAAATTGCAATATATTAGGGTTTAAACTAGACAAGCTTAAAATTACTTAAAAAAAAATCCCCCATTTATATAAATGGAGGTGGATAACAAATTACTGTTTAACCGCTACATTCTCTAAGTTAGTATCTTTATTAAATACAATCCATAATCTAAAATACTTTGTTCACAACTAAACTTAATCCCCTCATCAATAAATTCAAAGCATACGTCTCTTGTACTATTTATATCAAATAGACACTTTCCTTTTTCATCTAAGGATTTTATAGCATCCTCATGAATTCCTTCTCTAAGTAAATGTTCTTTAATTTCACTACTTAACATTTCACATCTTCCCCTCCATATTATATAATACTCTTGCTATCTAACCAAGCTTCCTATTGTATTTATAGTATCATAAACTTTCTTTTTTTTCTAATCTTTAAACGAAATAGTCTTTACAAGTCTATCAAAGCCAATAATGGTGTTTTTAAAAATACCTTCCGCTCCATCTTTAAACTCTTCAGGACTGTGCATTGCGGGACTAAAATGTGTTAATAGGAGCTGTTGCACCTGGCCATTCAAAGCGAGCTGTGCTGCCTCGCTAAAGGTCATATGTTTATTCTTAATAGCCTTTTCAATATCATTATCATTACCGTAGGTACCCTCACAAATAAACAAATCACTTTCTTTAATAAAACTTGCTATTTCAGGTATTGGTCTTGTATCCGTTGTGAAACTAAGCTTTATTCCTGGCCTTTCTTTTCCTAGCACCATACTTGGCAAGTATGTTTTTCCATTATGACTTACAGTTTCGTTTTTTTGAAGTCTACTCCAAAATATTTTTGGTATTTCATTTTTAGCTGCACTTTCAACATCAAATTTTGGTTTTCTCCTAAAATAAAAACTATAACCCAAACAATTAGTTGAATGTTCAAGTTCCAGTGTTGAAACTATTAAATCATGAAATTCTCCTAATGAAGCATTTACATTATTTATTTTGTTTTCTATTTGCAATGGCACCTGTGGATTTTCTATAATGTTAAGTTCGTAAGTAAGGTAAGGTGCCGCTACCCGTAAGCCTCTTACAATATTAGTAATACCTTTGGGCCCAATTATTGTAATAGGTTCTGTTCTACCACTGTTACCAATTGTTAAAAGAATACCTGGAAGTCCTACAATATGATCCGCATGTCCATGAGTTATACAAATTATATCTATTGATTTAAATCCCCACCCAAGTATTTTCATGGATACCTGGGTGCCTTCACCACAGTCCAGCAGTATCTTTCTGCCTTTATAGTTTATGAGAAGTGAAGATAGATACCTTTCGGGAATAGGCATTCCACCGCCACAACCTAGCAGTGCTATATCAACCAATTAAATCACCTCATCTACAGTTCTTATTCAATCTATTTATAGCATAATCTACGCAACAACATTTTATTCATAAACATTTACATTATTCGTTTCTATAATCCTCTCAAAGAAATCCATAAAAATCACTTATTCATTTTAATTTCTTATTACTGGCAACCCTCACATTTTTGACATAAAATTAGACTCCTAATTACCTTAGTAGCCTTAATTTTAATAATCTATTATCTAATCCGAAACTAAATTTAAGAATTGTTTTATTCGTGCATTATTTGTTTCACTTAATATTTGCTTGGATGTGCCCTTATCAACAATAAGTCCATCATCCATAAATATTATATTATCCCCTACTTCTCTTGCAAAACTCATATTATGAGTAACCACTACCATGGTCATACCTTCAAGACAAAGTTCCTTCATAACTTTAAGTACCTCCGCTGCAAGCTCAGGATCCAGTGCTGAGGTTGGTTCATCAAATAACAGAACTAGTGGTTCTATAGCCATTGCACGCGCTATTGCAACACGCTGTTGCTGTCCTCCGGAAAGCTCATGAGGATAACTATCGAACTTTTCTGAAAGTCCAACCTTCTCCAGTAGTCTAAGAACTTTGTCCCTTGCTTCCTTCTTAGATTGCTTAAGTACAGTAACAAGGCCTTCCATAATGTTTTCAGAAACGGTCTTGTGAGGAAATAAATGAAAGCCTTGAAATACCATGCCTGTTTTTCTGCGTAGTGTTAATATTTCTTTTTCGGTGGGATTTTTGCTTTCACCGAATGTAAGCTTACTCTGCTCAATGCTTATACTTCCGCTATTGGGCACTTCTAACAAATTCATACACCTTAGAAGGGTTGTTTTACCTGAACCTGAAGGTCCTATTACAATTGTTGTTTCACCCCTTTTAATTTGTAAATCAATGCCTTTTAAAATTTCATTATCACCAAAGCTCTTGTGTAAATTTTGTATATTAATCATGAAGTTCCTCCAATTACCTAGCCACATATCTTTCAAGTTTTTTCTCTATCTTCTTTTGAAGTGTGGATAGTATAGTACAAAATATTAGGTATATAAATGCCGCTTCACAGTACAACACAAGTGGTTCATATGTTGCTGCTGTTATTCTTTGAGCAATTTGAAACATTTCAGTTAAAGTAATTGCTGCAGCAAGGGACGTATCTTTTACAAGACTTATAAAGGAATTTGAAAGCGGCGGTACAGATACCCTAGCTGCCTGTGGCAAAATTATACGGAGCAATGCTTGTGTATGTGTCATACCAATAGAAGATGCTGCTTCCCACTGGCCCTTAGGTATAGATAGAATCGCGGCTCTAATTACTTCTGAATTATAAGCCCCAACATTTAATGTAAAACCTATAATTGCAGCTGGCAGTGCTCCTATTGTTATACCAGCCGCTGGTAATCCATAAAATATTATAAATAGTTGTACGAGAAGAGGTGTACCTCTTATTATCCAAACATAAAAACCCGATATTAAAACCAATGATTTATATTTTGATATCCGTGCGAGAGCCGTTGCCATAGCCAATATTGATCCAAGTACGAATGAAACTATTGCCAGTGGAATTGTAAACTCCACACCAGCTATTAATAAAGGAACTAAAGAATCTTTAACTATGCCTAATATTCTTATTGTTTCTGCATCAAAATTCATCTTATCTCCTTATTATTTTGATACATCAGTACCAAACCATTTTTTTGATATTTTTGAATAAGTACCATCTGCTTTCATATCTGTAAGTGCTTTATTAGTTGCATCTACTAATTCTTTATTTCCCTTATTAAACATAATTGCACTTGGCTGTGCATTTCCTTCTTCATCAACAACTTTTATAGCAAGGTTTGGCTTTTGCTTTTTAAGATCAAGGTAAGATAAACTATCATTAACTGTTGCATCTACTCTTTTGGAAGTTAAAAGATCAATCGCTTGATTAAAACTGTCAACAGGTTGTAGTACAGCTCCATTAGTTTCTGCAATTTTAGCTAGATTACTAGTTAAGGATTGCGCGGATTTCTTTCCCTTCAAATCTTCAAACTTTTCAATTGTATTATCAGTACTCCTAACTATAAGTACTGCTTTTGAAACTATGTATGAATCTGAAAAATCATACTTCAATTGTCTATCCGGTTTAATTCCAACTTGATTCACCACCATGTCAAATCTTTTTGCATCCAGGCCAGCAAACATACCATCCCACTTTGTTTCCACAAATTCTGGTTTAACTCCCATACGCTCAGAGACTTCCTCTGCAATTTCAACATCAAATCCAGTTAATTTTCCTGACTTATCATGAAATGTATATGGTGAATAGGTACCTTCAGTCCCGATGCGAATTTTTCCTTCACTCATTATTTTTGATAATAGATTTGTAGCCTCAGCACTTTTATTCTTGCTTGTTCCACATCCTATAAGACCTAAGCTGGCTATTAGTAAAGTGGTAATCAGTATAGATATTTTTTTCATTTGTATTCCCCCTAGTATTCCTATCGTTTTAGTAGGATATAGTTTATATAGTAACATAAGTCTTCTTTTCTTGTCAATATAGCTTTTTAAATTCCCTAAATTAAGATAAATCACATTTTGCAATTTAAAAAATTAATTGTACAAAATTTCATATTACAAAGATTCCTTGTTACTATAATACAAAAGTTTTATGTAGCTAATATGAAGAAAGTAAGAAAGAGTAAGAATACTAAATTTAGTAACCTTACTCTCTTTACTTAAATAATAAATTTACCGTCTGTTGACAGATACTTTAACTTTTCTCTACACTCTCAATATACTCGATATTTTCCATTTCAGATAGTGCATCTTGCACTGATATATCCTCTGAAATTCTTCCAGTAAGAATTAAACCTCTATTTAAATCTTCTTCCCACTCAAAATCAGTCATCACGCTATCTACACCTAAATTTTTAGCCATATCCTTTGCACTAATAGGATTACCTTTATAATTATCAAGCCCTTCCTCTGTGATAGTAATCTCATAAATTGTATTTTTAATTGGCATTTTTATTCCTCCATAGACCATAGTTTAATATGTTTTAACATATTAAATATAATATTCTACAAAAGCCTTAAAATATCCACCTATTTTTTCACATTATAAAAGAGCCCCCTTCTGAGCTCTTCAAATATTCTCTAAGATTAAATCATCACCTGCGGTTCTTCAATATTATAACTTATTTGCTTTTTCGCTTATGTAAATATCAAGTGCCTTTATTCCTCTATGAGCTAGTTTAACAAATAGTACAAATCCATAAATGCTAATACCTATCATCCCTAACAGAAAAACAAAATAAAATAACCCCAAACCAGCCATCACTGAATTCATTCCCATAATAATACGCCCCCTTTTAATATATTAAAACTAATATCAAAAGCTCGAAATCACTTAAGACTCCGAGCTTTCAATGGTCTGAGTGACAAGAGTCGAACTTGCGACCTCATGAACCCCATTCATGCGCGCTACCAACTGCGCTACACCCAGTTAACTACTACATTATAGCACGAAGGTTTATATTGATTCAACATAAAATTCAGCTTTGAGTTATAAGAAATTTTCCCTATAACTCAAAACTATTATATAATAAAAAATATTATTATAATATAATACATATTAAGCTGCCATTACCTTCATTTATAATTCTTTGTAGTGTCTTTTGAATTTTAACTTGAACATCATCAGGCATCTTAAATAACTTATTTTGAAGACCTTCCTTAACCAATACTTCTAAAGATTTACCAAACATATTGCTCTGCCATATTTGAGATTTATCGCTTTCAAACTGCTCTAATATTGATTTGTAAAATTCTTCACTTTGTTTTTCCGTACCCATAATAGGTGATACTTCCGTTGTTATATCCGCTTTAATAAAGTGCAACGATGGTGCTGAAGCTTTTAGCTTAACTCCATATCTTCCGCCATGTTGAACAATTTCTGGTTCTTCTAATCTCATCTCTGAAAGTTGCGGTGCTACCAGTCCATAGCCTTTTTCCTTTACATCCCTTAAAGCATCTGCAATTTTATCATACTCTACTTTCGCCCTAGAGAACTCTCCCATTAACGTTAATAGATCATTTTCCCCTTTTATTTCACGATCACAAGTTTCCCCTAGTATTTTGTAAAATAATTCGTATTTAGGAATTATATTAACTCTAGCACTTCCTTCTCCCATATTCATTTCATCAAGTCTTGCAGAATCTAAAAAGTCAACTTCCCTAAAACTTAGTAGAGATTTATTTACATCCCTAACTTTAAAAATATCCTTACACATATCCTTTAAGAACTTCATAAAGCTAATTTTCACCCAATGCTTAGAACTTAAATTTTCAATCCATTCTGGCATATCTATGTTAATTTCTTTAACTGGGAATTCTCTAAGAACTCTTTGGAATATATTGGCTACATCCTCTTCTTTCATGTTTAAAACATCCATAACTTGAACTGGAACATCATATTCTTCTTCCAACTCTCTTGCTAAAACTTCTGTTTCAGGAGCCATAGCATTTTTAGAGTTTAACACCATTATAAATGGTTTATTAATGGCTTTAAGTTCATCAACTACTCTTTTTTCAGCATCTAAATATTCTTCTCTTTCTATACCTGTAATTGAGCCATCGGTAGTAATTAAGAGTCCAATAGTTGAATGCTCATTTATTACTTTTTTTGTTCCAATCTCTGCTGCTTCCTCAAATGGAATCTCATAATCATACCAAGGGGTTGTAACCATTTTAGGTATCTCCCCTTCTTCGTATCCTAGAGCTCCTTTAACAATATAACCAACACAATCCACCATTCTAACTTTAAATTTAGTACCACCATCAAACTCAATTTCAACTGCTTCGTTTGGTACAAATTTTGGTTCAGTAGTATGAATTGATTTTCCGGAACCACTTTGAGGAAGTTCATCTTTCGCTCTTTCTTTTTTATGAGGATTGTCTATTCTAGGAATTACCATAAGTTCCATAAATCTTTTTATAAATGTTGATTTTCCAGTTCTTACTGGACCTACAACACCTACGTAAATATCTCCTTGCGTTCTCTCTGCTATATCTTTGTATATATCAAAATTATCCAAGATATACCCTCCCAATAATTATTATTACCATTATAAATATATTTGATATAACAATAAAATATTACTATAGATTAAAAATATATAAAAAACCCAGTTTCTCATTAACTTCTTAATGAGAAACTGGGTTTTATTATTAGTTATGTGGTTAAAACTCATCTTTTTTATTTCTTGACATAAGTTCATGTACTCCATCTTTAGGGTCTTTACCTTCAAACAGTACTTTGTAAAGCACATCTGTAATAGGCATAGAAATTTGCTCTTTTTCTTTAAGTTCATAAAAGGCTTTTGTGGCTTTTATACCTTCAACCACCATTCCTATTTCCTGGCAAGCCACATTCATTGGAACACCCTTACCAATTAAAATACCGGCTCTTCTATTCCTACTATGCATACTAGTGCAAGTTACGATAAGATCGCCCATACCCGTTAAGCCATAGAAGGTTTCAGTTTTACCACCAAGCACGGTACCTATTTTTATAATTTCACTCATTCCTCTTGTCATAAGTGCAGCTTTAGAATTGTCGCCGTAGCCTATTCCATCAGAGATACCTGCAGCCAGTGCAATAATGTTTTTAACTGCTCCACCTATTTCTACTCCAATAATGTCTTCATTAGTGTAAACTCTAAATTTACTGGTCATAAATACATCCTGAACTATCTTTGCAGCCTCCATTTTTTTAGATGTAACTACTACTGTTGTAGGTATATCTAAAGCAACCTCTTCTGCGTGACTAGGGCCTGAAAGTATTACTATAGGATTATTTAGGATTTCTTCTTCTATAACCTGAGAAATCCTTTTTGAGGAACCTTCTTCGATTCCTTTTGCAATGCTAACCACAATTTGATTTTGTTTTAAATAGGGTGCTATTTTCATACTTAAGCCCCTTATTGCATGGGATGGCACTGATAGCACAATAATATCGCTATCACTTATACCTTTTTCTATATCAATGAATGCTGTTACTTCTGTTGGTATGATAACCTTGGGCAAATATTTAATATTTTCTCTTTTAATGTTAATATCATCAATAACACTAAGTTTTCTGTCCCATATGTTAACTTTCAAGCCTTTTTTGGCAAGCATTACAGATAATGCGCTGCCGAAACTTCCGCCACCTAAAAAAGCAACTTTTAACATTTTATTCCTTCCTTTCCCTAAAGATAAGTTTTATACCTGTTCCCATAAATTCAAAGCTATTTCTCAATTGGTTTTCTAAATATCTTTCATAAGAGAAATGCAGTAAACTTTCATTATTTACAAAGAACACAAATGTCGGTGGTTGCGATGCTACTTGAGTAACGTAGAATATTTTCAATCTCTTATTCGCTACTGTTGGAGGTTCTTTCATTAATACAGCCTTATTTACAACCTCATTAAGTATACCTGTAGAAATTCGTTTCGAATAATTTTCATAACATTCTTTTACTGTTGAAAGTACCTTATGTACTCTTTGGCCTGTTTTTGCAGATATAAATAAATAAGGTGCATATGCCATAAAGTTTAACCCTGCTTGTATTCTCTTTTTATACTCAATCATAGTTTTGTCATCTTTTTCAATAAGATCCCATTTATTTACTATTACTAAAATAGCTTTTTTCATCTCATGAGCATAACCTATAATTTTCTCATCTTGATCACTTAATTCTTCCGTAGCAGTAATCATAAGTATAACTACATCAGCTCTCTCCACTGCTGCTAAAGATCTTATAACACTATATCTCTCAATGCCTTCTTCCACTTTGCTTTTTCTTCTTATTCCTGCAGTATCTATAAGAATAAATTTGCCTTCTTCTGTTTCAATCTTACTATCAATTGCATCTCTAGTTGTACCTGCAATATCAGTTACTATATTTCTTTCTTCTCCAAGCATTCTATTTATCAATGAGGATTTACCAACATTTGGCTTACCTACCACTGCAACTTGAATATATTCTTCATCTTCTGTATTTGAATAAATGCTATCAAAGTGTGCTACTACCTCATCTAGCATATCCCCAAGCCCAAGTGCTTGAGTTGCGGAAATAGCAAAAGGTGTACCTATTCCTAAATTATAGAATTCAAAAGCATTTGCTTCTAATTGAAGATGGTCTATTTTATTTACTACTAGAACTATTGGTTTTTTACTTTGTCTAAGCATTTGCGCAACTTCATAATCCGCAGCTGTAAGTCCTTGTTTTCCGTCTACAATAAATATTATAACATCTGATGTTTCTATAGCTATTTGCGCCTGTCTTCTCATTTGTGCTAAAATAATATCTTGACTTTCAACTTCAATACCACCTGTATCAATTAGTGTAAAATTGTGTCTAAGCCAATCTGCATCAGCGTACACCCTGTCTCTTGTTACTCCTGGTTGATCATCAACTATTGATATTCTTTTACCTGCTAACTTATTAAATAAGGTAGACTTCCCTACATTAGGCCTTCCTACTATTGCTACTATTGGTTTTGCCATTATTTTTCCTCCTGACTATTTTGGTTTATTATATGGATTAAATCTTCTCCTGAATAATCACATATTAAAACTTTTGTATTTAAGCTTTTCTCTAAATCACTTACTGTAACATTATCTAACAATATTTGCTGATCATAGTCACCTAATTCATATCCACTTTTCAGCATATTACTAGGAATTATTATATAATCCCCTAGAATTTCGTCCTTTAGCTGATTAATTATGTCTTTCCCCGTTAAAAGTCCTGCCACTGTGATTGTTTCGCCAAAAAAATCATTTATTATTTTTTTAACATCAATATTGATTTTGGTATTTGTTGTAGTTATTTTCTCAGCTACCTTTAGTATTTCTGGATAAGCTAAATGCCCTGTTATAAAGGTAAACTTCCCACTATGATTTGGCAAAAGATTTGCTACATCTTCATCAATAACGCTTCTAAGCAATCTTATCATGCCGATTCCATCTTCTAACTGATCATACCCATCATAGAATTCTTCCTCCGGAACATCAATGCCGGCTACAAGATAAAATTCATCAGACAACCTTACAAAAGGTGAGCCAATTTCATTAATATATTTTCCTTGTAATTCTTTTACAGCTTCAATTTCTTTCGAAGCTGTATTTTTATCATACAAGGTTAAATTATATAGGCCTTCCCTATACTTTGTTATTCCAACGGGTACCACCGCTAAATTTTCAATATTCGGATAAAGTTTATATAAATCCTCAATGGTTTTAATAAGCTCAGGTCCATTATTAATACCAGGACATGAAACCACTTGACAATTAATTTTAATTGAAGCTGCAGCTAGCCTCTTCAACCTATCATAAACATCTCCCGCAAATTTATTGTTTAGCATTATCTTTCTAAGTTTTGGATCAGTAGTGTGAACTGAAACATTAATAGGGCTTATTTTATATCGAATTATTCTATCAATGTCCTCTTCCTTCATGTTAGTTAATGTTACAAAGTTTCCTTGAAAGAACGATAACCTTGAATCATCATCTTTAAAATATAATGTCTCCCTCATGCCTTCTGGCAATTGATCAATAAAACAGAATATACATTTATTATGACAGCTCTTTGGCTTATCCAAAATAGCATCAACAAATTGAATTCCTAAATCTTCATCATATTCCTTTTCAACTTCAATCTCCCAAACTTCTCCGTTTGCCTTCTCAATTTCAATTAATATAAGCTCATCTGTAATTAAAAACTTGTAATCAATAATGTCTATTACAGGGTTGCCATTTATGTTAATTAATCTATCTCCCACTTCTAACTGGATTTCTTCTGCAATACTTCCCGGAAGTATCTTAGATATCTGATTTTTCATTTTTACCTCCTGTTTACCAATGACCTTTTATCTAAAAGGCTTTATGAGGAATTAGAAATATTATATTAAATTTAAATACTCTTTAAAATTATATAACACTTAATATATAATAAGCAATTAGTTCAATAATAAATTATAGCATTCCATTAAGTTATATTACAGTAATTCAATATTTAAGTCAACGTTATTACTCTTTATAAGTTGAAATAAAGCATATAATTTACTACAGACTAAAAATACCTCCTAAGAAGGAGGTACTAAAATGCTTCTATGCAATATTTTCTTATTATTTTCTTCCCATCTTCACTTTTAAAATACTGAAAAAAATCTTTTAGATTCTCCTGCTTCTCTTTGGAATAATACATTTTTATGGGAAATCTTAAAGAATACAGTTCATTCCTTAAATTTGAGGTGGTAAGCTCAATACCATCTAATTTTAAAAACACACTTTCTTTATTATACCACTGTCCAGGCATAAAACCTATAGCATTTTTATTTTGAGCAACAAAATTTTTCATTTCTTCTACACTTTCTACATATTTCACAGTTCTGCTCATTTGTTCTTTTACGGGAGTATTCATTATTTTTATATCAAATCCATACTGTACTGAACTTAAAATATTGTTAAAGGCTACTGGCACGATTGTATTTGATTCACCCTTTAACTTTCCCCAGTTTACTATACTTCCTGTATATATTTTTTTTAGATCAAATGTCCCCAGACCAGTTACTTTATTACTAGGGTTAACGATAATTGCAATTCCATCATAAGCTAGTATATCTGCCTGGATTTCCTTATTGTCTGGCTGAATATATCCAATTAGAACATCTGCCTGCAAACTATTTAGCTTATTAAGAGCACTTTCTCTGTCTAAGGCTTCCACAGTAACAACCGGATCATTGTTTAAATTATAATCCCTTGTTAAATCATCCACCATGGGAAAAACAGTATCTTCACAAATTATCTTAATATTCTTAGGCTGCTCATCTTTAGCTACTGTAGCCTTTTTGCATCCTGCGCTTAATACCACAATATGAATACTCAATATTATCCAAAGTATTATTAATTTTGTTTTCTTCATAATCACTACTCCACTACAATATTTTAATATATTTCTAACCATCTTTGCATAGCTAGCTATGCTATCATTGTAACTGTAGTTTCTGTATTTTATGTAAAAACTATTCCTTTAGTTTAAATTAACTTTTTCTCCAGTAATTAAATAAATCGTCCATTCACATATATTCGTTGTATGATCAGCAATTCTTTCTAACCACTTACAAATAAATAAAAATTGGGTAGCTTGCGTTACTGTGTCTTGATTTTTTAACATTAATTGTAGCAGTTCTGTAAATACTTCCTTATAAATTTCGTCCACTTCATCGTCTCTTTTGCAAACTTCATATGCCTTTTTAACATCCCCTGCCACATAAGCGTCCAAGGAATCCTTTATCATAAGTATTACAATCTCAGCCATTCTAGGTATATCTATTAATTGTTTTATATATTTTTCATCTTTTAATCTTAGCGCTATTTTAGCAACGTCAACAGCATAATCCGCCATTCTTTCAAGATCTGTTACTATTTTTGTTGTGGTAAAAATATTTCTTAAGTCTATTGCTAAAGGCTGCTGCATAGCAATGAGTCTTATGGCTTTATCTTCTATTTCTCGTTCTAGCGCATCAACTATGTCATCATCCATCATTATTTTTTCAGCCTTTTCAGCATCTTGAGTTACTAATGCATCAATGCAGTCATGAATCTGTTTTTCTACTATGCTTCCCATCCTAATTAAATCATTATGAAGCTCTTCAAGACTAGCCTCAAATCCTTTTCTTACCATTTTATCACCTTCCCTGATATATTTTAACCAAATCTTCCTGTAATATAATCCTCAGTTCTTTTATCTTGAGGTTTATAAAATATATTTTCAGTTTTACCATTTTCAATAATTTCTCCATTAAGAAAAAATGCGGTATAATCAGAAATTCTACCAGCCTGCTGCATATTATGTGTAACAATTATAACCGTGTATTTTTTTTTAAGCACATCCATTAGTTCTTCAATCTTTAATGTAGAAATAGGGTCTAAGGCAGAAGTTGGCTCATCCATAAGTAATACTTCTGGTTCCACAGCCAGAGTCCTAGCTATGCACAGACGCTGTTGTTGCCCACCAGATAATCCTAGTGCACTCTTTTTAAGTCTATCTTTTACCTCATCCCAAAGGGCCGCTCCTTTTAAACTGGCCTCTACAATTTCATCAAGTTGTTTTTTATTGGTTAGGCCGTGAATTTTAGGTCCATAAACTACATTGTCGTATATGGACATAGGAAATGGATTAGGTTTTTGGAATACCATACCCACTTTTTTTCTTAAATCTATAACATCATAATCTGGGCTGTATATATTTTTATTTTCATATAGTACTTCTCCATCTATTTTAACAGAATCTATTAAATCATTCATTCTATTAATAGTCCTTAAAAATGTTGATTTACCACAACCTGATGGTCCTATAAGTGCAGTAACTGAATTTTTCTCTATATTAATATTTACATTTTTTAGCGCTTGTGTATTCCCATAATATAGATTTAAATTCTTCGCTATAACTATTCCCATTTTTCACCCTCCCTATTTGTTTCCTGTATGAGCTTCATATAATTTCTTTCCAATTATTCTTGCAGATACATTAAATATAAGCACTGCTATTATCAAAACTGCTGAAGCTCCATTTGCTATCTTAGTAGCATCCGGAACCATTCCTTCAGAATTCAATTTCCATATATATACAGATAGAGTTTCAGCAGGTCTGAGTAAACTATAAGCTGAAGCTTTACTGGTTAAGCTTAAATTAGTAAAATTCAAAGCTGGAGCACTCATACCTGCAGTATAAAGTAGCGCTGCTGCTTCTCCAAATATTCTTCCTGCAACTAGTATAACACCTGTAAGAATTTGAGGCATTGCAGATGGCAATACAACCTTCTTAATAGTTTGCCATCTAGTAGCACCGAGACCTAGGCTAGCTTCTTTAACACCGAAAGAAGCATCCTTAATAGCATTTTCACAAACTCTAGTCATACCAGGTAAATTTATTATTGTTATAGCTAATGCTCCGGCAATAAGAGAATATCCCCATTTTGTCATGTTAACAAAAACTAATAGTCCAAATAATCCTACCACTATAGAAGGAAGGGATGCCATAGTTTCTATACTTAATCTAATAATATTTAAAAGTTTGCCTTCTTTTGCATATTCAGCTAAATATATTCCAGCCCCTATGCCTAGTGGCACTGTAATTATAAGGGTTACTATTAGAAGATGTAATGAATTATACAATTGACGTCCGATTCCTCCACCGGCCTCACCTATTTTGGGTTCTCCAAATAAAAATTTCAAGTTTAGTGATTGTCTTCCATTATATATTATATATCCTACAAGACTTACAAGCAAAAGAATTACTAAAGCAGAAACTATATATAAAACTATAGTTGCTATTTTGTCTTTAATCTTTGAGCTCATTATATCTCACCTCTTTTTCCAAGTTTTCTTATTATAAGTATAAATACAAAAGATATTATTAGTAATAACAATGCCATTGACCATAATGCATCATTCCAAGCAGTACCATAAATTGTATTTGCCATATCCATTGTAAGTATACTTGTTAATGTGGTTGTGGATCCAAGTAACCCCTTAGGGAAGGTAACTGAATTTCCTATAACCATTTGCACTGCTAGTGCTTCTCCAAATGCTCTCGAAACTCCTAGGACTATTCCAGTAAGTATTCCACTTTTAGCTGCTGGAATAATTACTCTGATTATAGTTTGCCATCTAGTTGCCCCAAGTCCATAGGATGCTTCTATATAATCTTTAGGTATAGTTTTTATAGCATCTGATGAAATACTTGTGATTGTAGGTAAAATCATTACACTAATAACTAATACTCCCGCAAGTAGACTAAACCCAATCCCTCCAAAAAAAATCTTAATAATAGGTACTAATACACTTACACCTATCCAGCCATAAACAACCGACGGTATTCCCACGAATAATTCAATGGCAGGTTGAAGAACTGACCTGCCAATTTTAGGTGAAATTACATTCATAAATACGGCTAGTGCTACCCCTATTGGTGCACTTACTATCACCGCAAGAAAAGATACCACAGTGGAGCCGAGAATGAATATCAAAGTTCCAAATTGAGGGGATTGTAATTTTCCACCGCCCTCTGGATTCCAATTCCCAGAGAATACAAAATTAAATATTGAATAGCCATGCTTTATAAAAGTGTTTAAGCCTTTAGTCGTTAAGAAGAATATAATTGCAAAAGTAAGCACCACTATAATCGCACCACAAAGCGTTGCAAAGCTACGTCCTAAATATTCATTTTTAAGTTTTAAATACATTGGTTTTATATGATTTTTAAGTTTTAATAACACTTCTTTCATATCATTTTACCTCAAAAAAATTATTTTAACACAATTCATAAGGAAAGCTCCCCATCTTCCATAAATGAGGGCCTACTACCCAAATAAAAACAAAATTTCGGTGCTGGGTATGAAACTCCTGCTGAAGTCGTTAATAGGACAATCACCGAAGGGGATGATTCGCTGCAAAGGTTACAATTTAATGCACAATAAAGACTGGTTTTACCCAGCCTTTGGAGAACATTAATCTCTTTTAGCCTTCATATCTGCCATTGGAATATATCCTAATTTTTTTATTGATGCTTTCATTTCGCCGCTTAGCATATAATCTAAATAAGCTTTTGTTACATCTGTAGGTTCACCCTTAGTATACATGTGTTCATATGACCAAATTTTATATTTGTCTGTGCTTATATTTTCTTCATTTGCAGAAACACCATCAATCTTTAATACGTTTAATCCTTCTTTGTTAGCTGCATCAGCGAAATATGATAATGCTAAGTAACTTATTGCTCCATCTGTTTGTACAACCGCCTGTTTAACAGCTCCACTTGAATCTTGCGTTAATCCTGCTACTTCTTCTGCTCCACCTAAACCAAATTCTTTAAATGTTGCCCTAGTTCCTGAAGATGCTGGCCTATTTATAATAGTAATTGCTATATCAGCTCCGCCAACTTCACTCCAGTTTTTTATCTTCCCTGTAAATATATCTATTAATTGCTCTTTTGTTAAAGATTCAACCTTAGCCTTTGGGTTAGTCACTGCTGCAAATCCTATGACACATACCTTGTTATCTTTTAATGTAGCTGCATCAATTCCTTCTTTATCTTTTGCATATATATCTGAATTCCCTACTTCTACGCTACCTTCTGAAACTAATTTAAGTCCAGTACCACTTCCACCACCTTGAACATTTACAGTTGCTCCTGGATTTTTATCAGCGAACATTTTAGCTCCGAGTTCAGCTAAAGGCTGAAGTGCAGACGACCCTGCAGCAGTTATTGAACCCGATAACTCTGTTTTTTTAGTCTCAGATGTAGGAGTTTCAGTTTTACTTGAACAACCTGCTAAAATCCCTGCTGTCATTACAACTGCTAGTGCCACCACCATAAATTTCAAACTTTTTCTTCTCATTCATAATTCCTCCATTCATATATTTAAAGTGCTTTATTACCTTCTCATTACACTTATAATATTATACCCTGAAAGTTAACATTGTATTAAGCCAAAGTTAATTAACGTTTAACTAATGTTAATTAAACTTTACAATGAATAAAAGAATTCTATCACAATAATAACTGAACAGTTTTATTTCTACTAACAGTACGGAATTTCAATTATGAATTTACTACCACGTCCGATCTCACTTTCTACATGTATTTCCCCATTAAATAAAAGGACTATATGCTTAACAATAGCAAGGCCGAGACCAGTGCCACCATTGGACCTAGAACGAGCCTTATCCACTCTATAAAATCTCTCAAAAATACGGGAAATTTGTTTTTTCTCTATTCCAACCCCAGTATCCTGAACCCACAAAATAAATTTATCATGAAAACTCTCCGTTCCAATACAAACACTATCACCTGATTCTGAGTAGTTTATTGCATTACCTACTAAGTTAATTAGCATTTGCTTAAACCTATCCGCATCACCCATAATTATTTTTATATTCTGTGGCTCAATTGTTAACTGGATTTCTTTTGCATCTGCTGTGTTTTTCATTAAATTGTATACATCTATAACTATTTTATTAACATCTACTTTTTCATTTTTAATTTCCTTTTGTTGTTCTATATGTGAAAGTATTAAAATGTCTGTAATTAACCTAGTCAACCTATCAGCTTCTTCATTAATTATATTTAAAAATTTTTCCTTTGTATCAACATCGTCCACATATTTTAGTGTTTCTGCAAAACCTTTAATAGATGTTAGAGGGGTTTTAAGTTCATGAGAAACATTAGCAACAAATTGAGTTCTCATTGTCTCCAATTTTTTCACTGCTGTGATATCTTGAACCACTGCTACAGTACCAATATGTTCGCTTCTGTTTATTATATCTGCAGTTTTTATTCTAAGCTCTCTAACTTGTGGCCAAACTATCTTAATTTCTTTATAATCATCATCACTTTGATGAAAGATATCTTCAAGTTCAAAATCTCTTATGTTATCTAGAAGATTTTCTCCTATAATATCTTTAGTGATTCCAAATATCTTTTTAGCATAAGGATTAATCATTATCACTTTATTTTTTCTATCTACAGCAATGACTCCGCTGTCCATACTTTGCAGAATAGCCTCTAGTCTGTTTTGTTTGTCTGTAACTTCATTTAATGTAAACTCCAGTTTATCAGCCATCTCATTAAAATTCTTAGCTAACTGTCCTATTTCGCCATCTGATAATATCCTGGCACGCCTACCAAATTCTCCCTTACTAATCCTTGAAGTGATAAAAATCAAATCTGTAATAGGTTTTACTATAATATAAGATAGTTTTAGAGAAAACCAAATTGACATTAGAGCTGAAAAAAATATAGCTATGATATAAAACTTAACATATTTACTACCAAGACCATTTACAATTTTAATTGGCATAGAACTTCTAATAATAAGACCATCCCCAAAAGTGCTTGCAAAATACATCATATTCTTTTCAGTAGAGTTACTATACCTCATGGTAAATCCACTACCACTTTTTCTTGCTTGTATTATTTCCTGCCTGTCATTGTGGTTACCCATAGTTTCCTGATTTATAATTGAATCATAAATAACTTTACCCATCTTATCTATATAAGTGACTCTCAGCTGTGAATTAGATAAGTTATCAGTAAAGAACTTCTTAGGGTCTCTTAAATTATTACTCTGCAATAAGCTAATTATCATATTGTTATTTATTTGAAGTTTCTCTTTTAAATTCTGCTGATATTCATAATTAAAAATAGATACAAATAGAACAGTCACTACTACAAATATAAAGATAACAGTGCTAAGCAAATATATAAGTAATTTTTTTTTCATAATCAATCACCAAAATTAAATCTATATCCAATGCCTCTAATAGTTTGAATATAAGCTGGATTTTTATCATCCTCTTCAATTTTTTGCCTCAAATGTCTTATATGTACATCTACTGTTCTTGTTTCCCCTAAGTATTCATAACCCCATATTTTGTCTAATAGAAAGTCTCTTGTCATAACTCTGCCTTTATTTTTTATTAAAATCTCTAATAACTCAAATTCTTTTAAAGTTAGCTCAACTTTGCTTTCACTTTTAATAACTTCGTGTTTACCAAAATCAATAGCCAAATTACCAATGTTGAAAGTTTTTTCAACTAGTTGCATATTGGTTCTTCTAAGTATAGCTTTAATCCTTGCAACTAGTTCCCTTACTGAAAAGGGTTTTGTAATATAATCATCTGCACCTAGTTCAAGTCCTATTATTTTGTCTATTTCTTCTCCTTTGGCTGTTATCATTATTATTGGCATATTTGACATAGTTGAGTCTTTTCTAATTTCCTTGCACACATCTAATCCATCCATTCCAGGCAGCATCAAATCTAGCAACATTAACTGAGGCAATTGTTCTTTAACAAGTTTTATAGCCTCAATGCCATCACCTGCACAGATAACCTTAAACCCACTTTTTTCAAGATTAAATTTAATTAATTCCTGTATATGCTCCTCATCATCAACCACTAGTATTTTTTCTCCAGACATGTTAATCCCTCCATTTTTTTCAATTGGTTTATTCATTTAAATAAACAAAAGAAAACATTCTACCTTGCTTATTTTCACTATTTCTATAGGAGTATAATTCAAATTTTCTATTACAGGCAGTACAGATATTGGTAGTAGTAATATTTTCTTTTTTAATCCCCTTTTCCATAAGCTGCGACAAGATACATTTTTGTAAATCCAAATTATTATTAGTATTAATTTTAATATTACTATAAATAGCTTGACTAGTAAACTGTTCTATTAGTTCACCACTTACTTCATAGCAGCATTCCCCAATATGTGGACCAATATATACTCTAATATCCTTAGCTTCTGATCCATAATTTTCTTCTAGTTCTTTAATAGTCTTACTTGCAATTAATGCTTTTGTACCTTTCCATCCACTATGAACTGCAGCTATTACGCCTTTTTTAGTATCTACTAAAATCACAGGAACACAATCAGCTGTAAACACACCTACAGCGATTTTTTTTCTATCTGTTATTAGTGCATCTCCTTGGTTAATATTTCCATCAAAAGTAAAAATTTTGTCACTATGAATTTGATTTAAATACCCAATACCCTGTAAACCATAATGTAATTTTATTTTTTCCAGATTCTGAAGTCCACCCTCAGTGTTTTTATTAAAGTCTAGCTCATGCTTTGCTGTAGAAAATAAAATAACAGCATTTTCATATTGAAACTTTATAAATTCGTAATTATTAATAGTTTCAATTTCCATTAATTCACCTCATTTTTAATACATATGGTGCATTCTTTTTAATTTTTTAAAGCAAAAATGCCTAAGGGTATTTTATTCCTTAGACATTAACTTTCTTATCTCTTCCATAAACGTATTAATATCTTTGAATTGTCTATAAACTGAAGCAAATCTCACATAAGAAACCTCATCTACATTTTTTAATATACTCATAATAATTTCTCCTATGTAGTGGGATTTTACTTCAGTAAGCATTTCATTATTTAACTGCTTCTCTACATCATCACAAAGGGCTTCAATTTGCATTCTTGATACGGGCCTCTTTTGACAAGCCTTCATAAGACCATTAATTATTTTGCTTCTGTCAAAATATTCTCTATTAAAATCTTTTTTTATAACTAAAATAGGTATATCCTCTACTTTTTCATATGTGGTGTACCTCTTAAAACAACTAAGGCACTCACGTCTTCGTCTAGTGGCAATATTATCATCTGTTGATCTAGAATCAACTACCTTACTTTCTTCGCAGTTGCAAAATGGACATTTCATTTTTTTCACGTCCTTTTCCTTGTATAGTTATGAAATATAATAATATTATACACTTTTTTTTACCATTTAAGTACTTTAATCACATAAAAAAAATAACAAGTTTTGAACTTGTTATTTTTTTGCGTACCTTACTATTCATTTTCTATATTTACATCACTACCGTCTACGAGAATAACATCCACACCAATTTTCCTCACTTTTTCCCAAGGTATTTCATAGCTATTATTTTTATTAAACCAAGATGTTTTTAGAGTTGGAAGTAAGATTGACACAATTCTATACTCTTCACAATCAATTTTCAGATCTTTAATATATCCCATTTTCGAACCTGAATTTATGTCTATTATTTCCATCTGCCTTAAGTTATTTATCGCAAACATTAAGCTATCCACTTTATCCCCCCCCATAGGTTTTTAAAATTACTAACCCATTATATTATTTATATTCATATTTCACTAAAAATATTATTTACAATTATACCATTTTAGTAATTTCTTTCTTCAATCTTTTTATAATTCTTTTTTCAAGTCTTGAGATATAAGACTGTGATATTCCAAGAATGTCAGCTACTTCCTTTTGAGTCTTTTCAGTAGTTCCATTTAAGCCAAACCTTAGTTGCACAATTTCTTTTTCCCTTGAATTTAAACGTTGCATAGCAAGCCAAAGCAATTGTTTATCTACATCATCTTCAATAATGTTGTAAACCACATCATTATCAGTACCAAGAATGTCTGAAAGCAATAATTCATTGCCATCCCAATCTACGTTAAGTGGCTCATAAAAAGAAATTTCTGTTTTAATTTTGCTATTCCGTCTAAGATACATTAAAATTTCATTTTCGATACATCTTGAAGCGTATGTAGCTAGTTTTATTTTCTTACTAGGATCAAAAGTATTAACTGCTTTGATGAGCCCTATGGTTCCTACTGAAATTAAGTCTTCAACATTTACACCTGTATTTTCAAACTTCCTGGCTATATATACAACTAATCTTAAATTTCTTTCAATTAAGGTAGCTCTAACCTTTTTATCTCCAGTATCTAACCTTACTACTAATTCATCCTCTTCGTCCTTAGTTAAAGGAGGTGGTAGTGCATCATTACCCCCTATATAAAACAAATTTTTTGAAAATACTTTGAATTTAACAATCAACTTGTTTAACACTACTTTTAAATTAAACATAATTACCTCCTTATTTATATTATTACATGTAATAATTATATTAATTTCAACATCTTAATTGAGTATCCCTCTTGACATAAGCCCATTGTAGTCATTATTTCTGCTCAATTTATACTCACAAAATGCTATAATTACATCTCTGGTTTCAATGTTTTTTTTATCAATATGAATATTAATATACTCTGGCTTGAAACCTACAAGTCTCCCATTTGTTCCATTTAATACAGTGTAGGGGATATAATAGGTATTGTTTTTTTCAAGTATCACTTCCCTTAAAATTTCCCGTTCAACAATTAATACCGGCAAATTAGTAGCAGGTTCCCGAAGTTCATTTCCTGTATCTAAAAATGCCATAATAGTTTTTTTATAATTTTTATTTACTATATCAATAGTGTATATAAGGGTCAGTATTTTTTTTCTATCCCCTATAAAAATAGTAATTCTATATATCAATATATAAATTATCATTACTGAAAGAAGTAATTTTTCATAAGGAAAATTTATTATGATTACATTAAATGACATATCCTTGTTATTACTTATTACAATTAGTAAACACATTCCAGCTAAAAGAATCGAATATAGCCAAAAGATTAGACAAGCCTTAATATTGAATATAATATTCTTTTCTCTAAAAGCAATTAAAATCATTATAATAACTATTAATATTTTAAAAGGTATATATGAAAAACATTTAAACTTTGGGTATACTACTGTTAAAACGTATAGGCTACCGATAAAACTTGATAGACATATCCACACAAGTTTTACTCTTTTTCTTAATGTTTGAACGGTAACATGCAATATAAATAAGTTAACTATAAAATTTACCATTATAAGAACATCCATATATACTATCACTTGTCCTTCCTCCTTTAAAAACATTATATAACTTATTGAATCAAAATTTTGTCATTTTTTACCACGTTTTTATTTTTTATTCCCTTATAAAGCGTCACCAATTCCCATATTATATTTAAACGCAAAGAAAAGTGCCTAATGGCACTTTCCTATTTATTAATTGAATTAAATATAAATTACTTGTTTTGCCTTCTTAAAAATGCTGGAATTTCTAAATCAGAAGCTTCATAATCTTTAGTATAAGCGGCTTCTTCAATAGGTTTAACAAATTCTTTCTCTTTAGTCTTTGGCACAGTTTTATTTTTTAATATTATTTCATTTTCAAATCCAGTTGCAATAACTGTTATTCTTATTTCATCCTTTAGACTTTCATCTATAACTGCTCCAAATATAATATTAGCATCTGGATCTGCAGCTCCTTGAACAATTTCTGCGGCTTCATTTATTTCAAGAAGTCCAAGGTCCATTCCACCAGTAATATTTAAAAGCACACCAGTAGCTCCAACTATAGAAGTTTCCAGTAACGGGCTTGAAATTGCTTGTTTTGCTGCTTCTTGTGCTCTGTTATCTCCGGAAGCCCTACCAACACCCATATGTGCAAGACCTTTAGCAAGCATAATTGTTCTTACATCTGCAAAATCTAGATTTACAAGACCAGGTATAGTAATTAAATCAGATATACCTTGTATGCCTTGTCGTAAAACTTCATCTGCCATTTTGAAAGAGTCCATCAATGTAGTTTTCTTATCTACCATGGTTAATAATCTTTCATTTGGGATTGTTACCAAAGTATCCACCATTTCTTTAAGAGTTTTTATTCCTACCTCAGCATTAATCATTCTTTTTCTGCCTTCGAAAGGAAACGGCTTTGTTACAACTCCTACAGTTAAAATCCCCATAGATTTAGCAATTTCTGCAACTACCGGTGCAGCTCCAGTACCCGTACCGCCTCCCATACCAGCAGTAATAAATACCATATCTGCTCCTTTTATGGCTTGAGATATTTCATCGCGACTTTCTTCTGCCGCTTTCATACCAATATCTGGGTTAGCTCCTGCGCCTAGACCCTTAGTTAGTTTATCACCTATTTGAATTTTTTGTACCGCATGAGAAAGAATCAAAGCTTGCTTATCTGTATTTATAGCTATAAACTCTACGTTTTTAAGGCCCTCCATAATCATTCTGTTTATAGCGTTATTTCCTCCGCCACCGCACCCAATTACTTTAATCTGAGCAAATTCTTGAACATCCACATCAAAATCTAGCACAACACTACCTCCTTATTAGAAAAAGTCTGCAAAGAACCCTTTGATTTTTGCTGCAATTTGATTTTTCCCACTTTTATTTTGTTTTTTTGACCATTTACCCTCATCTATTCCTTCAGAAAAACTATTATTAGTTTTTAGACTATTACTAGCTTGTACAACTATACCCACTGCAGTAACATATATTGGACTAGCCGCTCCAACGTAATCTGGAGAGCCTATTCTAACTGATTTATCGAATATCCCTTTACTTAGTTCATTAGTACCCCTAAATAGAGAGATTCCGCCACCAACTATAACAACACCAGAAATCTCTTTGTATAATCCACTATTTAACAAGTTTCTTTTAATTAAATTTAATAATTCCTCTACCCTAGCTTCAATTATATCAACTAATAAATCATTATCAATATCGATGAAATTATCATAAGAATCTTTAACTCTAATTTTTTCTAAATCAGTTTCTTTACCTTTAATCAAACTTCCATATTTAAGCTTTAATCTTTCGCCTTCACTAAACGGGACTTTAATGCAAACAGCTATATCGTTGGTTATGTTATTTCCACCTAATTGAAGAGTAGAAGTATATTTTAATTTTGAACCCTTGTATATAGATATATCAGTGGTCTCTGCACCAACATCTACAATTGCTATTCCCATATCTTTTTCTTCTCTTGTTAGAACAGCCTCTGAAACAGCTACCGGCCCAAGCACTATGCCATTAATTTTAATCCCAGCAAGTTCCACACTTTTTAATAAATTACTAACTACTGTAGACTGAGCCATAACTATTTGTGCTTCAACTTCTAGCCTTGCTCCACTCATTCCTCTGGGGTCTTTAATATTGTCATATCCATCAACAATATATTGTTCAGGTTCAACACCTATTATTTCTTTATCGGATGGAACTGAAATAAGTTTAGCTGCTTCAATCACTCTGTCTACATGAGATTGTTTGATTTCTCTATCTACAGAAGATATTGCAATAATTCCAGTATTTCTTACTAGTTCACAATTTCCAGCGGGTAAGGATATGTACCCCTCACTAATTTGTGTATCTGTCATACGCTCTAATTGTGTAATACATTGCTTTATAGCTTCAGCCGTACAATCAATATCTATTACAACTGATTTATTTAAACCACTACATACCACTGATGTAATGCCTATAATCTGAAGTTTTCCATTGCTAGCAATCTTGCCAACTGCTCCGCATATTTTTGATGATCCTAAATCTATTCCTACTATGTGATCATTCATTAAGCTTATCCCTCCTTTTAAGAGAAACTTCAAGTGTATATATTCAACAAAAAAACAAATTTTCCTCTTAATTTAAAGGATTTTTTATAATATTATTATAAATTAATTACAATTAAACCTAATTACATTTTATTCTATATTTTCAGGTATATACAAAATTTAATTTAGAATTAATAAACTACATTATAATAACAATTAAACTCATGCTAAAAAGTCATCCTTCTTCTAGGCTTATTATAATATCAATGTATAAAAAAAGCAATATTATATTAATTCCATAGCTTTATATATAATATGTATTTAAAAAATTCCATAGCTTTATATAATAATATGTATTTAAAACGTAGCTTTAAATCAAAAACAAAGCTAAAATCTATACTTTATTTATACTTTTAGATCAGTTTAATTATTGACTAAAGCGACAACATTCTTAACATCATTTCATTATCAACTGAGTATGTCATTGCCTCATCCTTTTTAATAATGCCTTTTTTATACAAATCTGCAATGGACATATCCATAGTTTTCATTCCATATTTCCCTCCAGTTTGAACACAAGACTGCAATTGATGTGTTTTACCTTCCCTAATAAGGTTTTGAATTGCTGGGGTTGATATCATTATCTCAAGAGCCGCAGCTCTTCCATTTTCATTAACTTTTGGTATTAATTGTTGAGAAACTATTCCTTGCATTACTGCAGCTAATTGGACTTTAATCTGTTGCTGCTGATGAGGAGGAAATACGTCCACTATTCTGTCTACAGTTTTTGCCGCACCTATAGTATGTAAAGTGGAGAAAACCAAATGCCCAGTTTCAGCCGCAGTAATTGCAATAGAAATTGTTTCAAGATCTCTCATTTCGCCTACTAATATAACATCTGGATCTTCTCTGAGTATAGCTCTTAAAGCATTTTTATAGTTTTTACTGTCTTTTCCAATTTCTCTTTGATTAATAATAGATTTGTTATGTTTATGCAAATATTCAATAGGATCTTCTAATGTTATAATATTACATGCTCTAGTAGAATTAATTTCATTAACCATAGCAGCTAGGGTAGTGCTTTTACCACTACCAGTTGGTCCAGTCACTAAAACTAACCCTCTTTGCCTAGTAGTAAGTGAACGAACGACCTCTGGAAAATCAAGTTCTTTAAGTGTGGGTATTTTGAGTGCAACTACTCTAATAGCAATAGTGTCACTTCCTCTTTGTTTATAAACATTAACCCTAAATCTTCCAAGGCCTCCTATCGAGTAAGAAGTATCAATTTCTCCATTTTCATAGTATTCTTCATAAGAACCATCTAAAATCTCCCTTGAATACCTTTCAGTATCTGAGGGTGTTAATTTGTCTTTACCTATTTGTATTAGATGCCCACTTACTCTAATAATTGGTACGGAACCAACTGTCAAGTGCAAATCAGATGCATTTTGTTCTGTTGTTTTCTCTAATAACTCACTAAGTGATATCATTATTCGTCCTCCTGTTCTTTCAGTGAAGCTTGCCAAATGTCGATGGCGAAATGGGCCTGAAATTTCAGCATATCCTTGCCATTTATAATCTTTGCTCCATTTTCTTCACCTTTCTTTAGAAATAGTGTTTTATCTGGTATATAGTTTAAATCGTATAATATATTTTTTTCTGAAGTGTTTTCTAATTTCAATATAAATCCTAAAGGATAATTTACTCCGCCTAGTGGTGTACAATTTATAATTATACTGTAGTTATTGCAATCTATAGTCGAATCAAATTCCACAAAATTATCTATTTCACAGAAATTTCGGAGAATTTTACACTTGTCTCTTCCGGTAATATCTATGAACTCTATTCCTAAATCTTTTAGCGCAAAAAATATACTCTTTGCCGCACCCCCATTTCCAATAATCAATGCCCTACCATGAAGAGCGTTAATCCCATTTACTTTTAAACTTTTAATGAACCCTAGGTAATCTGTATTGTAACCCATAAGTTTATTATTTTCTAATACAACTGTATTGACTGCACCTATGTCCTTTGCCTTACATGTGACCTGGTCAAGAAAATCAATAATATACTCTTTGTATGGAATTGTTACATTAAACCCTATAATATTATTTTCCTCTAACTTCTCAAGAAAATGGGCAATTTCATTTTGTTTCAAATCAAATAACTGATAATTTAAATTAATGTCATTCAGCCTATAATACTCATTATGAACTTTCGGCGATGCTGAATACTGTATATTATTACCAAGCAATCCGGTATACTTCACTTTATCATCTCCAAGTTATAATATGAACGACTTATAATATTCGACAATATTATAACATTCTCCTTTTTTATTTTTAAATATTATTTATATCTACTTATCAGAACAATTTAACTTGGATTTATTAGTGTTATTTAATTCCCTGTAAAGCTTCTTTAATGCTCTCTTTTCAATTCTAGATACATAAGACCTTGAAATTCCAAGTTTCAATGCAATTTCTCTTTGTGTTCTCGGATTACCATCAAGTAATCCATACCGCATTTGAATTATTATCTTTTCTCTATCCATCAAAGCTAAGTTTATCTTACTATAGAGTTTTTTGATTTGAATTTTATTTTCAACTATCTCAATAATAGAATCCTCATCACTACTGAGCACGTCCATAAGGGATATTTCATTTCCCTCTTTATCAATTCCAATGGGATCTTGTAAATATACTTCGCCTTTTGTTTTCTTATTATTGCGAATAAGCATCAGTATCTCGTTTTCTATGCACCTTGCCGCATAAGTAGCAAGACGGGTTCCTTTGCTTGTATCAAATGAATCAATAGCTTTAATTAGTCCCACGGTTCCAATGGATATAAGATCATCTACATCCTTTCCTGGATAGGAATATTTTTTTACTATATGTGCAACTAGTCTTAAATTTCGTTCAACTAATATACTTTTAGCTAGTAAATCACCTTGCTTTAACTTTGTTAAACAGGATTTTTCTTCTTCTTCACTTAATGGTTGGGGAAATGAACTACTACCAGTGATATAAGCTGTTAAGAATGTAACATTTCCAATTATATCTAATAAACAATTCATGAAAAACACTGAGGTTCCTCCTAATAGTGCTTATTAATATAATATGATTTATTTTATTAATATTGCCTGTACATTAAAATATTTATTTTTAATCTATAGATTTAAGAGTATTAATTACTTCTTTAAATATAGGAGCAGCCGTACCTCCACCTTCTTCATCCGCTATACCTTTTACATTCATTCCAATATTATTTACAAATACAACCATAGAGTAATTTGTTTCATTTAAATTAAAAAACCCAACAAACCATCCATCGGATTTGATTATTCCATTGTCAAGATACGTAGTAGTACCTGTTTTTCCACCTATATTCATTCCTTTGATGTAAGTTGCTTCCCCTGTGCCTTTATTTACCACATCAATCATATGGATTTTTACTGTTTCGGCAGTTTCTCTTTTTAATACCCGAGAAGTTTTAGAAGTGATTTTCTCCAAAATCTTATTGTTGTCATCTACATATGAGTCTATTATGCTTGGCTCTACATATATTCCCTTGTTTATTATACTATTTGGAATACTAATGGCCTCTATTGGTGTCATTGTAACGTTTTGCCCAATAGCCGTTAAGCTTGTAGCAGCAGGCGTAGGATCTAATAAATCCTCCTGAAATTTGCCCTTGCTTTCTTGTTGAAGATTTAATACCTTACTTAACATCCCTTGTTTTTCTGCATAATTATATATATTTTGAACGCCTACCTGCCACCCTAATTGAGCGAATATATTATTAGAAGATTTTGTTAGCGCCTCTCCAACCGTAAATTTATTTCCTTTATTAGGTTCTTTTGTAAATATTTTAGGGTCTATTGTATATTTTTTATCCTTATCTATTAAATCCATATCTAACCCAGCCTCTTCCACGATCACTTTAAAAATTGATCCCGGTAAGGCTCCGTTAGTACTTGGATACCCTAAATTTGCATTATATGCATTATCATCCTTTTGTACCATTGCTCTTATTTTTCCAGTACTACTTTCCATTAGTACAACACCAACTTGATCATACCTTCGATATTCTTCCCTATGAAGAATCGCTTCAATACCATCCTGAACTTCTTTATTTAATGTGAGTTTTACATTAATATTGTTTTTAGGTTCAATAATTTCGCCTTGTGATATTTCACCATCAACACCTTTAAGGAACCTGATTTTTGTAAAGTCATTATTTTTAGTTTTATTATATATTTGCATTTCAAGAGAATCATCGCTTTTGATTACCTTATTTCCATCCTCATTATTATATGTTGTATTTATTAACAAATTTTCAGTTTTCCAGTACCTATCTTTTATTACTTCATTAGCAGCATAAGTGTAAAAACCCTTTACCCCTTTAATATCTTGGAGCTTATCATAAGTCTTTTCATCAATTTTATATTTCAAACTTTGTCCAGTTCCACTGACCTTTATTTTATCTAAATCATAGTCACTATTATAATTTCTTAAAATAAAAATCAAGGCATCCATATCATATTTACTGGTATATGCATTAAATTTCAAATAATCCACAGGATGAATAACTGCATAATAGTTCACCACATATTCTAAAAGAGGCCTATCTTTACAATCGATTAAAGAATATTGAAGACCATATTTCTCTTCTATTGTATATTGCGCATCTGCCATCGCTGTCAATGATTCAGATTTAAAATACATATAATTTATTATTCTGCATACTAAAAGACATAATAAAGTCATAAATATGACCATTATTATCCAAATTCTTTTTCCAGTTTCTTTCCTTTGATTTGATGGACTAAATATGTTATTTCTACTATACATAAAAACACCTCACTTAGGATAATTCTAGCCCTAAATGAGATGTTTTATACCTTTTGTTATGCTTGTTGCTTTTGAAGTGTCTGCCTTATATTTGATGTAATTATATCTATAGCTACCTTGTTATGCCCACCTTCTGGTATAATAATATCTGCATGCCTTTTTGTAGGTTCTGTGAATTGTTCATGCATTGGTTTAACAACATTTAAATATTGATTTATAACAGAATCTGTTGTTCTGCCCCTCTCATTAATATCTCTAACAAGTCTCCTTATAAACCTTACATCTGCATCAGTATCTACGTATATTTTAATATCTAACATGTCGCGAAGAATCTTTTCAGAAAGTACAAGAATTCCTTCAACTATAATAATTTCCTTTGGCTCCACAGAAACAGTTTGCTGCATTCTGTTATGTATTTCAAAATCATATATAGGCTTTTGAATAGCTCGCCCTTCTAGTAGAAGATTAAGGTGCGCAACTAATAGTGAAGTATCGAACGCATCTGGATGATCATAATTTGTTTTTATTCTATCTTCAAAGGAAAGGTTACTTTGATCCTTATAATAAGAATCTTGCTCAAGCATTGCAATACAAGTGTTATCAAACTGTTTATAAATCTCTCTTGCAATTGTACTTTTTCCTGATCCCGTTCCTCCAGTTATCCCAATTGAAATCGGACGACGCATTATTTCCCCTCCTTACACTTTATGAGTATATCATTCTCACGTAGTTTTTCGAAAATTTTCACAGTAAATAACATCTGCGCATTTGGTGCAGAATCTATGGTCTCACCTTTTGAATTCTTCATATCACTAAGCATAATTAAAACATTATCTCCTACAGGTCGTAATACTTCAACGCTGTCACCCTGGAACACTTTATTTCTTTGTTCTATTATTGCAATATTATTCTCTTCATCATATTCCCGTACAACTCCAACAATATCATAATCTCTAATATACGAAGAAGATTCATATATCTGCTTGTTTGGATCCCCAAAATAAAATCCAGTATAATATTGCCTGTGGCTAGGCTTTAGGAGATTATCCATCCATTTTTGCTGAAATTTATAATTTGCAGAATCCTCTATATAAGCATCTATAGCCTCTCTATAGGATTTACATACTGAAGCGACATAATATGAGCTTTTCATTCTTCCTTCTATCTTAAAGGACATTATGCCTGATTCCATAAGTTCTGGTATGTGTTCTATCATGCACAAGTCCTTTGAATTCATTATGTAAGTACCTTTATCATCTTCAATTACAGGAAAATATTCCCCATCTCTTTTTTCTTCCATTAAGAAATATTTATATCTACATGGTTGGGCGCATTGTCCCCTGTTGGCATCTCTGCCCGTCATATAATTGGACATTAGACATCTTCCAGAATAAGACATGCACATAGATCCATGAACAAAGGCTTCAAGTTCACAAGTATCCGGTAATTTTTCTCTAATTTCTTTGATTTCCTCTATTGATAATTCTCTTGCAAGAACAATTCTTTTTACGCCTTGCTTATGCCAAAAAATAGCTGATTTATAATTTACATTGTTAGATTGAGTACTTAAGTGAATTTCTAAATTTGGCACAACTTCTCTTGCAGTCATTATAATTCCCGGATCAGATACAATTATAGCGTCAGCACCCAGTTCATATACTTCTTTTAGATATTCTTCTAGGCCCTGCAAATCCTCATTATGAGGGATTACATTTAATGTAACATATACCTTTTTTCCTTTTGAATGAGCAAACTCTATTCCTTCTTTTAACTGTTCATTACTGAAATTATCTGCAAAAGCTCTTAAATTTAATTTGCTTCCACCTAAATAAACTGCATCTGCACCAAAATTTATAGCTGCTTTTAATTTTTCTAAATTACCTGCAGGCGCTAGTATTTCTGGTTTCATTGGGTTCATTCCTCCTTGATACTATTTGTATTTTTTCTAACCGTAACTGATATGCCATCTCCCATTGGTATTACAGAAGTTATAAGTTCCTCATTATTAGATACCAATTCTAAGTAGCTTTTCATTCGCTTTATTATAGTTACTTTTCTACGTGTTGCAAGTTCTTTTGATGCCACCATTCCTCTAAAAAGAACATTGTCAGCAATAAGAACTCCCTGTTTGTTTAGAAGTCTAAGACAGTGGGGCAGAAAATGATTATAGTGTCCTTTCCCTGCATCCATAAAAATCATATCAAATTCACCTTCAAGATTTTCTAGAATTTCTAGACAATCACCCTGGAGAACAGTAATTTTTTTCTGCATCCCATATTTTTCTATATTAGCATTTGCAAGTTGTATCATTTTTTCATCTCGTTCAATAGTGATAATTTCACTGAAGCCACTAAGAGTTAGATTCATTAAAATAGCGGAATATCCTATGGCTGTTCCCAGTTCTAAGATCTTCTTAGGTCTATTGATAGTTACCATTAGTTCTAAAAATTTAGCGGTTTCCTTTTGAACTATAGGCACTCTATACTCTAGTGCAAAATTTTCTAGCTCTTCTAAAATGCCAGTATTACTAGGAATCAATGATTTTAAATATTGTTCCATATACTCATGTGCAATTCCACTCATTTAATCCCCTCCACAAATTAATTAAAGGCACATGAAAATAAATAACAAGTCAACGCTGTTAGTGTATTTTCATGTGCCTAACACAGTTAACTAAAACCCTTGTGTTACAGCTTTAACTTTTAAAAATTCTTTATAGTTATCTGTAAAAAAGTGTTTCCCATCAGTATCTAAAACAAAGTATAAATAATTTGTTTTAGCAGGAGATAGTACTGCTCTTATAGATTCTTTTCCTGGGCTACATATTGGCCCTAAAGGAAGGCCTTCTACTTTGTATGTATTATAAGGTGATTTAACTTCTAAATCCTTATTATATAATTTTTCTTTATGTTTACCTAAAGAATATAAAACAGTTGCACAAGATTGGAGCTTAATTTTTTTATCCAATCTATTATAAAAAACTGAGGCCACTTTATTTAGTTCAGCCGAATCACTAGTTTCTCGTTCAACAATTGATGCCATTATTATTAGATCATCTAATTTTTTCATATCTATAGGTTTTTCTTTATTTAGTTCCATTATAGTGTTATAAAATTTATCCACCATTAATTTTATTATAGCATTTCCACTCATCCCAGCTTTAAGTTCATAGGTAGCTGGAAATAGGAAACCCTCCAAGTTGAAATTCCGGTTTTTATTTTCATGTATATAACTTGGCAGTGTATACTTTTTACAACTATCTATAAAGTTTTCACTGCTTATTATACCTTTTACTTGTAATACCTTTGAAATTTCATTTATATCAAAGCCCTCTGGCACCGTTACTTTAATAATATCTTCCTCATCTCCAACAGTAGACAAAATGAGTATAAGATTATCAACTGTAACATCTTTGGGAATAAAAAACTTTCCTGGGTGTATGTTAGATTTGACTCCATTTTTTTTGATATAAAATTTTAGAATACTTGAATTTTTTATAGCCCCAATTTGGTTTAAATCATCTAGTATACTATATAAAGTGTCACCATCTTTAACATTAACATGGATATCTTCGCTAGCCAAAATAGGGTGTTGTATTATTTTTTTATACTGGAAAATACCAGCTAATACACAAACTATTAAAACCCCAATTAATAGCCCTACCTTTTTCATTAAACCACCCCATATTAAAAACTATTTATTTGATTTGCTTGATGCTCTTTTTCTTTCTCCTGAGTCTAATATTCTTTTTCTCATTCTAATATTTAGAGGAGTAATTTCAACTAGTTCATCATTAGATACAAATTCTAAGCACTGTTCTAGTGACATCGGTCTTAATGGAGTTAGTTTTAATGCATCATCAGCTCCTGAAGATCTAGTGTTTGTTAACTGTTTCTTCCTACAAACATTTACTTCTATATCTCCAGCTCTTGCACATTCTCCTGCAACCATTCCTGCATATACAGGAATTCCTGCTGGTATGAAAAGAGTTCCTCTTTCTTGAGCATTGTATAATCCGTAAGTTACTGATTCTCCACCTTCAAATACAATTAGTGAACCACGACTTCTATCTGGAATTTCTCCCTTATACTTGTCGTAACCATCTAGAACGTGATTCATTATACCATTACCCTTAGTATCAGTCATTAACTCACTTCTAAAACCAATTAAACCTCTTGATGGCACTTTAAATTCTAATCTAGTGTATCCATTTATTGCAGAAGTCATATTAACCATTTCTGCTTTTCTAGGTCCCATTTTTTCCATTACTACACCCATAAATTCTTCTGGCACGTCAATTGTAAGATGCTCAATTGGCTCTGTTTTATGGCCATTTTCTTCTTTAAATATAACATTTGCTTTTGACACTTGAAATTCATATCCTTCACGTCTCATAGTTTCAATTAGAACTGAAAGATGAAGTTCTCCTCTTCCACTTACTTCAAAACCATCATCAATTTCCTCTACTCTTAAACTAACATTGGTTTCAAGTTCTTTCATAAGCCTATCTCTTATGTGTCTTGATGTAACATAAGTTCCTTCTTGGCCTGCAAAAGGTGAATTATTAACCATGAAATTCATAGTTAGTGTAGGCTCATCAATTTCAACGAATGGAAGTGCTTCAGGTTCATTAATATCAGCTATTGTTTCTCCGATGTTAATGTCTGGAATACCAGAAACTGCTACGATATCACCAAGCATTGCTTCTTCTGTCTCTTCTCTTTTAAGACCATTGTAAACGAAAAGAGCTGAAACTTTAACATTGTTTATTTTGCCATCTTTTCTTATAAGTGCTATTTGTTGATTCCTTTTGATTGATCCTCTTTCAATTTTTCCTATTCCAATCTTTCCAACATACTCATTATAATCAATAGTTGAAATAAGCATTTGAAGTGGCATATCTAAATAACCTACTGGTGCTTTTACATTTTTTACTATAGAATCAAATAATGGTTCCATGTTGTCACTTACTTCATCAACTTCGAGTTTTGCAAAACCTTCTCTAGCAGAAGCATATACCACAGCAAAATCTAATTGTTCATCATCTGCTCCAAGTTCAACAAATAGGTCAAAGACTTCATCAAGTACATCTGTAGGACGAGCATCTTTTCTATCAATCTTGTTAATAACAACTATTGGTTTAAGATTTAATTCTAATGCTTTTTTCAAAACAAATTTAGTTTGCGGCATTGGTCCTTCATACGCATCAACTACAAGAAGTACACTATCTACCATCTTAAGTACTCGTTCAACCTCTCCACCAAAGTCAGCATGGCCTGGAGTATCAACTATATTTATTTTAATTCCATTGTGCATTACTGCAGTATTCTTAGATAGAATTGTTATTCCTCTTTCTTTTTCTAAATCATTAGAGTCCATTACTCTTTCTATTACTCTTTCATTTTCTCTGAAAATATGGCTTTGTTTAAGTAAACAATCCACCAAAGTAGTCTTGCCGTGATCTACGTGAGCAATTATTGCTATATTTCTAACATCATTTCTTGTAAATAAATTCATATTAATCCTCCAATTTTTTTTTCGTAAGTTTACACATTTTCTACAAACAAAAATTGGATACGACTTATGTATCCAATTTTCGCATTTACTATACTTATTCTAATATTATCTTGCAAAAAAGTCAACTAGGTCTATTATACATTATTACCAAAAGATAAGTCTACCCCAATTGCATTATTTATTAGCAATATCATGGTATTTCTCTTGTTTGTTGATAAAAGAATTTTCAGAAAAAATCAAATATTCCACACTATTTATCCAAGCATTTATCACAAACACCATAGAATTTTAAACTATGATCTTCAACTTTAAAATTATATTTTTTTTCAACAATTGTTTCTAGTTCATCAAGTAAATCTCCCTGAACCTCTAATACTTTACCACAGCGATTGCATATTAAATGATGGTGCTGATGATTCTCATCTTCATGGATAAGCTCATACCTACTACATCCATCATCTAAATCTAGTTTTCTAATTACATTCATTTCTTCTAAGAGTTGAATTGTTCTATAAACCGTAGCAAGACCTATTTCAGGACAATCGGCTTTAACCAAGTCATATAGCTCTTCCGCAGTAAGATGGCTACCTTCACTTTTAACTATCCCATTTAAAATAGCCCTCCTCTGTGGCGTAAGTTTATAGCCTTCTTGTTTTAATGTTTCCTTTAAACTTTCAATTGTTTCTGGAGATAAATTTGACATATATGTACCTCTCTTCCACAAATATCATTTGGTTTAGCAATATAAAATATATTTACTGTAGTATTATTTTAATACCTTATGGTTATATTGTCAATTGATAATCATTTAGTCTCAAGAAAACATACTAACTTTTACAGAATGTGCTTATAAAATTATTAATCTTCTTCTGAAAAAATTGTTTCATAAGCCTCTGATATCATTTCAAACTCTTCATCATCTTCTATTGTTACTAAGATATCGTTGCCCTCTGCATCCTTATCAATTCTTAACGCTATTGCATCAATGTCCTCTTCCCCAGTTGGTGCAACTATAATGTATTCTTTATCCTCAATGTCTAATTTAGTTAGTACATCAAATTCTATTTCATTACCCTCTTCATCGTTTAATAGTATAGTTTCAACATTGTTATCCATTGTATTTTCTCCCTTCAATTATATATTTTTTTATTTCAATTACATATTTTGTAAATGATTTGATTATAAGCGCGTCCCTAAACTATCTAGATATCCTTGCAAAATGAAAGTGGCTGCAATTTTATCTACAATCTTTTTCCTTTTCGACCTAGATAAATCACCCTCCAGCATTGCTCTATTAGCAGCCATCGTGCTTAATCTCTCATCCCACATTTTTATGGGTAAATGCAAAGTTTCTAAAAGCACATCACAAAAGCGCTGAACCTTTTCTCCTTGAGGTCCTATAGTTCCATTCATGTTTTTGGGAAGTCCTGAAACAATTGTTTCTACGTCGTACTCTTTGCATATTATAGCAAGCTGCTCAATATCTAAAACAATACTTTTCCTTTTAATTGTTGTGATTCCTTGTGCTGTAAGCCCCAATGGGTCGCATACAGCTACTCCTATTGTCCTATCTCCAATATCTAAACCTAATACTCTCATTCTCATGCTCCTTTAATAATAGCTTAATCAATGTACTACATTAATAATTACCTGCATATGTCCATTTTATTATGAACTATCGGTAACATTAAAAAATAAAATGCCCCAATGGGCATTTTATTTTTTAATATCTAGATAAGATTTCAAAACTTCTTCTAAGATTTCATCCCGTTCTAGTTTTCTTACCAACGCTCTTGCACCATTGTAATTCGTAATATATGTGGGGTCTCCAGAAATCAAATAACCTACCATTTGATTTACAGGGTTATACCCCTTTTTTATAAGTGAATTATATACGTCAGTCAAAATAGTTTTCGTTAAGTCTTTTTTATCTTTTATAAAATCAAATTGGACTGTATTCTGATTAGTATCCATTGTATACACCCCTTTCCTCATTATAAGCTAGAGACTGCAAATTGCGAAATTTGAATATATTACAGCCCTTTAATTACAATAAGTTCCATAATTACACACTAACAATAATTAATTTACCTATTACTATCTATATTATAAAACAACTGTTGCAAAAAGTATACTATTTTACAAATGTTTCAATTATAGAAGGTACATTATTTATGGCTTCCTCTAATTTTTCTGGAAGCTTCCCACCTGCTTGCGCCATGTCCGGTCTACCGCCGCCACCCCCACCAGCAATTTTAGCAACTTCCTTAATTATTTTTCCACAATGAACTCCACTGTCTATAGCTGATTTAGATGCCATTGCGACGAATTCTACTTTATCATTTGCAGTACTTCCAAGAACTACCACGCCATCTCCAAGTTTATCACGAAGTTTGTCTGCTAAATCTCTTAGTGCATCACCATCTATGCCCTTTACAGTTCCACAAATAACTTTAACACCTTTAACTTGTTTTACATCATTTAAAATTTCATCAATGGAAGATGTTGCTAGCTTTCCTTTTAATAAAAGTATTTCCTTTTCCTTGTCTTTTAATTCTGCCAATTGAATTTGCAATTTATTTGTTATGTCTTTTTCTGAGCATTTCAATGTAATAGAAATTTCTTTTATTAAATCATTTTTTTCTTCTAGATATTTTATAGAATTACTACCAGTTATGGCTTCAATTCTTCTAACCCCAGCAGCCACTCCAGCTTCTGATAAAATTTTAAATAATCCAATCTCTCCTGAATTTTTCACATGAGTACCACCGCAAAGTTCTTTGCTATATGCTCCCACAGACACTACTCTAACATCTTCTTGATATTTTTCATCAAATAAGGCTATCGCTCCACTTTCCTTAGCTTTTTTAATAGTCATAACATTAGTTTCCACCTTATATGATTGCATAATATTATTATTTACAAGCTCTTCAACTTTAATAACCTCTTCCTGCGTTAATGCAGAAAAATGGGTGAAATCAAATCTTAACCTATCTTCATCTACATAAGATCCAGATTGATGAACATGATCACCTAAAACTCTTTTTAACGCCTCTTGTAACATGTGAGTTGCAGTATGATTCCTACAAATTTCAGTTCGTCTATCCTTGTCAACCCTTAAAGTTACCAGTTCATCTGTGCGTAATGTCCCTTGTAAAACTTCAACAAAGTGCACAATTTTACCAGAAGCATTCTTTTGACAATCGTAAACCTCTGCCTTGAAATTATCATTGAAAATTGTTCCTCTGTCTCCTATTTGCCCCCCCATTTCAGCATAGAAAGGAGTAACTTCTGTAACAATAATCCCCTTTGAACCCTTTGAAAGTTCAGAAACAAGTTCTTCCCCGTTAATTAAAACTTTAGCCACAGATTGCAACTGGATTTTATCATATCCATTAAATACTGTTTCTATATTTTTAGGAATTAAGTTTAGTTCATTTTCTCCATTCCCCATATAATTTGAATGCCCTCTAGCAGATCTTGCTCGTTCTCTTTGACTTTGCATTTCACTATTAAACCCTTCTAAATCAATTCCCAGGCCTGCGTCTTCTAGTATTTCTTCTGTAAGTTCATATGGAAAACCAAAGGTATCGTATAGTTTAAAAGCTTTATCTCCACTTAAAATTTTACTGCCATTGCTTTCAAGTTCTTCTATATAAGATTTCAAAATATCCATACCCGAATCTAAAGTTTCTGAAAATCTTTCTTCTTCAAGTTTTATAACCTTTTTAATATAACCTGCTTTTTCTTTTAATTCTGGATATGCTTTAAATGAATTTTCAATAACTGTGCTACAAAGTTTATTTAAAAAAGAATTTTTAATCCCAAGTAGTTTACCATGTCTTGCAGCACGCCTAAGAAGACGCCTAAGAACATATCCTCTGCCCTCATTAGATGGAAGCACTCCATCACTAATCATAAAAGTTGTGCTTCTAACATGGTCTGTTATAATTCGCAGGGATATATCTTCTTTATGTGACACTCCATATTTCACTTTTGATACCCTTGAAACTTCATCTAAAATATTTCTAATAGCATCCACTTCAAATATGCTATTAGTACCTTGCATTATAGATGCTATTCTTTCAAGACCCATACCTGTATCTATGTTAGGATTCTTTAATTTGTTGTAGTTGCCTTCTTCGTCCTTGTCAAATTGCGTGAACACTAAATTCCAAAATTCTATTACTCTATCATCATTTCCTGCTTTAACAAATTCTTCTGCAGTTTTTATTACACCAAGCTCCACATTTCTATCAAAATGTATTTCAGAACATGGACCACAAGGCCCCTGACCTATTTCCCAAAAATTATCTTCTTTACCTAATCTAAAAATACGAGTGGCCTCAATATCAGTATTTTTACTCCATATATCAAAAGCTTCATCATCATCTAAATATATTGTTACATATAAATTTTCTTTTGGTATTTTCAAAACCTCTGTTATATACTCCCAAGCCCATGGAATAATTTCACTCTTGAAATAGTCTCCAAAAGAAAAGTTCCCAAGCATTTCAAAAAAAGTACCATGTCTTGAGGTCTTTCCTACATTTTCGATATCTCCTGTTCTAATACATTTTTGACAAGTAGTTATTCTTTTGTTGGGTGGCGTTAGTATCCCTGTAAAATAAGGTTTAAGTGGTTGCATACCTGCATTTACAAGCAATAAACTGGTGTCGTTTTTTGGAACTAACGGAAAGCTCTCCAACCTAAGATGCTCTTTACCTTCAAAAAATTTTAAAAAGGACTCTCTAATTTCATTTAACCCTAAATTTTCCATAATATCTCCTCCGTTTATATATAATATTTTGATACATAATTAAAAACCCTATAATTTTCTATAATAAAAAAACCTTCACTTCCCTAAAACAAGGGACGAAAGTTTTCCGCGTTACCACCCTAATTATACCGCTATATAAGTAATACGAATTAATTACAAAGCAATATCTCTCAAGAAACATGGTTCAAAGATAGCTTCAATATATCTATCAAGAAGTTTTCACCAACCACTTCCTCTCTAAATGCACAGATATATTTACTAGTTCTTATCATTACCAAGTATAAAATTATATTACTATATTATAGCATATTTAACCTTAATACATCAATATGTACAACATATAAAAAAAATATATTTGTATTCTTTAAAACAAATAATAGTTTAAGTCCTTGTATATAACTTTTATCACTACTCCTAGAGGCACTGCCAGTATCATACCTAATACCCCTCCGATATTACCACCTACAAGTAATAATATTATTACTGTTAAAGGATGCATACTTATGCTATCTCCAATTATCTTTGGTGACAATATGTCTCCTTCAATTTGTTGAAGTACAGAAAAACATATGACTACATATAGAGCTGTTTTGGGAGAAATTAAAAGACCAATTAAAATAGCAGGTATTACACCAAGTATGGGTCCGAAATAAGGTATTATGTTGAAAATACCATTTATTAATGAAAGCATTAACGGAAAATCAATCCTCAAAAACATCAAAATTATAAAGCTAGCAATAGTTATGAATCCACATAGAATAAGTTGACTTATAATATATTTTCCCAGTACTTTATTAATGTCCACTATGATTTTCTTTATTATATTCCTACTTTCTGGAGGAAAAATTATTAATGACTTATTAATCATATTTTCACTATCGCATAAAAAATAATATATTATCAAAGGCGAAACCATGTATGTTATTAAATTTTCAGAAAGAGCCATGATAGAATTTAATATTTTATCAAAAATTACAATTATTTGACCATCTACTTTGTTATATATAGTGTTAATAATACTGTTCATGACTTTATTTTTGTTTACTACTTTTATCTTCATATTTAAATTAGTCAAATAATTTCCTAAATCATTTATTGATTTATCTATATTTAAATTTTCACCAAATAAGGCTGGGATAAATAACATAAATGATAATAACAATAAAGCAACTAACCCAACTAATATTAGAGAAGAAGCTAATTTTTTATTTATACCCTTTTCAATTAAAAGCATATAGAGTGGCCTTAGTATATAAGACACAATGAAAGAAAGAAATACTAAATTTATCAATTGTTTAATAATGGATATCTTCATTGCCATAGTTATTATAATTACAAAAATGATAATACAGATAGATGTAATCGCTAGTTTTTTTTTGTTAATTTTTTTCATTGGCTTTTGCCCCTACAAAAAAGTTGTGTGGCACGCTTTTAAAGGAGTGCTCGCTACAATTTGGAATGTATAAAATATTTTCTTCACCAAGAATCAGATCATTTATCAGCATTATCCTCTTGCCTCTAAATAAATTTATTATAAATCCCGAAGACACTATTATACCTTTTATTGCAAAAGTATCACCACTAAAAATAATATCCTCAACCATACCAAATATATTATTACATTTATCTATTACATCCATATTAATAAAGCTATGCAAACATAAATATTCATTTTTATCCACTTTTTTAACTACCATGCACTTATTTGCATATACAATATCTTGCTTTAGTACACTTACATTTTTGCGGAAAAGTTTATAGGGCGAAATTAAAAAACCAATTACCTTCCCTGCATTAAAATCAATTAGCAAGTCCTTGATAAACCCAATTTTTTTCCCCTCTACCGTCACAACATCCATCAATATAAAATCCTTACTTTTAAACATAATATCTCCTACATAACCACAACATATTTACTTTACAGTTATGTTTGCCAATTAGTCTAGAGATTATTACATAAGCTAAAGATAAAAGTTGAAAAAAATTCATTTTATTTTAAATCATCTTTCCAAAGTTCAAGATTTTGCGACACTCTATAATTATTTATTGCATTATGTATTGTTTGTTCCGCCAGCACTGAGCAATGCACTTTTGATGTTGGTAATCCCTCTAGTGCTTCAACAACTGATTTGTTGGTTAATTTCCATGCATCCTCTGTGGTCTTCCCCTTTATAAGTTCTGTAGCTATACTAGAAGATGCAATGGCAGATCCACAACCAAAAGCTTTAAACTTAACACTTCTTATTATATTGTTTTCAACTTTTATGTAAATTTTCATTATATCCCCACAACTCGGGTCTCCTGCCTCTCCAATACCGTTAGCATCACCTAATATTCCAACATTTCTCGGGCAATAAAAATGTTCCATAACCTTATCGCTATATATCATAATCATTCTCCTTTTCTCACAATAAATACAAAGAGATACCTAGTTTTTCAACTAGATATCCCCCACTTAAATTATCCATCAAAGTAACTTTATTTATAAAACTGCCTCTATTATACCGCCACCTACTACTATATCTTCTAAATAGAAAACTACTGATTGGCCTTTGGTTATAGCTCTTTGCTTGTTATCAAAAACAAGTTTTATCCTGTCATTTTCTAAAGGAATTAGAGTAGCCAGTTCTGGTTTTGCAGAATATCTAATTTTAGCAGTAACTCTTAAATCCGACTCCAGTTTATCAAACAAAATGAAATTCAACTCTTTCGCTATAAGTTCAGTTTTAAAAATATCCTCTTCGTCGCCTAAAACCACTTGGTTAGTTAGTGGATTAATATCGGTAACAAAAACAGGCTTACCTAGTGCTATACCTAGTCCTTTTCTCTGACCTATAGTATAATACACTATTCCTTTGTGAGTTCCTAAAACTTTTTCCTTCTTATCAACGAAATTACCTGACTTTATTTCCCTACCACTATAATTTTTAATATAAGCTCCATGGTCATTATCAGGAATAAAACATATTTCTTGGCTATCCTTTTTCCTGAAAACCTCAAGCCCAATTTTCTCTGCAATATCCCGTATTTCTGGCTTTGTGTATTCCCCACAAGGCATTAAGGTATGGCTTAATTGATCTTGCGTTAAGCTATATAGTGCGTAAGTCTGGTCTTTATGATTATCATCTGCTTTTTTAAGTACATACCTACCATCACATTTTTCAATTTTAGCATAGTGTCCCGTAGCTATAAAATCTGCACCAAGAGCCTCTGCCTTTCTTAAAAATTCTTTGAACTTAATTTCTTTATTACATACAATACATGGGTTAGGGGTTCTACCCTCCATATATTCATCAATAAAATTATCAATAACACTTGTTTTAAAAGCATCCTTAAAATTCATAACATAAAAAGGAATATCTAGCACATCTGCAACACGCCTTGCATCATTTGCAGCTGAAATAGAACAACATCCACCTTCATTTTCTTCATAATCAGGATTATCCTCAGAAAGCTTCATCATAATTCCTATAACTTCATAGCCTTGCTCTTTCAAAAGATAGGCAGCTACAGAACTATCTACTCCTCCACTCATACCAATAACTACTTTTTTTTTCATCTAATATCCCCTATTCTCCGTGCACCTCGGCATGTATATCATCGTGTTCTGTGTAGTCCCATACTTCAAGCCCAGCTTTACTTCTATAGTCATTGATTGCTTTGTGGATAGCTTCTTCAGCAAGTACTGAGCAATGCATTTTTATTGGTGGAAGACCATCTAAGGCTTCAGCAACAGCTTGGTTTGTTAATGTCCATGCATCATCTACAGATTTGCCTTTAATAAGTTCTGTAGCCATACTTGAAGACGCTATAGCAGACCCACAACCAAAAGTTTTGAACTTTGCATCTATAACTATATTATTCTCTACTTTTAAATAAACCTTCATGATATCTCCACATTTAGCATTACCAACTTCACCAATTCCGTCAGCATTTATAATTTCCCCTACATTTCTTGGATTTGTAAAATGGTCCATAACTTTTTCACTGTACATCATATTAAATTTCCCCCTTCTTTAAGTAATCATCATATAATGGTGACATATCTCTTAATCTTTGAATAATACCCGGTACTGTTTTTAATACAAAATCTACTTCTTCTTCTGTGGTTGCATCACCTAAAGATAATCTTAGGGAACCGTGAGCTATTTCATGTTCAAGACCTATAGCTAGTAGAACGTGAGACGGATCTAAAGAACCCGACGTACATGCACTTCCACTAGAACCTGCGATACCATTTGCATCTAACATAAGTAGTATAGATTCACCTTCTATAAATCTAAAGCATATATTTGAATTGCCAGGAAGTCTATTTTCGCCCCTTGGTCCATTTAACCTTGTATATGGTATTTCTAATAATCCATTAATAAGTTTATCTCTTAAATAAACTAATTTTTTATTGTTTTCTTCCATGTTTTGAGTTGCTATTTCTATAGCTTTACCAAATCCTACTATGCTTGCCACATTTTCCGTACCGGCTCTTCTATTTCTTTCTTGTCCGCCACCATGTATTAAATTATCTATTTTGATACCTTTTTTTACATATAGTGCTCCAATGCCTTTAGGGCCATAAAATTTATGAGCAGCAATTGATAATAAATCTATATTCATTTCTTTTACATCTACTGGAATATGCCCTACTGCTTGAACTGCATCTGTATGAAAAAGTATTTTCTTACTTCTGCATAAGGCCCCTATTTCTTTAACCGGCTCTATTGTTCCAATTTCATTATTAGCAAACATTATTGATACTAGAATAGTTTTATCTGTAATAGCATTTTCTAAATCTTTAATATTAATAAGGCCATATTCATCTACAGGTAAATATGTAATATCATATCCGTTCTTAGCTAAATATTCGCAAGTATGTAATACAGCATGGTGTTCAATTGTTGTTGTTATTATATGATTTCCTTTTTGTTTATACGCCGAAGCTATTCCCTTTATTGCCCAATTATCTGCTTCTGATCCTCCACCAGTAAAGAAAATTTCACTTTCATTGGCGTTTATAGCTTTTGCCACCTTATCTCTGGCAATATCAATAGCTTTTTTAGTTTCTCTTGCTAGCGTGTAAATTGAAGATGGATTTCCAAAATATGTTGTGAAATAAGGAATCATCTCTTCTAAAACTTCGGGTTTTGTATAGGTGGTTGCAGCATGATCCATATAAACTGATTTATTCATTATGATTCACTCCTTTATTTAATGATATTTCATTATAATCATCAACAATATCTTTTAAAGTTATTGAGGATGTTACACTATCTATACTGTTTTTTATTTTTTTCCATAATAATCTTGTAGCACAACAATCTACTTTATTGCAAGCTCCATCTTCAAGGCAATCTGAGACTTCAATTGGTCCTTCAAGCACGTTAATAACATCATATATAGTTATCTCCTCTGGTGCTCTATTTAATATATAGCCACCTTGAGCTCCCCTTACACTTTTAATAAGTTTGGCACGTCTAAGAGAAGAAAATAATTGTTCTAAATAATACTCTGAAATACTCTGTCTTTCAGAGATGCTTTTTATAGATATAGGTTGTTCTCCATAATTAATAGCTAGATCTACCATAGCTTTAACTCCATATCTTCCCTTAGTAGATAATTTCATATAATCACTCCTTTAAAGTAGAGTGTTTTACTATACTTTATAAAACCATAATATCAAATCATAGTAATCGTGTCAACTATAATTATCACGATTTTTCATTATTATTTCCAATTATAAGCTAAATTATTATATTATTCATTAATAATCTTACTATATATCCATAATGCTCAATTTTGCATATTATAATTACAATGATTATACATTTTGTATTAAATGTTTATTTTAGATGTTGCTAAAGACAAGTTCACACATAAAGAAATTTGTAATAATTGTTGAATGGATTAATTATGTATAGTATAGTATAATTTAAAAAACGATTTATAGGTATATGCCTCACGTATTTGCATACTTACGTAGGGATTTTTATATTTTTATAGGAGGTATTAAAAATGAAAACTGATATCGTAAAACCATCGATTTTGCCTGGATTTATGGAACTTCTACCAGCAGATCAAATTCAATTCAACAAATTAGCAGATACAATAAGAAGGACTTATGAAAGCTTTGGGTTTATGCCCATAGATACACCAGTAATAGAGAAATCTGAAATTCTACTTGCAAAGGGAGGAGGCGAAACCGAAAAACAAATCTACAGATTTTTAAAGGGTAGTACTGATTTATCCCTTAGATTTGATCTAACTGTTCCTTTAGCTAGGTATGTAGCTCAAAATTATAGTTCTTTGACCTTTCCTTTTAGGCGATACCAAATTGGCAAAGTATATAGGGGCGAGAGAAATCAAAAGGGGCGTTTTCGTGAATTTTACCAGTGCGATATTGATATTGTAGGAAACAATAATTTAAATGTTTTGAATGATGCTGAAATACCTAGTATTATTTATTCAGTATTCAATAACCTAGGTTTTCAGAATTTCACCATAAAAATAAATAATAGAAAACTTTTAAGTGGATTTTTTGAAGCCTTGGAAATAGAAGATAGTTCAGAAGTTTTAAGGATTATTGATAAGCTAGATAAAATCGGGTTACCAAATGCCACCCAGGAACTTTTAAGTTGTGGATTAAGCAATGAAATTGTGGATAAAATCCTCGAATTTATTAACATAAGTGGTAGCAATGATGATATATTATTATTGTTATTAAATTTAAATATTTCTAATTCAAATTTTACAGCTGGTCTTGAGGAACTTTCAACAGTTACTAAATATGTAAAATTATTCGGAGTTCCTGATGAAAATTTAAAAATAGATTTAAAAATAACTAGAGGTCTTGATTATTACACTGGAACAGTTTATGAAACATTTTTAAATGAATACCCTTCTATCGGTTCTGTGTGCTCAGGTGGACGCTATGACAATTTAGCAGAATATTATACAAAACAAAAACTACCTGGAGTTGGAATATCAATAGGGCTTACTAGATTATTTTATCAATTAAATGAAGCTGGCTTCTTTAAAAATGATTCTAGTAAATCTATAACAAAAGTGCTAGTAATACCACTTGATAATAATATTGATTATGGAATTTCTCTTGCGAATTTTTTAAGGGATAAGGGAGTAGTCACAGAAATATACCTTGAGGAAGGAAAGCTCGTAAAAAAACTTGGCTATGCGGATAAATTAAGCATTCCCTTTGTAATATTAATGGGTGAAAAAGAAGTTGAAAACAAAATGGCTACCATTAAAAATATGGTTACTGGCGAACAAACAACTGTTGATTTTCATATAGTTTATGAAATAATCAATGCATAAATCAAGGCCTCGTAAAAATTATTATTATCCCACAAATGGATTTTCTTTTGTGGGATAATAGTAGTTATAAACCTAATTAAAGGAGATAATATATATGGATTCAAATAGGAATGCCAGATGGTTAGAGGATATTAATTTCTTATCCTCTGAGCTTCCACAAAAACATAAAAACTTATTTTTCAAAAAGAGTAAAGAGGATTTTTTTACAGAAATAGATAGCTTAAAAATGAATATTGATTCTTTTAATGACTATGAAATAGAATTACAAATCGCGAAAATCGTTGCCTCTATAAAGGATGCACACACTTCTGTACCATTAAAGGTTAATCGCTTACTTCCCTTAGAATTATATTGGTTTTCAGATGGAATATATGTAATATTAGCCCCTGTCCAGTACAAAGAGATCTTATATTGCAAAATAAAGAAAATAAATAAATTTTGTATAGAGGAAATTGTTGATGCTTTAAGTTCCATTATATCCTACGAAAATGAAATCCATCTTAAATCACAACTTCCTAAATTCTTACCTGCTATTGAATTACTATATGATTTGGGATTTGTTAATGATATTGATAGTTTAGAATTAACCTTTGAAGATAAAAACAAAAAAATAAGAACTTTAAATGTAAATTCTTTTCCACTAAAGGAATGGCGGGAAATGCATTCTTTAATTAAAAGTGATTTAGTACATATGAAAAGCCTACCTCTTTATAGAAAAAACAGCCACAAGAATTACTGGTTCCAATACATACCTGATGCAAATATTGTGTACTTTAAATATAATACTTGCAGGGACATGTTGCCTATAGATGTGTTTACCTTTTGCAAAAATTTGGTCAAGTTCATTGAAAAACATAAAGTGAAAAAGCTGATAATTGATTTGAGAAACAATTCTGGTGGCAATTCTTCATTATTGGACCCCTTTATTGAAGACATAAAAAATCTTGAGAAAATCAATGAAATCGGTAAACTCTTTGTAATAATAGGCCGAGAGACCTTTTCTTCAGCCCTATTAAATGCATTTTTCTTAAAAGAAAGTACCGCCGCAATATTTTTAGGAGAACCCACTGGTGGAAAACCCAACTGCTACGGTGAATTGCAGCGATTTACTTTAAAAAATTCTGGACTTACAGTTTGCTACTCTACAGAATATTATAAAATTATTGAAGATGATAACCTACCATCTTTTTTCCCAGATGTTAATATAACTCTCACTATACAAAATTATGTTGATAACCAGGATCCATGTTTTGAATATTTTTTTAATAAAGTCACATTTCCCTCCTAAAATTAATACTATATACTGTGAATAATTATGCTGGGAGGAGTATTATGACCTTTAAAGCTATAAGTCCAAGCTACAGAGATTTAATCCTTGGCGTAAACAAAAGGGTACCTCTTATATCCGGAAAAAGTACTACTGCAATTAATTTTGATAATGCAGCAACTACACCACCCTTTAAATCTGTTATGGAAGCTATTGCAGATTTTGCTCCGTGGTATTCCTCCATCCATCGTGGTGAAGGATTTAAATCTCAACTGACCACTAGATTATATGAGGATTCTAGAAACATTGTCCGCAATTTTGTTAACGCTGATTCTAATAATACAGTTATTTATGTTAAAAATTCCACCGAAGCCTTTAACAAACTTTCCAACTTATTATACGATCCCTTTAATGAGAATGTTATTCTTACAACGGATATGGAGCATCACTCCAATGACTTGCCTTGGAGAGATAAATTTATTATAGATTATATATCTATAGACGACGCTGGCAAGCTATCACTAGAAGATTTAGAAGCTAAGTTAAATAAATATAGTAATTCTATAAAATTAGTTACAATTGCAGGTGCTTCAAATATAACCGGCTATAAAAACCCCATTTATAATATAGCTAAATTAGTTCATAAATTCGGCTGCAAACTACTTGTTGACGGTGCACAATTAATACCTCACGCAGCTTTTAATATGAATAATAAGAATAGGTCATATAATATAGATTTTTTAATTTTCTCTGCTCATAAAATGTACGCCCCTTTTGGCACTGGAGTATTGATTGGTCCAAAAGATATTTTAGATGCTTGCAGTCCTGATTTGGTAGGTGGCGGAACAGTGGATATTGTTACTCATGATTTTATAAAATGGAATGAATCTCCAGAGAGACATGAGGCTGGAACCCCAAATGTTATGGGAACTATAGCTCTAACATCCGCCATTAATACCTTGAGTAAGATTGGTATGAATAAGGTAGAAACAATTGAAAAAAGATTAACTGACTACGCCATTTCTCAAATAATAAACATCCCAAATCTTAAAATATATTGTGACCCCTGCACAGACGTTGACAGAGTTAGCATAATCCCATTTAATATTGATGGAATCCATCATGCTACCGTTGCTAAAATTCTTTCCTATGAATGGGGTATTTCAGTAAGAAGTGGATGTTTTTGTGCTCAGCCCTATGTAGCATCGCTATTAAATATTTCTAACGAATTTGCAGTTAATCTCATATCAAATCCTGGTTTATACCGTCCTGGCATGGTTAGAATAAGTTTTGGTTTATATAATAGCTACGCGGAAATTGATATATTAGCTTATGCCTTAAGTAAAATCTCATTAAAAAGAGATCATTATATTTTAAAATATCAAAACCTGAAAAAAACTCTTTTTGATGAATAAATCTCCTTCTGAAATCTGTACTAGCAAATAAAAAAAGTACTCACTTAGATAATGTGTACTTTTTTTATGAGATTTTTTTCTATTTAATATAAGTTTCTACTATTTCTCCGTAATATACAGTATGGTAATCTCCTGTTTTATAAGCGCTTTCTACAATGTCTTTTGATAGGAACTCAGGATTCATCTCCTGTTTATATACTATTTTACATTCATAGTGAAGCTCACATTCAGCAATTATTGGGGTTTCTACCTTTTTACTCTTTTCTAAGGTTAAATTACATTCCTTAAATTTATCAATGTCTCTGCCTGATTTACTACCACACACTGCCAGGGCGCTTTTTAAACTTCCACTTAAGGGTATACTTACAGTAAAATTATCCGAACTCTCAATAAGATCATATGTATATCTTGATTTTCTTACCAAAACCGTAAATATAGGCCTATTCCAATTGTAGCCTACACTTCCCCAACCTATAGTCATGGTATTAATCTTATCACCAGATTTTACTGTTAAAAATGCTCCCCTTGTCCGCAAAACCTCCATACCGCTTTCTAAATGCTCCGTAAAATTTACTTTCATCAATAACCCCTCCATTTGATATTTAGTGTACTTATTTATACTAGAATTATTCAGCTACTCTATAAAAATAATATTACAATAGGTATTGTTATTACAGAAACTATTGTAGTTATAAATACACACTGTGATGCAAGCAAACTATCACCGCCGTATTTTTCAGCAATTATTGCAGTTGAAACCGCTGCGGGCATTGCTTGTAATATAACACATATGTTTAATAATAATTCATCCACTTTAAAGAATTTTAAAACCATATAAATAATCATCGGCACTATTAAAAGTCTTACCACCGTAGCATAGTATATAGAAATATCAGAAAAAATATCCTTAAATTTCATTTCTGCTAGCATTGAGCCAATAATTATCATAGAGATTGGTGTTGTGGTAGATCCCACTAGTTTTAGTGAAGTCTCAATGGGAAGTGGTAATCTTATTGAAAACACGAATAAAATAATGCCAATAAATACGGCTATTAGCGCTGGATTTGCCGCCGCTTTTCTCATGGACTTAAAATCTTTTTCTCCTGTGTACAGCATAACACCAACAGTCCAAACCAAAATATTAAAAGGAATATTGAATATGGCAGCATAAAAAACACCTACTCCTCCATAAATACTTTCAAGAACTGGATAACCCATAAAACCAACATTACAAAAAATTGTTATAAACCTAAAAACCTGTTGTTTATTAGTTGGAAACTTAAAGAAAAGCAACTTACTAATAAATATTAAACTTATGTGTATTAAAAAAGAATAGATTAAAATCTTTTGTGCATTGCTAACCATGGTGGCTTCATATTTAATATTAAATGATGTAACTATCATAAAAGGCAATGTTATATTTAGCAACAATTCTGACAGACCTTTATCAACTGTAATATTAAGAAACTTCTTTTTTTTAGCATAAAAACCTACCATCATAATAATAAATAATACCATAACTTGATTAACTAACTGACTATTTCCCATTTTTGTTCTCCTTAATTCAAAACATTGTAGTATCTTAATATTAACATTAATTGGGTACAGCTAACAACTATCAAAATTAATTATAATAATGACATATGCTCCATTTTTCTATTCTTAAAATACACAGGTTTCAAGTTACATATGTCACATATCCTACTGGCTACCATAAAATTGCTACCAATATCTTCAGCATGATGAGCATCAGAACCTATAGTAACGTAGTTACCACCTATTTGCTTGTATGCATTATAAATATAGATTAAATTATTATAGGCTTCTACATTGCCAAGTCTTCTAGTATTAATCTCCATTACCTTATCATTATGCACTATAGCTTTAAGCACCGCATCTATATATCCCTTAAATTCATGGTAATGTATTTCATTATCGGGATATGTAGAATATCTGGATATATAATCAATATGGCCTAGACTATCAATAAAATCATACCGTTTAACAGAGTCCACCATACTTGAAAAATACTCTTCAAAGGCTTCTTTTTTAGTTTTACCTTCATAGGTTTTCGGATTATAAATGTCTGATCCTTTAGCCACATGTATAGAACCAATTACATAGTCAAAAGGATATTTATTTATTATCTCCCTGTTTTCCTCCAAACAAATATCTTGCATGCCAATTTCAATGCCAAGCATAAACTCATTACCCCTATATTTCTCATATTCATTAAAATATTTATTTATATCAAATGTAAAATCTGTTCCTGTTGGAAACTTCAAATCTAAATGCTCTGTAATAGTCATTCCTAAACCCATCTTTGAGGCATGATTTAGCGCATTATCAAGCTTCATTTCGGAGTCCGCAGAAAATTCTGTGTGTATGTGTGAATCAACCATAAGTCATCCTCCTTATACTTATCTTTCTTTTCTTTACTAGCATAATGCTACTTCTCTATTTTCGGTGATATTTTTGTGAGAATAGTATTGCATTTTATGTCTTTAGTTTAATCAACTATTATTGTAACACACTCCCCTTAAATAGCAAAAGTCACAATCATATGCAAATATTTTTGCATATGATTGTGACTTTTACAAATTAATATTAAAGAACTATATGGTTTGTATTCAGTATATCTCCACCCCCAGATATTGTGACAGGATATGTGCCAGCAATAGTATCATTGCCAACAATCCAATTAAATGTAGTAACTCCTATTCTGTCTGTAGTACGCCATTGAATAACTGAAACTATTTTATTTTTTAAATTATATGAAGTCTTTATATTGTATAGTGTATTAGGTATTCCTTGTATCGTTATAACACCGGTTCCTCCATGCTTAACAGCGGATACAGCATTTATAATTTTCAATTGACTTAGAACTATTATTGGTTGTTCTTGTGACATATTCACAGCTTTTACCGTGGATATTGCTAGTATGGTACTATTGTATCCAATGATACACATAACTAAAAATAAAATGCTTGCTACCTTAATTTTCATAAAATCACCTCTTCTTATATATTGTACCCAGCTTTATAAATAATATTAGCTGCCGCATTTAGACCTTCTCCTATACATATATCTTACATATAAAATAGCATCCTTTTATATTATTCAATATATTCTTGACAAAATATGCAATAAGGCTTATTCTAATTTCATAATAATCATTGTTAAATCATAACAATTTTATATGATTGAATTTTGCGAAAATATGTTTTCAATATTTGTAACAAATAAAAATAATATGAATGGGGTGTTATTTTGAATAACAAAAAAATTCTAACAGGCAATGAAGCTATAAGCAGAGGTTTCTGGGAAGGTGGAGGAATGATTGCTTCTAGTTATCCTGGTTCACCTACCGTGCAAATCTTGGATTCTTTAAAACAATATGAAGAGATTTATAGCGACTGGGGAACAAACGAAAAAGTGGCAATGGAAATTGCCATGGGCGGAAGTATTGCAGGTGCACGATCTATGGTTTCTATGAAGCACGTAGGGGTAAATATTGCAAGTGATCCCTTTATGACTTTTACACAAACAAAAATAAAGGGTGGACTATTGCTGGTGGTAGGTGATGACCCGGGACTTTCGAGTTCACAAAATGAACAAGATAGCAGATTTTGGGGTAAATTTGCTAATATCCCCATTTTAGATCCAAGCAGTCCTCAAGAAGCAAAGGATTTTGCAATACAAGGTTTAAAACTTAGTGAAGAATTCCATACACCTGTTCTTATAAGAATGATGAGTAGATTATGCCATTGTAGATCATCGGTAGAATTAGGTGTTCGAGAAGAAATTGTCCCTGGGGGATTTGTGCCAGAACAAGGACGCTATAGCATGCTTCCACCCTACTCCAATGCACAACAGTATTTCATGAAAGAAAGAATAGAAAAACTTCAAACTTTCAATGAGAATTACGAATATAATTATTTAGAAGAAGAAAAGGGCAATGATTTCTTAATCATTACTTCAGGGCTTGTATATGAATCTTTAAAGGAATTAGAATTAAAAAATATAAGCATACTTAAATTAGGTATGATTTGGCCTCTTCCTATAGAAAAAATCACCAAGCTAAGTGGCGAGTATAAAAATATTATCGTTCTTGAGGAAATGTTGTCATTTATTGAAGATGAGCTTAAAGTTAATGGAATTGTAGCAAAAGGTAAGGAATACTTTTCTTTTACTGGCGAGCTTACTATTGAAGATATAAAAATCGGTTTAAAAAAAGCAGGTATTTTGATATCCCATAAAGAGCTAGAGGTATCCAAAGAAGAACCATTAATTTCAAGAACGCCTATGTTATGTGCAGGATGCCCTCATAGACCTATTTTCCATATATTAAAAGCAAATAATGCTACAGTTATAGGGGATATAGGTTGTTATTCCTTAGGAATACAGGAGCCTTTTGAAGTTCACAAGACCAATATAAGTATGGGAGCATCACTTGGAATGGCTCTAGGAGTTGCTACTGTTCATTCAATGATAAATAAACAAAAACCAATAGTAGCTACAATTGGAGACGGAACATTTTTTCATTCTGGAATGACAGGATTTATACAACTTGCAAAAACTACAGAGAATATAACAGTTATAGTAATGGATAATAGGACGACTGCCATGACCGGTGGTCAAAATACACCAACTACAGGAGAATATTTTAAAGAAGAACTTGCCTATCATGCCAGTATACCTGATATTTTAAAATCTTTTGGAATATTGGATATAACAATTACAGATCAATTTAAATATAAGGAAACAAAAGAAATTATTAACAATGCAATGAAAAGACTTGGTCTTTCCGTTGTTGTAACAACTCGCCCCTGCGCATTAAATTTCAAAGTTAAAAGTCCTCATTTTTATGTAGATGAAGATATATGTATTAGTTGTAGAAATTGTATACGTACCAACTGTCCACCAATCTCTATGAAAATGTATCCTGGGAAGGAAAAGAAAAATTCTTATATAAACCCAGACATGTGTGTTGGTTGCTCAGTGTGTTCTCAAGTTTGCCCCGTGGGTGCAATCAAATGCAGTAGTGAAATCCATACTGAAGCAAAGCAAGAAGGAGTGAATTAAGATGGGCGTTACAAATATTTATATGGCTGGAGTTGGTGGACAAGGTTTAGTGCTTACCACCGAAATAGTAGTAGAGGTTGCTTTCTTAGAAGGTTATGATGTAAAAAGCAATGATGTCATTGGACTATCACAAAGAGGTGGAAAAGTATGGGGAAGCATACGATTTGGTGAAAAAGTACATTCTGCATTAATCCCTGAGGGTGAAGGGGATCTGCTCCTTGCAATGGAGGAGTTGGAAGGTTTAAGATTGTCTACTTCTTTAAAAAAAGGCGGAAAAATTATCTTCAACGAAGAAATCATTTTTCCCAATAGAGTACTTATTGAAAAGGATGAATACCCAGAAAATATAAGAGAAAAATTAGTAGATAAAGGATATGAGGTTATCTCTTTAAACGCAAAAGAAATAGCTAGAGACCTTGGCAATATTAAAACAGAAAATATTGTTCTTTTGGGTAGTTTGTCTAAATATTTGCCTTTTAAAGAAAGTACCTGGTTAAAAGTTATAGAAAATAAAGTTCCATCAAAAACTATTGAAGCTAATTTTTCTGCCTTTAAAGCTGGCAGACAATCATAAAAAAACAGGGAATTCTAAATTGGAATTCCCTGTGTTTTTGATTTTATTGGAATAAACTTCCACCATAATAGAAAGTATAAAGTTGTATAACCTATGCATTTGTTCCAAAAATAGCTACATTCTGATTATCCAAGACAAACATATTATCATTCCATTTTAGAGTATTCAAAATATATCCTAATGAATCCGCATTATATCTTCCCGCTATTTTTTGATAAGCTAATAATTCATATACTCCATTGGAATCAAAGTCTACAGGATACAATCCGCTTATCGGATTTACAAATCCATTAAGTGGATTTTTCAACTTTCCATTTTCGTAGTATATTTCATTTAAATAATCGGCTCCCTTATTGGAAATATCAATAAGGTATTTTTTATTATTTTCCTTGCTTATAACTTCCACCTTATAGTTATCTTTATAAGTAACATCATATTGGTACTGTTCATTATACACATTAAAATCAAAGATTAAATGTGCTACATTTTGAATAAATGAATAAATGTAGTAGTACATTATTCCACCACTACCTCCAGTATTAATGCCTACCAATATATCGTTCACACCATCTCCCGTAAAATCCCCTAAAAATAATGTGGGATTATATCCAACATTTTCATCTATTTGTACACTAGTAAATCTACCAGTCATTCCGTCCTGTACTACAAGCGTAATATTCTGAGTAAATGGACTATCAGATGTCTTTATACCTGTTAAATATACATTATCAGGTATTCTATCACCATTCACGTCACCCCTTGCATAAGAAAGGATTTCGGAATTTATCATATTAGCCATAAAATAATAATTATACATAGCAACTCCTTTTCAATATAAGCATTGCATAATATACTACGATTTAAATTTAAACTTGTTACAAATTTTTTTTACTGAAATGTTGACATATTCTCCTGATTAATTATATTTTTTAAATTGTCGTATATAAATTGATTCTACTGTAAACTACTAATATATAATAATATTAAGGAGGTCAAAGTATGAATGTATTAAAAATTATATTTGCAATGATAATTGTCTTTTTCAGCTTGAGCTTTTTTTTAATTGGTGGTTGGGGAATAATTGCTTTATTTTATATCATCGCATATTTAATTTTAGCATTAACAAAATTTGTTAATAGCAGTGCGAAAACAAATGATCTATCAAAGCAATTAGGTAAATTAAGTGATTTAGTAAGTCAAAAAGAAATAATTAGTAAAGATGAATTTGATAATATGAAAGCAGAATTAGGAATAACCAAATAAATAATTAAGGGAACCCTATATAGGCTCCTTTAATTATTTATTTAGTCCTTCAACTTGCCACTTGCCACGTGGGTGGCACCATTATATAATGGATAAGTAGCTAGAAGGAGATGATTATATTGGTTACTGATAATGAAAAAACTTTTACCAACAAAAAAATAGTGGCATTAATAGCAACTCTATGTTGCTTTTTATGGGGAAGCGCATACCCCGCAGTAAAAAATGGATATCTATTATTTCAAATTGAACCTGCAGATGTTTCTTCAAAACTTGTCTTTGCTGGATATAGGTTTGTTCTTGCTGGCATTATTCTACTTACGGTTGCACATTTTTCTGGTAGAAAACTATTTGCCATTACAAAGGAAAATGTCTTCAAAATATTTATATTGGGCGTTACTCAGACAATGCTACAATATATATTTTTCTATGTAGGGCTCTCAAATACTACTGGTGTAAAAGGTGCTATTATGAATTCTATGGGCACTTTTTTTAGTGTTATCCTTGCTCATTACCTATATAAGAATGATAAACTAGGTGTAAAAAAAATAATAGGCTGCACTATTGGATTTTTAGGCGTAATGGCCGCAAATTTCAGCTTGGAATTATTCAATTTTTCTTTTAATATGTTTGGTGAAGGGTTTATTGTAATTGCTGCTTTCATTTTTTCTGCTTCAGCTATCTATGGCAAGAAGCTTACCCAAAATATAGATGTAATGCTGGTAACGGGATATAATCTTTTTATGGGAGGAATTCTTTTAGTATGCATAGGCCTAGCCTCTGGTGGAAGAGTAACTAACTTTACGCCTAGTTCCCTTGCATTATTAATCTATATGGCAATTTTATCAGCAGTAGCCTTTTCATTATGGTCATTACTGTTGAAATACAATAAGGTAGGAGTTGTCTCTATTTATAATTTTTTAATCCCAATCTTTGGGGTTATGCTTTCCTCTATATTTTTAGGCGAAAACATCTTGGAAATTAAGAATATGATTGCCCTTGTATTAGTATGTTCAGGAATTTGGCTTGTAAATAAAGCTAACTAAAAGATCATATTTATAAGACTCACTATGAGGTTTACTGATTTCATGGATTTTGCAACGCTAAAAGAAAATATATTACCCATATTTTAAAGGAGTGTCATTACAGATACTCCTTATTTTATTTTGATTTTATGTGTAATATACCATTATTTAGAAGATTTGAGAAGGTTAGCCTGAATACATATGATTATTAATGGCCTCTTCTAAACATTAGATAGTTTATGATATAATGAAATAACGGTTCCATATAATATTATTAATACCAATTGTTATGACTATTGTAAAACCTTTTAGTAGAAAGTTTTTACTTCGAAAAAATCATATTTTTAACAAATACTTTCATTACAAATAATAAAATATTAGGAGATGCTAAAATGTCAAACAATGAAGCTAGAGTATATGAAGTTTTAAAAGAATTACAGATTGATTTTGAAAAAAGAGAGCACCCAGCTGTATTCACTTGTGAAGAGGCGGAAGAGTTTACTTCTGATATGAGAGGTGTACATACTAAAAATTTATTCCTTAGAAATTACAAAGGAAACACTCATTATCTTGTTGTGACAAAGGATAGTAAAACCTTGAATATTAAAGAATTCGAAAAGAAAATAGGCGAAAAAAATATGAGTTTTGCTTCTAAAGAACGCTTAATGAAATATTTAGGTTTGACTCCAGGAGGCGTTAGCATATTTGGTCTAATCAATGATGAAACAAATTCTGTGAAGTTAATCTTGGATAAAAGCATTTTACAAAATGAGTATATCAATTCCCACCCAAATGTTAATACTGCTACAGTAAATTTATCAGTTAATGATTTAAAAAAATTTATTAACTGGAGTGGAAATGAAGTTGAGTATTTAGAAATCTAATAAAATATTTACGTAAGAGTAATTTACTAAATAATATTATTTAGTAGTATATAACCAATAAATATTTAAACAAAAGCCCCTTATCGCATTTCATAAATTGCGATAAGAGGCTTTTTTAATTGTAATACAACATTGTCATTTGTCTTTGTTTATTCCTAACTACTTTTTACGCTACTTTTTTATTAATATCAAACTTCTTTCCTTCTTTACGCCACTTAGCAAATTCAGCAGTTGCTGTGAAGAGAGCATCTGTTGATGAGTTGAGTGCTGTTTCGAAAGAGTCTTGTAACACACCTACGATAAACCCTACTCCAACTACTTTCATAGCAATATCATTTGGTATTCCAAATAAGCTACAAGCTAAAGGAATAAGTAATAATGAACCACCAGCTACTCCTGAAGCTCCGCAAGCAGATACTGCAGATAGTATGCTAAGAATTAATGCAGTAGGCATATCCACTTCAATACCAAGTGTATTAACTGCCGCAAGTGTCAAAACAGAAATAGTAACAGCTGCCCCAGCCATATTAATGGTAGCTCCTAGTGGAATTGATACTGAATAAGTATCTTTATCTAATCCTAGACTTTCACATAAGCTCATATTTACAGGAATGTTTGCAGCTGAACTACGTGTAAAGAATGCAGTAATACCACTTTCTCTTAAGCATCTAAATACAAGTGGGAATGGATTTTGACGAATATTTATATACACAATAAGAGGATTGACAACAAGAGCCATAAATACCATACAGCCAAGCAGAACAGCAAGTAAGTGTCCATAGCTTAGTAATGCTGAAAGTCCATTTGTAGCAATAGCGTCAAATACTAAACCCATGATTCCAAGTGGTGCAAAGTTTATAACCCATCTAACCATTTGAGTTAATGCATCAGAAAAATTACCAATCATAGTTTTTGTAGTATCAGGAGCATTTTTCAAAGCAACTCCCAGCATTAAGGCCCAAGATAATATACCTATATAATTGGCATTAAAAAGTGCTTTTACTGGATTATCAACAACATTCAATAATAATGCTTTGAGTACCTCTACAACACCACCGGGAGGTGTAACATCCTTAACACCCATTGCAAGTGTTAAAGTTACAGGGAACATAAAACTTGCAATAACGGCCACAAGACCAGCTAAAAATGTTCCTAAAAGATAAAGAACAATAATAGACTTCATATTAGTTTCATGACCACTCCTATGTTGAGATATAGCAGACATTACCAAGAAGAATACTAATATTGGTGCAATCGCTTTCAGTGCACCTACAAATAAAGAACCAAAAATGATGACTACTTTTGCTTGTTGTGGAACTGTTACAGCTAAAATAATACCAATAACTAAACCGACAATTATTCGTTTTACTAAGCTCATTTTATTCCAACTACTCATTAATTTTTTCATATTTTTTCCTCCTATAATTGAAATTGAAACCGCCACAGCTAATTTTAATAAACTATTATTCGACTTATTATTCTGAATACTCTGCGACAAAAATAATTTTACCACAAACTTTAACTCATGGGAAGTAAAATATTTCTGCACACCCACCTTAAAATTAAACTATAAAGTCAAATTTTAGAATAAGTTTCATTATAATATGATCTTTTCCACAGTTAAATGTAAAAAATACTCCATAAATCTTACATATATCAAGTGCTAGAAATCTGTATTTATTAGTATATCTATAAAATACAATTTTCCTTATTCTCCTATTTATCGTATTTTTTATTTGTCCTTAAGTAACCATATTAAAAAGAAAACTCACTAATTTTCTTTTTCAAAAACCATAAACTTTCTTCCTTTTATTTCAGGATGTCTTAGCAGAAATAGAATGAACCAACTTGTTAGTATTAATCCTTTTAGAACACTGGTAAGGCTTATGCTCCACCACACCCCACTAAGTCCAATCACCGTTGACAATAAAAGTGCTCCTGGAATTCTCATAGCATTTAGCACAATTCCTACAATTGACGGAGGAATTGTCCTTCCGAGACCGTTAAATGCCCCTGCAGTTGTTATTTCTATACACATAAAAAGCTGCGAAACGCCAAGTATTCTCAAATATATTATTCCATCCTTTATTACCGCTTTCTCTGAAATAAAAACAGAAAAAATAGGGCCGGGGAAAAATATTAAAATGCAGGATGTCATTGTTCCAATAACTGCAATAATACCTAGAGCAGTGAAATATCCTTTATATATTCTATCCCATTTTTTCGCTCCAAAATTTTGCCCCACAAAGGCACTTAGCGCAGTTTGAAAACCTCCAGCTGTCATCCATGATATTGATTCTATTTGTGCCCCTACGCTTTGCACCGCAATAGGCGTTGATCCCCACCTAGAAAGAATCCTTGCTATTATCATTGCTATAAACGTAAATACACCGCTTTGAATAGCAACTGGCAGCCCAAACTTAACAATTTTTCCTATGTGACCCCAATCAGGTTTTTGCACAAAATTTAATCCTCCAAAATAATCGGTTTTGTTTAATATTACAAAGATAAATATTATTGTTACAACAAACTGGGCAAAAATTGTTGCAATAGCTGCTCCCGGAACTCCCATTCTAGGAAATGGCCCAAGACCTAATATCAAAATAGGATCAAGTATTATATTAACCATAAGCCCAATTGTGTTTATTTTAAAAGGCGTATGACTGTCTCCATGCCCATTGAATATTGCAGTAAGTACAGGTGGTAAAAAGAAAAATATCATTCCCCAGGAGACAATAGCAAGATAAGTTGATGCCATACTTACAATATCATCACCTTTGATATTAAAAAAACCTATAAGCTGTCTTTTGAATATTATCATTGTAGCCCCATAAAAAACGGCAAAAACCAAATTCATTTGCAACGAATGTCGTATATAGCTTTTAGTCTCATTTATATCTTTTCTTCCTATAGATTGTGATACCCCAACCGCTGCTCCTATTTGGGGTATTGTAATAAACGCGAAGGCAAACCAAGTAAAAAACCCCGCCGTACCTACTGCCGTAACAGCCCTAGATCCTAATTGTCCAACCCATATCATATCTGTCAGACTATAAGCTGTTTGTATTAGTGATGTTCCCATAATTGGTAGGGCTAAAATTATAAGCTTTTTTAAAATATTTCCTTCTGTTAAATCATTTCTCATTAAATATCCCCCAACTTTTAATTATAGACTTAAAGTAATTAATCCAGTACTCATTATAAAATATTCTATACCATAATTCTACAAATATTTATATTTACTCTCAAGTTTATGTAAAAAAAATTAGAAAACTTCAAAATAGTTCATCTAAAATCTCGCTTAGATCTTAGATCTTATATATTAATAAATTCATTTAAAAAAGACAGAATACACTTAAGTATATTCTGTAAAATCGTTGATACATATATATAAATCACTACATTTTATAATATTTAAGAAATCCTTCATGCACATTTAATGTTATCATTTTTGTATCGTTCAAATATTCCACATAAGAACCTAACATCCTTTCTATCATGGTATATTTATATATGCTATCTACATTGATTTTAAACTTTTTAATAACTGCCTTCAGAATATCCTCCCTTGTCATAGTACCATCTATGACATCATATATTCTTAGGGCCCTATTCTTATAGAAATCTATATTGTAATTTATAAGTTTTATAATATCATCATAAATACCTTTGTGTGCTACTACATACTTGCTACATTTTAAGTCGTAAAGTTTTACCTTGCTTTTCAAATCTTCGCTGAGGATAAACGCATAGGGCATTTTAGCACCCCTCATGACTTCATAACTAATTAGTGCATCCCCTAAATATGCAACATCATCAGGAGTAACTATGCATATATGTGCAGGACTATGCCCCGGCGTATGAATGATTTTAAACTCAATACCTCGCACAGATATTAAATCTTGGTTATCCAAAATCAAAATATCTGTTTTACAAACCATATGACCAAAATGCTCTGTAACCTCTAATAATGTTTGGCTATTATAATAAAGCTTGAGATTAACTATGGAACTACAAATAAGAGCTTCATAGGCTGGCATAGCAATAATACAGTTATATTTTTTCTTTAAATATCCATTGTTACCCACATGATCTATATGAGCGTGACTACATATTATACCTACTACCAGAAGGTTATTTTTCTCAAGTATTTCGTCTATTCCTTGTCTTTCCCCTTTTGCCCACCCTGAATCAAGCATAATAATCTCTTCTTGATTAATTTTATAAAAAGGTATGTATAACATTCCAGTATCAATACAGTAAGTATTTCCCTTAATCTTTTTTATTTCCATATCTTATATTTAGTGAGAGAGTGTATTGCAAATACACAAAACACTAATTACTCACTTCCTTTCTCATTTACTTTTTTTGTTTATCACCTGTTGATGGAATCATTGCTCATCTCTATATTAAAAAACAATTGCCTTTGCAAATTAGCTATGTCCAATTATACCAAAATTTCAGAATTAATTCCATTATATACTGTCTGCTAGTATTTAACCTTATAATAGTTTTGAAATTAATCTGCCATGATGGTAATTCGAAAAAAATTTACACAAAATTGGAAGAAAGGTATATAATGTACTTAAGTATATTTTGCTTTTCTTTTTTCAGTTTAAACTAACCAAAATATTCCAAAGCTTTAATTATCATATGTCTCTATTTATGCAGATGTGGCGGAATTGGCAGACGCACTAGAATCAGGGTCTAGCGCTTTACGGCGTGCAGGTTCGATTCCTGTCATCTGCACCAAATCATTTTGCCTACAAAACAGATGCACCCTGCTTTTCTATCTGAAAGCGGGGTGTATCTATTTTGTAGGCAAAATGAAACGCCATGGAGAAAACAGTTGATAAATAATTGATAAATATGCTGTATTCTTGAAAGTTAGGAGGTGTTAGACAAAATGAAGAATCGAATTTTAATCGTTGATGATGAGAATGATATTGTGGGTTTATTAAAAGATCATTTTGAATATGGCGGGTATGATGTACTTACTGCTGGAAGTGGTGAAGATGCTATTAAGAAAGCAGAGCAACAACCGGACGTTATTCTGCTTGACATTAATATGCCGGGAATCGACGGTTTTCAGGTTTGTGACCGCATCCGCAATTTTGTTTCCTGCCCCATAATTTTCTTGACAGCACGAATTGAAGATGCAGATAAGGTACTTGGATTTGGACTTGGTGCAGATGATTATGTCATTAAGCCCTTCTCTCTTTATGAACTAAGTGCAAGGGTCATCGCCCACATTCGGCGTGATCAAAGGGGCCTGGCAAAAATAAAAGTCAAGTTTGAAGATGACTTAGCCATTAATTACACTGCAAAGGAAATCTATTTCAAGAATATTCCCATTACATTGGCAAAAAAAGAATTTAAAATTATCGAATTACTATCGTTAAATAGGGGCCAAATATTCGATAAAGAAAGAATTTACGAAAAGCTTTGGAGATATGAGAGTCTGGGAGATGCATCCGTGGTTGCCGAGCATATCCGGAAAATCAGATCAAAAATGGCGGCTGCTGGTACTAAACCACATATAGAAACAGTTTGGGGGGTGGGATACAAATGGGTAAAATAAAAAAAAGGCTCAACGACATCTCCATTCGCAAAAGTTTTGTGCTATATATGCTGTTTTTTATGTTGTTGGGCACTGTTCTTAGCGGGATTGCTTTGAAAACCCTTGATATTTCAACAGAGAAAATTCAATCCTCCTACTTCACAGGACAAAGCGAACATTACTATTTAACGACAGAAGATGGTAAACGATTGGGGAATGGTTCCGGAATCATTGAGAAGTCCCTAGAACCTAATTACTCAACACAAGATAAGCAAAAACTATTCGCCTTAAGTGTGCTTAAAATAATTATTAGTCCCCTTGCCTATTTGCTGTGCATCGGTTCTGCTGCAATGATTTTCTATGCTAATAAATTGCGGACTCCCCTATCAGCATTAAACACAGCCTCAGAAAAAATCGCCGCTGACAATCTGGACTTTTCTGTGGAATATAACTGTAAGGATGAAATGGGAAAGCTCTGTACTTCCTTTGAAAAAATGCGGAGTGCTTTGGAAAGTAACAATGTGAAGATGTGGCGATCTGTAGAGGAAAGAAAAAGGCTTAACGCTGCCTTTGCTCACGATTTGAGAACTCCGTTGACTGTATTACGTGGATATGCTGAGTTCCTTTCAATTCACTTGGAAAAAGATGAATTGCCAAAAGCAAAAGTAGTATCCACAATTCACACAATGGGTAATCAAATTGAACGTCTTGAATCTTATGTACAAAATGTCAGTGCAATGCAAAAATTAGAAGAAATAGAACCACATCCCCAAAAGGTTTCTCCATGCGAAATCTTGCAAATATTTAGGGAAACATCTGATATTGTGCGTGGGGATAAGACGGTGTACTTTACACCTTTAAAACAGGCAACAGAAATAATTGACATAGACTTGAATTTAGTATTACAGGTATTTGAAAACCTCCTGTCCAATGCGGCTCGATACGCTAAAAGTCGGATTGAGATTGCCGTTACTGTGGATGATAATGCATTGAAAATTACTATTTCCGATGATGGACGAGGATTCAGCACAGAAGAAATCAAAAAGGCCACAGATCCTTTTTACCGTGCCGATGCTAAGCAGAACAAACTACATTTTGGGCTTGGCCTTTATATTTGTAAAATCATTTGTGAAAAACATGAAGGTCAGTTGCTCCTGTCAAATGGCTCCGATGGAGGGGCTGTTCTTAGCGCAACATTTTATAAAAGCAAATAATTTTCGAAAGTTGATAAAAAGTTGAACATTAAATAGTACCATACCTTTAAGGGGAACTGGTGATATTTTGTTTTCCCCTCTAAAATAAGGGAGGATGTAACATGATGATACAGGTATCAAATCTAACAAAACAATACAACAAAAATACTATTGCCCTCAAGGATGTTTCTTTATCCATTGATAAAGGAATCTTCGGATTATTAGGCCGCAACGGTTCAGGGAAAACAACCTTAATGCGCATATTAACCACTCTGCTTGAACCTACAACGGGCAATGTTCATGTTTTGGGCATGGAATGTAATCACTCCAACTGCATGGAAATCAAGAAAAATATCGGCTACCTGCCACAGGAATTTGGATTCTATAAGGAATTTACCGTATTAGAAATAATGCATTACATCTGCATTATGCGTGGAATAGGGAAAGAACATCAAAAGCAGCTTATCACAGAGGTGCTTGATAAAGTAAATATGCTAGATGATAAAATGAAAAAATACCGGCAACTGTCTGGTGGAATGAAACGCCGGGTCGGTTTAGCGCAGGCCATGCTTGGTAATCCACCTATCTTGATTGTAGACGAGCCTACTGCTGGTGTTGATCCGGAGGAAAGAATCCGAATCCGCAAGCTGCTCAGTGAATACAGCCAGAATAACACGGTTTTATTCTCAACACATATCGTTGAGGATATTGAGTATACCTGCAATAACCTTGCCATTTTAGATCAGGGTAATTTGCTGTTTTGCGGCACGTTAAAGGAAATATTACAAATGACATCTGGGAATGTTTTTGAGTGTACATTTGACAACTTAGAATCTTTCTATGATTTTGATAGCCATCATACTGTTATTTCCTTTAAACGAGAGGGTGTGGAAACGAAAGCTGTCTTTATTGGAAATGAAAGTGCACTCCCTAAGAGTAATCCCTATAAGGCTACCCTAGAAGATGCCTATGTATTTATGACGGCAAAAGGGAGAGTGAGAAAATGAAAGGACTAAGATTGACGACTTTTGAGGTCAAACACCAAATACAAAGCGGCACTTTCATCGTTGTGATGTTCCTATTTGCAATATTTATCGCCACTCAAATGAGGGGAGTTTTTCATTACCCTGTAAATAACGTTCATGACATTGAAGTATTAGAAAGTACCGGCACATGTAAATATCTGTTTGTTCCGGCTTCTGAAGTTGAATTAAAATCTGCAATAATAAAATATCTCCAAAAAAATATCGACAACGGCAATATTCCTGTGGAGAAAGCAAAAGACATTGAGCCTGTGATCGAATTATTACATAGCAATAGCTTTGATTATGTTTACACAGCCATGCAGGAGGAAAAATGGATTACCCCGTGGCTTCGAGACGGCAAAAGTCAGTTTGGACAGAAAATAGGCAGCATAGAAGAAATTAACCATAATTTGCACAATGCAATAGGAACAAAAGGATATGGATCACAGTTATACGAAGAATTCGTTACTTATATGCAAATATGTGCGACATTTCTGCTATTTCCTATCTTCCTACTTTTATTCACCAGGGATTCAAGGCATAGTATGTCAGAAATTTTATATGCACAGCCCATTTCATCAGCAAAATATATCTTATGCCGTTATTTGGGTGCGCTGATTCCTCTGCTGCTTTTTTTCTATGCTTTCGGAATCGTTCTGAACCTGATTAGCACAGCTCGATTTGCCAGTGCCGGATGGCATATTAGATACACGTTATTTTTCAATGATTTTGTGGTTTATATATTGCCAACTGTGGTTTTTCTAAGTGCATTTATTATGTTCCTCATGCTGTTGTTCAAAAAGGCCATCGCTGTATTCCCAATCTATATTGCTTACGTTATTTTTAATGTAACGCCGGGGGTGTTTGAGGGTGGGAGCCACTTTGATATTCTCTCCAGAGCGATTATCCGGCTTGACTGGCAGATGGTAAACACTCAGGATATCATGCTAAATCGGGGGATCTATCTAATATTGGCGGCAGTGATGATTTTTGCTTCCTGCAAGTTGTATGATAGCATGAAAAACAACTTAAGAAAGGTAATCACAATATGAGATATAATTTGAAGCTCCTGTTTTCTCCAAGCAAATGGCTTTGCTGCCTACTGTTTGTTGCTATGATTCCCGTTTTAATGTACGCGCCGACCTATTACGATTTTACGAATATTAGTACCATATATATCCCTTTTATCGGAGTGGTTCTCTTTACGGATATCGTAATGATTGATAAGAGCAATAACTTTGCAGAAATATCGTATCTGTCAAATCGGAAGCCAATTAAAACATTTTTGCAGAGATACTGCATTATAGCTATTCTGATGTTATCATTCATACTGCTTGCCAATGGAATTTTCAGGCTTTCTCAGCTAATCAATAATAATTTTGCTCGGGAGCCGATTTCTTTACTTGAATATGTACTGCTTTCTTGTGGCAGTAGTCTAATGCTCGGAACGCTGTCCATGAGTATTGCTAATATTTTGAGCAATCCCTATGTCGGTTATGGCGCCGCATTGTTCTATTGGCTATATTGGAATATTAACTTTAAAAATCAATCGCTGCTTAACCTGTTTCCTTTTATAGCCAATCCTATATTTTACGAAAAATTCTTAGTGACACAATACCTGTTGATCGTTGTATTGATGATTTTAAACTGCCTGTTAGTCAGGAAAAGCCCTTTTTCTCAATGATAAAAGCAGGTACTTAACCAAAAATGGATTAAGTACCTGCCCTTATTATTAAGTAAGCCATATTCCCAGAGTTACAATCGCCCTAGTTGTTCCCTAACAGTATATTCTCTTGGTATTAAAGTGCTCCTAAATTTTTTTATGTGTATTTTCTAACTTAATTTACTATTTTAGCCAAACAATAACTAGACTAAATTGATAATTTTGCTATTTTCAAAGCACTCTCCATGCTTTTAGCCGATGCTATAAATCCTGCTTTATGACAAAAGATTGCATCATCTATTTTAATTATTGAATTTATTTCTTCACTTGATTTTCCTCTAATGGATTCTAGTATATCTTTTCTTGCTTCAAACGTATCAGGAGTTTTCTTTACAGTCTGGATTTTATACTCTGTATTATTATCATCCGGAGAAATAACGAACAACACCTCATTGTTTATATCTATTTTAAGTAACTGTTGAAGCCAAGGGCAACCTTTTTTTAAAACCATTATTTCATTAATATCTCTATTTTCAAAAGACCCATTTACTATGGTCCTTGCTTTTATAACAGAAACCTGTTTACTTATTATCCTTTTTATAACCTCGGTAGCATATTTAGTAGCTTCTTCAAATGCATCATCTTTAGAGGATTCAGAATCCCATGTAGGATTAAAACTTTGGATAATATCACTTATGGAAGTTTCTTTAATTTCTGACTTTATATCTACTCCATTATCCGTAGCATCAATTCCCTGCACTAGATTTTTATCAACATAATCAAAAATCCATATTACATCATTTTCATCAAGCTCTGAATTAAACTTTTCTATTACCCTTGACCCAAACTCTCTCCAAACTAAACCGCAAGCAGCATAGGGAATATTATTTTCTCTTATTTCTTTATTTACTTGGTGATGGTCAAATTCGCCAAAGGAAATGTCATAAACTAAATCTAGTTTGCTAAGTACATTGTCTTCTCTTGTTCTTGTTACTTTTATATCTCCTAGTAGTAACTTAAGTATAGCGGTAGCCATAACATCATCTGCATGAAATTTCCCGCTATGTGTGCCCAAAGTTTTAATATTATTTTCATTAATCATCATTTACCTCTTTCGTATTTAAAATATTTAGTACTATGCATATTTACACTACAAACATAGTATATCATTAAAAAAGCTCTAAGAAAAATATTTTAGTGCTTTTACTATAGCAATAATACTTGTTTTTTATCAAGTAAATCCCCCTTATCAGTAGATATTACACAATCGTGTTATAATTTTTATTGTAATATAAAAAAATGACTTATGTCATTGAAATTTCAAACTGCGAGCGTTAATATATTGGATGAATAAATATTTAAATCAAATAAAAAAAACTAGGTATTGAAAGACTATTAGGTCTTTAAATTATTTAACAAAAGGAGATAAGTTATGAATTCTTTACTTGCTAATGCTATATCCATGGGTATACTGTCATTTGTCTGGTTTAAATTTAGTGATAGCATGGGGGTTATGACTTGGGTTGGCTTTATGGGTTGTACTAGTTATTATGCTACTAAATGTCGTTTTATAAAAGGATGGAAAAAAGCTGTAATATGTAATATGTCTGGAGTCTTCTGGGCTATGATAGCTATACAGTTTTCAAAAATCCTTCCTATACCTGAATCTGTAGCCATTATGACCGGTATAATATCCTTTTTTATAATTGCACAAGCAAAAATTTCATTTTTAGCATTTATTCCTGGAACTTTTATAGGCTGTGCTTCTACTTTTGGAATGAATGGAAATTGGAAAGCTACACTTGTAGCTCTATTAATGGGATCAGTAGTGGGAATATCTTCAGATTATGGCGGGTTTTTAATTGAAAAATTAACTTATAAAAAAACAACAAAACCAGAAAAAGCACTAGGCCGCGCTTCCTAAAAGGCTGGGTCAAAAAAATCATTTACACCTGCTGTTTACCTAAAGATAAAAATACCCTAAAGGATAGACTTTTTAAAAGTTCTCTATGCTCTAGGGTATATTTTAACATTACTAAATGTTGTTAATCTAATGGAGTATATAATACCTTTTGAATAAATGCCTTTAACAGTTCAGGATCAAATTGACTACCAGCATTTTTTTGTAATTCCTCAATTACAAGTTTCTCTGGTAACGCATTTCGATAACTTCTATCGCTAGTCATTGCATCATATGCATCTACTATAGCAATGATTCTTGACACAAATGGTATATCTTCGCCCTTAAGCCCCTTTGGATACCCTTTCCCATCCCATCTTTCATGATGATTCAATATACATTTTGCCATGTCAGACATATCATTTACCGTATTAAGAATTCTGTAACCTATTTCCGGATGGCGCTTAATTTCATTAAATTCGGCATCCGTTAATTTACCATGCTTGTTAAGTATATTTTCATCTATGGCTATTTTGCCTATATCATGAAGCAATCCAATAGTTTTAAGCTCCTGAATTTTATATTCAGGTAATCTAAGAACTTCACCCATTCTTTTGCATAGGTCTGAAACTCTATGAGAATGTTGTTCTTCCCTTTTATTTTTTTCATGAAGTGTTTTAATGATAGCACTTATTGTTTTTCCTCTCATACTTGGACTTTCGAAGAGCTTTTTCCTATACATATGATCTTCTGCTTTTTTGAATATCTCCTCGATTCTCTCTTCCTCAGTGTTCTTAGTTTCATAACCAAAGGAAATAGAAATATCCATGGAGCCAACTTTTTCTTTTAATGATAAATCATTGATATGCTTAACTATTTGTTCTGTTTCAAAACCATTAGTTTTAGGCAATATAATAACAAATTCATCTCCACCAAGTCTTGCTATAATATCATTTTCTCTGCATCCAAGCCTTAATACTCCTGCTACTTTGTTAAGAAGTTCATCACCCATTTCATGCCCAAAAGAGTCATTTATAAGCTTTAATCCATTTACATCTCCCATAACAATAGTAAGTGGAAGTTTATTTTCTGTATCAAGTCTAGCTAACTCTTCCATGTAAAATCTTCGATTATATAATCCTGTTAGATGATCATGATAACTTAATCGCTCTATTTCCTCTTGTCTTCGTTTCTTCTCAGTAAAATCTCTAAATACTAAAACTACACCATTAATATTTCCCTTTTCATCCTTTATAGGTGCGACAGTATCTTCAATAGGCCTTTCCATGTTATCCTTGGAAATTAAGCTGGTATGTCTTTCAAGTTCAATAGTACATCCGGTGTTTAATACCTTATATACTGGATTCTCACATCTTTCTCTGGTAAATTCATTTATAATATTAAACACTTCATCTAATGATTTACCAAAGGCTTCTGCTTGTAACCAACCAGTTAATTGTTCCGCTGCTTTATTCAAAAATACAATATCACCATTATTATCAGTAGAAATAACGCCGTCACCCACAGAGAGTAATGTGGTCTTGAAAAGCTCCTTTTCATTTGACAGAGCGGTTTCAAACATCTTACGATGGTTTATATCGGTAATAAACCCCTCTAATGCCTCTACTTTGCCTTCATCATCATAAATTGGAATTCCTTGCTCCATAACCCATTTTTCTTTTTGATCAGCTGTACGAATTCTATACTCTACCATAACTGGTTTTCGTGAAGAAACAGCTTCCTCCCAATATTTCCATAGGTACTCACGATATTCCGGCAAAATTATATCATTAAAAGAAAGCAAATTATTGTTCTGGAACTCATATTCCTTGTACCCCGTCAGTTCATAGCATCCTTTAGAAAGAAATTCCATGGTCCATTTCCTGCTAAATGAGCATCTGTATGACATACCTGGCAAATTTGATAATAATACTGATTTACTTCGTTCACTTTCCTTTAAGTGTTCTTCTGCCAATTTACCCTCGGTAATGTCTATAAGCAAGTAACTTATAAACCCTTTTTTTATATCAAATTTGCTTTTCTTAATATTAAACCATTTAATCCCACTATTGGTTTCAAAACAAACTTGCCTATTGTTTCTCTCAGCTTCATTTAGCTTTTCAACTATATCATAAATATTTTTTACTTGATTGTAAAATAAAGTATTTGCAATAACATTTGAACAAACTACATTTTCTGCCTTATCAATTAAAATAGCTGGTTCACCAATATTTTCATAAGTATTCTTCCATTTAATTTTTTGCAGCTCAAACATATTGTTTTTAACTTCATTAATAGCAAACAGTCCAGCTAATATCATTATGGTTATTGGCACTGGATCAATATATGTATCAAAATCCGATATAATAAATATTATTGCAAACCATGGGACTTGAAATGAAGCTTGCAAAAAAAGAAGAGCATTTTTTCTATTAGCTTTATTTTCCCTTTTATATGATTTTGACAACACTATAATTGAAAATATTAAAAACACTGTATAGTATATCATCATTGAGTAAAATACAGGTCCTCGCAGTGCATCAACTATACCGAACCCTTCAACAACTCGCAAATTAATGCTTTTATAGATCCAGTGATGAATTGGATTTGACACAAACAATAACCATAGCAATGCGGAAACTGTAAATAAAACAGTTTTTACTTTTTTTGATATATCAAAGTCTGTTAATTGGGCTATAAATAAAATTCCAAAAGTTGGAATAAAAACAGAGCCTAAAAACTCAACATTACGTACAACTAGAAATACATCCACCTTTTTACAGTTGAGTTCGAAAAAATATCCGAAAGAATAGATTGCACAAGCAAACATAAGAAACGAAAAATAGCTAATTTTACTTTTGATTTTTTGTCTAAATAGCTTTATTCCCACTATAATATAGATTGTGGCTATTATTGGAATAATATTTAATAGTAAGTTATATATCATATTTTTAATATTCATCTTAACCTCATTTAAAATAGATTTATTATCTTTCAATCTCACCATTAGTACTATTTATTTTATATGGATCAAATTTACAATTCAAGTTGTTAATTCAACAAAATACCAGCTAATATATATCTGCTTGAATTTTACGATATATATATTAGCATTAAATATTATAATTCTACATCGAATTGCAAATTCCCTTTTCTATCAACATTTTTTTCTAAATCAGACTTCATTCTTCAAAATGAAAAAACACACCCTACTATGTAAGGCATGTTTTATTGATATAAGCTCTTTATCATTAAAAATGCGCTAAAATTATTAATTAAAACTTTAAAAGTGATTTATGCTATAGGTGTGATGAGTTTTCTTCAGAAGTGTCATTAAATAATATTGGTTTTAATGGAGTTATAGTAGAAATCGCATGTTTATATATCATCATTTGTTTTCCATCACAATTTAATATCACAGTAAAACTATCAAACCCAGTTACATTTCCTTTCAACTGAAAACCATTAATCAAATATAAAACAACCGGTATTTTATTTTTTCTTGCCCCATTCAAAACTATATCTTGTAAATTATTAATAGATTTATTCATATGTACACCTCCACAATTATTATTTCAAGAGTATTCTACAAATAAACTAAAACTCCTTTTAATTTCACAAAAAAATGCAACTTATAATTTTTTCATAAAATTCAGCTCACCAATAATGTACTCTACAATTTCATCATCACTGTTGAAATCATCTTTGTTAACCCAATTTATTCTTGGGTCTTTTCTAAACCAAGTTAGCTGCCTTTTAGCATAGTTTCTGCTTCCTTGTTTAATGATTTTTATAGCCTCATCCAAGGATATTTCTTTGTTTAAATAATATAGTAGCTCTTTATACCCTATTCCCTTCATTGACTGCATATCTGAATTATAGCCCCTTTTTTTAAGTTCTATAACTTCATTAACCAATTTATTTTCAAGCATCATATCTACCCGGGAATTTATTCTATTATATAGCTTTTGTCTATCCATATTTAGTACAAAATAATATACATTATAAGGTATATCTAATAGGTTTTGTTCCTCTTTAAACATGCTCATTGGCTTACCACTAACCTTATATACTTCCAAAGCTCTAATAACTCTCTTTAAATCATTAGGATATAATTTGCTAAAGGATTCTTCGTCAATATCTTTAAGCAAGTTATGTACATATTCATTTCCCTCTGTTTCTGCAAGTTTTATAAGGTACTCTCTATATGCTTCATCTTTATTAGTCTGGGCAAAGCTATAATTATATATTAATGAATTTATATAAAACCCAGTTCCACCAACTAGCATTGGCAGCTTATTTTTTTCAGTTATTAACTCAATAGCAGTCTCAGCTTTTTCTTTGTATTCAGCCACACTAAAATTCTCGTTTGGCTCTATTATATCTAGTAGATGATGATTAATTCCCTTCATCTCATCTTTTGATACTTTACCTGAACCAATATCCATAGATTTATATATTTGCATTGAATCAGCTGATATAATCTCTCCATTTAGTCTTTGTGCAAGCTTTATTGAAATTTCTGTTTTGCCTATAGCCGTTGGACCTGCTAAAATAAATAAATCTTTCATATTTCCACCTTTTTCTATTGTATTCTTTTAAATCTCTTTTCTAGTTCATTTAGTGTTATTTTTACTATTGTAGGTCGTCCATGAGGGCAAGTAAAAGGTTCATCAATATATCTTAAATCATTAATTAATTTATTCATTTCCAGTTGAGACAGCTGATTATTTGCTTTTACAGCTGCTTTACATGCCATTGTAGCTATACGTGTATACTTAATTTCTACAGTTTTACCGGAACCCATGTTTTTTAAATTGTCTAAAATATCATTAAAGAGATTTTTAATATCTGGTTTGCCAAGTATAATAGGAACTTCCTTTATACTTATTGTATTTTCACCAAACTCTATAATATCAAAACCAGAATTCTTAAATACCGCTTCATTTTCAATGTAATATGCGTAATCATCAGGGCTAAGTTCTATCACTGTTGGCGTAAGTAAAATCTGAGATATCACCTCTGAGTTTATGATTTCACTTTTATATTTCTCAAATAGAACTTTTTCATGAGCCGCATGTTGGTCAATTAAGTAAAGCTCATTGTATACTTCCCCAATTATGTAAGTTTTATTAAATTGTCCTATAATTCTAATTTCTGGAAACTTTGAGATTTTAGAGGTTTCATTTGGGAAAGATACCTTATTAATATCATAATTAATATCATAGTTCTCTTTAATACTTTCAGGGGCTTCTTCACTAGATGTTCCATTAGTAGTTGCACTATATGAATTATCCCATTCATTGTTTACAGTTTTATAATTAAAATCTAATGGAATTTGAACCTGTTTTTCTAATTCCTGCTTATCTTTTTCATCTATGACAATCCTATTAAAATCATAAATTTGATTTTTTAGGGTGTTTTTTTCTATTTCTTCCCCAATATAATTTTCATTCTCTTGTTCTGTTATAGTAAAATCGCCTCGAAGACTATCACCAATTGCAGTATGCACTGCATCAAAAACAATCTTAAATACAGCTTTATCCTCTTGAAATTTAATCTCTGTCTTTTGTGGGTGAACATTTATATCTATATATTCCGGAAAAATATCCAGAAATATTACAAAGAATGGGAACTTATTTATGGTCAAAAAAGATTTAAAAGCATTTTCCACAGCTGCAGTGATTAAACTACTTTTAACATACCTTTTGTTAACAAAAATACTTTGCCTATTTCGACTTCCGCGACTTATTTCAGCATTACCAATATATCCATGAACGGACATTTTATCGTTGAATTTTTCAAAACTTGTAATGTTATCTACTACATCTTTGCCATATATATATCTAATGGTATCACTAAGATTTGTAGAGCTATAGGTAGCTAACCCTTTTTTATCATTATTCATTAGTTTAAAAGAAATTTCATTGTTAGCAAGCGCCAGTCTACCCAAAATATCAGATATTAATGCTGCCTCTCTTTGAGGTGATTTTAAAAATTTTTGTCTTGCAGGCACATTAAAAAATAGATCCTTGACTTCAATAGTTGTGCCAACATTACACCCTATTTCTTTAACATATAATATATCCCCCGAAGACTGAGATATCTCCATGCCAGCCATTGATTCTTTAGTTCTACTATTTAGCATAGTTTTAGATACAGAGGCAATACTAGGTAATGCCTCTCCTCTAAACCCTAATGTGTGTATATTATAAATATCTTCAACATATTTTATTTTACTAGTAGCGTGAGGTAAAAAAGCCTTTTCTATATCATCCATATGTATTCCATCGCCATCATCAATTACCTTTATACTTTTTTGACCACCCTCAAAAATCTCTACGATAATATTTTTAGCACCTGCATCTATACTATTTTCCACCAGCTCCTTTACTACTGATGAAGGGCGCTCTACCACCTCACCTGCAGCAATTTTATTAGAAGTTTCAACTTCTAATATATTGATTCTCATAATAACTCACATCCTTCGCTATTTCTTTATAGCCTTCGCTATTTTTATAGCAATTTAGCCCTATTTACTAACTCATACAATTTATTAAACCCATCCATTGGTGTGAGATTAAGAATATTTATGTTTTTAATTTCCTTTAATATATTATCCTTCTCTATATCTGTAAAATTTATTTGAACCATCTCATCTTTCACTATATTAGATTCATAAGTTATAGCTACCTCTTTATCAGTAGTTTCAATAAGCTTTTCATTAGTTTTTTTACTGAAAGTTTTCTTATCAATTAGATCAATTTCCGTGTTATTAAGATTCTCTAATACTTCTAATATTTCGTTTGCCCTACTAATTACATCCTTTGGAAGGCCTGCTAGCTTCGCCACTTCTATACCATAGGATTTATCAGCGCCTCCAGGTACAATTTTTCTTATGAACACAATTTCATTTCGGATTTTTTTTACAGCTACCGAATAATTTTTAACTCCCTTGACCATTCCCTCAAGTTTTGTTAACTCATGATAATGAGTAGCAAATAGGGTTTTACTCCTTAAATTTGAATTCTTACAAATATACTCAATTACAGACCAAGCAATACTTAGTCCATCATAAGTACTTGTTCCTCTACCTACCTCATCCAGTAAAACTAAACTTTTATTAGTTGCATTTTGTAATATATTAGATACTTCCCACATTTCTACCATAAAAGTACTTTTACCAGCAGCAAGATCATCTGAAGCTCCAATCCTAGTAAATACCCTATCACATATAGATATATCAGCGAATGTGCAAGGAACAAAGCTTCCTATTTGAGCCATAATGGTTATTAAGGCTACTTGGCGCATATAAGTGGATTTACCAGCCATATTTGGTCCAGTTATTAGTAATAGTTGATTATCCACAGTATCCATAATTGTGTCATTTTCAATAAAAGTATTGGTAGGCATCATTTTCTCAACTACAGGATGCCTGCCACCTTTAATATTAAAAATACCCTTTGTATTTATTTCAGGTTTTGTGTAATTATTTTCAATGGCAATTGTAGCAAGGGAACTTAAACAATCAATTTCTGATATTAGCATAGCTGTATTTTTCATTCTTTCCACGTGCTTTTCAATATCTTCTCGAATACCCGTAAATACCTGATATTCAATATTCACCAATTTTTCTTCCGCACCTAAAATCTTTTCTTCCATTTCCTTAAGTTCAGGTGTAATATATCTTTCCGCATTGGACAATGTTTGTTTTCTTATATACCTGCCTTCAGGGATTAATGGAATATTTGCTTTCGTTATCTCTATATAATATCCAAACACTCTGTTATAGCCTACTTTTAGGGATCTTATTCCAGTAATACCCTTCTCATCATTTTCCAAGGTAGCAATCCATTCCTTACCATGAGCCTTAGCAAGCCTTAGCTCATCTATTTCGGCATTTAAACCTGCCTTAATAATATTCCCCTCTTTAATTGAAATAGCTGGATTTTCAATAATGGACTTATCTAAAGTATCATATATATCTTTTAAGGCATCTAAGCCTATAAATATTTCCCTCATTAATTTGCTATTAAGCCCTGCTAAGATGGATTTAACCTTTGGTATTTTTTCTATAGAATTTTTAAGAGAAATCAATTCTTTTGCATTAACATTTTTGGAAGATATTTTTCCTACAAGCCTTTCTATATCGTATATATCTGTAAGTACATCCTTTAAATCTTCATGCTTGGATATGTTATTTTTAAGTTCCGAAACTGAATCTAATCTTTCTTCTATTAAACTTTTATTTATTAGAGGTTGATCAAGCCATTTACGGAGCCTTCTAGCTCCCATAGCAGTACTTGTTCTATCTAATACCCAAAGAAGAGAACCTTTCTTAGTTTTATCCCTTAAAGTTTCCGTGAGTTCCAAATTTCTCCTAGAATTCCCATCTAAACTTACATAATCTAAAATATCATAATATCCTATAGTATCTATATGTGACAGCGAATTTTTTTGAGTATCCATAATATAACTGAGAAGTCCTGTAATACTCCTAAGTAATGCTTCTGATAGGGTATTCTCATAAAAATTATGAAACTGATTTTCTATTAAGCTATAATCTTTAGTTATAAAATAATCATTTGGATAAGATGAATAGGATACATTAAATCTTTCTTTAATAGCTCCTAACATCTCAACCGATATATCTTCTGATACAATAATTTCTTTTGGACTGAATTTTGAAATCTCATCTAATATATCAACTAGACTCAATTTAGTATCCGTACAACTAAATTCACCCGTTGATACGTCACAAAAACATAGTCCGCAAAAATCTGTTTTTTTATCAATGAAAATGCTCATAACATAATTATTTTTACTTTCTTCTAAAAAGCCAGAATCAGTGTAAGTTCCTGGCGTAATTATTTTAATAATCTCTCTTTTAACTATTCCCTTTGCCTGTGCAGGATCTTCTACCTGTTCACATATAGCAACCTTGTATCCTTTTTGAATTAGCCTGCCCACATAGGTATTAGCCGCATGGTATGGAATTCCACACATAGGTGCTCTCTTTTCTAGTCCACAGTCGCGACCTGTAAGCACCAGTTCTAATTCTTTTGCTGCAAGTTCTGCATCAGTAAAAAACATTTCATAAAAGTCACCTAGTCTAAAAAAGAGTATACAGTCTGTGCAAGTTTCCTTTATGTCAAAATATTGTATCATCATTGGAGTTAATGCCAATTGAAATGCCCCCTTGCATGTCTATGCGCCTAATATTTCTTCACCCATAAGTGAAAAAGAATGTGCATTGGTTATTTGAACTGATACCAGCTCTCCAATAGCTTTGTAATTACCTTCAAAGTTAACTAATTTACCGGTTCTTGTTCTTCCAGTCAGTTTACTTTTATCATTTTTACTAAACCCTTCAACCAGCACTTCTACAATTTTTCCTATATATTCTATATTTTTTTCTTTAGAAGTTCTATTAACAACTTCGATTAATCTATTAAATCTTTCATGTTTAATTTCATCTGGTATTTGTTCTAACATATCATCTGCTGGGGTTCCTTTTCTTTTAGAATAAATATACATAAATGCTAAGTCAAATTTCACCTCTTCCATAAGGCTCAAGGTCTCAGCAAAGTCTTCCTCTGTCTCTCCTGGGAATCCAACAATAATATCTGTACTTAGTCCAACACCAGAAATTATGTTTTTTATGTTTCTGACTAATTCTAAATATTGCTGCCTGTCATAGTGTCTGTTCATTTTATTTAAAATATTTGTAGATCCAGATTGCACTGGCAAATGCACTTGTTCGCAAATTTTATCACACTCAGCTATTGCTTCTATTACTTCAATAGATAAATCCTTTGGATGAGATGTCATAAACCTTATTCTCTCTAAACCCACAATGTTATTAATTCTTCTAAGTAATCCAGCAAAATTCATTTCAGGAATTAATCCCATGCCATAAGAATTAACATTTTGCCCGAGTACTGTAATCTCTTTATAACCCTCTGAAACCAAAGTTTTTATTTCTTTTATAATATCCTCTGGATTTCTGCTTCTCTCTCTTCCTCTTACATATGGGACAATGCAATAAGTGCAGAAATTATTGCAACCATACATTATAGTAACAAATCCTTTTATACTACTTTCTCTATCTATGGGCATACCTTCTATTATATCTTGTTCTTTATCCCAAATTTCCACAATAGACGGTTCGCCAGCTTGTATTCTTTTTAAATACTCAGGAAACTTGTAGGCATTATGAGTTCCAATTATGATGTCAACAAATGGAAATTTGCTGATTATATGTTTAGCCATGCCCTTTTGTTGCATCATACAACCAGTAACCGCTATTATGAGGTTTGGATTTTCTTTTTTCATATTCTTTAAGGCTCCAATATTCCCATCAACCTTTTGTTCTGCGTTTTCTCTAACACAACAAGTATTAAATACAATTATGTCCGCAGTCTGCTTATCCGTAGTTTTTTTATATCCCATGGGTTTTAGCATTCCGGATAATTTCTCAGAATCCTCCTCGTTCATTTGACAACCCCATGTTTCTATATAATAGTTAAGTATTTCATTCATTAGTTGATTCTCCTTTATAAAAAAAGTATTACTATCTACTCATTATATATAATTTATAGGTTTTTTTAAAGTCATTTTTAATAATTCAATTAATTTACTTTATTTTTTAATTAACTCTAATAGTAATTTATTTTACTCTTGTATTTATTTGCTGATTTTTGGGTAAAACACTTAAAAGGAGTGATTATTTATATGTATGATGCAAAAAAAGATGAAAATCCCAAAAAAAAGCAATTACAATATGATTGTATAGGTGATAGAAATTATTTTTATATGTGCTCCCATACTAATATGTTAAATATAAAAGTACCCTATGTATCTGCTGAGATCATAATCAGGGAATTTAAATAATACCACTACCTTGTTTTTTTCAACAATAAAAATCTAAGGTAAATAAGCATTATAATAAAGAAGTATCTTAGCTAACCAAGATACTTTTTTATATTTCGTTACGTAAAAATTAACTTATATATATTGCCACTGATTAATCATGTTTTTTAGAGGTTATTAATCAAGTATTAATATATTTTTTTTGTCCAATTTATTAACATAAATTTAGCATCATAGCAATAATTTAATTAACCTGATATAATATTCATGAGGATAAATATTTTATAGATAAAATTATATTTTTAGGAGGTATTTATTATGAATAAACCAATACTGTCAGAACACTTTAAGAAAAGAATGCCATCAGACGTCAGACTTGGTCAAATGAAATTTGCTGAACGTAAAATTAAACCCGCATTAGTTAATGTAGCAATTGGAAACGTTTCACTTCCAACAAATCCCGCTATGCAAAAGAGGATGTTTTCATTGGATTCACCTGAAAGCCCCTTTACAAAGGGTGTTGTAAGATATTCAGGTACTGCTGGTGTAGCTGAAGCTCAGGATGCATTTAAAAACATTCTAAGTTGCCAAGGTTTTGATACTAGCAAACTATTTGTTCAGGTTACAGATGGTGGATCTTCTGGTATGGAACTTTTATTACTTGGCGTTTGCGGAGATGCAGGCACTGATGATAAACCTCTTATGATGATTGACCCAGCCTATACAAATTATATTTCTTTTGCAGAAAGAATCGGACGTAAAACTATTACAGTAAAACGTCATTTAGGTGATGATGGAAAGTTCAGTCTTCCAGAGCTAGATGAAATTGAAGAAACCATTAAAAAGCACAATCCCGGAGCACTTCTTGTAATACCTTATGACAATCCTACAGGACAGCTTTACGACTATGCCACTCTTAAGGAGCTTGCTAAAATATGCGTAAAATATAATATGTGGATGATAAGTGATGAAGCTTATCGTGGACTGTTTTATGTTGATGGTGACATTGTAAGCATCTGGGGAATCACTGATGCAGATGTACCTGGCATAGAAGGCAGAAGAATAACCCTGGATACCGCATCAAAAGTATGGAGTGCATGTGGTTTAAGAATAGGCGCTTTAATAACTGATAATGAAGCATTCCACACTCAGTCAGTAGCTGAATATACTGCTAACCTTTGCGCCAATGTGATAGGTCAGTATATCTTCGGAGCACTAGCTCATGAAAGCAAAGATCAGATTGATCAATGGTGCAAAGGCCTTGGTGAGTATTACAAAAACATCATGTTTAAATTCTATAACGGTCTTAAGAAGCTAGATCCTGGTCTGATTATTTCTAGCCCTGATGCTGCTATATATTCAGTGGTTGATGTTAGAAATGTTGTAAAACCAGGATTTGACTCTATCGACTTTGTTATGTATTGCGCTCAGGAAGGCTCTGTAGACATAAACGGAATTGAAACAACTCTTCTTGTAGCACCTATGAAAGGTTTCTATGATCTTAAACCTGGTGAGTTTAATCCAGGAAGCACTCAAATGCGTATCGCATTCGTAGAAACTCCAGAAAATATGGAAAAAGTTCCTGAGTTATTCGTTAAGCTTCTAAGGAAGTATGAAGAAACTCGTTTTTCTAAATAGTTGTTAACATATTTCAATTACAATAATAATACATTTACGTAGAAACCTTTGAAAAAGTTTCTACGTAAATGTTGCACTAGACATAACCGAAATTAAGTAAATAGATAACAATAAAAAGGAGGCATTATCACCTCCTTTTTATTGTTAAATTTTAGTCTTCTGCCAGGTATATACTTCTCTTTTAATATTAAATCCAAGAGAACGGTATAATTTAAAAGCAGCAATATTATCTGAGTCTACCTTGAGATATGCTTTTGAAAATTCATTCTCTAAAGCAATATCAAGCAAATAGCCTAGCAGTACCTTTCCATATCCTTCTTTTCTATATTTTTTTATGATTCCAAAATTAACCACAATAGCCATATTATCTTCAATTATAATCTGACCATACCCAATTGGTATTTTGTCTAGTTCAATAAATATTGCCCCCTTATCAAAATAATATTCCTGCCGCTCATCATTGTAAATATCTTCTATATTTATAGGAACCCTATTATCGTTGTTAAATATCTCATTTTGTAATTGACAACGTAGTTTTTCATCCTTATTCTTTTCTACTACAGAGAAAGTAATATTCTTTGGCCTAGTTATACTAATATAATCCGTGATTTTTTTTTCTAGCTCCATAAGCCCCTTACTTCTTTTAAAACCTAGCTTACTTAAAATAGCTGTATTCACATCATTGTCTTCACATTCATAGGTTGTTAAGCTATTATTTTTCAACGGAGCAATTAAGGTTTCATAATAAACTATATTATTTGAATCCATTACATTTATTGAGTTAATGGACGCGTAGTGGCTATTATGTCTTTCAAACCATATATACCCTATACAATTATTTTTTTCTATTAGTAGATTTACATTTTTTCTTAAAAACATTTTTTGGATTATGTTACTATTATCATACTGCTGAAAAAAATCTTTATTTGACAAACTAAAATCAGTATTAAATTGAGATATTTCCCTAAACTCATTAATGTTTTTTAAAGTTAGACTTCTTGATTTATACATTTAGCTTTACTCCATTAATTCTTATTCTTATTTTTAAATAAATTTCATTACTAATAAAGTATAATACATATCTAAATATAAATCTATTAATAATATTTTTACAATAAATTTATTATAATCTATAAATATTCTTCTAAAAAAATCAAGTAATCACTAAAAAATTTATCTTGATTTTCATTATACATTACTATTCTATTTAATTTATGCAAATACTTAGTCTCAGCCCATTTTTTCTGACTAATATACCTTCTATATCCTAACTTATAAAATTTTTCAGGGAAAATTATAAATGCAAAAATTATATCTAAATCTTCTTTGCTCAATCTATTGATAGAATTATATGCTTCTATTAATTTTTTAGCGAAATTAAAATCCCATCCATAAGATTTTTTGAACATTAGTCTTCTAATAAAAGTTCCTAAATCACTTATTTGTAAATCAATTATAATACTATCAAGGTCAGTTATAAAATACTCCCCTCCCATTTTAACTATATTCTCGCAGTTGAAATTATTGTGAATTATTGTCTTATCATCGTTTGCAGCCTTTGCTAGTTTATAATATTGTGACTTATTTAGCATGTTAATTGCCGATAACCCTCTATTATAAAATTTATCTATTCCTTCTAAAAAAAGCACATCAAAATCATTCTTTATCCTTTTACTAATAATTATTTTTTTAATTTTTTCAAGTATAGTTAAATTACTAGCGAAAATCTTTGGCCAATTCTTTAAGTTTTTTCCTATGTGAATTTTGGTATGGTCTATATTATTTGAGCTAATATGAAAGTTAGCTAAGAGCTTTGTACAATTTGCAGCTTCATCAATGTCTGTTAAATCACATTCAGACCCCTCTATCCACTGCGTTAAGTAAAATATATTACTCTTGTACCTTACATAAGAATCCCCATCTTTTGTTCTGAAATACCTAGCTATATTAGAAAATTTATTTAATATTAACTCTTCTGATAAAATGCAACTATTTTTAGCCCTATTTCTTCCATGTTTCATCCTATTCAAACGGAAACTACCAATGTCTGTTGTAACTATATATGCCCCTCTAATTTTTTCTGCACCTACTAACTTAATATTATACTTATTCACTACAGTTATTAATATTTGCATCTCTTTGCTTGTAATTATTCTAAAGCTCTCACTTCTCCTTGTACTCCCTTTCAATTTTTTCTCTCCCTACAATAGTGCTATTAAATTATATTAATTAATTTTACTCAGTATTCAATTTTCTTCAAATAAAGGAATAAATTTCAAAAACGTGTTGCATAATTTTATGCTACACGTTCTTCTGATATGTTTTTTTATTGTAAGTATAGACTCCCATAAAATTATTTACAAGAATTCATTTTTGTAATTGCTGCTTTAATAATCCAGTCAGGTGTAGATGCGCCTGCTGTAACCCCTATATTTTCAAACTTAGCATCTTTTATAAATTCCTCTGGAATCCCTAATAAATTTTCTACATGTACTGTATTCTCACAATTTTTTTTGCATATTTCATAAAGTTTTGTAGTATTGGAACTATTAAATCCGCCAATAACAACCATAGCATCCACTTTTGTTGATATTTCCTCTGCGGATTTTTGACGAACTTCTGTTGCACTACAAATAGTATTGAAAGCAACTATTTCCTTGCTGCCCTTTATAACTACATTCAATACCTCCTCCCAAGTAGATTGTCTTTCAGTTGTCTGAGCTACAACACATACTTTATTGGGAATATTGAAAGTGGAAACACCACTCTTAAGTATTAACGCTGAATCATTACACCAACCATTAATTCCAATAACTTCAGGATGCTTCTTATCTCCTACAATAATAATACTGTATCCTAAATCGTAGTATTTTTTCACCTTCTTGTGAATGTTTTCTACATAAGGACATGTTGCATCTATTATATTGAGTTTGTGTTTCTTTAAAATATTTAATGCTTCTTCAGATACACCATGTGACCTTATAATTATTGTATCATTTTCTTTTAAACTAACAATGTTATCTAGTTCTATGGGGACTATTAGATTTCCCTTTAAAAATTCTACAACATCATTGTTATGAATAAGTGGTCCTAATGTATATATTTCACTTTCATACTTTTCTTTCATATTTAAAGCTGTATCCACAGCTCTTTTAACCCCAAAACAAAATCCAGCTGAATCCGCAAGTGTTATGGTTTTCATCCTCTCACCTCACTATATATGACATATCACAAAATATTAATTACCCTTTGAATTAATATACTCTATTATTATTTTGGATACTCCATTAACATCTAAATCATTAGAATCAATTTCTATAGCGTCTATGGCTTTTTTAAGCGGGCTAACTTCTCTATGTGTATCAATATAATCTCTTTTTATAATATCGCTTAAAATAGTACTATAATCCACATCTATATGTTTTGAAATTAATTCTTCATATCTTCTCTTTGCCCTTTCCTGGCTACTAGCTGTCAAGTAAAATTTAAAAGTAGCATCCTTTAGTACAACAGTACCTATATCTCTGCCATCCATAATAACATTAAATTTTTTAGCTATATCCTGCTGCAGCTTAACTAAAATTTCCCTAACTTCTGGAACCGCTGCATATTTAGAAACATTGTTACTTATAATAGGCATATTTATTCTATCCGTAAAATCTTCCTTATTAACAAATAAGTGATCCCCTTCAAAATGCATTTCTAAAGATTCCACTATGTTAACTAAGTCATCTACATCTTTCTCACAAATATTTGCATCCATTGCCATAAGTGCAACCGCTCTGTACATTGATCCTGTATTAATATACATCAAATTAAATTTTTCACCTATTATTTTGGCTATAGTACTTTTCCCTGCACCTGCAGGCCCATCTATTGCAACTGAGATTTTCATTCTGCTCCACCCTTTCATTATAGCTAATATTAAGCTTCTCCTACATTGTTTCCAGCTAAATAACCTGTAGATAATGCTATTTGAAGATTATAACCACCAGTATATGCATCTACATCAATCATTTCTCCTGCAAAGTAAAGATTATCAATTATTTTTGATTTCATAGTAGAAGCATCTATTTGTAGTGTATCTACCCCGCCACTAGTTATAATTGCTTCTTCTATTGGGCGAAGACCTTTTATGTTAAGAGGCAAATTTCGAAGTAAATTCACTACTGTTTTTCTTTCTTCTTTAGTAATAGAATTCACTTTTTTATTTTCATCAATATTAGATAATTGAATTATTGTATTAATTAATTTACTAGGAAGTAAATCATTTAATGAATTCTTAAAAGTTTTGTTTGCATATTTCAAGAAATCGCTCTGAATTCGTTTATCAAGTTCAATTTCACTTAATGCCGGCTTTAAGTTAATAAAAATCTTTAATTTTTCTCCTTCTTTTACAAAACTACTGCCACTTAAAACAATAGGTCCTGAAACACCATAATGAGTAAAAAGCATTTCTCCAAATTCTTTATATATACTCTTGTTTTTACTATTAGTAATTCTTAGTTCTACATTTTTTAGTGAAAGACCCTGCAGATCAGAAATCCAAACCTCTTCAACCTCTATTGGTACAAGTGATGGCCTAGGTTTAACTATATTATGACCTAAAGCCCGAGCATAGGATAAACCCTCACCAGATGAACCTGTTTGTGGGTATGATAACCCACCAGTACATAGGATAAAATAATCCCCCAGTATAATACTTCCATTTGTGAGTTCTACTCCAGCGATCTTTTGATTATCTCTAATTAACCTTTTCACTTTTGAATTTAACATCACTTCAACCTTATTATTTTTTAATTCCATATTAAAAGCTTTTATAATGTCTGATGACTTATCGGACTCCGGAAATACTCTATCTCCTCTTTCTACTTTAAGGCTAACTCCCAATTCTTTGAAGAAATTCATAGTATCTTCATTGGTAAAGGAATATAGTGAACTATATAAAAAATGCGGATTACATGGAATATTTTCAAAGAAATCACCAATATCCTTCGCATTTGTAATATTGCATCTGCCCTTACCAGTTATATAAAGTTTTCTTCCTAATTTTTCATTCTTTTCAATGAGTACCACCTGATGTTTTGATGAAGCTGTAGCAGCTGCCATCATACCTGCTGGTCCTCCTCCAATAATAATTATTTTTGACACTTAATCACTCCCTTATAATACTTTCTATTATAACAAAATATAATATATTAATCTATTAACCTTCTTAAAATAATATAACAAATTATATTATTGAATTTTTTA
>CAYXOL010000009.1:0-115096 GCA_964467165.1 uncultured Clostridium sp.
TAGAGAGGAACTTACCGTAGAAATTATCATTACACTTGTTAACATTAAACTCAATGCTGCTTTTTGTATTTTCATTTCTTTCCACCATCCTTTTTTTCTATTTTTCCATGCATACCCAGGGCGCTGACCCACCCATAGAGTAGTAGAGAATATATATTTTCTCTATGTTAAACCATACTCTCTCCAAATCTAGCATGTAGATAAGCTAAAATTATTTTTTCTGCTTCATCTAGGCCTAATATACCTGTATCCAGAGATAGATGGTATTGGCAAGCATCCTCAAGCCCATGACCTGTCATTTCACATATATATAAATCTCTAATCTTATCGGTAGACTTTACGAGTTTTAATGCTTCTTGCTCTGATATGTTATTCATTTTTCGAATCCGCTCCACACGATGGACTCTATCTGCATATAGGAAAATGCTTGCATGACGTGGATGATTTCGAAGTATATGTGAAGACCCACGCCCCAATATCACAGCAGATTTCTCCTTATAAGATTCTAATATTGCTTCTACCTCAACGTTATATATTTCACGATTAGTCACAGGTTTCAATTCAAGAGCAGTGTATGTGCTTGTATCAATATATGCAAAATATTGTAGTAAAGAGTGCCAGAATGATGTGGGCCTTTCATCACCTTCTTCTACCGCCTCAGATGATATGTTTAATTTCCCAGCAGTCATATCAATAATTTGATGATCAATATACAGCATATTCAATTTTTCAGCAATTCTCTGACCTAAATCTGCTCCGCCACTCCCAAATTTATGATTGATCGTAATTACGATTGGTGTAACCTTAGCCATATTAAAACCCCCTTAACACTATATTTTATTCCAGCATCTCTGCCACATGCATTTCATTTTGTATCAAATCAGCATCTTTTGTTTTCGGCAGCTGTTTTTCTTCTCTAAGAAACAGCACTAAAATTATTCCAAGAATTATACTTAAAGATGTAAGCGCAATGGCATATGTCTGTGCATCAATGTACGCTTGCTTGCCTAAAGCACCCGCTATTTCAGCAACCGCAGCTACTTGAGCTTTAGCCGCAGAGTAACCTGCACTCATATATACACCTGTAAGTACTTTTATTTGATTTACTGCATTTTGATTAAATGGAGTTATTTCATTAGCAAGTTTTGCATAATTAAAACTGGTTCTGCTTTGTATTAGTGTAGTCATTATCGTTACACTTAAAGATGATGTTACTTGCCTTATAGTATTTGAAAGCGCTGACGCTTTTGCAGTCAAGTGTGGAGGAATGCAATTCATACCGGCAGTACTAACTGGCATCATACATAATCCCATGCCTATACCACGTAAAATATTAAGCATAATTATAGTCTCCCTACTCATGTCCATACTTAAAAATGTGAATTCATAAGATGCTATAGCTACAATTATTAAACCAGTAATTGTTAATACCTTTGCACCAAATTTATCAAAAAGTGCTCCACTTATTGGCATCATAATACCAGTTACTATAGCACTTGGAAACATAATCATTCCCGTCTCCATTGCTGAAAACCCTCGTACATTTTGCAAAAACAGTGGCAATACATACATCCCACCCATCATAGCTAACGTAGTAATTACTGTTACACCTTGACTTATGGAAAAATTTAATTCTTTAAGTATTCGTAATTCTAACAATGGATTATCATGGGTAAGTTCATTAATAACAAAGAAAACCATACCTAAGATTCCTGTTGTCATAAGTATTTGAGTCTCTAGATTTGACCAATCTATTGAACCACCTTCTCCTAATACATATAATAAACATACAAGGCTAAGAGATATTGAAATAAATCCTAAGTAATCAAATGACACCTTTGGTTTTTTAGGGCCTTTTTTCATTATGATCCCAGCTAGTACAACCCCCGCTATCCCTATAGGGACATTTATGTAAAAAAGTAATCTCCAGCTTGTAATTTGTAGAAGCCAACCACCTAATGTAGGGCCGATAGATGGAGCCACCATAGCAGATATCCCCCAGATTCCTAAGGCTTTTCCACGTTCATTTTGTGGGAAAGTACTATAAATGACAGCCATACCTACAGGCATAATCATACCACCACCTATTGCTTGGACAATACGGAATATTATCATTGTATTATTGTTCCAAGCGAGTCCACACAGAAGTGAACCAACAGAAAACATTCCAAGTGCAAACATATATATTTGTTTATAATCGTACCTCTCCATTAAATAAGCTGTAAATGGAATAATTACACCAAGTGCTAAAGTATATGCCGTTAAGATCCATTTTATCTTGTCCAAATTTACACCAAATACAGACATTAGAGTAGGAACAGCGATATTTACAATACTACTATCCAATGCAGACATGAAAGTTCCAATTATTACTACAAATAGTACGAGCCACCTATTTGAGCCATCATTTCCTTTGTCCTCCATATTATATCACTTCCTCACTTTATGTGTATTTTTACAGTAGCGTTAGTACCAGTTAATAAATTAACATCAATTTTATTCAACTCGATTTTTACGGGTATTTTTCTTGCAACTTTTGTATAAGTTCCACTAGTAGAACTTTGAGTAAGTGCGAAAGCAGATCCAGATGCCTGCCCAATGGATTCCACCCTGCCAATAAACTTTTTATGTGCATATTCGTCCAATGTTACATCAACTGACTGACCTGGATGTATTTTATTAACCTTTGTTTCCTCAATGTTGGCATTTATATATATTTTTTTTGTATCAACTATCAAAGCTAATGTGGTTAATTGGCTACTTGATACATAATCACCTACATGTGAAACTACCTTAACTATCGTCCCACTAATTGGAGCTCTCACACTGGCAGCAGCGCTACTGGCATCTATGTATCCTAAAATTTGATCTTTAGCTACAACTTCCCCTTCTCTTACCTTAATTGTTAATACTTTTCCAGTGGCACGGGGAGTAACTTTAACAAAGTCACCAGTGATTTTAGCATTGTCAGTTGATATATAATAGGTGTTTTCATACAAATAATGTATTACTATATATGCTAAAGCTAGGATAAGTACGACTACAACAGAGAATAATAATAATTTACGTCTACTTTTCATTTTTACACCTACCTTCTTTGAGTATTCTCTTTGAATACTAGGTTATATTATTGGGTTTAATTTTCCCCTAATTTGCTGTTGAAGAATACTCCGACCTTAAAATCACCTCATCACCTACAATTAGTCCACTTTTAACTTCTACATATTTATCATTCTTAACTCCAAGTTCCACCTCTTTATGTGTTCCAATATTATCTTTTAATAAAACATAACTCTTCTCATTATCATTTATTATAGCCTCTACTGGGACATATAAAACATTTGGTTTATTAATTACTTGTACTCCAGCATTTACATTCATTCCACCCTTAAACAAGCTAAGATTACTTTTAACCTTAATAGTTACTAGATATGAGGTTACCCCATTTGCAGCTACCCCTTTAGGTGCAACCGCCTCAACTTCACCCTTAACTGGAGCATCTATTGTACTTGGAACGGAATTTGCAGTAATACTTGCCAGCTGCCCAGGGGCTATTTTAGCTATATCAATTTCGTCCACAGATATATCAAATTTCATATTATTTGGGTTTAAAACCTCTGATACCTCTGTTCCAGCGGCTATAGTATCTCCAACTTGAAAATCCACTGTTGATAACACCCCAGTAATAGGTGAGGTTATTTTGTAATAGTCCAGTTGCGAGGTTGCTATATTTATCTGCTCCGTGGTTGTTTCAATTGCAATATTTGTAGATTTTTGAGCTCTCAAAATAGAGGCATTTTTTATCTGAACAAGGGATTCCCCGGCCTTAACCTTCTGGTCTTCTTTAACAACAATGCTTTGAACCGTCCCCCCAGTTTTGCTAATAACCGACTGTTTATTTATATAATTCAAACTAGCAGTATTTACACTACTAACGCTGCCCTTCAATGTTTTAACATCCGCACTAGCAGTCATACCGCCAAGTAGAGCTCCAGGATTATTTATTACAATTTCTACAGTATATATCTGTCCACCTGCAGTGGTTGCTGATGGCTGGTTGCTTATATATGATACCTTTCCATTTACGGATTGCATCATTGATGTTATATTTACCTTTGCGTCCCCCCCAATTGATATCTGACCGACGTCTTCTGAATTAAAAGCAAGTAGCACCTTAAGCTTTGAAGTATCTGTAACAGTTAGAACTACCCCACCAGCAGCTACTGTGTCACCCACATTTACAGTAATATCTTTTACCTGACCAGTAAAGGGGGCACTGATTGACAAGTCGAAAGCAGCTTCGTTGCTTGCTTCCAAACTTACCTCACTTTGCTTAAGCCCCTGCTTTACAATATCTACAGAAGTCTTAGCATCTTTATCATCAAGTTCATATATAACGTCTCCCGCCTTAACTTTGTCTCCAACCTTAAAGTTTACTTTTGTAATTTTGCCGCCAACTCTTGACTTAATTTTATTGCTTTTAGTAAAATAAATAGGTCCTGCCCCTTCAACTTGAGTTGTTAGATTTCCTTTTTTTACAGTTGCAGTTTTCTCATCAGATGCCTTTACTGAACTTCCCACTTTACTGCTCATGATAGTATTCTTTACCACCACTGCCACAATAATAACTGCTATTACAACACCAATTATTTTTACAGGCTTATTTTTAAGTCCTTTATTAATTATATCTTTTAAATTTAATTTCAATATTATTCACCTTCCTATCATATTCATTAAACCCGCGTTCACTTGCCTTACTATTTTATATGAATTTTTACAATTGCATTTGTACCTGGTAATAATTTAGTATCAGCGTTGTTAATATGTATTTTTACTTGTACTCTTTCTACAACCTTTGTAAATGTGCCACTGGTTTGCGCTGAAAGAATTGAAAAAGCATTGTTTGAGGCTTGTGAAATTGAGCTCACTTTTCCAGTGAATTTCTTGCCCTTAAATTGATCTATAGTTATATCAACTGCTTGGCCTATTTTCACTTTAGCAATGTCCGTTTCATCTATATTAGCAATTAAATAGATCTGATGAGGATCCATTATTAGAGCGAGTGTTGGAGAAGCAGAACTTGATTCATATTCTCCGATGAGTGCATTTTTCTGAACCACCACTCCACTAATTGGCGCTCTTATATTAGATGCAGCACCACTATCAGCACCAGCATCCAATCGCCCAATAAGCTGATCCTTAACCACATAATCGCCTTCCTTAACATTGAATTCCAAAAGTTTTCCAGAAGCCAGTGGTATTACTTTTATAAAATCCGCTACTAATCCTACGTTATCTGTTGACAAATAATGGGTGTAGCCATACCAAAAATATGTACCTATAGACCCCCCCACCACTAGAACTAAGACTAACCCAACTGTTAATAATGCTTTAAATTTACCCTTCATTTTGTACACCTACCCTTAAATGCGTCTTGTTACGACGTATTATTATTCAATTTATTTTACTCCCACATTATTAAAATGTCAACATGAAATCACTTATATGGTTTTTATTTATTAATCTTCTAATAGCTATACATACCTTGACTAGAAGATTTTAAAATTGTATCATAGGTTGTAATGCAACTTACAATTGGAAAATCTATTAATACTAATTATCAGGAGGAAACAATGATGGATATTAACGATGATGAATTCATAGAAAAATTTATTGTAGATAGTGTTCGTTTAATAAAAAAAACTTCAAACACTTTCACAAAATCAAGAACCTCAACCAACGGTTTTACACTTCCACAAATAAACGTTATGAAGGAATTAGTTACAGAAGATGGTTTAAGCCTTAAAGAACTTAGTAAAAGATTAAGCCTGTGCCATAGTACAGTTTCAGGAATTGTCGATAGATTAGAAATCAAGGGAGCTTTAATTCGTAGACAAGATACCTCTGATGGAAGATTTACACGAATTTATATATCAGAACCAACAAATAATTATATTAATAATACAATTCACCAAATCTATTCACCTATTGTCAATATTATAAAAAATGCACAAGATGATGAAAAAACAAAGATACTTGAGGGACTTTCAATCTTCTGCCGGTTATTGAAAGAATCAACATAAAAAAATTCATTATAGGTAACAGTAAAGAAAATAAAAAAGATTTGAAATAAATAAGACAGGTAAAAAGAAAGATTACCCATTATATTTGGTTCTTTCTGAACTTTGGATATATCAATCGCTTAAAAAGAATGGCTATTCGGATGTGAATAGCCATTCTTTTTAGTATTTTATAATACCTGATTTAATGCAAATACCCAATACCAAGAAAGAACCTTATATTTGAGTAATCTCTCTTTTTATCTGTCCTAATTTTGCCTTTTTTATAATTCCATATTTACCCAGGAATCAGATTCCTCTAATAAATATCCACTATCTTTCCATCTACACCCAAAAGTAATGTTTTAAAATCATCAACATTAACATTAGTTATGAAGTTACCAATATTACCATCATAATTATTAAGTCTAGATTTATTAAAATATTTACTAAAAGTATAGTTTACACTATTAACTGTTACCCCTGTTGGATTAAGCACATCTGGTGTAAATGCTTTAATTGTTCCAAGTACAGTCTTATCATTCACGTAAACAAATGTGTTCTTATTCCAAATATCCGATACAAAGTAAACTACATCATAAATAGTTAATTGACTTTCCTGAATATTTGCACCTCTATAAATATAATCATATTTTCTGGTCTTAAGTTGCTCTAAAAGGTCAGCATTATCATTTTTATACACCTGTGGTGCACCAAAATTAGCATCCACAATAACTCCATAATCATAACCTGAATTATCACTCTTCTTTGTCAATATAATTGAAGAATATGCTCTAATGGCTTTGGCTGCAACTTCATAATCTACATATGCTCCATGATAATAATATAAATTAGCTTTGGGTAGGGTCATTGTTTGAGCCACATCATCGTCATCCGTGTACGCTATTAATGAATTTGATACGCCTGTTACTGCATAATTTTCTGTAGAATTTTCTTTTACACTTACTTTAGTAATATTGGCTCCATCAATATAAAGTTTATATTTCACTCCAAGTTCAATGTCTCCTGCATTACTGTTAACTGTATATTTTGTTAAACTTGTAAGTCCTTGACCTGCAAGATAAACTTCATTATCTAAAAGATCATCTGAAGTTTTTGAGTTTCCAACCACTGTAACTTCTTTTAAGCTGCCAGTGATGTCTGTATTTAAATATTCATCGCTAAAATATTTATCAGAAAAATACTCCGTTTGAGAACCCTTAATTAAGGTACTAAAAAGCCTATCAAACAATACCGCTGCCACTTTATATGTTAACTTATCATTTTTCTTCGCAGATATATCAGTAGTTAATTCTAATTTATAGGCCTGTTGAATGTAATTATTAGGCCATTGCAATTTTGCAAGCTCTGGGTCTGTATCTGTATATCCAAGTAGCCTCACCATAATCGTATCCATCTCTGCTATTGTAACGTACTTTTCAGCATGAAATTTACCGTCTGGTGTTCCAAACATTAAGCCTAGGCCTACCACACCATTAACATACCCACTAAGCGCAGTATTCGAAGATACATCTGGAAAAATCGTTGTACCACTTAAATTTGAAGAAGTAGAAGATAACCCATCGGCTATGGCTATGGCTTTTACGAGTTGTCCTCTAGTCATCATTCCTTCCTCACCACTAGTTGGTTTATCAATAACCTTCAGTTGCTGCATTTTTTCAATGGACCCTGAGTAACTCAAAGGGCTAGAACTTGCAAAAACTAGAGAGGAACTTACCGTAGAAATTATCATTACACTTGTTAACATTAAACTCAATTTTGCTTTTTTAAATTTCATTTTTTTACACCATCCTTTTTATAATTTCTTTCTACTCTATTCATATGCTAATGCATCTATGGGATTTAAATTTGCTGCCTTGTTAGCTGGATACATTCCAAAAACTACTCCGATTAGTAGTGAAATACCAAAGGAAAGTAAAATCCAAGTCATAGAATATACTTCCGGTACAATTTTAAGACCACCTATAACAAAATGTATGGTACTAACCCCCACAAGTATTCCCATGATTCCACCTAATCCAGTAACCACCAAAGCCTCGATTAAAAATTGTGTTAATATATTGCCTTTTTTTGCACCAATAGCCTTTCTAACTCCTATTTCCCTGGTTCTTTCAGTTACAGAGACCAACATAATATTCATTATTCCTATTCCACCTACTACCAGGGATATGCTTGCTATACCTGCAAGTACTACCGTCAGTGTTGATGTAATTGAATTTAGTGTAGATAGTACAGCTGCCATATTGGTAACCCTAAAGGCCTCATCATTTCTATAGATATTAGTCAAAAATGAAGTTAATATTGTAACAGCTTTATCTACAGTATCAGCACTTGTTGCTTGAGCTGAAAAACTCTTTATTATTGCTGATTTATTAAGCCTTGTTGCAACACTTATTGGTATGATGACTCTATCGTCGGTAGATGAATCCGCTCCATCCGCGGTTTGCGTAAGGACTCCAACTACTTTAAACTCCTGACCCATTACCTTCATAGTCTTACCAATTGAACTTTCGCCCTTGAAAATATCATTAGCAACAGCAGTTCCTATTACTGCTATCTTTTGATTATAATCAATATCCAATTGAATCAAAAATCTCCCCTCTTGCACCGTAGTACTATTAATCGTTGCATAGTCAGGACTTGTTCCCAAAACTGCGGTACTTCTACTTAAATTTCCCACTTTAACTGTAGCATTACTTGAGGACTGAGGAGCAATATTAGAAATTATAGTACTATTGTCACTTTGAAATTTTTTTATCTCTGCATAAGTAACATTTCTATTACTCCCTCTCCCAGTTATATTTATATTTATTAAATTTGACCCAAGCCCAGAAAGTGAACTTGTTATACTAGCTGTGCTTCCTTGGGCAACACCTACAGCAATAATTACTGATCCTACCCCAATGATAACTCCAAGCATTGTAAGGAAGGATCTTACCTTGTTGGACACTATACTCTTTATAGCCATTTTATAAGCTTGAATAAATTTCACCGTGTCACCTCCCTATCCTCAGTGATTTCTCCATCTGAAATTCTTACAATACGCTTTGCCTGAAGTGCAAGATCGTTATCATGAGTTATTAAAATGATTGTATTTCCATTGGAATTAAGCTCTTTAAGCATCTTCATTACTTCTATCCCAGTTTTGCTATCAAGTGCCCCAGTAGGTTCATCAGCAAGAAGTACTGGTGGTTTTGTAACTAGCGCTCTAGCAATAGCTACTCTTTGCTGCTGACCTCCTGAAAGTTCAGTGGGTTTATGGTGCATTCTTTCTCTTAATCCAACTGTGGATAGCGCTTCCATTGCTCTTTGCTTAGCTTCTCTATTATGCACCCCCTGGTAAACCAGTGGAAGTTCCACATTTTCCAAGGCTGAAAGCTTTGGAAGTAAATTAAACTTTTGAAATATGAAACCAATTTTGAAATTTCTTATTTCAGCTAGCCTATCATCCTTTAACTTACTTATTTCTTGTCCATCCAATTTATAACTTCCAGAGGTTGGAACATCTAAGCAGCCCAGCATATTCATAAGCGTAGATTTACCTGAGCCCGAAGGCCCAACTATGGCAACAAACTCATGTAAATTTATGTGCAAATTTATTTTATTTAATGCAGTTACTTTATTTGCTCCCATTGTATAAATTTTAAATAGATCAGTTATTTGAATCATTAGAACCCACCTCCAGGTGCTCTGCCACCACCCATTCCTCCACCTGAGGTGCTCTTAGTTGAGGTGCTCTTAGTTGTAGATGCAGCTTGAGTTTCTGGTAGAACCACTACGTCTCCTTCCTTTAACCCACTAGTAATTTCAATAGAGGTATTATTATTTGATCCAACTTGGACCTCTGTTAGCGCTGAACCCTCATAATAATTTTGTTTTTTATCCGTAGTAGCACTTGCTCTTTTTGAAGCTTTAGCAGCTGTTTCTTCATTTCCACCCATTCCTGTTCTTCCTGTTGGTGAAAAACCAGAAGATGCCCCTTTAAGATGTACAAAGCTTTTGCCATTAACCGTAGTTATTGCTTCTATTGGTACAAATAAAATATTTTCTTTATTTGATACTTCTATTTCACCATTTGCATTCATTCCACCCTTAAGCTTATCTAAGTTATCATTAATTTTAACAGTTACAACATAAGCTGTTACTCCACTTTCTGAAGTTCCAGTCACCGCTACTTTTGAAATTTCTCCAATAACGGCTTTTTTTAATGTATCCGGCAATGCATCCACTGTAATATTTGTCTTTTGACCAACTTCAATTTTAGCTATATCTAATTCATCTACGTCTATATCAAACTGCATTTGTGTTGGATCTGACACATCAGAAAGCTCATCCCCTGCTTTTATGGTATCTCCAACTTTATTACTTATTTTTGTTACTACTCCAGCAATAGGAGCGACAATCTTATAATTTTCCAGTTGTTTTGTGTTTAAATTCATATCATTCTGAGCATTTTGTAATTGTAAATCTGAGTTTTGTTTTGCTCTGGTAATATCATCATTCTCCATTTTTATAAGCACTTGCCCCGAACTCACCTTTTGGTTTTGCTTAACTGAGATACTTTGGACTGTTCCACCAGTTAAACTTGTAACGGTCTGCTTTTTTATATAACTAAGTGCTGCAGTGCCTGTGCTTGATACTTCACCCTTTGTAGTTTTAATATCTGCACTTGCAGTCATTCCTCCTTGAATAGCACCTGGATTATTTATTTGAATTTCTACAGTGTATAACTTTCCTCCAACCTCCGTTGTAGTTGGCTCATTACTAATATAAGTTACACTTCCATCTACATATTGCATTAATGAAGTTAAATACACCTTTGCAGTTTGTCCTAGAGTTATTTGACTAATGCTAGAAGCATTATATGTTAACAATACTTTAAGCTTTGTAGTATCAGTCACAGTAAAAACAGTACCTCCCTTTGAAACTGTATCTCCCTGACTTACTAAAATATCACTAACAATTCCAGTAAACGGAGCCTTAATGGTTAGATCTTTTACTGCATCATCACTTGTGGCTGCTGATATTTGATTTTGCTTAAAACTATTCAATTTTGAATTTACTGAAGTCTGTGCATCAGCATCATCTAGTTCATACAAAATATCCCCAGCTTTTACCATGTCCCCTTCTTTATAATTAACCTTTGTAACTGTGGCTCCAATTTTGGAATATATTTTACTTTCGTTTGTAAAATATATAGGACCTGAACCTGTTACAAGCACCTTTAGATTTCCTTTTTCTAGTTTAATGGTGTTTTGCTGTATTACAGTTTTCTTGGCAAAAAATTTATCCTGTATTATATTGCTTTTATATAATACAACTGCTCCTCCCACCACAACTACAACAATGATCACTTTTTTAAGGGTTAATTTTGCCATTAAATCTTTAAACTTAAACTCTTTAATTTTTGCTAGTAAATTTAATTTCAATACATTTCACCTTCCATTCATGTTAATCATAGATATATTCTTAACATTAATTTATATTGTATTTTTGCATCCTATAAATTAATGCAGATCTTGTAATACCTAGCAGCTTAGCCGTATTGCTTTGGTTATAACTACTCATATCTAAGGCTTTAATAATAAGTTCTCGTTCTACATCTTCAAGATTAATACCTTCCTCTGGAAAATTTATCATAAGCTCTTTTGATTTTCTTCTTTTGCCCATAATTTCTATGGGAAGCTCTGATGCGTTGATATATGGCTCCTTAGCTAATATAACAATTCTCTCTATAACATTTTCAAGTTCACGTATATTTCCCGGCCAATAATAACTTTTAAGCTTTTTCATAGCTTCAGGCATAAACCCTTTTATCTTTTTATGAGTATCATATTTTTTCATAAATATCCCTAAAAGGTCACTTATGTCCTCTTTTCTATCCCTAAGAGGTGGAATCTCAATTGGAACAACATTTAATTTATAGTAAAGATCCTCCCTAAAAGTTCCATTTAAAACAGCCTCTGTTAGGTTCTTATTTGTTGATGCAATAACTCTCACATCAATTTTCAGATTTTCACTCCCGCCCACTCTTTGAATTTTTTTTTCTTCAAAGGCTCTTAAAAGCTTAACCTGCATACTTACGCTCATCTTTTCTATATCATCAAAAAATATTGTGCCTCTACTTGCAAGTTCCAATTTACCAAGCACCCTTCCCCCATTACTGCCAAATTCATCACTCTTAAAGCCAAAAACCTCACCTTCTGCTAAATTCTCTGCCAATATTCCACAGTTAAATATTATAAATGGCTCCTTAGAACGGTGACTTAATTGATGTATTCTTCTTGCCATGAGTTCCTTTCCAGTTCCACTTTCGCCAGTTATTAATACCGTGGCTGTAGTTTTCGCTATTTTATCCATGGATTGATAGATTAAATTAAGCTTATCATCTTTACTTGTGAGTTCTTCATTTTTAAATCTCCTAGCTTCTTCATTTCTTAAATAATTAACTTCTCCCTTAAGCTGGCGAAGTTCCATTACTTTTTCAGCTTGGATCATTAGTTCATCTAGATCAAAAGGTTTTGTTATATAGTCATAAGCTCCTTTTTTCATACTTTCAATGGCTGTATCAATGCTTCCATGGGCAGTAATTATTATAACCGATATATCCTTTTGTATTTTTTTTAATTCTTCAAGAACCATCATTCCATCCATATCTTTTAGCCTTAAATCTAAAAATACTAAATCAAAACTTTGCTTTTCCACTTGGAGTATTCCTGATTTTCCATCAAGAGTTAAATAAATGTCATTATCTGTATTTTCAAAAGCCTTTTGTATAATCCACCCTATATATTCCTCATCGTCAATTACTAAAATCCTACCCACTATCCTCACCTCCCTGCTTGTAGCATGGTAATTTTACAATAAATTTAGAACCTCCATTACTTTTGCTACTAACTTCAATGTTTCCTCCGTGTAGCCCAATTATTCCATTGCTTATGGACAATCCAAGACCTGTCCCATTTGATTTTGTAGTATAATAAGGATTAAAAATATTCTTAATCTGGATTTCATCCATTCCAATACCAGTATCTTCAAAAGTGCTAACTATAAACCCCTCTTCTTCTCTTGTTATTATTGTTAATGTACCACCATTTTCCATGGCTTCACAAGCATTGATAATTATATTCACAAAAACCTGTTTTATTTTATCACAATCCATATTTACGTATGGCATTTTCTCGCCGTATTCGGTTTTAAGACAAACATGATTCTCTTGTATATACTTATTTGTAAAAGAAAGAACACTTCTAATAAGCACATTTATGTCCATATTCATAAGGATCTGTTTTGATGGTCTTGCGTAATCAAGCAGCTCCTGTATTACCTTGCTCTCCCTATCAGATTGCTCTTTAACTATCCTTACATATTCCGTTAATCTTTCATCACCTTTAAAATCTCTTTCCATGAGTTGAACAGTTCCCCGTATTATTCCTAGGGGATTTCTTATTTCATGAGCTACCCCTGATATCAAATGTCCCAGTGATGCCAGCTTTTCAGATCTAGCCAAATCTTCTTCTATCTTTTCTTTCTTTTGTAGTGTTTGTGCCATGATGTTAATAGATTCAACAACATTGCCTATATCTCCACCCATGTCCTCTATTCTAATGGATAGGTCGCTTGACATAGCTTCAAGACCACCTTTGATTTTTTTTATATTACTATTCAGATTCTTGATAATAGCTAGCAGTAAAAGTAGACTTATTATTAATCCTAAGGGAATTATAAAAATCAATGATATTACTATTTTTCTATTGGTGTTAAGTTCTGGTGGAAGAAAATTATCACTCCAAACTACAGCAACAACTTCCTTATCTATTAATATGGGATGAAAATATCTTTGAATCTCTCTCCCATCCACTTCTATATAATCTACCCTATCAACTTTTGTATCTATAACCACTTTTAACCTCTCTGAAATATCTTTTTCAATTTCATAATATTGGATTTCATCATTTTTTCTATGTAGACTTCTATCCACAAGTTTTCCATAGGCATAACGTTTTTCATTAGAACACACATATATACCTATTCTTGTATCCCTTACACTCCTTGAAAGAGGTTCAAAACTTGAAGCAATAAAACTCTCTGGATTATCTATGTTTTTTAGATTTGAAACCTTTTTCTTATCGATTGTGTCACCTATGTATTCTAAAAAATTTCTTGATCTATCTTCCTGCATAGACCTAACAGCCTGACTCATTTTTGATGGCAAAAATATATTCCATACCAATACAGCTGCTGGCACACACAAGGCTATAATCAACACTAAAATTATTTGAAACCTTAACCCTTTATTTAAAATCCATTTCATCATGAATTCCTCCATAATATTTTATATCTTTATGCTTGTTCGCAATAATTCATATCTTATATTAATAAATCCATTTCACTACGAAATTTCATTTAATATTGTCAATTATACAGCAAAAAAATGTATGAAAGCAAACAATATCTGTCTGTTTTCATACACTTTTTTTAACTTGCTTAACTATGATCTATTCCGTTTCAAAACTAACTGTCCAAGTTGTTAAGTCCCCTGCTTGTTCACTAAGAAGTGATTTTTCTATTTGCACTTCACTTATTGCTATTTTAGAAGGAGCCACGCTCTTATTTATGTCGATAAGACCAGCTATTATAACTTTACCTTTTGCATCTTTTAACTTGAACGGAAACTTTTCTATGGTCATTTCAGTAGTGGCACCATTATAAATTAATAGCATTACTTTTAAATCACCGCTATGGATTGCTTCAACACTAAAAGGAAATACCCTTGCATATCCATCAATATTAACAATTTCCCTTTCAGAAAAATCTAGCAATTTAACAAGTTCTAATTCACTTAACTCCTCTGAAATTTCAACAAATCCAGCTTTAATCAATTTTTCAATGAGAATTTCTTTAGGAGTCTTTTTTGAATCTTCCTTTACTTTTTCATCTAAATTGTTCTCCTGGTCTACGTTTAGTATTTTGCCATCTGGCCAAATCCTATAAACAAAACTATTAGATAAATCTCTCTGAACCAAATCCTCGCTAGTAATTGTAACCAATCCACTTAATTCACTATTTATAACAATAATGTCAGTTCCAATAGTTTCTTTATCAATATTACTCATATTGTACATTCCTTTCCTCAACAATAATATTTTATAATTTTAAATAATTTTTCTACATTACAATATTATAGCATAACTTTCATATTATAAAAACACAATGTTCAACCTTCTAAATTGACTGTGAAGTTTCAATGATAATTCTTAAAACTTGACAATATCTATGATTTTGGCTAAACTTCTAAGGAGGTGATTTTTATGAAAAAATTTATATATATTTTTATGGTATTAAGTATATCAATATTATTTGTTGCATGTGGTGCCAAAAATGACAGTAGTGCCAGTAATAAAGCTGCAACCAATATAACTTATACTACAAAATTAGCATATCTTCCTTCGTATAACGGAGTACAGCCAACGGAGTACACTGCTGCAAAGGGAAAAACACAACTTGCTACTTCTAAATATACTATAAAAAATACTACAGATGCAAAGGTATTTGAAGATTATGAAAATACTTTAAAAAAAGATGGGTGGACTATTACGGACTCAAAAAAATACAATAGTATTTTTGCAAAAAAAGATACACATATGTTAAACATTATAGTTCAGAAATACGACAAAGATGTGATACTACAAATTATGTCAAAATAACCCATTGTAATGTTTATACATTTCTTTGCAATCAGCTTAGAGATGTATATATTTAATTAAAAATCAGTACAGGAATAAATTCCTGTACTGATTTTTTGTGTCCCAAAATCTCTAAAATCAGCTAATAACAATGTTTTAACCAATTATGGATTTTAATCTACTTATTAAACAATGTATTTATAGCTGAATCTTTTACTGCCCCTTGTTGTCCAAATATATAAACATTATTAATTTGTGGAAGTTTTTCACTTATATACTTAGTAGTTACATCTTGTAAATCATTATCATTTACAAGTACTATAGCTGTAGAATACATTGCCGCAATTGCAGATCCTGAAAGAGCATCTGGAAAATCTTTTCCTGTAGCTACACATATATTACTAAAACTTAAACTACTCTCGAATCTCTTTATTATATTAATGTTTCTTTCATAGGGATTACTACCAACTATCCTTTCTATACTAGGAAACTTATTTGCTACATTACTGCTTATTAAATCAGTATCACCTAAAATATATGTCTTTGTAAAAGAATTTTTGCTCATAAATGTATTTGTAGAAGCAGGTAATACGTCTTTATTAGTTAATATTATTGGAATACCTTTTTTAGCTGCAATAGACGAAGCAGATAGTGCATCTGAATATTGCAAACCATTAGTTACCATTATTTCTCCAGATACTGTGCCTAGCTTTTCAGCTATTTTTATAGAAGTTTCAAACCTATCAGCTCCACCAAGTCTTTCAGTAGCTATACCCATTGTATTAAGCTGTTTTTCAACACTTTGCGATATAACACCAGTACCACCAGTTATAATAATATGAGCTACACTTAATCTTTTAAGCTCAGTTATTACAGTTTGAGGTATTGAATTTTTATCCGTCAATAGAATTGGTGCATTATATTTTTTTGCAAGTGGTGCTGCACTTAAGGCATCAGGATAATCGTTACCTGTAGCAAGTACCACATAACTTGAAGCTGTTTTCCAACCTGACTGAGCTATAGCTATTGCAGTTTGGTATCTATCAGCCCCACCAAGCCTTACAAGCTTTGCAGTACTTTTAGCATTAATAGCAATTGCACAGCTGGCAGTTTTAGATCCATCTACACTTGTAGCAGTAATAATTGTGCTTCCTGCACTTACAGGAGTTACCACTCCATTAAATACATTTGCAACTGCAGTATTTGAAGAAGTCCAAGTTATACTTTTGTTTGTTGCAGTAGTTGGACTTATTGTGGCAACTAAAGTACCTATTGATCCAAGATTTAAAGTATCTGAGGTTTTATTTAAACTTATTGAGGTTACTGCTAAACCTGATAATGCCGAATCAATAACGGAAACTATACAACTTGCAGTCTTATATCCATCTACACTTGTAGCTGTAATAATTGCACTTCCTGTGCTTACAGGGATTAACACTCCACTAACTACTTTGACAACAGCAATATTTGAAGAAGACCAAGTTATATTTTGATTTGCTGCAGTAGTTGGATTTATTGTCACAGTTAGAGTATCTACTGATCCAAGATTTAAAGTATCAGAGGTCTTATTTAAACTTATTGAGGTTACTTTTGAAGCTACTGTTCCTGAAGCATTGACGATAACACTACAGTTTGCTTTCTTACTACCATCCGCTGTAGTTGCTGTAACTGTAGCAACGCCTTCCCTTACTGCAATTAATATACCATCTGATACTTGTACTATACTTGTATCTGATGAGGCCCAGGTTACATTTTGGTTTGTTGAGTTTGCCGGATTAACCGATGCAGTTAATACATCTGATCCCCCAACTGTTAAGTAAGCTGAAATTTTATTTAAATTTATTGATATTACGGGGCTACTAACCTTAACAACACAGCTTGCAACATTACTTCCATTAACTGTTGTCGCTGTAATTATTGCAGTTCCTGCTCCTATTCCAATTACTAATCCATTATTGACTTGTACTACAGAAGTATTGGAAGATGACCAAGTTACAGTTTGAGTTGTTCCAGTACTTTGGTTTACTGTGGCTATTAAAGTATCGTTTCCAAAAATAGTTAATTCAACTAAAGCTTTATTTAAACTTATAGAGGTATTTACTTGGTTAACAATAACCATACAAGATGCGCTCTTATAGCCATCCGCTGTAGTTGCAGTAATCATTGCAGTTCCTGGACTTACTGCCATAACCACTCCACTAAATACTTTTACTACACTCTCGTTAGAGGATGTCCAATTAATAGTTTGATTTGTTGCAGTGGGTGGAGTTATAGTAGCTATTAAAGTATCTACTGTATTAACTTCTAAAATATCTGTAATTTTATTTAAACTTATTGATGTTACATTAACTATGGTACTTGCAAATACCTGTACATTCATAGCTTGCAGCAAAAAAACCATCACAAAACAGATAATAATATTTGAATGTCTTTTTTTCATAATAATTTGCCCCCCGTATAATATTAATTCCATTAATATCTATATTAACATAAACTATTCCATAGTAAAACTAATTTAGTGCTAATTTTTAATATTTTTTTTAATAAAATGCACCTTGGATACTGTTGGGTATAAGGTTTTGTATCAGGTATGATCTTTACTAATTTCATCATCTGTTGAATTAAAATAAGAATGATTTACTAATGCATCACAAGCTGTATATCTCGTTAAAAAGGCGTCATATTGAGCATTGTTTACTATCCAATCCCCACATTATTCATACAACACTAAAAAGCCTTAAATTTGTTATGTTTAAGCTTAGAAACCCAAAACAAAAGACAAAGGAGAGACTTCTTACAATATAGTCCAAATGGATATCATCCATTATTAATGTTTGATGGTATAGCAGGTGATTTAATTAAATCGGAACTGCTAAATTACTATAAACACAGGTGGCTGATGGAAACATTTTTTAGGGAAACCAAAAAATATCTTGGATCTTTAATCAAGTTTGCATAGGAAATTCTCTTAAAACTATTTTTGAAAACTTAAAAATAGCCGGTCAAACCATCCGTGAAATTTGCGCCGCTAGTAAGTATAACATAATCCCATTGCTGCCATCCTTCCAGACATTAAATTCTACTTGTTAAATAGTATATTTATAGCTGAATCTTTTACTGCCCCTTGTTGTCCAAATATATAAACATTATTAACTTGTGAAAGTTTTCCACTTATATATTGAGTAGTTATAGTCTTTAGATTATTATCATCTACAAGTACTATAGCTGTAGAATACATGGCTGCAATTGCTGAGCCTGAAAGAGCATCTGGGAAATCTTTTCCCGTAGCTACACAAATGCTACTAAAACTTAAATCACTCTCAAATCTCTTTATAATATTAATGTTTCTTTCATAGGAGTTACTACCAACTATCCTTTCTATACTAGGAAATTTATTTGCTACATAATTACTTATTAAATCTGTATCACCTAAAATATATGTCTTTGTAAAAGAATTTTTACTTATAAATGTATTTATAGAAGCAGGTAATACGTCTTTATTAGTTAATATTATTGGAATACCTTTTTTAGCTGCAATAGAGGAGGCTGACAGTGCATCCGAATATTGCAAGCCATTAGTTACCATAATTTCTCCTAACACCACACCTAGTTTTTCAGCTATTTTAATTGAGGTTTCAAACCTATCAGCTCCACCGAGTCTTTCTGTAGCTATACCCATTGTATTAAGCTGATTTTCAACACTTTGAGATATAACAGCAGTACCACCGGTTATAATAATGTGAGCTACACCTAATCTTTTAAGTTCAGTTATTACAGTTTGAGGTATTGTATTTTTATCGGTCAATAGAATTGGTGCATTATATTTTTTTGCAAGTGGTGCTGCGCTTAAGGCATCAGGATAATCGTTACCTGTAGCAAGTACCGCATAACTTGAAGCTTCTTTCCAGCCTGACTGGGATATAGCTGTTGCCGTTTGGTATCTATCTGCTCCTCCAAGCCTTACAATCTTTATATTACTTGCAGCACTTACAACAACTATACAATTTGCGGTCTTATATCCATCCAAACTTGTAGCAGTAACAACTGTAGTTCCTACACTTAAAGGGATTACCACCCCATTTACTACTTTAGCAACATCAGCGTTTGAAGAAGACCAAAGTATATTTTGATTTGTTGCAGTAGTTGGATTTATTGTAGCAATTAAGGTATCTATTGACCCAAGATTTAAAGTATCTGTGGACTTATTTAAGCTTATTGATTTTACTGTTGAAGCTACTGCTCCTGAACTATTAACAATAACACTACATGTGGCAGTCTCACTACCATCTGCAGTGGTCGCTGTAATTGTAGCAGCACCTTCCTTTACTGCAATTATTACACCATCGATTACTTGCACTATACTTGTATCTGAGGATGCCCAGGTTACAATTTGAGTTGTTGAAGTTGACGGATTTACAGATGCAGTTAAAATATCTGAACCTCCAATTGTTAAATAATCTGATGTTTTATTTAAATTTATTGATACTACGGGTCTACTAACTTTTACAACGCAGCTTGCAATGTTACTAGTATTAACTGAAGTAGCTGTAATCACTGCGGTTCCTGGTCCAACACCCATTATCAATCCATTATTCACTTGTACTATGGAAGTATTTGAAGATGCCCAAGTTACATTTTGACTTACACCAGTGCCTTGACTTACAATGACTATTAGAGTTTCATTGCCGGAAATTGTTAATTCAGTTGAAGTCTTGTTCAAAGTTATTGAGGTAATTGCTTGATTTACAATAACCATACAAGATGCACTCTTATATCCATCCGTTGTAGTTACTGTAATCATTGCAGTCCCTGGACTCACCGCCATAATTACTCCATTAAATACATTTACTATACTAGTATTAGAGGATGTCCAAGTAACAGTTTGATTTGTTGCAGTTGGTGGACTTACAGTTGCTATTAAAGTATCTACTGCATTAACTTCTAAAACATTTGTAATTTTATTTAAACTTATTGATGTTACATTAATTACGTTACTTGCAAATACCTGTACATTCATAACTTGTAATAAAAAAAACATCATAAAACAGATAATTGTAATTGAATGTATTTTTTTCATAATAATCCGCCCCCATTAATAATTAATTCCATCAATATCATATTAACACAAACCATTCCATATAAATACTAATTTAGTTCCGATTACCAATATTTCATTTAATAAAATGTACCTTGGATACTGTAGGATATAATGTTTTATCCCAAGTATGATTTTTACCAATTTCATCATCTGTTAAATTAAAATATGAATGTGATAATATAGGCCTATACGAAAAAGGATCGTCCCAAGTGGTGTCTAAATGATACCAATTTCCATCTATATTCACTAAGTTCCAGGCATGTGATTCTACCTGACTACCATTATTGGCGGTACCAGAAACTATTTTCACCTCAATGCCTGCACTCATTAGCATTCTATAGGCGAGTAATGCATAACCCTCGCATACAGCAGAGTGGTTTACTAATGCATCATAGGCAGTATATCTAGTTAAAGAAGTGTCATATTGAACATTATTTACTATCCAGTCATGTATGGCCAACTCTTTATCTGAAGTTGTCCTAGAATTACTTATCAGCTTAGGCACAATATCATCAATCTGCGCTGTAAAAAGATCTTCCTGAGCCTTTGTTGTTTTATATTCAATAGTAAAATTTAAAGTAGTTGTTACTGTTTCGTAATTCTCCTCAGCTAATGCTACCTTTATATTTGTCATAGTATAATATTCATAGGGGTTTGTATTGACCATATCATTCAATATTTGATTAGCAGTATCCTTACAATCCTGAAGGGTACCCTTCCACTTAAAATCAAAAGTCGCTATTTTATTTTGCATATTAGAAATTATTACTGACTTAAGGCTATCATGCAAAGAGATAGTAGGTATGATAGCTACCGTAGGTATAGATGAAACATTAGATTCTACTGTATTTTCTACATCTTCGCTAATTACTCCTGTTCCACCAAAAATAATAAGGTGCTTAACATTATGACTCTTTAAGAAACTGATAGAATCACTGGAAATTGAATTTTTATCCGTTAAAAATACTGCCGCATTGTTCTTTGCAGCTAAAGCCGAAGCACATAGGGCATCCGGAAAATTTTCCCCCGAAACTAGGTAGGCCGTATCGAAATTTAAACTATCTGTAAATTGGGTAAGGATAGCTAAGTTAGTTGCATATCTATCAGTACCACTAAGTCTTTTACTGCTGGGCAACTGCGAATCTATACTGGAACTTAGTGCACCTGTCCCTCCTACTATGTAAGAAACTGGTATGTTTTCCCCTCCAATTAGGTCTGTTATATTTGAGTCCAAGTGAGCTTTCGGTGATAATAAAATTGGCATGGATTTTATCCCTGCCACAGATGCTATTGATAAAGCATCCGGGAAATCTGACCCCGTTGCAATTATAATTCCATTATTAAGGTTCGATAGCTTGGCCACTTTATTTGAAGTGTCATATCTATCAACTCCCCCAACTCTAGTTGTGGTAATACCTAATTTTTTTAATTGTTTTTCTATATTAATACCTATAACGCTAGTACCACCAACTATAATTGCCTGTGTAGCTTTAAGTCTTTGTAATTCTCCTATAGTTTCTAAGGAAAGTGCCTTGCTATCCGCTAATAATATAGGCGCATCTTTTGATTTACACAAGGCTGAGGCTGATAGGGCATCTGGAAAATCTTGGCCAGATGCTATTATTACTGTATTTGCAGTTGACCAGCCCTTCTGACTAATGGCCACAGAAGTCGAGTACCTGTCGCTGCCGAATACCCTTATAGCTAAAGTATCTTCTGCTAAAGCTTTTGCTGGTCTATTAAATAAAGCAAAATTACTTAATAAAACAATGAAAAAAATAACTTTAATAAAGGCTTTATAACTTTTCATAAGATTTACCCCCATCCTAAATTAGACTTGTAGCCCTGGAGCCCTAGAAATTCACTATAAAAAATACTGCAGATACAAAAGCGTTTCAAGATTGTGAAAATACTCTTTAAAAAAAGATGGATGGACTATTACATAATGAAAAAAATATAAGTAGATTTATTTACCAACCTACCTATATTTTCTACTATTTTTATATTTTAATTCTAATCAAGTCAACAAATATTAATCTGCATATACTTCATATTGAAAGTTACTCGTTAAAATGTGCAACTAATCTGTCTATATTAAAATCTTGCTCTAAAAGCTGTTCCTCAGTAAACTGTAAGTTTAAAAATTTTGCTTTTAATGAATTGACCTCAAAATCACTAGTATTAAATGTTCCTATTGCTACTACTTTGTCATTATCCATGTTTTTAATAGTAACTGGTACCTTTTCTACTTTAACCTTTTTAGTTGCTGCATTTCTAACAATAATGGATATTTGTAATTCTCCATTATTACCTTTTAGAATTTTATACAAGGATAAATTAATATCTCCTGAAGCAATAGGAGACATTTCATTTAAATATTTATGTAATGTATTAAATTGTGAATCAGTAGGTACATCTTCAAATTCTATTTTAACACTACTATATGATTTTATATTTGTATCAAAAACTATATGCAGTCCATCTTTTAAAGATACTGTATCAATAAATATATTTTCTTTATCGAAAAATAGTTTCCAAGGAACTGCAGAGTAAGGTGGTATATTCCCTACCTCTCTAAGTTCAAAAACTTGCTTTGCCACAACTTCGCCTTTTGAATTTAACATCATAAGCGGTAGCTTATCAAAATTAATTTCTTTAGAAAGAGCATTTCTAAAATAAACACCTACTTCAACCTTGTCACCTAAATCAAATACATAAGTAGTATTTATATTTATGTCACCTTCGTTCATATCTGGTAAACTTTCTAATTCTTCTTTGTAAAACTCCTTTTTAGCATCTGCATGTGCAGCTTCATGTCCATCATTTACGTGTAATTTTAATTCAACTTTGGTTACGTCATTCTTCATGATTACCTCCTATAATAAAACGCTGGGTTTTTAATCAAATTCTCATGAAACATGTCAATTATATTACTATTATTAATATGTAAAATAGAATTTCAAATCTATCACATCTAATATTATATTACTAATTATGTATTAATAAAAGGTTTATTTCCTGATTTAACCTTCTCCGCTTTCCAAGAACAAAATCTCCCTACGGTCGAGTATTAAAGTGATGCTCCACAAATAGTGTGGCATCACCTCTTAATTATCATATCTGAATCACATTTTATACAAATAACAATAGGACTACCACTTTTCTTGTCAAATTCCTCAGGTGTATAACATTCAAACGCAACAAAGTCAGGCACTTCTTCTTCATATCCACATTTTTTACATTTAAAAAGTATCATTTTATCACGTTCTTGTGGTTGAAATGGTATGCTATCTTCATTCACTTTACCTTTAAAAACTCTTTTAATACGTTCCCATATCATATATATACCCATACTTTCTATGCCATATTTGCCACAACTCCATTAGCTGGCCGCATTTTAAACACTTTCTCGGATCTTTGGAAAAATTAATAATCATTAATTCTCTATAAGTCATTTTTCTTGTTTCCTTTTTCCAATTTATTTTTAGTGTGAACTGAATTGCCTTAAGACCACTTTTTATGTATTGCAAAAGACCAAAACACTTCCGAACTTTTAAACTTATACTGCCTGCGTATACTCCGTATAGTCTAATTTTCCATCTTAACTAAGTATTCTATATTCTGCTATCGCAGGCCTTGCTAAATATCTACCGATATATCTTGCTGCACCTCTTGCGCTTTTCATCCCTGATTTGGCATTTATATAAAATCCTTCAGGAAAATCTTTAAACATTTTTAAGTATTCTGCTTTCTTCTCTGGCTTTTTACTTATCATATAATTTATCAATTTAAACTGCCAAACTTTTCTGAAATATTTGTAGTCAAGGCATTCCATATCCTTAACTTCATTGCCTTTTGTTTTTATTTCTGGAACCAGTGCATGGACATGTGGATTAAAACCTACATTCCTTCCAAATGTATGCACTACTCCTATCATTCCACTTTGCCAAAGTACTCCTCCTTTTTTACTCCTTTTCTTTTTCTGATACTCTTCTCTATTTTTATAGTTTACACCATTTGCAAACTCGTTTATAGCCTCATATACCATGTCTTGTAAATCTTTTAAGCACTCCCTATTCCAGTAAAAATAATTCCTATATTCAGCTGGTATTGTGAATACACAATGTCTATGTGGAACATCTAAAATTTTGCTCACTTGTTTCTCTACCCATTCACTTATGTACTTTTTCCCACATTTACTACAAAATTTACTTTTACATATAAATCCTATTTTAAATACTTCCAGACATTTTAAACATATATACGCAACAAAACCTAATGAAATATCTCCACATCCTATCATTTTCATTACTTCGATATTCATGTGTTCTCTCATTTTTTCAGGATATTTTTCTTTATTCTTTTTCCAAAACTCTGGATAATTATCTTCAAATATTTGTTTTATAGTAATCTTACTTTTTTTCATGATTTAATCATCTCATATTTATCTGATTTTTTCTACCTGTTTTTTAGCTAGAATGTTATCCACAGCGGTTTCCTATATAATAATAAAAAAACAATTAATATAGAGTCAATAACTTTTACAACTAAAGCGGAAAAACTTAGTTTAAAAATCAATTAGACCTAAAATGAGATTCCCATTTTAGGTCTAATTTATACATTTTACACATTGCCCCAAAGGTCTAAGCCCTTTTTCCTCTAATCAACAGTAACAGTAACTGCAACTTGTGCAGCTGTTGATCCCGCTACTATAATTGGTATATTTAATGTTAATTTTCTAATCTTTTCATCTTTAGTTACAGTTATATCTTTTGTGGTTGCAATGCTTGCAGCACCTGCTGTTCCTGATAAAGTTACCGTGGCAACTCCTGTAGTACCAACATATGATAGTGTATATGTTAGACCATCGATTAACCAAGTTGTATCTGTAGTTCCACCAGTAAATCCTATTGATCCTAAAGATGATGGCGCTACTTGTGGTGCTAGCCCGAACTCTGAAGGTAAATATCCATCTCCAACAATTTTAAAATTATTATCTGCAAATGTAGATTGATTAACTGTAAAATCTTTTTTAAGAACTGTTACAGCAAAAATTTTTGTATCAATTGCAGTGTCCTTTTGAATTGTAGCAGTTAATGTTCCTGTTTGATTTCCTGCACTATATGCAGGTCTTGTAACTACTCCATCAACTATATTTATAGAGGTTAGGCCAGAAGAAGCCCAAGTTATTGCTGAACCATTTATTTCACTTAATGGTAATTGTAATGATGTTGTCACACTGCTAAGTTCAGAATTCATATTCAATATAGATGAATCTGTTAAACGTGCTTTATCTGCTGCTACTATCACTATATCTTGTGGTTGTGCTCCCACTACCACCATTACTTTGTACGTTATTCCATTTGTTAACCCTAGTAATTTTGTATCTTTCAAAGGTTTTAAATCACTAATATTAGAAGATAACCCACCATCTTCTGTGACATATTGTAGTATAGCGGAATCTCCTGTTCCAACTATTACTTTATAATTATAGTCTGTTGGCAATCCCACAATGCTCGTATGCCATGCTACTCCAAGTGAACCTTCGGCTTTAATAACCATATCATTACCAGAATTTTTAGCCTTATCCTTCACATCGCTGGTCATAAATACAATTGCCGTACCTGCATTAATTGCTATGGTAAGTGAACTATCGGACATTTCCATTATTACTGTCTTATTATCTCCCTGTAAGACAACATTTAGAGGTGAATAATCTGTAAATCCCTCTGAGGTAGTATCTATATTTCTTATTTTCCAATTGCCTACTACTTCGGTTGTATCTTTATCTAGTAGTTCACTTGCTGTATATGTTATTTTTGAACCAACTGCAACAGCACTAGCATACGATGGCCTTATACCATCTACTACAATATTTGTTTTAGAAATAGATGAATATACGTTGCTTGCTGACTTTGTAGTATTTGCTGAAGTATGCGATGCACCTTCTAAAGCCTGTATATCACCTTGTATATCACCTTCATTAGTTATTATACCTGAGCTTGTTATACTTGAAGCAGCATCACCTTGTTTTACCACATAATTAAAAACAATTTCATTAGGTGTACTCAAGTCCTTGTTATAAATAGCATCACCAACATTTAGCCTTAAAACAGGGTTACCAACTACAAAAACTGGTTCACTAAACTTAACCCCTATTTTTATAATTTCACCTATCCCATATAATTGCTTATCATCCATTGATACAACATCTGTAACTTCAGAAGACTTTTTATTTGTAACTATCTTGTCGCCATTTATTGTTACACCTGATAATATACAATCTCCAGTACTTGAAACAGATATAGTAAGGTCTCCATTAATAGTAATATTTCTTAAATCATAAGTATTATTATCACTACCTCCCCTTCCTATTGTAACATTACCATTAATCGTTGATCCATTTCCATCTAAAACAATATGCCCAGCAGTTGCTAATGTTCTTTCTGGTTTTGCCAATGTCACCATCTGGGTTGGAGTAATACTTAAGGCAGATAAAAATTTAATATATTGAACATTACCATCACTTAAAGCCTTAGCCAGTACGTTTGCTGCATCATTGGTTTGCCCCTCACTATTTGATACGACTCTTGTATCTAATGTGTTAGGATACACCACTTTAATTGAATCTAAAGTATCTGTTGTAAATGATTGTAACATTGATGTAAGTGTAGCTGGAGTTTTTAATAAATCATATAGTGTAACAGCCTTATTAGAAACTGTGCTTGTTTTTGAAGTTATGTAGTCAGAAATAATTTCTTTGTCCTGAACTTTTTCAGGGTAAGTAGAATCTTCTAAAAGCTTCCCATTAATATCAAAAGCCTCTATATGAATTTTATATTCTGATCCTGTTGTGTCAATATCAAGACCTGCTTGTCCAGTTGTAAATCCAGTAAAAGTTGAATTTTGAAAAAGTTCCTTTTCATCCAATAAAGTCACTATACTATTTGCAACTGAAACTTTTAATCTTTTTACAGCGGAGTCAGTCTTAACATCTATATTTGTTAATTTTGTATAAGAAGGAGGTGTAATAGTTGTTGTAATTGTTGTTGTTGTTGGTGTAGTAGTAGTACTAATATCAGTAGTTGTACCATTACTATCAGTAGTTGTTGGTGTTATTACCGTGGTTGTTGTGGTTGTGCTTATTGTAGTTGGTGCCGTAGTAATAGTTGTTTTAGGTACAGATAGTCCATTTTTTTTATGTATAGTTTCAATTGAAGTTATATATTTTTTAGGCACATAAATACTTATCTCTCTTGGTGAATTATACTTTAAAATAATATCATTTAATTCATCTGTTTTTCCTGTCGCAGTTGCTGGATTCATAAATATGGATTTAAACCCACTTGAAAGATCCGTTGAAGAAAAAGGTAATATAAAATCCGTTAATTGTATATATCCCTCAGGATACTTCAATGCTCCGTTTTCTATTTTTATGGCATAACTTACAACATCAGAATCCAAAGTCCCAATTTCTATACTTAAAACCTTAGGTAATAATGTTGTTGTACTAGGTTTTATCGAAAGAGCTCTTAGCACTGTACTAGGACTTTTCTCAATTATACCTCCACTAGCCGTCGTCTGATATATAGTAATTTTTTTTGTATCAATAAGTTCTATATTATAATCAAATTTTATATCTATTGTATTTGCTGTCGTTCCTGTAGTTGCACTTTGTTTATATGTATATGGTACCGCTGCATGTACTGTTGTCACTAAAAACACCATACTAAACAAAAACACCATAATAAATAATTTCAAACCGCTGAATTTTCCTTTTAAAACATTATTACACATCTAATTTTTCCCCCTTATTAATAGATAAATAACATTATTGTTGAACTAAATATTTTTTTGTTTCAATTAGCTTACCTTTAGCATCGTATACACTAAATGTTACAGTTGACCCTTTTGTCAATACTGTAGATATTTGAAAGCTATTATTTCCATTATAATACAAGTATGTGCCATTAAGCGATACCTTAAATACATTACTTTCTGTCTGTAGACTTACTAGATATGCACCCAAAACCGAATAATATTCTAACGCTATATCCTTAATGTATTCTATGGCAGTTACATTAACATTTATTGATGCTGTTACAGTTGAGCCATCTATTTTGCCTATGACTGTTTTAACACCAATTGTACTTGTACTAAAAGAGCCCCAAGTGACATATTCTTTCCCTGTAGAACCATTCTTATATAGAACATCAATAATCCTAGGAAGCACAGGTATAACATTTTGAACCACAGATATATCAGGAATGCCTATGGCATTATTAATCAATAAATTTTGTGTTACACTTTTATCCCATAAAATACTTTGTTTAGACAATTGAGTAGTACCTGCCTTAACTAATAATTCATAAGAAGGGGTTTTCCCATCCAATGTGCTCACCAAAGTTAATCCACTTAGCGTAGCTGTAATTCCAGAATATACTACCTTACTTGCCGGTACTACTACTCCATTAAATGTATAAGTTAATCCTGTTTTATCCACATCAGCCATTATTTTATTGAATTTAACTTTGATGGTTGTGGCGCTAATCACGCTAACTGATGAAACTTTTAAAGTTTCTTTAAACTCAATAACACTTCCTACTTCACTAGCCCCAACTGTCATTGTACTAGCTGCATTAATATCTCCTGCAGATAATGCTGCATTAAACTTTTCAAATACTGAGTCTAATCTATATATTACTCCACCTTTTTCATATCCATAATTAGCTGGATGTGAAGCAGTCAAAAGATTCAATTTACCAATCTCAGTTAAATTACCGTGATAAGTAGAATATGATTTTGCAACTGACTTATCCGCTAATTTATAAACATCACCATCATCAGCAAATACTGGTTTTACTGTTATACCCAATAATACTATTGCTGTTGTGGCTATAAACACGGCTACATGTTTTTTTGTTTTATTTTCCATATTATTTTACCTCCACATATTGTTTATTTTATTTATTATTATTTCGATTTGATGAAAATCGGATATTATATATATTTCTATCAAAATTCATATAAATTTATATATCTTTGCAACTAATCCCTACTCGTAATTTTCTGAATGTAATCCAATATTTTTTTGATGCTCAAAGTTTGTTTTTTCACTCCTTATATATGCCATTTTGAATAAATCATTCAATAAATATATATTTGCATCTTCAACCTTAACTGGAATAGTTATTGATGTAACTATAATAACTGCCATTGCAGTTATAGAACTCACTAATAAAATTTCGTTAATCTTTTTTATATTAGTTCCCCTACCAACATATATTGTTCAGTATCCTTATTAATTAGCTTGCATTTCCTAATACAAATCTATTTTTATATCGCATATTCCGCTGAATGCATAAAAATTTAAGCTATTTAATGATTTATACAATTTTTGCCTTTAAATGGTACCAATTTACGAATATTAAATGTACTTTTATAATAGATTTTTTGCTACATTATGAATATTTATGACAAAAAATTAAATATAGTAAATATGAAAATCATTGTGCGGAATGAGTTATACATTAATATCATCGTTAATATATCATAACACTTTATACCTATTATATATAAAGTGTTATTTTTTTTATAAATAGTAAGATTAGACCACAAAAACTTATATTTTATCAGTTAGGCTCTGCTAATTTATTGCAAATTTTAACTTGTTATACTTGAATACATTATAAAACAAAAAAAATCGCCCTTAGGATGAAATCCCTAAGGGCATTTAATTTATGTTTTTATCTCATTATCTTTTTCTACTCCACCCTCTAGTATCCAAGTGATCTAAGGTGCAGATATAAATAGTTTAGCTTTTTTCTTTTGTATAAATTTATCCATATAGATTCTAAATATATAAAATCCAATTCCCACAGGAATCCATATTGCCGCATAAAGAAGTCCACTTTTAATATATGGTAGTATTCCTAGGTAGTCTGTACCTTTAATATTTATGGCTCTCAGTGGGTTGATAAAGGCTCCTATTGGCCAAATCAAATTAACTTTCTCAATTAGCCCCGTTGGCATCATAAATGCAGGCCAAACATAGCCACAAGTAAGAATGGATGGTACAGACAAGAACATACAAAGCTGCACACAAGGAAGCACTTGTCTAAATATTGCTGCCAAAACAAAACACACTGCGATTATGTCAAGAATAAATACCAAAAGCAATATGAGATTGTTTTGAACGCTGCCTCTAAGTGGTAAATTATAATATTTACAAATTACATAAAAACAAGTAGTAAATCCAATGATAGCTAGTATTACTACCATGGTGATCTGTGCAACTAGTCTCCCAAGCCATTTGATTCCCGCTTTGGAACGTAATTTTATACTCATCATTTTTCTCTTATCTTCTATTAGCATCGGAGCTAGAACGGATAAAATTGTCTGTTGTATCATTATTCCAATTATACCAAACATTAAATACTTCATATAGCTCATTTGAGGATCGTACACAGTACGTTGAACGAAATTCATAGAAGTGAGAGCTTTCATAGCCTCATAAGGCACCATTCCCTTCCCCTCAAGGACTTTAAGTTGAACCCCCGCATTAAGTGTATTTAGTATTTCACTTCCATAAGCAAAAGCATTATTTCCAACTACTAAATTAGTTCCGTCTACAACAAATAATGTCTTCGGAGCATCTTGCTCACTTATATTTTTCTCAAAATATTTTGGTATTACAAGTCCCGCACTAACTTTTTTCCTAAGAATCAATTCCTGCATCTCACTATCTGAATTTGCATATTCAGTGATTTTAAAGCCTTGGCTTTCATCAAACTGTTTTATAATTGCCCTAGATGTACTTGAATTATCCTGATCTACAATGACCATAGGTATCTTATCTACGAAGGTATTGCTATATACAGTTCCAAAAACAAATGTAAAAAATACAATCAAAGGAATTTGTATAAGAATATTTTTCGTCCAATTTAAAACTAATATGACTTTTTCCTTTTTCGTCATGTCTATATCCCCACCTCTGTACTATGATTACCTATTGTTAGCTTCTTTTCTTTTCTCTTATTCCATAAGAATTTTACACCCTTCTTAGCAAAAAATATCACTGCAGAAACTACCCAGATGTATATAATAAATTTGCCTAGCCAAATAATATCATTTGCAATATAGCTAATACCAATAGCCTTCATATTTAAATCTCTCATTGGTTCTGCGTAATGTACATAGGGTATCATTGATCCTAACTTCTGAAAGAACTCTGGCACTGCCATTAAAGGGAATGTAAACCCTCCAAGTATACTAGTAGGTAGCACTAGTATCGCTGCTACCTGAGTAGCTAAAACCTGATTAGGAATAATTAAACTTGAAATCATTCCCACACTAATCATAGCAGTGGAGTAAAGCAACGTTAATGCCAACGCCCCTTTCAATGTGCCTAAAAAAGGTACCCCAAAATAATGAACTTGTATCCATAGCGTAATAATAATTGAAATAGTTCCTAGCAATCCCCAAATTAATGCTTTAATAATATGAAAAATAAAATATTTTTCATCATCACGAACACGATCTGCACCTATCATAACCAAACCTACTTGAATAACTGATATAAGCATTCCTGATATATAGAAATTCACATAATTTCTAGTTGGATTATTTAATATTCTATAGGTAAAAAACATAGGTTGAACTGTTTTCATGGATTGACCTGGAAGGATGTTTAGTTTGCCCTCCATAACCTGTTTCAAATATCCAGTTTTAATAGTTAACAATATTTCTGTCATTCTAGCCTTAGCTGCACTGATGCCAGACATTTGGGAACCATCATAAAACACAAGAACATTCTGTCCTTTTCCTTCCAATAAGTTTTTTGAAAAGTCGGCTGGTATTATCACGCCTACCATGGCTTTCCCTTCTTCTATATATTTTTCTACATCACTATCCTTTTGTGAATAAATATCAACATTAAAAATTTCATTGTCCCTTATTTCTTGAATAATTGTTCGGCTAAGAGCTGAATTATCTCTATCTACAATGATTGTTGGTATGTGTCTAATTTGTTTGGCTTGCATACTATAACCAAATAAAAAGCTTAAAGAAATTGGAATACCAAATAACATTATAAAAAGCATTAATCTCTTTTTAAAGAGCACAACCCAATTCATTGCATTTCTCAAAAAATGTATATCCTTCATAATTATTTCGCAGCTTTCGTAGCATCTTTTTTCTTACCAAAATCAACTAAAGCCGTCATTCCCGGGTGTAATTCTTTATCCATTTTAGTAAACTCTATCTTAACACCGTAAGATAAAATATCATACTGCCCATTATCGTTGGTTGCTCTCTTTGTTGCAAAATCTGGTTTTTGATTTATTCTAACAATCTTTCCCTCAAAGTTTTCACTTCCATAGGCTATTAATTTAACATTGACCTTTTCACCCAGGGTAACACTAGCGAGACTTTTCTCCTCAACTTTAACTTCTATCCAAGGTTTATCTATATTTGAAATTACAATCAATGGCATTCCTGTAGAAACCAGCTCCCCAACCTCTGGATTAATAGTAGTTATAACTCCATCTGTTGGTGCTACAATTGTAGTATCCTTAATATAAGATTGTGCCTCTTGAGCCGCTCCTTGTGCTTGAGCTATTAACCCCTGTGCAGCTTGAACCATAGCATCAGCTTGATTAACTAAGGCATTTGCTGCTACCTTATCTTCGGCTCTTGCCCCAGACATTGCTTGATCATAAGTTTGTTTAGCTACTTCCATTTGGGTATCTGCACCCTGCATCTTTACAGAAGTTTCATCATCGGTCTGTTTTGAAACAATTCCTTGTAAAAATAAAGAGTGTACCCTATCATAAGAGTCCTTGGCTACCTTATCTTGTCCCTGCGCAAATTCATAAGCGGCTTTTGCTTTCGCTATATCTTCTGGCTGGGCACCATTTTGTGCCTTTAATGATTGAGCTGCAGCTGCAGCTTTTGCAGCTGATGCTGCTTTCATCTGTCCGGTAGCGGCTGCAATTGCACCCTCCGCTTGAGCTTTTTTAGCTATAAAAGCGTCACTAGCTATTGTCATTAGCACATCACCTTTTTTTACTCTATCCCCTTCAGCTACTTTTATATTTGTTATATTTCCTGGTACTTTTGTATTTATATTAGTTTCATCAGACTCTATGGCACCTTGAACTATGAAATTCTGATCTTGTTCTTTAATTAATTTTTCTGCAGCTAAGCTTAAGTTAGAAACTGATATAGCTTTAACACCGTAACGAACAAGTGCTGTAGCACCTATAACTATTGCAATAACAAATACAGAAACTATTATTTTTTTCTTTTTATCTTTTATATTCTTTATATCCATTTTTAAATTCCCCCTTAATAAAACATAATAATTAAAATAAAATAATTTTAAGCAAAATATATTTGAAGCAAATATTTTTGAATTTTTTCTAAAAGTAAATTGGCGACATTTTTCTCTTCACTAGATAAAAAAGTCATAATTTCAGAAGAGAATTTTTTATACTCCGGCAATACTTCTGAAAGTACTCGTCTTCCTTCCTCGGTTATTATAGTTTTTATACTTCTTCTGTCATTAGGATTGTTAATCCTAATGAAATAACCATAGTTCTCCATTCTATCCACTAAAGAAGTTATATTAGCTTTTGTCACCCTCATTTTATTTCCAAGATCAGATAATGTCAGTCCTTCCTCACCAGCTAAATACACTACATATAGAGAATAGAATTGGGTTTTAGATAAACCTATTTTCTTATAGTATATTTCAAATACATTATCTATCAAAAAGGTAGTCTTTATAAAATTACCTAATATTTTCGTGGATACGTCATCAATCCAATCGTAGGCATTTTCTAAATCATCCATTTTATTCAACAGTAATCACGCTCACTTTATATAGTTTTTAAATTGCTGTACCTTGGCAAAATAATCTATTTTCGCTTTATTAAGATCAATAGTAGCGTTGTTTAAATTCTCTTGTGCTAAGTCCACGCTAACTTGTACGCTTTGACCTGCAGTTACTCTTGCCTTCTCTGCCTTAAGAAGCGTCTCTGCTTTATCGCAATCTAATTGTTTAACTAAAACAGTATTATTAAAATTTAATACATTATTGTAGTCAGTTCTTATTTTGGATTCTACATCTCTGCTTTCATCTGTCAAATCATAGCCTAAGTTTACAATGGTATCCCCTAAAAGTTCAGACCATGATTTATAGTCTGTATTTGGGGATGCCGCCCTTACAAGTTGATTTGGATCCGTATCATATTTATCTGCAATGCCTTTTTCTTTTGTATCCAGTCTTATTTCTTCATTCATAGCCGTTATGCTATGATATCCTTTTGACATCTTCACTACTACATCTTCTAAATTATCTATTTTATATTCCGCGTAAGGAATATCTGTAGTTTTTACCGTTAAAGGTGAATCTACATTTTTCCCCATATTAATATTTAACTTCATTCTTATATTCTCTTTTTCATTAACTAATTGCAAAAGTGCTGTCTCTGCATCATTTACATTAACCTGATCATCAATTAAAGTGTATCCAGCTTCTGTTCCTATATCTATTCCCGCTTTTTTATTTGCTAAAACTTTTTTTAGCCTTTCAATTTTACTCTTCTGAAGTTCAATTATTTGATCTTGCAGAACATATTGATAATAGTATTGCTTAGAGGAGAGAACAACCTCATCCTGCTTTTGCTGTTTATCCCACAAGAGATTATGTAATTCTAACTCTCTTCTAGGAGGGTTTACATTTAACCTCATCTCCATTTGATAATCCGTTTCATCTGCTCTCATCCCTCTGTCATAACTTGTTTCATCTTTATATGGCACAATGGCATTGACCTTTTCAGTAACTATCTTTATTTTTTTATCATATAGACTTAAAGAAGAGTTACCACTGCCAACAGCCTCAATAATACTGTTTATATCCATAACCCCTGTACTTTTTTCAGAAACTCCGAATGCAGGTATAGCAATTGTGCTGAGTACCCCTAGTATTGCTAAAGACGAAACTATTAATTTGGCCTTCTTATTCATACTATTCACCTATCCCTTCCATTACATATTTAGTACCTATTTTACAATTTGCTTCAAGAGCATACAGTGCATTATTATAATCTCTTAATGCTTTGTTATTATCAATTTGTGCTTTGTTTTTTCCAAGTTCTACTAGCCAAAGCATGGACAAAGGCTTCATTCCTGCTTCATAGCTAGTATTAACTACCTTGTATTGATTATTAGCTTGCTCCACCTTTTTAGCAGTTAATTTCAAATCCTCTTGTTTCTGTTTTATATCTAAGTAATCACTTTGTATCTCTGTTTCTATTTGTTTACTTGTTTGATCTTCCTTTAATTTAGCCTCTTCTATTTCCTCTTCTGCCTGCAAATATTCCAAATCCCCTTTATTAAAGTATCCTTTCAAATCATCAAAGATCTTTTGTTTTTCAGCTATGGTTATTTTAGCATCCAAAATTTCCGCTCTATTTTTCATAGCACTGGTTAAATATTCATCATAAGTAAGCGGCTCCTTTGTTTGTATTTTTTCATCTTCAAAATTATAATTATCTTTTAAATTCACACCTAAAGATTGCTTTATCTGGGTTTTACCATTTTCAACCTGTCTTTGCAGATTATCTAAATTTAATTTAGACTTTTGAAGCTCCATTTGGGCCAAATTCTTCTCTATTTCAGAAGCAGCACCCACCTCATATTTTTTAGCTAACTGTCCATAATCCTTCACTTGCTTATCATAAACCTGCTTTGTGAGATTATATCCATCCTCTGCATATAGGATAGTATCATAACCTTGTTTAACCAATACATCTGTAGCGCTTTGTATTACTTCACGTTGTAGCTTTGCTTTATCCATCATATCTTGAGCAATAACCCAGGGTATATTTCTCAAATATACAAATGTAGCATATGTCTTTGCAGGAGATAAATTTTTGGGTTTGTTACCGCCCGTAGTAGTGTCAAACTCGGTAAGTCCTATCAAAGCAAGCTTATTACCGGCTTCCCTTAACTCAGCTATCTGTGAATCTGCCTTTGCTAACAACCCTTGGGCTTGAACTTTGGTTAAATGATTGGTATTTGAAGGACTATTTACGATCGCTGCTATGGTAGCATTACGAGTTACCTCATCTGGTATTTGTTCAGCTTGGGTAAATGCTGCTATAAGCATAGTTAAAGCCTTATACTGAGCTGTATTTCCTTCACTATATGCTAATTTATAAGCAGCTTTATACTGTTCAAGACTCTTTTTCAAACTCACTACATCGGCGCTTATTTCTTTATACTTATCGTAATTTCTCTTTATGGTTACCAGGCCTCTATCCAATTTAAGCAATTTAGTGCTATTTTTAAGTGCTATGTCTACAGCCTGCTGTTTCGCCATATCCTGAGTTGCATCTGCTTTAACTTTAGCAGAGGTACCTATAGCAAAAATACATAATAAAACTAATGCATGACTTATACTTTTAAATATATTTTTCTTTTTCACTGTGGCTTTTCACCTCTTCCACTTATTTTAATACACATATGTACTATATATATGTTAATGATATAATATCATATGCATAAAATCTTGTCAATATTAGCAATCTAATCTTTTCATGGAATTTTAGTACTATTCATCCCACGCCTAAAAAAGCCACCACGCCTTTGGGCGTAGTGACTTATCTGATTTTTCTCTGCTGTAGCCTAAAATTCCATCAACCTGATACCCTGTTCCATCTTCAAGTACAAGGTTAACAAAACAAACTGCATTTATAACATGATAATTAGTTACAAGTTTAACATCTGAGGATATTATTGCCCACTCACAGTGGAAAAATATTGTTATTCTTTTGTTTTGCTTCTAACTTAACAATAAGATTAGCATTTTTAGCAATATCAATCACGTTTAAATCATTATCGGTTTTTACATCTTCTAAATTACTAATTGTGCTTTCACTTACAACTCCTGTACCACCTAATACTTTAATATTATTCAAGGAAATAGAATTTTTACTGAAATAGTTTTTTTCAGAGCTAGAATCACTACCCACTAAAATCATTGCATTAGAGTTTTTACCTGCCAAAATAGAACCGGTCAAACCATCCGGAAAATTTTCACCTGAAGTCATGTATATTGTGTCAAAATCTAAATCGCTTTTAAATCTATCTACGATTGCTAAATTCCTCTCATATTTGTCCACTCCATTTATTTTTTCAACATTAGTAAGTGTGGATAAAATACTCTCATCTAATGAAGAACCAGCACCAACAACATAGGTTTTAGTTATATTGTGGCTACTTATATAATTCTTCACCACCTCAGGAATTGCATTATGTCCAACTAAAATTATGGGAATGCTTCTTTTTACAGCTATAGGTGAAACAGACAGCGCATCAGCAAAATCCTCACCAGTAACAATAAAAATCTCATTAATATTATCTAGTTGCTCAGCTACCTTAATAGCGGTGCCATATCTATCTGCACCAGAAAATCTTGTAGTATTTATCCCCATGGATTTTATTTTATTTTCAACGGTGGTAGAAATAACACCCGTTCCACCAATAATGAAAATACTTTTTACTTTTAATGCCTGCAATGCATTAATTGTTTCTGTGGGAATCAAATCCTTTTCAGTTAACATAATGGGTGCGTTAAACTTTTTAGCTAACGGAGCTGCACTTAATGCATCAGGGAAATTTGCGCCACTGGTAAGTATGGCATAATCCGATTGTTGCCATCCATCTAATGCAACAGCTTGTGAGGTTGCATACCTATTTGCTCCAGATAATCTGTTAATTTTAGTTGCAGCTTCAACCTTTATAGATATAAAAGATAGTAAAGTAAATATTAATACCATAGAGAAAATCCTATTTTTAGTTTTTAGCATTTATATCATCCGCCTTCCAGTCATTATTTTTTTTACAAAAGCATATAATCTCATTTAAATCTCCTTCCAGATTATTTTCATGGAGATATAATACTCTTATTCATAATTATGTTTATTTTTCTTTAACTTTATTTTATCAGATAAATAGAATTTATTCTATACTAATTATTCAAATGCCCCTAAGCAATAATTTTTTTTGCATAAAAAGGATGACTCCCGTATAATACAGAAATCATCTCATCTTGCCTTGATTATATTAAAAGTTACTGGTTAAAATATGCAACTAAATTATCTATATTAAAGTCCTTCTCTAAAAGCTGCTCAGCACTAAATTCTAAATTTATAATTTTTGCTTTTAGTGGATTAACTTCAAAATCGCTAGTATTAATTGTACCTACCGCTACTATTTTATCATTTTCCATGTTTTTAACAGTAACAGGTATCTTTTCTATTTTAATCTTTTTGGCTGCTGCATTTCTCACAATTATGGCTATTCTTAATTCCCCATTATCACCTTTTAGAATTTTATACAAGGATAGGCTAACATCTCCCGAAGTAATTGGCGACATTTCATTTAAATATTTATGTAATTTTTTAAATTGTGAATCATTAGGTACATCTTCGAATTCTATATTAGCACTATTATATGCTTTTATATTTGTATCAAAAACTATATGTAAACCATCTTTTAAAGATATTGTATCAATAAATATATTCTTTTTATCATAGTATAGTTTCCAAGGCACTGCTGAGTACGGTGGTATATTCCCTACTTCTCTAAGTTCAAAAGTTTGATTTGCCACAACTTCACCTTTTGAATTTAATATCATTAATGGAAGCTTGTCAAAATTGATTTCTTTAGAAAGCGCATTCCTAAAATAAACACCTACCTCAACCTTATCCCCTAAATCAAATACATAGGTAGTATTTATATTTATATCACCTTAATTCATATCAGGTAAACTTTCCAATTCTTCACTATAAAATTCTTTTATAGCATCTGCATGTACAGCTTCATGCTCATCATTTAAGTGTAGTTTTAATTTTACTTTTTTTTCATTATTATCCATAATTATCCCCTATAATAAAAAACCTAGTTTTTAATTCTCATGAAATATGTCTATTTAATTCTTAAATCAGCTTTATTATAACACTTTATTATGTTTTTAACTATTTATGGTCTATTAAAAACAAAAGAATTTCGGCAGCATTAGCAAGCCCAGTACTATAATGAACTACCCACTTGCTACTAGTCTACAACTACTACCTTTATTTTCATATTTTTATCATTTATATTTATCTTACTAGAATCTATTTTAAAAGTTTTTTCTTCTCCTGAATTTATTATGCTATCTATTACAATAGGGACTTCAACAACGCCTGTCACTGCATATATTGTCACTTTTCCACTTTCTATTGCTTTCAAATTTATCTCTACCTGGTAGGCATTTCCTAAATATTTATATATTTTTGCATTAGCATTTACTAGTTTAGATTTTTTTTCAAAGGACGAGGTAAACACATCACCTGGATTCAATCCAATATATGGAGTTATTTTCAATTTATAATTTCCATTCTCAGCTACAGCCCCTGTAGTATCTTTACCATCCCATCTGAATAAATTTAGACCACTACTACCCTGATTGTTTAATTTTTCTAATATTAAGTTTCCACTTAAATCTATTACTCTAAAATCATATCTTCCACTACCTAGAAAATTCATTTGGAATTCCACCGTATCTTCTATAGTTACACCTGCATTCTCTATTACAATATTATTTAAATCTATTTCAGAAGATACTACATTTGAAGAAGCCGTATTATTAAATGCTTGAAAATATCTTTTTACATATTTAAGAGAGTCTACTTTTTCTATATACTCATTTTTATAAACAGTGGATATTTCTTTAAGATTCTCATCAAACACTTTATATCCCATGGCATTTGTTGTACCATCCCAACTAAATTTTATTGTATTCTCGCCTATAACTGTTGCATTAACTGTACCCATTTCATCTATAGCTTTACCGTTAATTAAATCTGTAAAAACAAACCCTGAAGTTACAGCTTTTGCAAAAGCACTATAGGTCATATATGTAAATCCATTTTGTCCCCAATCGGTCCCATATGAATTTATAATCTTAAAAGCGCCATAACCTTCGGGGGTTTGTAGTGTATCATCATAACCTACCACTACTACTGCATGTCCACCTAATATGTACTTCTCTGTTGTCACGATACTTGTACCATCTGCTTGTATAAGTGGATATTGCCACTTAAACCCAACATTTATACCTGCAACTGGCAAATCACCTGTATTTAAATATTCCTTTGTTTTAGTAATTATATAGTCATAAGAATCATATTTAGTATAAAGTGTATACCAATCCCTTATTTTATTAGGTGCAGCTTTTTCTATCACTAAAGGACTTGGCTTTGTAGTATAATCTTTGGGAACATAAGGGAAATCATAAAGAGATACCTCCCCTATATTTTTCAATAAATCACCTGCATCTTGAAGTGTAGAACCTTCATCTACTCCTTCATTAATTTGATTATAAATAAAGCTAGGACTAAATATATGCTTAGTGTCATTCCCTACTTTCCAGCCAATATCTTTTGCTTGCTGATAAGTTCTAAGATAATAGCCCGTAGCCCAGGCAACGCAACTACCTTCGTATTGAGTTCCTATTGGTGGAAAATAAGCTGAACCAGAATAGTCTAATTTTACTGGAAGTTGATTTAAATCAACTCCATTAGCTTTTAATTTATTTTCTAATGCTTTTTCCACAGAATAATCTCTTGTTAGGTTATTATCATCTTTTAACCCTGCGTATGGAAGTTTTGCCACCTGGCTTTCTAATTCTATCCAACTACCATATGTTTTTTTAAGTATTTTTTTGTAATATATATTTTGATTTTTAGTAAATATCTCTACCTCATCTGTAGACAAAATACTTTCATCTAATAAAACTTCTCCATCTTTAAGTGGATATAATTCCTGAGCACTTGCCAATATAACTTGTTTATTTACCAAAGTTTCATTACTTTTAGTAGCATATATTTTATTTGCATACGAACTACAAACATTTAAGCTTAAAACGGCTATAATCATAATCACTATTTTCTTCATTAACTCTAACTCCTTAATACTTATTTTAGATTATTATAGCATGTACAATATAATTTCACCATCCATTGGATAGTTTATATATTATCTTTAAAGGAATTTTAAAAGAAGTTGTAATTAGTAAAACTTGTGAATATTTTTTCTCTTAATTCTTCTGATGTACTCCTTGATACATTATTGGATATTTCAATAAAATCCACTGGTTAAAAATATTTTTGCAATCATTGATTTTCCGTAACCCGGCGTTCCTATCATAATATACGTGCAGGACTTGTCATAATATTATTCCTCCCTATTTTATTTGCTGCGGTTTACAACTTAAGCAATATATTTAAATACATTTGGATTAAGCATGCTATTCATAATCTTAACTAACCTTCATTTTCATTATTATATTTCAGCAAAATATCCCACATTTAATTTATGAATGTGTTATTATTTAATATAGAATTCTAAGAGGGCTTTTTTATGACACTATCTGACGCTACTTATCAAAGTATAATGTATCAATTGCAACTTGAAAAAATCAGAGAACGGATTAGCTATTATCTATCATTACAAAAAGCTTTATCATCTAAGAACAGATCTGAAAATATCACCTATAAAGACATCCATCGAAATCTTCTAGCTGAAGACTAATATGGGTATCATTTATATCTTCCAGTTCGGGTGGATAGTTATATTTCCCCTCCCAAAATGTTGTAAAATAGGTTAGTTCCTTTTTATATCTAAAGAAATTCATTGTTAAATTAAGTTTACAGTATAAATATCTTTTTTTCCTACAGCAATGATCAACACTTTCTTTAATCCCTCTTTATCCAATTCGTCTTGAACCATCTTACTTTCCCCATACATTTGAAGCTGTTTTAGCCCATGATTCTTTACTTTTTCTAAAGTATTCCTATCACTCTCTTTTATATATTTTAATTCTATAATCCATTCAAATTTAGTTATATCCTTAAGCTGGATTTTTCTTCTAAGCATTAAATCAACATAGCCATTGTTGTTTTCATTCTCACTTTTTATAAAATAGGTACTATCTACACCGAGTAGAGTAAGAAACATCATCTTTACATTTTTCTCATCCATTTGTATAAGATCTCTGTTAGATAAATCTCCTAATATTTCTTTTACAATTTCTATTAGAGGTTCAATATCACCATTCATTCTCATTTGAGTTACTACATCTCTAACATCTTTAATTTGTATATTGTAATCTTCATTTACCTTTTGAAAATACTGTTCCCAGTAAATTGTTTTTATCACATAGTTAGGTATTTTAAGAACTATGCCACCGGGCCCCTGTTCTTTTATAGTAAGCATTCCAAGATAAAATAGAAGTGATTTAAAATTTTCCTTTTCACTGTACATAGTATGAATATTAAATCTATCTACAAGTCTTGTTGATGTTTCACCAGTAGACATAATTTCATCTAATGCTTCTGTATCATTAAAATTATAAGCTAGTTGATTAACTTTACCATAGTCTGTTTTAACATTATTATCTATCATTTCTTCTGGGTACCTATTATATGCTAAATAACCATCAATAAAATACATTGCCATATCAGGATTAAAAACAGATTCACTATTTACATTAAATTTATAACCATTGTAATACTCAGTCATATCTTTACATATCTTTTTTCTAAGTTCCATATCAGTAAATCCTACTTCATCCATAATAGAAGAAAGTTCATTACGCGAGAATCCAAGCATAGAATTAAGCTTTTCATCTAAAGTATAATTCCTAGTTATATTAAAGCCACTAGTTAAATCATCTAGCATTATAGGGCTTACTCCAGTCATAAATATCCTTGCAAAATTTTCTGCTGATGCATCCTTTAAAGCTTTATAAAAAACTTTAACAAAGCCTTCACCATGAAGTACACCTTTGTAAGTATTTTGTTTTCCTCCAATGATTAATTCATTGGCAAAGTTATCATATTCATCTATAAGAACAAATACCTGTTTATTATTAATTTTACAAAGCATATTTATATGTTCTACTATCATTTCTGCACTTAATTCTTCCAGTGATAACTTGTTTTCCCCTAATAAATCTTTGTACCTAATTATAAATTCTTTAGCAGAGGATCTAACCTTAAAATTAAAACTTTTTCTTAACTCTTCTTCACCATGTCCTGCATCTACTCCTGCAAAGCTAATTTTCCAGACAAGAAAGTTGTTTCTCTCTTCAGTGGGATTTTTGCCTATATATAAACCACCAAATAACTTTTCAAATTTATCTTTTTTATTTATATCATAATAATTCTCAAGCATTGATATAAATAAGCTTTTACCAAACCTTCTAGGTCTTATAAAAAATTGATATGGTGCATATGTATCAAGTATATTTATATAAGATGTTTTATCTACATAAAGATAATTTTTTTCTCTTAAAATTTCAAAATTAGAAATGCCATAAGGTATTCTCTTCATATAAGCTCACTCCTCTTATTCATTCTATATATTCAATTTTACCATTTTCATGTGAAATAATATACCCAGAAAGAAAAGTTTATTCATCGTTTAATAATTACATATAATTTATATTAAAAGTTAACTACATCATAACTTTCTTACTAAATATGTCTTAACAGTTTTGTATTTTCTATCATTCTAATGTAATTTAAAAATATAAGCATATTAACAAATATCCTTTAATATCCCAAGTTACTTTTTCTTAATAACAGGAACTTTAGAAATATTACACTGAACTATTATGATTTATAAAGGGTACGCAAACTTTACTCTTCCTTACTAAAAAATTGTTATAAGATCATTTAAATAATCGAATGCCAACTTTGAACATTAGTTGGCATTGAATTGATTTAATAATTTTTGTTTTATTAATAACATACTACAACACAAATAAATTAATTGTTGGTATTTTTTATTTTGTTTGATAATGCTATATCACTACTATAAAGAAAGTATATCCTAAGAATTCAGAGTTTCAATGAATTAAATAATAGAATTAAGAGTAATGATTTTAGAATACTCGTTTCTAGAAAGGCTAAATTCATAAAACCAAAAAGTACTGGCAATATTACTTGTCCAGTGCTATAAATTGGATTTCTTCTTTTATCTCTTAACTTACTAATTCCTCTCTCTATTTTATAAACCTCCTTCATATATTTCAGTAATTTTTCTAAATACTTTATCCCCATTTTATACCTCATTTCCCTATAATTATTTTAATAGGAAATAAACTATTTATCAAACATTTTACCGGAATTTACGACTACTTTAATAGGCCACTTAACATGTTGATTTTTATGTATTTGTTTAATAGTGAAGCGAAACTGCTGCCAGTTGTTATGAGGCAATAACTCCTACTTTAAAAATACTCTTTCCATAATTAGTTTCTTATCAGTACACTTTTTTACAAATGCCTGTCACCCTAGTGCTAAAGTATTCTCAAACCTTGAGGCGTCCATTCAGCAATACCTTCAACTTCCATAATAGATAGTGTTTCTATTATACCTTCCCTTTCTTCTTTTATGGAAAATAAAATTTCTTCTAAGTTCTTAGGCTTATTTTTTAGTAAGCTCAATATTCGATTTTGTAATGGAGACATTTTATAACCATCTACATCTTGGTATGTTCTTATATGTACACAATTTTTATTATCCACTAATTGATTTGGGGTTAAATATATTTTAGATCCCTCTTCAATTAGCTTATTTGTTCCTTTACTTTCTTCAGCAAAAATATTATTTGGTACTGCATAAACTTCTGTTTTATTTTCCTTAGCAAATTTAGCAGTTGTTAATGCTCCACTTTTTTCAGTAGCTTCAACAACAAGCAGCTTTTCAGACCATGCGCTTAATAAATAATTTCTCGTTACAAAATTGCTTTGAATTGGTTTTGTGGAAGGTAAAAACTCAGATATCACCGCACCATTTTCTATTATCCTTTTCATTAAAACTGAATGTTCTGCAGGATAACATATATCAACACAACTTCCTAAAAAAGCAAGAGTGTAACCACCATTCTTAAGACAAGCTGTATGAGCGTAGCTATCAATTCCTTTTGCCATACCACTTATTACAGTTACACTATTTCGAGCTAAATATTGTGCCGCCTCTGCTGCAACTTTTTTACCGTAGTCCGTACATCTTCTTGCTCCTACAATTCCAACGCTAAAATTCTCTTTTAGAATATTACCTCTGTAAAATAATACAATTGGTGATTTTGAACATAATTTTGCTTTTTCTTTATATAATTCATCACTATAAGTAAGCACCTTTATTTCTTTTGTTTTACATTCACTAATTATACCCTGAGCATTCTTTAGAGATTTTGAAGTAATTAGTTCTTGAAGTTGTTTTTTATTCAATATATTAATATTCTCTAATTCATCTTTAGTTGCATTATAGATACAATAGGCATCTTTATAATATTGTAAAAGTTTTTTAGCTGTAATAGGTCCTATTCCCTTTATTAAACTTAGCCATAGCCAATATACTTCCATTCAACTCTCCTTTAGTTACAATTCAAATTATAGTAATCATTTTTGATTGTTCCTTATCTAAATCTCTGCACATTAATGCTTTTGCTACATGAGTTTTTTTAATATCTTTAGAATTATCCATATCTGCAAAAGTACGTGATAATTTTAAAAATTTATGATAGCTTCTTGCACTAAAATTAAACCTATTAAAGGCTTTTTTTAAAAACTCTGTACTTTCTTTGTCTAGCATACAAAATTCCTTAATGTGAGAAGTTGTCATTTGTGCATTACAATTTATGTTCTCTATTTTTTCAAATCTTTTTTGTTGGATTCTTCTTGCATTCTCCACTTTTTCTCTTAGTTCTTTTGACGTACTACTTGATATATCATTTGATATATCAATAAAATTCACTGGCTGGACATACTTTTGAATATCTATTCTATCTAATATTGGTCCTGAAACTTTTTCTCTATATCTAAGCACTTCATAATCAGTGCAACGACATCTGCTTGTTCCACGATAACCACAGGGACAAGGGTTCATTGCAGCAATCAGCATAAAATTAGATGGGTATGTGTTTGTATACTTTACTCTCGATATAGTTACATTACCGTCTTCTAACGGCTGCCTTAGTGAATCTAAAGATTGTTTGTTAAATTCTGCTATCTCATCTAAAAATAAAACCCCATTATGTGCTAGAGATATTTCTCCAGGCATAGCGCTATTCCCTCCTCCTATGAGTGAATTCATTGAAGCATTGTGATGTGGAGCTCTAAATGGCCTTTCTGTTATTAAATTGTCTTTATTTTTCAAAAGTCCTGAAACACTATATATTTTTGTTACTTCTAAAGCCTCCTGTTCATTCATGCTTGGAAGTATTGTTGGAATCCGTTTTGCAATCATTGACTTTCCACAGCCAGGTGTTCCAGTCATAAGCATATTATGCCCTCCAGCCGCTGCTACTAATATAAATTCTATAATTCCATCTTGACCTTTTATATCTTCAAAATCTAATAAATTTGTTCTTTTCACCTTTTGATTGTGTTTGCTGTTTATTACAGGTTCATAAGGATTATCACCTTGTATAAATTTAATAACTTCTTCTAGAGTATCAAAAGAAAATATATTAACATCTTTAACTAAAGATGCTTCTTCCATATTTTCTTTAGCTACCACTATGTTATATATTCCACTATTTTTAGCAGCAATGACCATAGGTAAAATACCACTACATGCTCTTAAATCTGCATTTAAAGAGAGTTCTGCAATAAACCCAAACTTCTCTATTTCATTCACAGTTATTTGTTTTGATTGCATTAAAATCCCTATAGCCATACCTAAATCGAAATGAGATCCACTCTTTTTTCTGTCACTTGGAGATAAATTTATTACTATTTTCATTTTAGGAAATTCATATTTAGCATTTTTTATTGAAGCTTCTAACCTCTCTTTTGCTTCTTTAACTGTTGTATCCCCAAGACCTACAATATTTATGCTTGGCTGCCCATATATAGTGTCTGTTTCTATTTTAACTGTATACGCATCTATACCTGCTAACGAGAAACTATTAACTACTGATGCCATCTATCTCATCTTCTTCCTTTTTATATTTATCCTTTCTAGCACTTTCTACAAATTTTTTATATAATTCTCTTTCCTTTCCTTTCTTAAAATAAGAAAGGATAATTTTTGATTCTATTAGTTTTTCTCCTTTTCCTCCTATGTACATGTCATAGCTACTCCAGGGGTAAATTTCAGGAATTTCAACCATTTGTGCTCTCATTGGATTTAAGTGTATATACCTACTTACTTCTAATACATATTCATCTTTCTCTATTATTTCAGCATTATATCTTGATTGAAATAAATGACCTATAAAATTATATTTCTTATTAAAATTTTTAGCATAAAAGTTATTAATCCTAGCAATATAAAAACTTATTGGTTTTTCTTTTGCTTCTATTTGTATATGTACATGATTTGTCATCAAACAGTAACTTATAATTGTATAACAATCTTTGTAATAACATAGTGCCTCTTCCATGCATTTTAAGTAGAATTCATAATCGATTTCTTCTTTAAATATGTCACTTCTACGATTACCTCTTGCTGTAACATGATACATAGCTCCTGGATACCACTCTATCTTTTTTCTTCCCATTTCAAATAATCTCCTGTCTTATATATCTAGCGTACCAATTTTTATCATCTAAATTATTGACAGTTTTTAATTTTTAATACCTCAGTTTTCACATTTTTTTGTAAAACCTGTCACCTCCTTGAGGCGGTTTTACAACTAACTCAGTGAATACTCTATAAATGTCGTGAGATCTTCGCTTCACGACAAAAAAACTACTAAAATATATGCCTATATATTTTAGTAGTTCCAACCCTGGCTGTCGCCAAGCTTTTTTACTTTTACACTTTTTTACAAGTGCCTGTCACCCTAGTGAGAGAGGTTGAGGAGGTTTGCCGACGAACTTGCTCGGGCCTTGTGAGCGAAGCGAACTTGCTTAGCACTGTTTGCTAATTTTCTAGCTCCTTCTTTATTTGTATAACCTTTTCTTCAGGAAGACCTGTAGCTTTAATTATTATATCTATACTAACTCCCAGTTTTAATAGATTTGTTGCATCTTCTATTTTACCTTCTGTTTTACCTCTTTCTTCTGCTGATTTCATTCTCGTCATTTGATCTCGGATTTCTGCTTGTCTTGCTTCATAAGCCATTCTTGCATTATCATCCTGACTTATAACCTGTAGAAGGTCATAGGCTTTCTTTATATTTACATTCTTCTTCGCAAGCATTTCCATAACCCCTTTCGATTTACCATCTAAGAATTCCATCCATTCTACTATTGGATCATTTTCATCTTTTTCTATATCTTCTTTAAATAATTTCGGCAATTCTAAAAAATGTACTTCTAGTACATCTGTCAATCTATATCCTGTCTCATCTTCTATTACATGAAAACTGGTATGAAGTTTTTTTAGAGGAATACACACAAAATCCACTATATTTATAGTTATACATTTTTTTAGTTTGTCATAGGTTTCTCCTGATTTTATTTGTCCATTATATAATTTTGACCAATAAAATAATGTTCTTTCTGGCATATAATCAGTAGGTACAATTTGTATTTCTATGTCAATTTGCTTACCTTCTCTTGTTTTTGCCCTAACATCCAGAATTCCTTTTCTATCTTCTTTAAATTCTCTTAGTAACTCACTATTTACTATTTCTATTCCTACAAAATCTTCCTGAGACATTTTTAGCACTGCGCTTAAAAAACCTATAAGAATATCCTTATTTTTTTCATCTCCAAAGAGTAGCTTAAAAACAAAATCTATTTTAGGTGACATCAAAAATCCATCACTTAATTTACTATTCATATCATATCCCATATATACCACTCCCTTATAGTTATATTATATCCTCTTTTCTTACCTTATGCACTACTTACCTAATCATTACAGTGAATATTCTATTAATGTCATGAAACGCGACACTAACGACAAAAAAACTACTAAAATATATGCCTATATATTTTAGTAGTTCCAACCCTGGCTGTCGCCAAGCTTTTTTACTTTTACACTTTTTTACAAGTGCCTGTCACCCTAGTGAGGAGGTTTGCCGACGAACTTAAAAGACCGTGAGGGACTTGAGCTTGCTACTGGTGCTATTTTATGGCTCTATTTTCAATAATTACATTACCTATCTTGTTAATCGTTCCTTCTGTATGTGCAACTTTATAAGTAATGTTATCAATCTCTGCTTTATGTGTAGTATTACTATGTTCAATAGCCTTTACAACAGAAAATATTTCATCTTGCCTTATTTCCATGTTTTTTTGTCTTTCCTCCATGACTTTTTGGCTTTCTTTTATTTCCTTTTGGCTTTCTTCCATATTGTCTAATTTATTCATCAACATTTCAAACATTTTCTTCGTTTCATTATCCATCTTAAATCACCACCATAATTTAATCTTCAAGTAAAATAATTATAACATCTTCAAACTTCTTTATCAACCTATAAAATTTTACACCTTGCCAATATGGTTAAACCTAACCTTAACGACAAAAAACCACTGAAACATATAGTCTTCTATATGTTTCAGTAATTCCCTCAAATGGCTGTCGCTAAGTTTTTTTGTTCTTTTTCTTTCTATCCTTCTTTTCTTTTCTACCTAACTTCTTCACTCTAAATCCGCATCAAATGTTCCATTTTCGCCTTGCTTCCGCTTGCCCTGTCCCATCTTTGATGCCCTTCCAAGTTCCCAATTATTAGGCGTCTGTCACGACCCCATTACATAAACTGGAAGTTTATGTTTGCTAATAAATCCCCAGTAATGGGAATAGGGTGCTGGAAAAATTAAGTTCCGCAGTGCATGATTTTTACCTTTCCAAAAACACACCTCCTTGAGGCGGTTTTACAACTAACTCAGTGAATACTCTATAAATGTCGTGAGATCTTCGCTTCACGACAAAAAAACTACTAAAATATATGCCTATATATTTTAGTAGTTCCAACCCTGGCTGTCGCCAAGCTTTTTTACTTTTACACTTTTTTACAAGTGCCTGTCACCCTAGTGAGGAGGTTTGCCGACGAACTTGCTTTGGTAAGTTACTTAGATCTTTTGTTTCTGTTTTATGTACTATTTTAATCATCTATTATTCCTCCTTTAAATTTACCATCTTATATTCAAAGAAATAATATATGCTTGATTTATGGTTTATCACAGCTTGTCTGCATTATTTAGATTATGCCTTGAAAATTGTACTAGAGAATATGCCAGGAGTTGTTGATATGAGTGGAAAGGTAATTTAGTTAGGAGCAGCAGAATTCTTTTGCAGTGTATTTCTATGAAGTTTTGCAGTGAACAAAAAAAGAGAAGAACAATTCAAATTTGTCCTTCCCTCATTCTCTAATTTCATTATTGTTAGCCAGTTTACTATTGGTTCATGACCAGTTTTTAGTTACCTAGTATACTACTACTAGATGAAAATAAAAGCCACCATACCAAAAGATATGATGACTTCTACTGTATATTTAGTTCTTTGATATCTATATAATTTCCACAAGATGATTTGTGGAGTAGTCAGTGATAGGCTCTGACTTTACTTTAATTCTAACTGATGTGATTGTTATGAAATGTTGTGGATTGGTATTTATAAAATAGAGAAGGACAGATCCACAACTGCCCTTCTCGCATTATATTATTATTCAATTATTCTAACTAAGTTAATTTATTCATCAACTTCCTTTGAGTGCTTCAAAGGGTCTTTGTCAATGAAATGCACTTGATTCTATTTAGTTAACAGTAGTATCAGTGAATACTACACTGTTCATATTAGCATCTGTCAAATCAATTGTAGAAGCAGCTTTTACTACCAAACCTGTAGTTGATGAAACTGCAGAAGTAAGTGTAATAACAACTTTTGAAGCGTCAGTGCCACTTAATGCACTTGTAGAACCAATTTTAATTCCGTTTTGGAATACTTCTAAGTCAAGTCCAGTAATAGTATCAACTAAATTTTCATTGAAATCTACTGTAATCTTATCAGTAGCAGTTAATACTGCAGCATTTGTTGTTGCCAACTTAGGAGCGACATTCTCATTGAATGATTTTACAGCAGAGTAATCAGCCATAGCAATGAAGCTATTATCAAACCCTTTTACATTCTTAATTGTTACTTGGCGAGCGCCATCATAAGCAACTGATCCTGCTTGAATTTTCAACTCAACTGTAGCTGCACCTGCGGCATTTGATGTTACTATCGCACTTTCAATAACTGCACCTTCAATTGTGTAATTAGACATAGTTTGAGCAGAAACAACATCTAGTTTATTAGCAAAAGAAACTACTATTGTACTAGGTGTATTAGCTTTTGAAGCAACAGCTGATGGAGCAGGTAATTTCGTTGATGCTGTACTAATATCAAAAGAAGTTGTCTTTTTAACACTATCATTACCAAATACATCCTTAGCAATAGCAGCTGAAACTTCAACGTTATAAGTTCCTGGTACTAATGCAGTAGGAGTTCCAGCAACTTCTAAAGTATCTAAGTTAATTTTAATTGATTTTGATTTAGTTGCAGTCAAAGATTGACCATAGAAAGTAGGAGCAGCAAAATCATAAGTTGGGCTAGCTACTAAATCACCGTTTGGTTTAGAAATAGTTCCTGTTAATGTACCTGCAGCTAAATCAGCTAAAGTTACATCTTCACTAAAGTTAACAACTAAGTAATTAACATTACTAATTTCTTCTAATGTAGTTGAAGAAATAGTTGGAGCCACTTTTTCAACCGTAAAATCAACTATTTTTGTTACACCTACTGTAACAGGCGCTGCTGTATTGAATGCATCCCATGAATTTGTAACTACATTCTTAATACCAGTTAGAGCTTGCTCAGCAGATGTTAAAGTAACTTCATATACCTTAGGGTCTGTTAAAGAAACAGCTGCGGAAGTATTTGCAGCTTCAGTAGCAATTGTAACTGATGGTGCTACATTTAATTCTTTATCAAAAGTTATTTCAAGTTTAGTTAAAGAAGAACGTCTTACCGACGTAATTGCAGCTTGAGCTTTAACTGTTACATCTTTATTAACAGTTATAGAAACTGGATTTGGGCTTACTAAATTCCCAGCTTGATCTTTTAATCCTACAAAATTAATTTTGATGTCTTTGCCAGCATCTGCCACATTAACATCAGCAAGTGCTACGTCAACAACATTACGTTTTGATGCGTCGAGAGTGATGTCAGAAGCAGTGAAACCAGAAACAGTAGCACTATTTAGAGCAACACCATCAGCACGTGCAATACTAATTAAGCCGAAATCTGAATCTTTAGCAGAAAGTGGTTCACTAAATTCTAAATATGCAATAGTTCCAGCTGGATTGTAAGTAATACCTTTTAATGTTGGACGAGTACTATCTGTAGCTACTAAAGTACCTTCATATGCAGCAAAATAATCACCATTAACTGTTTGAATAACATTCTTTGAAACATTAACTGTATAAGTACCATCAAACTTTGAACCTACTGCTGTTGTCAAAGTTAAAGTCTTTCCATCAGTAGATAAAACCGCTTTTAAAGTTCCTGGTGTTGAAGCTACTACACCATCTACAGTTTCAGCAGTGAAAGCAACATTTTTCAAATCTCCACTACCATCAATTACGTCAGTATCAAGAACAGCTTCGTTAAATTTAACTTCAACAGTTGCAGCGTTAATAGCGCTTACTGAATACGTAAATGACCAATATATGGATGTGTCCAAACCATTGATATATCTATGTTTAACTAATTTTAATATTAATTACATTTGTTGTCCTAAGGTTATAATAATTTAAAGAACCACTAAGCTTTTCCTATCAAAGCTTTTTACAAGTTAGCTTTTCTTAAATAAAATTATATAAAGGTTAATTAATAGTGACTTACTTAATATAAGGAAGTGATTTCTAATTAATTACTATTCTACGATAAATTAAAAAACCAATTAAATTAAAAGACTACTAATATGCTTATTAAATTTTATTCATTTACAAATGATTTTAAATTATACAATGTTTAGTTATTTATGATCTTTATATGTATAACATACTTTTTGCACTAATTAATAGTATAATATATTTAGTAGAAAATAAGAAGAAAGAAAGTGATATAATGAAGACAATGAAATACGGTTTTATTAATACATCGGCGTTTAACAGAGTCCTAAGAAATATTAATAAAGATTGTAATTATGCAGATGTAAAAGAGAATTTGGCCAAATTAACAAAAACAACTATAAAAGTGCTTTCTAAATAAATTTTAGTTCACTGTCTTAAATTTATTTGTCTATGATACCAAACGAAATAAATATTGGTATCATATGTATTAGTGCTTTAATTATGTATATTATTAATTTGTGTGCATATAACTTTAGCATCTAATCAAATCGAAGAAAATCTACTGTTATTTCATCTTATCCTTACTTTTATTCCCAATAAAGGGTATTCATCGTTTGAATATCCCCATTGAACTGAAAACATTAGTTTCCACTATCTAATCTATAAACATGATTAAGTAGATTTAGCATACCTGTGAAATATATTCTTTCCTCATACATTCTCTTTATTATGTTCTTCTCCACATAAAAAGTAAGCTAAGACATTATGCATGTCAGATATTACAGTTCTAGCTTTAATTAACTTCACTTCATAATGAACTTATATTATTTGAAGACGCCAACTTGGCGGATGCAATTTAACTAAATAATTTTTTATACTAATATCTAGTTAATATTAACCTTTTGTACAATTCATATTTTGACTCATTATATTTCTTTGACACTCATTCACTTACCCTTTGATCATAAATTTCTGACTAAATATTAACCTTTACCTTCTCACCGTTAATACCTTACCCATCTGCATTAATTTCTTTGTCCATTATATCATGTTTTGTTGGTATGACTACGTTAAAAGCATTCTTACTAAGTAAATCATCGAAGTATATAAATAGCAAATATAAGTACTTAAACATGTAATTACTTGTATTTCACCTTACGTATTTGATTTAATTCTAAAATCATACCCTTTAAAAGCATATATAACGCTTTTAAAGTGTTTTGATTTTAAAACGAGTAATTATATTGGTAACTGTCACTTCATATCACCACGGCTATATATAAGCTATGTTTTTTAAATTAACTTGTAATAATTTAATTAAATCATAACATTTAATGTTGAAAATAGTTAATCGTCTCCTATGACTGAACTTATATTACTATTAATGTATTTAAATATTATTTCTGATTATTCTTGTCCTTACTCAGTTTAAATCTAATTCCTTACTAAAATGAAAACACATGATTCTATAAAATACAAATTATAATACATAAGTGATACAAAAAAACAGATAGCTAAGTAATTTAATACTAGCTATCTGTTTTAAATATTCTTAAATTTGAATATAAAACGCCCATATTCATTCGAATATATTTTTAATTACATCTTTATACCCATATTTTTTGAAGAATTCTATAAAAGCTATCAAGGCTACCTCCTTTATAGTTATATGCTTTTCAACTGCAAATTTACCAATTAAATCAGCGACAGTATTAATCATATATATCGATTTATTTATATGTATTCCTGGAACACAATATCTAGGCATATTTTGTGGTCCGTAATCTTCTTCTAATAGTTCTTTTATCTGCTCTTTATTATTTATTATGAACTTTAACATTTTTTCATCTTGTATGTCAGGAACCATTTTTTCTAAGTTAACTTGTACTAACTTTGGTGTACTTATAGCATCTTTACATGTTTTACTATCTTCTTTTGGGTTGGAATCGTAATTAATGCTAGCTACCTGTACATAATTTTTTATGCTACTACTCCAATTATAATTATGCTCTTTCATGTATTCTGCTAATTCAGGTACAGATTTAAAATTTGTTATATTTAATGTATCTTTCAAATCTCCATTATTATTACTTAAACTATTTATTATTTTCCCATTTAAAGTTGCTGCTGGAGGTGTATATGTTTTACTTTCCTCTTTGATTTTTTTCTTTACAAATGTAGTTTCTAAACTACTCCAACTATAGCCATATCTATTCATCATGCTTTTTAGTACTTTTTCGTTCTTATAACCAAACGTTTGGGCCACTTCTTCAAGGTTCATTTCTTTACTATATGACAATATTTCATTTATTCTTTCTTCTCTATTACTTTTACTCATTTTCTCCAACCTCCCCTGATAATAAGTTAACTGCCTTTCTCAAGTTGGTCGAAAATGAATGTGCATAAATGGATGTAGTTTTCAAATCTGCATGTCCTAATAAGTCTCTTACATCTTGCATACTTGCTCCATGCATTAATAGTATTGAAGCGAAGCTGTGCCTCATCGAGTGACAACTTATATGTTTATTAATACCTGCATTTGCAACAGATTCTTTTAAACACATATTTACATATTGTGATGAAACCTTTCCTGTCTTTTTTGTAGCAAAAAAGTAATTACTATTAATATTTCTAGTATCTAAATATTTAATTAAATAATCATAAAGTTTATCATTTATCGGAACTTCTCTAAATTTAGAACCTTTTCCTAGTACATGCAGCACCTTATTTTCTAAATCCACATCTCCCATTTTCAACTTTATCAATTCCGAAATTCTAAGTCCAGTATTAAATAATGTAATAAATATATGCTTCATAAACAAATTCTCCGTATGAATTAGTACTTTTTCAAATTCCTCTTCTGTTAGAAATTCTCTTCTTGATTTGATAACTTTGATTGAATCTACATAAGAAGCAGGGTTAATAATACACAATCTTTTTTTGCAAAGGAATTTATACAAACTACTTAAAATGTTTAGTGCCCTTGCAATGCTAGCAGTAGCCATATTTTTATCCATTTTGTAGTGTAAGTATTCCTCAATATGGACGTCAGTTATATCTTCCAATTGTGGTGGATAATTGTGTTCTCCCTCCCAAAATGTTGTAAAATAGGTTAGTTCCTTTTTATATCCAATAATTGTTTCTGGGGATTTATTCGTTATTTGAAGATTAATAATAAATTTGTTAATAGATTGTTCGAAAAGCATAAATATCACCTCTAAGTTTATTTGGCGATTCTTACACTTATTATAGATGTGTTTATATTAAAATTAACATATATTGTTTATTAATTCAATAGTTTTGTTAAAATAATATAAATTAACCATATAAGCCTAAGAAAACTTAATACCATATCTCTATATAGTAAAAAAGCTCAAAAAATATAAAAAAAGCAGATATTTATTTTCAAAAAACTTTAATTTATTTTCAAGTCCTTTATTTTCAGCCTTAATAAGGTATATTTATTAATATTAAAAAAGTAAGGACAGCCATTTATACCGGCATCCTTACCAACAGTTTAATCAAATACATCTTTTTAATTTATATCATCATATATTGAGTCTATTATTAAAATAATAAACTCATAACTATATAAACCATGGAGTGAATTATAGTTATTAAATATATCCACACTAATTTTTATCAATTTAAATAAAAAACGTATAATTAGTTAAAGAATTTCTATGAGGATGGAATATTACTATTAAAAAGTAAATATCATAGAGCAAAAATACAAGCTATCCAAATGGTAACTGACCCATACCCCCTTTGTTAGACACGAGGAACTCGTGCTATACTAAAAATGAAGGGTGGATGATTTTATATGAATAAAAGTTATAGTGCTGAATTTAAAATGGAAGCAGTAAAGAGATTAGAAAAAACTGGAGAGCCATTGTTAAAAGTAGCTACTGATTTAGGTGTTAAGCCCACCACAATGCATGGCTGGGTAAATAAATATAGGAAATCTCCTAAGGCTCCATTCATAGGTAGTGGACACTTAAGCCCAGAAGATGAAAAATTCCATAAGCTTGAAAAAGAAAATAGGGACCTCAAAGAGGAGAATGATATATTAAAAAAAGCGGCAGCCTACTTCGCGAGAAACCTCAAATAAAGAGATTTCAATTTATCAAGGCTAATCGCATGAACTACCATATTGCGAAGCTATGCATGGTTCTATCCGTTTCTAGGAGCAGCTACTACGCATGGGACAAACGTCCAGAAAGTTTAAGATCACAAGCAAATAGTCTTCTATTAAAGCAAATTAGTGATATACATGTCAAAAGCAGAAAAGTTTACGGTTCAACAAAAATTACACGGATATTAAACACTAAAACCAAATCTCCTATTAATCATAAAAGAGTGGAACATATTATGAGTAAAAACGGTATAAAATCAAAGGTTCCAAAGAAGTTTATAGCAACTACAAATTCCAATCATAAGCTTCCAGTTGCAGAAAATATCCTTAACCGTGACTTTTCTGTTGACAAACCTAATGAAAAAATGGTAAGTGATATCACCTACCTGTGGACAGATGAAGGATGGCTTTATATCGCTGGTATATTGGATTTATGTGGACAAAAAATTGTTGGACTGTCCATGAGTGAACGAATGACAAAGGACTTAGTTATTGATGCGTTAAATTCGGCATATCTACGCGCTGGTAAGCCTTCAAACGTCATTTTACACTCTGATAGAGGTTCACAGTACTGTTCTTATGACTACCAAAATTTGATTAAAAAGTATGGTTTTACATGTAGCATGTCCCGAAAAGGTAACTGTTGGGATAATGCACCAATGGAATCTTTCTGGGGTAAATTAAAATGTGAATGGCTATATGGTACCCACTTTAGAACTCGTGAAGAGGCCCGTGCAGCCGTATTTGAATATGTGTGTTTTATAATCGGCAACGAATCCATGCCTCAAATGGATATTTGACTCCTGAAGACTATTATAATAAAGCTAATCTGAAAGCTAAAGTAGCATAAAATGAAATATTAAGTTATTGTACGAAAACAAGAGATAATACGAGTTTAGAGTGTCTAGTTTATTGGGTAAGGGTCAAGCATCTGTAATTTTCTAATGCTTAATAAAATAAATTTCTGGTATATAAAACACTGACTCATACCCTTATGAATATTTCCACCTGGCCATATGGATATTAGATTACCGATTGTAAGATAATTTTTAATAAAATTCTTTAATTCCTCTAGTCCATTCAAATCTACAAATTCTTTGTAATTAGTAATTACTTTTTTGGAATATTCATTACTGCCTTTAACTGTTCGAATTTGAAAATTGGTACGTATAAATTTATTAGGATAACAAGCTTTTAATCCGATAACATAAATGCCCAAGAACGAATATAAGGTATCTGTTTCATCCCATTCCAATTCTTTTTTTTCATTAAAAAACTTTCTTCTAATGATTTTTGTTTTTTTTATAACCGATAATTTATGACGTGATTTTTTCCTAATACGAGATACACAGTGTAACTGTTCTAATATCTTCCTCACTAACTTCAAATAAGCCCATAACATTACATAATCTATCTCCAAATTCAGTTAGTAGCATAGTATTAGGAGATACCCATCCAGCATCTAACAGTGCATGTCCCTCTTCACTATCTGGGTCCTTACTCCATAATAATCCTTGATTATATAAATCATAAATTTCTTGTATAGTAGAATCAGTTTCATAGGTTATTTCTGTATATATTTCAGCTTGATCTTGAGTATTTACAGTCCGATGATTATAATTATTTTCTCTTAAATTTAAGTTTTCTATAGTATCCTTCTTAAAAAACAAAGCTAACAAACATATTTGTCTATATGTTAGTCTGTCAGCAATATTTAATATATGGTTTGCCTCATTTATAGATATATCACTCATAAATGCAACATTAGCAAATATATTAGAAATATATCTCACCTTCTTTTCTTCGTGTTCATTCTTACTTTTTAATAATACTCCTTCAAATATTTCTTCTGCGTTTGGCCTATGATTATTTGCTATTTGAAAAAAATCATCGTTTCTTAGTAATCTGCCACTCTCCAAGTACTGTTTCATTTTTTCAATGGCAAAAGCTGCTGCGGCACCTACTCTAACTTGTTCTCGTTTCGATAATGTTCTATCAACTACATCCGATAAAACAAAATTAGATAATTTACACAATACAACTCCTGCAGCACCGGCTCCAGCAGCACCAACTGGTCCTGCAGCCAAAAATCCTAAAGCACCCCCTACAATTGAACCACCTAATTCAGTACCCATTGATATTAAGTTTTTAATTTTTTCTTTCTCTAATGACATATTATTACCCCCAAAGTTATTCTATGCAGTATACTTCTGCAATTCATTATAAAATCCTTCTTCAGAATATTTTCCTATTGTTAACCAAGTTTATTTTTTGTTTCTGCTAGTGAAAAGAAAATTATAGAAGTTAAAAATACTTCTTTGTAAAGATTAAATATAAATTGATCATCATAAATAACCGATGCTTTAATTTGTAACATATTAAATATTATATATACTACATAACCTATAAAAACAACTGCATTTATCATTTCTTTTCTCTGTTCCATGCTGTTTTCTGCAGTTTTGTATGATAGCAATTTAGTAAGTTTAAAAAAATCTTCTTGATATAGTGCTAGTAATATTGTAATACATAGAGTTAAATAGCCCAACCTAAAAAACATTGCACCTACTTGTCCTTTATAAAAAATTCCCAGACAAATCAAAACTGTAAAAATACTAACTCCGGCGAAAAATATTTTACAAAACTTAACATGAACCTTTTTTTTAATATCTGCCCCACCTTGACTCTTACTTTTTTCCAACCCAGTCTTTTGAACAAATATATTATTTATGCCATTAATAATATAAATAGCTAGAGTTACTCCAAAAAGTTTAATCTCAATATAATTAATTGTTCTTAATAAAAAGCATACTATTGAAAGTATAACCAAATAAATAAGCATAGAAAATTCCCTATTATTTTTGATCAAACCCATCAATCTAGGCACGCAAGTTACTGAAATATAGTAAATAAATACTGACAAATATGAATAATAACATAATTTAACACACGAATTAAAAACAATCTCTCCCCAAGGTGGATAGATGTCTGGGCTATTAATCGTAACTTGATACAAAATTGGTATAGCAAATGAAACAAAAACTAGTACACAAATAAGCAATCTTCTTTTAATAAATTCTATAACATATTTCATTAGTACATCCCCCCTTAACTTTCATTCTCATTATACAATAACAGAATAAATAGGATATCTTATTTACATAAAAATGTCAAAATAAAAAGCCTATAAGCTTCTATTTTGACATTTAATAAATTAAGGTGTTACCACAATTGGAACTACTATGTTGTCTTAAACTGTTGAAATTTCTGCCAATAATGCCCTTTGTTCTATTTCAGCCTTAAGGACAATAGTTGCATCATAATGTTCTTGGCTTATATAAGCCTTAGCTAGTGCATTGCCTATTTGACCATACGTAAACCCTTTTGAAGCATATACCATTATAGCCCGTTATATTAACTTCAATCATATTGTCAAATTTTAAGTTCACCAAATTTTTTATTATTCTATCAAATATTTTTCATAATTATATAAGTTTTTATATAATCGAATGCTAACTTTGGTAGTAAGTTAGCATTCGATATTTATGACGTATTTCTTCGAATGTGCTACAAAATAAAAGGATATATCTTATTCTAATATATCCTTTAAATGGCTTTAATTTTTTATTGTAATTTACAATCCAAATATAAATTTCCATGATAATAATACTATTTTAGTCCAAACCCTGGGAAATAAATACTCCCCAATAGTATGGAAATTTAAATGGTTGTTTCTCTTGATTTTCTTCATTTAAATAATTCTTTATAGCATTATAAATGGATTCATCTTCATTTGCTTTATTCCTTATATAATTAAATGTTTCATTTTCATTTAATTCATTAACAGTTAAGTCCCTCAAGTAAATTTGAGCCTCTTTTAAAGATAAGCTATATTTACCGTCATTCTTTTTAATATTTTCATAAAACTTATCCATAAGAATTAAAGTTGCCATATCATTCACAGACCATAAACTTATCACTAAATTCTTTGCACCTGCTACTGAAAAAGCACTTCTTAATCCCATTATACCCTCACCATTTTGTATTTTACCTATCCCAGTTTCACAAGCTGACAATACTACTAGTTTAGTTTCTTTCAAATTCAAACATAAAACATCTTCTGCTGTTAGTATTCCATCCTCAGCCAGCTTAGGTAAAATTCCATCCTCTAACCAAGTTTGAGCCCCAGCAAGTGCTAAAAATGATTGTAATAATGGATTATTTAGTTTCCCTATGCTATTTTCTTTACCATCAAGCCAAAGAAAATCTTTTTTATTTTTGCTATTTTCATTATTACTTACAAAAAAACCATGTGTAGCTAAGTGCAATATTTCAGGAGAACACATTTTCTTTATATCTCCTTCTAAAGCTTTATCTCTCATTAGAGGTTTTACACCCAACTTTTCTCCTATACGTTCCCCTTCAATTCCTGCAAAAATTAACCTTTCGAAACACAATCCTCTATTGTTATTCTCCAATTTAAACAATTTTAATTTATCATTATGATATTGAGAAGACTTGTAACTCTCTTCAATATTTGATTCTTGCAAACTAAAATCCGGATCAGCTACTACTAATGACTTTCCTGCAATAATATCATTTTCTCTTCTGTTTCTTATAATATCTCGACTAGAACTTACATAATTAAATAAGTATTGGTCTATAAAATATCCATTATCAATAGGCAAAACTTCAAAGGGAAGTTTTGATATTTCACCCTCAGTAGAAAATATAATTTGCTTTTTTTTATATAGCTTGTTCATAAATGGTTTTATTATTTTCTCTTGAAGTTTTATTCCTATTTCATTTTCACTTTTTCTTTTGTAAATTGCCTCTCTGAAATCTATTATTATATTATCAATTGTATCAGCATCATCTAGTTCAAATATTTCAATACTCTCTTGAATTTTTCCTTCCAGAGTAAATGCAATATACTTTTCATTTAAAACATTATCAGAATAGCATCCATTTTTATCCACAAATTCAAATTTTGCATATTTTATATACTCAACTAACAATTGTTGAGTTGATAATTTTTTATTAATGTCATATCTAATATTTGCACTCAGATTATAGTTATCACTCAATTTATGTACTATTTTAAGAATATCATTTTCAAGTATTTCCTTTCTAATTTCTAATGTTTTAAAATATTGTTCATATTCTTCTTTAGACCCATACTTATTTATTCCTTCCATAATCAACTTAGCAATTTTTTGCCTTGTAGCACTATATTCACGTACCTTTTCACTTGTGGATGGGCATTTTTCTATAATTTCATAATCGTTATAGCCTTTTGAAATCTCAGTCGCAAGTCCCTTTCTAAAAAGTATAACATCTATTATTTGAGTACTATATTTTACCTTAAGATAAGATTCACTTATAGCAAATGATAAAAATTTACTATAATTCTTATAAAACTTAGCTACTAAAGACAATCTAATTTTCTCAATAAGATATGGTAGTACATTTATAATAATCTCATTTTCAATATTAATTGCTTTATACATAATTTCATATGCTTCTTCTGTTTTGCAATTACAAATATATAAATGTGCCAACATAAATAATGAATTTGAATAGTTGTAGTGATTTTCCGAATAAATATTCTTAAAAATGTTACATGCCTTTTCTTGCATATTTGAGGCCTCTTCTATATCGCCTAAGTATCCTTTCACTAAAGCTAAGTTTTGTAAACATATTGCATAGTTACCTTGTCCATTTTTTTTGTTGTATATTTCCTTTGCCTGTATTAATAAGTCTTCAGCTTCTTTATAATTTTCTGACATGATTTGAAAATTCGCCAAGTTGATAAGACTTACTCCATATTCAGCATGCTTATTTCCTAGCCTTTCTTCTCTTATCTTCAATGATTTTTGTAAATATTCTTTTGCTTGAGAAGCTCCAAAATAAATTTGATCATTAAGTAAATATATTATTCCTAGATTGTTATAACTATTAGCAGTGACACTATGTTTATCGCCTAGTATTTTCTCTCTTATCTCTAAAGCATTTAAATACAGACTCACTGCTTTATCATAATTATTTAATTCTTTATAAAAACCACCTAACCCATCTAAACAATTAGCATACCCCAAGGAATTTTGCATTGCTGAACTAATATATATATCTTTAGCTTTCAAGTATAGTTCTTCAGCCTTCGAATATTTCCCCATATTCTTTAATATATTACCAAGGGTATCCAAACAATTTGCGTACAAAATATCATCATCTAAATCTATTTTATTATATATATTTATAGCTTCAGTTAAAACATCTTCACCTTTTTTATATTCTTCTAGATCAATATAAATGGCTCCCAATGAATTTAAGTTAGAAACATAATTAAGATTTTTTTCTCCTATACCATCTTCATAAATAGATTTAATATTAATAAATATCTCCTCGGATTCTTTATATTTTCCAGTTGATTTTTTGATTAAAGCTAGTAAATTCATACTTTCTATAGTCTCTAACCTATTCTGTTCTCTTAGATAAAAAGTTTTATTTACATATTCCTGAGCATTACTAAATTGTCCAGTTTTATAGAAAAACATGGCTAAGTTAAACAAACCAATTCCATATTCTTGGCTATATTCACCATAAACTTTTTTGTATAATTGTGCTTGTTTAACTATCAAAAGTTTAGCATCAGAGTACCTTTCCATTTCCATATTTATTCCTGCTAAGAAATTTATAGCCCTAATATATATTTTCGTGTTTTTTCTCTTTTTACAGGTATTCAATATACTATTTACTAACTTCAATGCTCTCTCAAATTCTCTCATTTCTATTAGAGATGATATCTGTTCAAATTTTTTATTTATTGTATCAAAATAATTTATTTTATTTAACATATCAATTATTTATCCTTTCAGCAATTTATAAATTTTTTAGGGTGATATTAGTTTATTGTATAAAATAATATTATAACATTAAGTTTTCTTCTATTACTTATAAAATAGCAAAATTAAAGTAGATTGATATTTCGTCATTTCTTTGATGTTTAATATATTAATGGTTTACAATTCGTAGTATACTATTTTATGGGGGCGAGGAAAAAATGGATAAAATTATTGTTAAGGATTTTTTGATAGAAAAGTTAAATATATTGAAAAAAACAAACTTAAGCTCCACATTTAGAAAATATGAGTATATGAACGGTAGTACTCATATAGAAGGTATGAAGATGTTCCACTTAGAACAATTTTCTGAAATAAGAACTGCATTAGAAAAAGATGAAATAATGAATGATGAAAAAAAATTATTATATGATTTCTTATTTGGATATTTAGCAAAAGTAAAATCATTTGAGTTTGGTAAGAACGAATTCGATGAGTTGCATGAAGAGTTGGAAACTTATGAAAAAACTGGAATGTATGTTTTTAGAAAAGTTATGTTGCTTGTTGGATGTCGTGTTGATGAAGGTGACAGCATAACATTCAATGGGTTTAATTTATCTCATACTAGGGAATATATGGACTTTTTCAGTTGGTATTATAGCGAAATAAAAAGGATGGATGACCTAGAATTAGGGCTTGAAGCGCATATTTCTCCGTTTAATCATAGAAATATGATACTAGAGTTTAAACAAAGTACAAGAAATCCTAATGAGATTACAGAAAATAGAGGAGATATAGAAAAAATCGCAAAATCAATTAGACTGAACTACGGTATCTTGAGCGAATTTACTGTTTCTCCATTGTACACTTTTTCATATTTATATAAAAATTCACAGATAGTTAGGTATGACTATTTTCCAGAATTGAAAACAGTCAAAGTTGTCAACGGAATTAAAATTAATAATATTTCAGAAATTAAAGACATATATTTTTTATTGAAAAGTATAACAAAATTTAATCCGGATTCTTTAGCAATACAAAGATTAATGTCAGCTGGAACAAAGGCAAAAAATGAAGATAAGCTAATTGATTTAATGATATCTATAGAATCTCTTTTCCCTGCTATACAAAGTGAACTTGTTTACAGGGTTTCATTGTGTGTTGCATCATTAATAGATGGAGGTACAGAAGTTTTTCATCACATGAAGAAGATTTATGGAATTAGATCAAAAATTGTACATGGAGAAATTGTTGATAGAGAAAAATTGAAGGAGTCTTTAAAATTATTGGATACATATCTGAAAATAATTTTGTATAAATATATTGAAGAGGATATTGATCCAAAAAAAATAGATAATATAATTTTAGAAAAACTATTGTCTAAGAAATAGAAAAAATACTTGCTTTATAACAAATCAATCAAGATACTCAAAATGATGTCTTTTCTCATGTAAATAATTGGAACAATTTAGAAAAAAGATGTTTATATAATAATATGCTGAGATAAAGACTTGGAATATCCTAATCTTTGTTTTCTTATTACATTAGGGTTTATTATTAAGACAGAATCGAAAACAATGACGAAGAAAATATTTGAGTACTTCCAATAAGTTATATTATGTGATAACAGTTTATAATATCAAAACTTAATACTTTATTTACAAGTGCACGGAATGCAGTATTTATGCAAAATTAGAATTTATTATACTAATTTGGTAAAGCTTTTATACTATTATTTGCAAAATATATTTCACTGGTTATTTCAAATATATAATATATCTACATTTAATAAATCTAATACATTCTATTTAATTATGGTGACCTAATGCCAACTTTGTATGGAAGTTAGCATTCAATTATTTAATATTTTTATAACTGAAATAACTATATTTCCACATGCATCTATTCTCGTTTATGATGTGTTTTCTATAAAATACGACGTAAAAATACCGTAAAATTCAGTTAGGAATAATACGGTATTTTAAGGAATTATTCAATTTTAATAGTTGTTTCGCTTAAAAAGAAAGAGACGACATAACTGAGTCTGAAATTATGTTACCTCAAATCTACAATTATCTTTCTTGAATTCTTTTTTTTGCTCTAATACATCCATAATCTTATTGTTTCTATACTCAATTTTGTATACAATATGTTTTAAAAATTCCTTATATATTTCTTTATTCATTTCTAATATATTAGGAAATTTTATTTGTTCTTTATTTTCAATAATATTTTCCATATACGCATTTTTATAAACTTGAAAAAAAGCATCTGTAATTTTCTTATGCTTAATAAAATAAATTTCTGGTATATCAAAACACTGGCTCATACCCTTATGCATATTTCCACCTGGCCATATGGGTATTAGATTACCGATTGTAAGATAATTTTTAATAAAATTCTTTAATTCCTCCAATTCATTCAAATCTACAAATTCTTTGTAATTATTAAATATTTTTTTGGAATATGCATTACTGCCTTTATCTGTTCGAATTTGAAAATTGGTACGTGTAAATTTATTAGGATAACAAGCTCTTAATCCGATAACATAAATGCCCAAGAACGAATATAAGGTATCTGTTTCATTCCATTCTAATTCTTTTTTTTCATTAAAAAACTTTTCTTCTAATGATTTTTCTTTTCTGTTTTTTTTCCATTCGATAAATTCTTCAACCGTTTCCATTTTGCATTATCCTTTCTACTTAACGATAAATATTCTAATTCATCGTTATGCAAGTGTGTATCATTACTATTTAGATTTTACAATTACATATGTTTTGACAGATAGCAATATCATTTTATTGCGTTGATATCTAAATATTTTTTAAAATTATCGCTATTTAAAAAAGTTCCGTACTCCGTATTCAATTTAGACATTTCCTTTTTATAGTCATCATAATACATTCCATTATTATTTAACTCAGATAAAAAATTCAAATGCTTCGCTAAAATTTCATCTATATCCTTAGATACATCTTTGTCAAAAAGCAGTGCTGATTCTCTATATAGAGATAATATTTTAAAATTCAACTGAGAAAATTGTTCTATATCTAGTTGTGGTTTTTTCTTGATTATAGAAACGTCTTTTTGTAAATCCTCCAACTTTTCATAAAACTCAAATCTATATTGATATTGGGCTAATTTATTTGCATTTGCAGCTATATTAGCTTGTCTATTGTAAGTCATATATTGTGCAATACCCACCATAACCAACAAAAACGAAAAAACCAGTGTTATGATCATATTACATATTTCTATATGCGTTCGTTTCTTCTCTTTTTTATTATCTTTAATAGTTGGTTCCGTTTCTGTATCTTTTCGAAAAGCAGTATCTGTTATTGTTGTTTCCAGTACATTAACATCATTTTCTTTGGTTTCAAGTCCTATTTTATCAAGGACTTTATCATAACCCTCAACACCTTTCTCTTTTGGTTGCTTGTTAAAAACTTCTGATATAGCCCCCTGAATTTGTTCTTTTTGAATACCAGTGTTGCAGCTTTTTTCATCTGATGAATTACGTAATTTACTGTCTGGAGTCATATTTTGGGTAGATTTTTTAGATTTTAGTTTTCCCCTATTTTGATTCAACACATTTAACACCTCATATATCAATTTGCCGATTTTCTATATAATACTACATTATTACTCAATCAACAACACAAAAACCCATGTTCATCATAGCCACTGCTACCAGTACCACATTCACAACGTATCGCTATATCAAGTGCCATAATAGTTGACACAGTACCGTTTAATATATGCCAATATCTTAGGCAGATAAAGTTGAATTTTTCATGCAGTTTTTCTAGCTATATCCTCCTCACATTGTTGCGGAGTTAAAAATCCAACACTGCTATGGATTATTTTCATATTATACCAACCTTCGATATACTCAAATATAGCAAGTCTGTAGCATTATAATCAAAATAATGAGCAGTGTTTCAGTAGAAAATATTGATATATTTAATAAAAAATTGTAATACATCAAAATTATCTTCCCTATTACTAAAATCGGAACAAAACTGTGGGTAGCAGAATTTGAGAATAGCGAAGGAAATCATATTTAGATAATAACACCAATTAAATAAATTCTGATTTGTACATTTCGTTTTATATATATTTCATAAACAACTCGATAAATTACTATTTGTCTGCTTATTATATAAATTATTTTAAGTTCGCAATTAATTACAACTTCAAACTAAGTTTATAAAAATTATAGCATATTATACATATTTGTACATCACTACATTTTTAATACTGTATTATTCAATTTTCAAAGTACATTATTCGTACTTACAATGAATTATAAGTATAGAAAAATATTTCTCATCCTTAACCACTTTTCACAAATATATTTACAAAATTGTATTCTGGAGATATTAGATTTACTTCCCATAATTTCTATATTATAGTTAACTTAAGGAATTACAATTTAAAAATTTTAAAGATACTATTTTATATGTTCTACAGTTTTTACTTATGTTGCGTTTAAAGAACGAATATATATGTTACAGACAAATAAATATTTAATAAACGAATGCCAACTTTGTATATAAGTTGGCATTCGTCAAAATTCTTGTAACCCTTGATATGACTATGTTCAAATAGGTTTTATAGAATAAAAATAACGTTTCTATTGTTTTCAATGCTAACTTAATGTATAATAAACATATTAGTTATCATTGAAAGAAGGTTTTTTATATGGAAGTAATTAACAAAACAAGTAGAGGAATTAAAAAAGCTGCTGAAGTTGAACCAATAAAAAGCATTAAAGATATAGCAAAAATAAAACAATATCTTATAGGTAAAGAAAATAAAAGAGATTATATGTTATTTGTTGTTGGTATTAATGTAGGCCTTAGGGCGGGTGATTTATTAAATTTAAAAATCAGAGATGTTTTTCAGGATAACAAAGTTGTTGATACAGTTATTATAAATGAAGAGAAAACAGATAAGAAAAGAGATTTTGAAATAAATAAAAGTGCCAAAGGCGCTATATTACTTTATGTTGATACTTTAAAAAATATAGATCCTGACAGTTATTTATTCAAAAGTAGAAAAGGTGATGGACCAGTAACAGTAGAAGCCGCACATAAAATAATTAAAACTACGTTAAATGAATTAAATATTAAAGGTAACTACGGGACACACACTTTAAGAAAATCGTTCGCCTACCATATCTACGCAAATAATATTAAAACTAATCCAAGTATAATTAATACCTTACAAAAAATATTGAACCATAGTAGCGCTAGTGTAACTTTAAGATATATTGGTATAACAAAAGCTGTTATATCCGATGTTTATAACAGCTTGAATCTATGAAGAAGGTAATTAATTCAATAACTCTGCGCTCATATATTTTTGAAAGTACTCCTCTATTTCAATTAGTGTCATAAGAATAAAATCTCGCCTCCCTTTTTATAGGGTAGCGAAAAATTCTATGATGCTTAATTCACAAATACAATCTTTAGTGAAGATGTAAAGATAATTGCACTCCCTTTTAAACGGGAGTGCAGAATTCTATAATACTCAAATTTAAATTCACTTATACAATAAAAAACTGCAAAACATCTGCTGAATACTCAAATGCTTGTTAACAGCTATAAAAGCATATCTATTTATCTGTTAAATTTAAAGGTATAAAAATACAAAGACCACTAAAATCATAAAAATAATTCACATTCCATGATTTTAATGAATGAAATTACATAACAATACCTTTTAAAGGTTAGCGTTGTTGAAATTTATGAGACATATGAATCGTACTCATATACCTCCTAAATTAATTGAATTATTCCCTATCACTATTAATTTTCAATTTGCTTAGTAATTAATTCAGCAGAAACCATAAAATAAACCCAGTAATCAACGTTCCTAGAAATTAGAGTTGAAATTATATCAGAAACCACATCAGGAACTAAAGCTGATATCACATATTAAACTACAAAATCATGATAAATTTAAATGTTTTAAAGAAGAATCCTTTGAATTCACATGGTTACTTATCAATAATTCCATTAAAAAAGCACCAGGAACTATAGTAGAAATGAGAGTAAAAAGCCTAATATATATAACACAATTAATAACGCTAAGCGTATTATCTTAGGTTAGTTAGCCTTTTGGTACAATAATTCTCTTGAATTTTCACTTTAAATTATACCTTTTAATCAAAACACCATCTTATGACAAATCCAACATCATGTAATATAAGATAATCTTCTTTGTTCTTAACATAGGAACAGCCTTAAGAGTTTAAAAGGTATACCAATCATATGGCATACCTTTTAAATTTTCATGTAGCATTATAATTTTTCAGACAAAATCACACATTTATTCTAAATGAATTTTAAACTATTTTATATTTAATCTCTCTATTAAAGATAAAATTATTTTTTTATCTCCTTCTGGTAGTTTTCTAATATCTTCTACTATATCAATTTCTTTTTTGGTTAAATTTACTTCACTTTTTTGTGTACATAAATCTTCATTATGTTCTTGGCCTAATAACAACCAATCGGCTGAAACATTAAAGTATTTACAAATAGAAATAATCGTATCTGCAGCTGGTTTAAATTTATTATTTTCATAGCTACTTAAATTTCCAGCAGATATACCTAAATTCTGTGCCAGCTTTCTTTGTGAAATATCATTCTTTGCTCTTATATAAGTTATTCTTTCACCTACTGTATCCAAAATCAAAACCCCCTGATTTGAAATCAAAGATAATTAAAGGAAAAGGTAGTTATTTTAGTATAATCCGCTTATATGCTTTAAAAACAAAACTATTTAATTTGACCGTTTTGATTTCAAAGCATATAATATTATTATAGTTAATAATAATTACCGCTACAAAATAGTATTTTGTCCAAATTACCACTTAATTATTCAAAAACATTAAAACTCAACTCTATTTTACCATACCTACACGTAAATTTAAACATGAAAGGGAGCTGATTACATGGCAAGGCCTAAGAAATTAGGGATGGACTATTTTGCACACGATTGTGATGCATCCAACGATGAGAAGATTGAAGGTCTAAGAGCACTATATGGAAACGATGGATACGCTTTTTATTTTATAATGCTTGAAAGAATCTATCGTTCTGAAAATTTCGAACTAGATTTAAGTAATGCAGACATGAAAATTATACTTTCCCGAAAGATAAGTGTCCAAGCTAGTTTATTTGAAAAGATATTAAAAAGTGCACTAAATTTGAATTGCTTTGATAAAAATGCTTATGAAACCAGGCATGTTCTTACCAGTAATGGTATAAAAAAAAGGTCCGAAATAGTATTAGATAAGAGACTGAAAATGCAACTGCAATATAAGAAAAATAGTAAATCTAAAGATAACAACTTGGAAGAAACTATAGTAGAAACCAATGATACAAATTCTGCAGCTATAACTGAAGATACTACACAATCAAATGTAGAAGAAATATCTACTGAAACCGAAGTAGATATTTCTAAAGATACTCTACTAAGAATTGAATTAGAACCTAAACCAAAAACTATATTAGAAACCACCGAAGAAACTACCCCAGATACTACACAAAGTAAAGTAAAGAAAAGGAAAGAAAAGAATAATCTTCTTCCTAAAAAGATTCTTGCAAGTGAAGATGATGACTTTGAAAGTAAAACTAAACTTGTAATTAATTATTTTCTAAAGGTATCCGGCAAAAAATCCATTGATGTATTGGATATAGATTGTGCTAAAGATTTATTACAGTTTACAGATATAGATACAATAAAAGCTGGTATAGACACATCCTTTAATAGGTTTAAGCCTAAATTTAAAACTGACAGTATAAAAACTATTAGGTACTGTAGATCAACAATAAATGAAATTGATAATCTTAAAAAGGATGGAAGTGCTTTAAATGAAAACAGTGGGATGTTCGCAAATACAATCAATAATGAACAAGATTCTATTACAGAAATCGCACAAAAGTACGGTGTTGCAGCAGCCGCAGGAACGATACAAGATTTTGAATGCAACCTCTAATTGCCCATTTAACAAATGTGATGGGAATGGGATTTCATTAATATGTGATACCAAAACAAATGAAACCTTCGGTAAACCATGTAAATGCAAAGAAACTTTAATGTACAACAAAATACTTAATAGCTCTCAAACCCCTGATATATTTAAGAATGTATCTCTAGGTGATTTTAAAGTTAACATATATAAAAATCGAGAAGATCAAATTACTGCTCTGCTTGCAAAAAGAGCTGTATATAATTTTATTGTGAATTTCGAAGAATTTAAAGCAAAAGGTAAAGGCATATATCTACATAGTAATCGTAAAGGGACCGGTAAAACTATGCTAGCCGCTGCCAGTGCTAACTCTATTATAAAGAGCCTCAAACTACCTTTAAAATTTATATCCTCTTTAGATTTATTGGATGAAATAAAGAAAACCTATAATGAAAACAGTAAGTGTAGCGAATGTGATCTTATACATTCCTTTAGAAATATTGATGTTCTAATTATAGATGATATTGGTGTGGAGAGGCAAACATCCTGGATAAATGATAAACTCTACAGCATATTAAACTACCGCATGGAGAATAAAAAGGTAACTTTATTTACCTCTAATTGCAGCATAGATAACTTGAACCTAGATGAACGTATTGTAAGTAGGATAAACATAATGGCTGTACCAATAAAAATGCCTGAAGAAAGCATTAGAAGCTATACTGCTCAAAATGATAATTTATATTATGAAAAAATTCTATATAGCAATGATAAGGGAGATGTTTAACATGGCAGATAATATATTAAAAGCTAAAGTTAGTGTGGAAGGAACAAGGCCCATTTTATGGAATAGCTTTAACATTGAACTTTTAGATCCAAAAACTAAAAAAAGTGGAACAAAGGGTAACTCCCCTTTAGAATGGAAAAAAAGCGTGTTAGTAAATAATCGACAACAATTATATCTACTACCAGAAAGCTTGTTTAGCTGCATTTCTTCTGGTGGAAAATATAGTAAATCCGGTCGCAGCTCGATGATGTCAATGGTCACTGCAACTCTGCAAATATTAGATAGTATTATCCTAACGGATAAATTACTGCCAAAAGATATTACAAGGGACCCTCTGAAGATGTTTATTTAGATGTACGGTCAGTTAAAAATCCAACAACCAAAGGGAGAAATGCTCGTTACAGAGTAGCTGCTAAAGCTGGGTGGAAAATAGATTTTAATATCATCTGGGACTGTACTTTAATAAGCCCTGAACTTATGGAATCTATAATTATAGACTCTGGAAGTTTTTGCGGACTCGGAGATGGCAGAAGCATTGGGCTCGGACGTTTTAGACTAGAAAAATTTGAAATTGTTAATGAGATATCCTAAGATGCCGAAAAAAAGGCAACCTAGCTATGTTTGGAATAAAACACGAAGAACTGTATGGGAGAGAGATAATGGTAAATGTGTGCATTGTGGTAAAGACCTAGCTTTAAATAGATGCCATATTGACCATATGAAAAGTGGCAAAAAAGGTAGTAACAGGTTGTGTAATTTAAGAACACTTTGTCCAAGATGCCATGTTCTAAGAATAGATTTTAGACACCGTAGTATGACTACTTGGGCACTTAAAAAAGGTTTGATCTCACCAGGTTGGAGACAGGAGGCCTGGTAAGTTTAATATATATTACAATGCGGTGAGGCGGGGTTTAGGCACGATGCGATCCTGGTACGGTAAGCGAACGGCATGGCTTGGCAGGCATGGATTGGCATGGATATTCATTAAGATTTTTAGGCTTTTATAGATGTGTTTTCTTAAAAGCTGAATGGGGCTAAAAAGGCCCCTTTTCACAAATATACTTATTCAAAGGAGATTATATAAATGGTAAATCTAAATGTAAATACACTTGCAACAGATGGTGAAAATAATAGGCTAATAAATGTTTTTAAGAATATTACAGATAAAAATGAAATTGCAAATATATTGGCTAATGAAACCGTTACTAAAGGATTAAAGGTAAATTCCACTATTTTGAGACACTTTTATGGTATTGATGAACCATCCTTTATTACAGAATCCTGCATATGTTTCGGCTTATTACACTATATGGCTGAAGATTTTTTTACTGTAAAAGAAATTCTTGGATACAAATACGTACTTAGGCTACTACTAAACGAAAATAGATTTATCAGTATAGTTAGATAAAAATTGAAATAATCATCTTAGTTTAACTATAAAAATATATGTTTACTTTAGATTAACAAAGCTTTTATTACATAAGCTTATAAAAACCTTGTTTTAATTAAGGTTTATTATTTATAGATTTATGCTTATAACTACAGTATTTTTTTGATTTTAACCGGACCATTGGCAGAAGCATATTTTATCTACTAATATCTTATAAAATTTAAGATTTAGCTAGGTATATACCAGTTATTTCACTAAGACCCTTATGATGTAACATTTCAATATTTCACAAAACAATACTTTTGAACAATTAGTGCCATTTTACTTGCTAAATGGCACTATATTATTTGCAATTTTCTAATAAGTCTTATGATAAATAAGCTTTTATTACTTAAGCTTATAAAAAATTTACTTTAATTAAATCCATTAAGAGGTCTATTCACATCATTAAATAAGTATTTATTATACTAATATTACATAGATTACACCTCTAAGTGAATTATATAGTTACATATCGCATAAAATAAATTTAATGACGCAGTTTACACTTCATATATAGTTTTTTATACTGTTAAAAAGATTATTGTAATAATTGCTATGAATTAATGATAGCTATATACTAATTAGGTATTTAATTTATAAAACTGTTTTTAAGAATGAGTATTATGTTTCTACATTATTATAGGAACTTAAATTAATCATAAAAAGCTTGTAATTACTACCGTTGTGCCATTCTGTCAATAAATTTTCGTCATAAAAATAACTATTTCTATGACAAGTTTTCTATTAAATTCTAAACTGGTTGCAACAACTTATGCCGTTGTTTACAGCTTACCTAAATTTTAATCTAATGAAAATGTTATTATCAATTCTATTCTTGAATACTCATGCTATTAATATACATAATGCCTACCAAGTAAAAAATACAAATATAGCTTTTTTACAGTTTAAATTACCTAACTTCCTTTATCATTACGTCATTTATAATATGCACACTATCTACCAAAAAATCAATAATATTTCACTATAAAAACACATATATATTCAAAATTTTGCAAATTGCATAAAATCACACAGTATGCTACTTATCATGATTTTTAAAACTGTTAAAAATATTATTATAACAAATTATTTATTTAATTCTAATGAAATGTTGATTTATAAAACAATATTCAAAATGAATTTAAATTTTTATATTATTATAGTAATTATTTCTTGTTAAAAAAGCCAATAACCATTGTCATTAGGGCATTCAATGCATAGACTTTTGTCATAAACTAATAATATTCTATGACAAGTCTTCTATCATAATTACTTGAAATATTCGATAGATTATACGTTATATATTATTATTCTTATTAGACAATTTGCAATTTTCCTTAAATATTTTAAGGTTTTAATCATTATTATATAAACTGAACTAAAATACTCATATATTATAATAAATTAGTATTTAACACATAAATTTTTCACCAAATCTTCCATAAGTTTTTAACAGTTTGAATTTTTTAAATATATTTCTTACATAATATTATGAACATACACAATATCTTGCTAAATCTTAATAATATTTTATTAAAAAATACATATAATTATTAGTTTTATAAATTTAATAACGTCAGTTTAATGAAATTCTTATTCAATTCTTTTGTTTTATTAAATAAATCATGATGAAAACACTATGCATTCTCTTATATCTATTAATATTTATAGTTTTACTATGATATAGGGTTTTAAAAAGTATTTTGTCACAAAACGTATAAATTTTATGACAAAATCACCAAATAAATATTAATATTTGACTGAAGAAATTCGTCGATCTACTGTGATGTTATAGGTATGCTCTATTATGTTTTCTACAGTATGTTTTATTTTAATAAACGCCTTTTCACTATCAGTATCTTTTGCGGTACTATCTAAATACACCTTGGTGTTCTTATTTTTAAAATACCCTTCTTCTATCATTTCTTTTGTGATTAACTCTATACTATTTTCTGTAATTCTACCTTGTTTTTTCTGTGTTTCCATAAACCCAAACCTTATTCTAGCCTGCATAGGAATTTTTTGAGTTCTTGTTTCGTATAGATTCTTCTTTAAAAAGTTTTCTATACCATTCAATTTTAATTCTAAATTTATTAATCTTGCATCTCTTGCGTCTATCTTTTCTTCGATTGCGGACCATGGATTACTATAAAAATAACGAAATGCTTTAACTATATCAACCGCTGCTTCCTCTTCATCAATATTTAATTCTCCAGTTAATCTTAGCTGATCTGTATGTGAATTTGGTTTTAAATTGTGATATTCTTTTGCTATATTCACCTGACTTGTTTCTAACTTATCATATTTTTTTGTTACCCCTGCCAATAAATCATTGTCTTTAAAACTCATCATTTGCTTTTTAACTTTTGTAAATTTTTCTTTTCTTATAACTTTATAATTCTTAATATCTTCTCCTACCTCTAATTTTTCTTCTAGCCAACTACAATTTTCTATCTCCCCATTAACTACAAAAGCTGTTTGTTCTTTCAAAAGTTCAAAAAAATGATTAATATTATATATTAGCAATTGGTTCCATAAGCTATAAGTTTTTTCTGTTGCAAGTGATAGATCCACATTGTAAGTCTTTGTTCCAGTGTTATATTCTAAACAATTAGTTGTTAGATCATTTTTAAAATACTCTAATTTAATTTTGTTATTATTATAAACTTTTGCTATCATTTCGCTTATATTTATTCTTGTTTTCAATATGCTTTGAAAAGTCTCATAGCAATAATCATTGTCTTTTGCATTATGAGATTTTGTAAGTATTAAAACATCAATTCCTTCTCTAAATCTACCAATCAGTTGTATAAAACTATCTATATCTATTTTTTCTGTAGCATCAATTATCAAAATTCCTTTATTCCCTTTTTTAATTCTTAAATCTATTCCGGCATTTATAACTCTTGTTACAAAAGTAACATTAGCAGTCAGTAATCCTTCCTTTGCATCCTTGTTTTCTTTACCGCTATGAATAGTTTCAGTTTGAGTAGTCCATTCCCAAATAACCTTGTCCGTATAGTCTTTATCTATTTTACCTCCGATGCAAATAGAATACTGGTAATTATCTTTATAAACCTTCTTTGTTACATTTTCACCGTTTTTTAGCAGAGCCGCCATTTTTTCATTTATTTTTATATTGTCCTGGAAAAATATTATATTGTCGTATTTTTCTAACGCTTTTTTTATAACAGATAATTTAACATCTATATTATCCTTTTTATCCATATCCAAATTTTTATACATTACTTTATTCGTAATTGGGTTTTGTGTTGTAATTTCTATTATTTTATCAAAATTATTTGATAACACTCTTGGAGTTGCTGTCATATAAATTGTTCTATATGCATTCTTTTCTGCAATATCTATATTTCTAAATGCTTTTCTAAAATTACAATCCAATATTTTTTGATGTCCCTCATCCACGACCAAAATATAGCTATCAGGCTTCATTTTACACAACACTTTTGTCAATAAACTATCAGGTGTAACTGCAACTATATCTGTATCAAAATAGCTCTTGTCACCGCACACTATCGGTAAGTTTTTATTTTCATTTAGGTTTTCTAATTGTGCAACTCCTGGTATAACGATAACAACTTTTTTACCTATACTTTTAGCATATTGTAATAAATCTGTGCTAACAAAGTATGTTTTGCCAATACCCATACCTCCTGTAATTAATATTCTTTTATATGCTATTACATAGTTTATTATTACCTCTACTGTTGCCTTATCTTCACTTATATATTTTTTAACGTGAATTTTACAAGCTGTAACCCCTGTTTCAGGTCCGCTTGCTTCTTCTCTCACATCAGCTCCTTTTAAATCTTTAAATAATGCTACCTCTCGTGCCTCAGATTTTTCCTCAATATTTTTACTTGAATTATCCATTAATTTCTCCTCCTATTTTACAATGTTTTATCTCAAAGTTTTAAGACATCTTTATATAGGAGGAAATCCAAATTAATATAAAATTATTAATTATATTTTTTGATATTTCGTATTTCAAATTTCGACATGATTCTCATATTGCAAAAATAACGGAGCAATCTTATTGTTGTTCTTCTTTTCCAGAATCTAATTTTAATTTTCTATAATAAAAATCTAGATACTAAACATAATAATAGCTTAAGATAATTTAGTCTCTTCATGCTATCTTTCTAAAAGGAGTATCCACAATTGGCTTGTGCTTCCCTCATTAACACCTTAATTCAAGAACACAGCTTTCTTCTTGATTTCCATTTCATTTTTTATATCTATATTTGTCTAAATAATCTCTATATACGGCATTTCCCATAAAAGGGTAAGGTATTCCCAGTAAAATCAAATTTTCTACATAGAATACCTTACCCTTTGCAACTTATCCACAGGCTTATCCCCAATTGAAACCCATATTCCTTTAAATCATCAATTTCTTTCATCACATATGCTCTATTACTTTCTTCAAGTTTTACAATTTCTTGTCTTTTCATTATTTCTCTTTTTTTTATAATAATGTTTCTTGCCTCTATATATCCATTAGGGGCAAAAAATATAAAAATTACTATAAATAAATCTGAAATACCTGATATTAATTTATTTATAGGTAGGTAACTATCGTTCACGCACCTTTAACGTCTTTCATTTACCCTTGTTTAAGAACTAGAAATTATTTGTATTTTGTTTTCAAAAGGATCAATCTAATAAAATTCAAAAATATTTCAATATTAATTAGATTAATCACTTCACATATTTCCAAATGTTCATTAGGTTTTTTGAAGGATTGCTCTACTGTTGTATTTATTCATCATCTATGGAACAATTGGTACCTATGGAAGTATTGTTCATTTTTCAAAAATTCTGTTTTCTAACCAGATATCATAATTTTATTAATATAAATACATTGTATATTAATTTGAATTTCATATTTCTCATCAATACTTAATATTAAATTTATCTTTTATTTGAATCATTAGACCCAACTCTAAGATTTAATGCGTTGTGAATTTTTTAGAAATCCTACTTTTATTCTAGGTTAGGGTTAATATATTTACTTTTATAGTAATCACTAATCATTAATTGTAGATACTGAAACTATTATCATAGTTACTACAAAAACATTTTCAGAATAATTAAATATTAAATCTACTATATATACCGATTGAAGCTCGCGTTTAAACATGAACTTCAATTATCTATTCATATAAAAACAAATACATATTCAACTGAATAGATTAAAATAATTTTTGGATGCTGATAAGCAACTAATGCGTATCAGCTCCTTATTATATAATCCAGTTGATATTATCTATATTAAAGAAGACAAATTAAATAAAAGTTCTATTTTGCAGCCTTAAGTAGAACGGAATACTCAATCACATATTACAAATTAATTGAAAAGTAATACTTTGTCGCCATAAGTATTACTTTTAGTAGTTAACATGTAATCTGAAATCTAAACCAACCTAATATCTGAAGAACATTTTTACATTTATAGGTAACCAGTATTACAAAAGAGTCAAAAGTATAACTTTATCTAACATGTTAATTACCAATATGGCATGAGGTGAAGTATATCTATTGCATTTGAAACTAAGATATTTATCTACAACATATTTTGTATTTACCCCTTCATAAAAAAACATTTATCGTTTTTTTATATTATTTTGACTTTTTTACTATATAGAGATAAAGGAGGCCTAAAAATAATATTATCTGATCCAAAAATACATGGCGAGGAACTAAATACCTTGTACTCAAATTGTTAAGGAGATAAAAAATATGAAAGAAGATAATCAAGAACATTTTTTTGATGAAGTTGGTAAATACACGTTGTACAATACATTATTAAACCAACTAAATGAGCATCCAATTAAGACAAATCAAACTCACAACATACAATATTATCACAATATTTGCGAGAAGTTCGAAACAATTAAGACTGACTTTATAGATAAAATGATTAATCTACAAGAGTTAAAAATTATAACAGATACAGCATTTAATGCTGCCTTAGAACCATTAATTCCCAAGTGCTATTTTGATAGTAAAACTGAAATATTTACAATGGACTTTAGCTTTGTCCCATACCTAAAAATAGATTACTTGAAAAAATTTGTTAAGATCAAAAATGCCCTAATGTACTTAATTATGGAGGGTATAAATCTAATGCAAGTGAAGCCAAAATACGAAGGGCCGGTACTGATTATATTCTCCATATCAAAAAAATTTCTATTTGATGTCGACAATATAGAAATAAAATATATTATAGATTCGCTGAGATATTTACATTTTTTCGCTGATGATAGCTATAATTATATTTCCTATCTGGTAGAGGGAAAAGAGACTAAAAAACATCCTTCAATGACTGTAACAATCATCAGAAAAAGTGACATAAACCATATGATATAACAGTGCAAAAGTGCATAATTTTAAATAAATGAAAATGCAGATAATTATTATTAAATCAATTGGCACTAAAAATAGACAAAGCTTAAATATAAACTAATCATCTAACTGTCTGTATTTAAGCTATTTAGGCTTTGTCCAATAAACTTATAGCATAATATAAATAAATTTTTAACTACGCAATAACATTAGATGCACATTTATGCTTAGCGAAGCACCACAATAAATTCATCGAACAGATACCCCATAGAGCGACCCTCGCCTTACAACTTAATTTTCAGCCTTACAAAACATACAAAACATAATAAATAAAGAAAAGAAAAAATAAATATACGTTTTTTTTATATTTTTAAAGAAAAAAGACTATATAGAGATAGAAAGAAAAAAAGATAGTTTTCTTTAAGAAAGGTGGTAATAAAAAATGGAAACATAAAGAAATAAAAGAAAAGATTTAATAAGTTTTAATGCGATATTTGCCGAACTAATCATATAAATTGTTAAATAAAAATGTTTTGTAATAATAATAAAATAGGTAGAAATAAACAAATAAATTATAAAATGTTTTATATGTAATTCACAAAAAAAATAAACTAAAAAGGAGAAAAAAAGATAATGAAAATAGCCGAAAGAGATACTAGATTTTTGCTAACTATAAATGAAACGGGGGCATGTAATTCCAAACTACCACTAACTATTTATCCTAAAAGATATTGTAGAAATAAACTAGAAAAAATGGAAAAAGAAAAAATAATAAATAGAAAATATGACTTAATTACACTTGGTGTTAATGGTAAGATCTACTTAGAAAGTATAGGTGTCATTCCTAAAGTAGTGGCCACTATGCCAGTAGCTCGCCAGAAACGACTAGCTAGAGCCACAGAGTTAAAGTATTTGCTTCCAGAAATGACGGTTGTTTCCTCTTCGGAATACAAAAAAGAAAATAATCTAAATCGAGGAATGCAATTCGTAGCTGCTGCCACAACTGCCGATATGGATGATTACTTGATCTATGATGTTCCAAAAATATTAACAACTGAGGCTCAAAAACAGATATTAAAAGAACTAAAAAATAAAAGAGGTGTAATAAGTAAAGTAATAATTTTAACAACAAATAATGCCTTTGCAATGTTGGTATCTACAGGAAATATAAATATAAATGAACTATTGTTGTTACCAACAGACGAACTTTTTATAAATCTATTAAATATTATGGCAAAAGGTAACTTTGATAGAAAAATACTTGGCGTTGCATTCCCAGAGCTACTTAATAATAAAATATTCGACGAAAAACAAACACAATATATTTTAGGAAATAAGAGCTATATAAACTTAGTCCTTAGTAATATAAGTGCTCTAGCCACCTTGAGTAATTTGGATGCACACGCAATTAATACTAATAATAATTCTAATCACATTTATAATGTTGTATGCATGGATTCACAAAAATCCTTTTTTGAATTCATAATAGAGATATTAAAATTCAAAAAATTAAATGTTAATATAACTACTATAACTGCGGATCAAATTTCTGCCTTTTAGTGAAAATTTCTGAACCAATAAAAAATCACTCTAGATTTAATCAGAGGTATGTGATATAAAATCACATATCTTTTGTTTTTTTATCAAATTTTATGCTTTGTGATAAACATAAGATAGTTGTTAATACATAGCTTCTTAATTAAATAATTAATTTCACATAAATATAATCTACTTATGCAAACCAATAATCAAATAAATAATATAGATGTGTATTATTATAAAATTAAATTCAATTAAAATTAAGAACAATTCAGGAATCGATACTGAAGAAACATTAAAATATATTCAAAACGGTAATTGGAATAAAGGAATTTCAACTGTAAAAAGAAGATTATTGTTAGTGATTTCTGATAAAAAATAATAATACTAAAATATGATTTTCAACCTTTCATTAGTTTTTTACTTAAACCTATTAAGACTCTTGCGACATAACACTCTAATTTTTGCCAAACTTCATCATTTCAACTTCACCATTTTTTTTTATTTTATTTTATATTTTATTTTATTTTATATTTTTTAATGGGAACTTAGTAATTCAAGCTCGGTATCATAAATATAATTTTTTTTACTATTATAAGAATCACATCTAAAAATCTAATAAAATCGCTAAATATTGAATTTACATCTATAATTAATGGAAAGGTTTCCTTTTTAATGAAATGTGTACAATAATTCAATAATACCACTTATATAAAATAATTATATAGCACATATAGGAGAGGGGGATTTTCCCTTATCCTATTTTTTACTGTTTCCACATATATTAATAATTAAATGAAAATGTAATTACCTTAAACACCACTTGTATAGAAGGTACTGCCAATACAAAGATTATAGAAATTTAAAAATATGAATTTGTAATTGATAAAGTTAATTTAGATTCATAAGTTTGGAAGGCTCAAACATGAGCAATCATAATTTCTTTATTTGAAGCACCTAATTAATTCCAACTTTCTGACGTTAATCTAACTTCATTGACCGTAACAAACTAAACTGTAACAATTATTAACTTTCATGCTTATTTTTCCATTATTATCTTTTTTATTTCTTTTACTTTTCATAATATATAATTTCCATTATTTCAATATCATCATTTTAAATTCCTTTTACCATTATTATTTTATTTTAACTTTTCTATACAAAAACTTCCTTCATAGTTGGGTACATCGGAGCACTAAATCTAAGAGTAAATCTTTCGAAATATAACAAATACAAAAAAGACTACTAGGTAGTGCCCAAACGAAACTCACCACCTACACTACTTTATAAGACCTTATGTCACATAGTAATCAATAAATTTTATGATCTTTTCATATAACTACATTTTAGGTGTACCAATACATTATTTCCCAATAAATATATTGTTTTTGACATAATCTTTCAATACTTTTTTACCTTTGTTCTCTATTAGTGCAGAAACTTACATTAATCTGAATATTAATATAACCTTTTACTTTATTCCTTCTTTAGTTATTCTATTTGCTCTATCAGTAATTTATATCCATTCAAGAATCCCTTTAACGTCCTCTGTATAGCTTTATATAATTTCAGGTGTTATTGATCTAATATTCATATTTCATCAAAGTAATGCCCATATTTTCTTCAATCCAGCACTTAACCATTAGCTCTCTTAGCTATAATTTTAGAATACCTTCCAACTACTATTTCTGCTTTAATCTCCTTTGAATTTCATTTGTTTTGTCAGGTTTATAACAATATAATACAACTTCATATTTATTTGAACACGTCATTTTATATTTATAAGTTTACTCACCTTATAAAATTATTTTATAATAATATGTTGGGCATAAATCTTTAATTTATTCTTATAAATAATTATTTTTAAATTTATTTAGCAAAACATGCGATTTAATCAATAACAATTTTAAATTGTAATAATAATAAAGTAGCTTAAAGATTATGGCTTAATCTAAGCTAAAAGTTATAGTTCAGATACAGATACAATTAACAAATATTTAGTAAAATTCTTAGGAGGATGATAAAAATGGAATGGCAAATTAAATTTAAAGATTCGGAACATGAAGAAGGATTTAATCATTTTATGGCAAGGGCAAAGGTACAGGAATGGGATAAAGAAAGAACTTCACTATTTTATATATTGGCATTATTTAAAGATACAAGAAGTAATATAACCACTATATATAATTTCGAAGAAAACTGTATAAAATTTGAAGGATTGAATAAAAGTTGGCAAACTGGAGGAACTATAAAAGCCACAAAATTAGCCTTTAATCTATTTAATAATTTTCGAGGCCAAAATAGAGAAAAAGAAGATTATAGTCCTTTGGAAATATTCTCGATAGAAAATGACTATAGAAATTATATGCTAATAGCTGTACAAATAAGATTTTCATAATTTACTTTGTCCAAATCATTAAAATATTTAATAAAGTATTTTAAAATTAGAGGATACATTTTCTTTAAAATAATTTAAGGGAATGTATCTTTTCTTATAATTAATGGGTAGCCCCACTTTCTTTAATATTTTAAATCCGTTATACTGTAACATTTTAAAATCAGGACCTATTTAATTAATCATTTGGCACAATTTAAAATACTTTGAGCACAGTTTTCTCACATATTTACATTAATTAATGCAGAAACTAGCACTAACCTAAATATTGCGCATAACCATCAAATTTTAATTTATTCTTTCTTTAGTGCTTCTATTTGTTCTGTCAGTAACAGTAATTCTTAACTATTCAAGCATGCGTTTAACGTCTGCTGTATAGTATCCTATAATTTTAGGTGTCATTTATCATATGCTCGTATTTCATCAAAATAATGCCCCCATTTTGAGCTACACTTCAATATACGTGTTGTTTCTATCATTATTAAGTGTCAGCCGTCTAAATTTGTTTAATCTATTTCAGACTCTATTGCTGCCAGTTACCTTATACTGTTTACAAACTTAAGATTTTATTTAGTTTATTAATTTATACATTTACTCCTTTAATATAAAAAGTATCATTACTTAATCCCGCCCCACTCATCCAACATACTGTTCCAAAATCAATATAGATTTTTTTAAATTCTTCAATATTTTTTAATTCTTCAAAAACCTCAAATTTTAAATATGGTTTCATATCAAATGTTTTTACTTCACCATTTTCAAAGTTAATAATTAAAGTGTGATTTTCACGTATTATTGCACTGGAAACGTTTGGAGATATATAATTCATATATTTCAACTCCTATTAATAGTTAGATTTTAGGTTATATTTTTTGTATTTTTTTACCACTAATGGTGTTCTACCACCTATCCCTATACCCCTAAACCTGTATTTGTAACATTAATATTTTAAGCATCTTCAAATGTAACGACACTTTTACTTCTAACACTTTTGAAAGTCCTTAAAGGACTTTTAAAAATCTTATCGATATCTCTATTATTATAGCAAATAAAATTACTGAAACTTCATTTTATTTCTCTAATTTAGCCACGATTTTCGAATAATTAGCAACTAATATTTCTGCTTTGATCTTTTTTGCATCTACAATTATTTTTTCAAATTTTAAAGCTATATCATTTTCCATATAATACTCATCACATTGTTTACAAATATTAGCTGGTACACCTTTAATTATAATTATATGTCCATTAAAGTCCAAGCACTTTAGCTCGTCCACTAAATTCAATTTCATTTACATCATTAATTGAATAATTTGTAATTTTATTCTACAAATTAACATAACCCTCTTACAAATGAGCGGACTTTCCCCCTCCCCATTACCCCAAAATGCCATTGCTTACTATATTGTCTATATACTAAGTAGTATTAAAAATAAACTTCGTATTTTCCATTAATAAATATAACTCCTTAATTAAGATCCTGATTACTTCTTTTTGTGATTTTACAAAACTTTTAAGTCTTCTATTTATAAATAATTGCATTAAATTTGATGCTATTATCATTAAATATAATATGGCCTCTATTGCATTTATATGGTGAATAAAACATCTATCTAAGGCACAATAAGTTTTCAAGTTGTTAAATACACTATTCTCTATATCCCATCTTGCACTTATTATCTTATACAATACTTTAAGTGGAATTTCAAAAGATGTTGTTACCAATAATACTTGCGAATACTTTTTATCATTCTTCTTCTTTGTAAATTTTACATACCTTAATGGCTTGTCTACATTATCCATATAGAAACTTTTTTCGTAAGCTTTAATCTCTAATGCTCTATTTTTATCATACCAATTTTCTTTTTCATCTTCTTTATTTGTTTCTATTTTTATTCTTTTTATGCTCTTGACATTATTTTTTTTAACTTGAACTACAGCAATTACATTGCATTTATAACAATGATTTATCCATACTGAATTACATGCCAATGCATCATAGACCACAATATCGATTAGATTTTTATGTTCGTTAGTTACTTTTTCAAGTAGTCTCTTTGCTACAGTTAGTTCACCTTCAGCCTTTTTTGAACTATCAACTCCAGCTTTGTATAGTTCAAAGTCTAATACAAGTCTTGGTTTCTTACCTACTGTAGAAATAAAAACCGCACTATGTGAATAATGCTTTTTCTCCCCCTTAACCGTAACTATACATTCGTCACATCTCTTTTTATTACTTCCAAATATCTTGGTTCCATCTATAGCTGCTACCCTATATCCATCTATTGTTCCCTTTCTAAATACTTTGTTTTCTACAGATTTTTTTATTATACCAACATTAATATCATATAATCCCTGTACATTTATACATTTTAAAGTATCTCTTATTGTATCAATAAGCGGAAATTTTGTCTTTCTAGGAACAAGTCTTCTAAAATCATTGCTCTTAATTCTATTGTTTAGTTCATTAAAACTTTGGATTCTAATAATAAAACCAAAAAGTACTGGCATTATTACTTGTCCAGTACTATAAATTGGATTTATTCTTTTATCTATTAATTTGCTAATACCCCTCTCTATTTTATAAACTTCCTTCATATATTTAACTAGTTTTTCTAAATACTTTATCCCCATTTTACACCTCATTTCCCTATAATTATTTTAATAGGAAATAAACTATAAATCAAGCATTTTGTCGGAATTTACTACTACTTTCAAAAACTGGTTAACTGTTGAATCTTATGGGTTCGTTTAATAGTGAAGCGAAAGTGCTGGCAATAATGTGCTAGTATAGTTTTCAACATTAGCGCAAGATATTAAGTCAACATACTCTGGCACTATATATTGAAAATCTATCAACTTATTTATAGTTTCAACATCTTTTTTATCTTCTGCTATTAGAATATAGCCTCCTAGGTCATGATCTACATGTCTATTTTCTCCGTAGTTATCATCAAGAATTGTCGCTATTTCTACTACTTTGGCTGCTACCTGTTTTGGTAAGTTACTTAGATCTTTTGTTTCTGTTTTATGTACTATTTTAATCATCTATTATTCCTCCTTTAAATTTACCATCTTATATTCAAAGAAATAATATATGCTTGATTTATGGTTTATCACAGCTTGTCTGCATTATTTAGATTATGCCTTGAAAAATTTAATGGAGAAAATAGCAGGAGTTGTTGGTATGAGTGGAAAAGTAATTTGTTGAGGAACATCAGAATTCTTTTGCAGTGTATTTTTATGAAGTTTTGCAGTGAACAAAAAAGAGAAGAACAAATTCAAAATTGTCCTTCCCTCATTCTCTAATTTCATCATTGTTAGTCAGTTTACTTTTGGTTCATGAGCAGTTTTTAGTTATATTGTAAACTAACCTTAGATGAAAATAAAAGCCACCATACCAAAAGATATGATGACTTCTACTGTATATTTAGTTCTTTGATATCTAAACAATTTCCACAATGATTTGTGGAGTAGTCAGTGATATGCTCTGACTTTACTTACGTTGTAACTGATGTGATTGTTATGAAATGTTGTAGATTTGTATTTTTAAAATAGAGAAGGACAGCTTTGCAACTATCCTTCTCTGATTTTGTTAGCTAATTCTATTATTCTATTTCACTCATTACATCTAAATGTCTTTGTGAGCGAAGTGTCTACTAACTATCTAACAGTTAATGTAATTGCAGATTCTAGTAAATTAGAATCAGCATCATCAATTGAAGTAGTATCAGCAGTCTTAATTGTAATTGTACCAGTTGCAAATGATACTCCTGAAGCTGATGTTACAACTAATTCTTTAGCAGTATCTCCTACAGCTATTGTATAATCATCATTAGCTAATACATTTCCTACTAAAGTAATAGCAAAGTTATCTTCATCATTAGCATTCATAGTTGGAGTAGCATCTAAATTAACATTTTCTGAGAATGTCAATAAGATTGTACCATCTGCTTGATATACAGCAGTTAATAATTTTGGAGTTGTGTTATCTAATAATGAAACAACTTGTGTAGTGTCTACCATTACATTTCCAACACTATCTTTAACATTGCTAGCACTTAGTGTATAGCTTTGTGATTTAGCAACAGAATTTGATGGTAAAGTAATTGTTGCTACAGTCTTTCCAGTATTCAAATAAATTGTAGTACCAATTGGCAATGCTACTCCGTTTAATTTATAATTAGCTAAATCAGTTGCAGATCCTGCTACTGCTCCGCCAGTTACAGCTTCATTATAAGTAGCTAAAATAACACCTTTTGAAGGTTGAGTGAAAGTCATAGTTGGTTTTCCTGGAGTAGGGTCTGCTACAGTAATTGTTAGAGTTGCAGTTGCTGCAACAGTTTTGTTTAGAGCTATAGATGCATCTGTAGCAGCACCTGCTACTATTTGAACATTATAAGTTCCAGGAGTTGTTAATCCAGTAGTATCTAATATTATAGTTTTTGCGCCATTTGCTTTAGGAACAGCAGTATATGCAATTCCATCTTTATCAGTTATAACAAATTTTGTTGCAGCTGGTGTTGCAGCTGTTAGATTTTCATTGTATGTTATAACAAACTCACCGTCTGCAACAACATATTCTGATTTAACGATACTTGGTGCAACAACATCTTTTGTAACAGTAACATTTTGTAGAGCATCTGCTCCAAAGTTTCCTGCAACATCTTTGTATCCTTTAATACTAACTTTTAAAGCAGCTGAAGTTTCATCAGTTGCATATACAGCATTTGGTAATACAACGTTAAATTTAGTATTAGATGTTCCAACTGGTGTTATGTCTGTAATCGCACCTAATGTTAATTCTGTTGTTCCTTTAATTACTTTTAATTCTGTGCTCGTTATAGCAGCAGATAATGGTTCACTAAATTCAATTGTTAAGTTTGTCTCATCTTTAGCTACAACACTTTTCACTACTGGCGCATCTGCAGTTACATTATAAACAAATGATCCTTGATAGAAAACCATACTATTACTTGCTAAATCAACAGCACTTTGAGCAATTATTGAATATGAAGTTCCTGCTACTAATCCAGCTGGTAATACAGCAGTTACAGAATCAGCTCCAGCAACTAATGTAACATTACCAGCTGCTATTGCTGTATTATTAATAACTAAAGTAGGTTTTACTGATAAAGCTTCACTAAAGCTAACTTTTAAAGTTCCTGCTTCAGTAATTGAAGTTCCAACAATTGTAGGTTTAACTGTGTCAGCAAAAGTCAATGACTTCTTAAAATCATCAGCAGCAGTAGTTCCGATAGCTACACCATCAGCACCTTTTAAAGTATGATCTACTGTTACAGTATATGCTTGATCATTAGACATAGCTGTTGCTAATGCCAAAGTTACAGTTTTAGCATCTTCACTTAAAGTTGCAGTAGCACCAACAGCTATTGTTGGCATAAGTGAGAACTTAGTACCATCTATACCATCAGTTGCATCAATTGCATTATTGAATTTAACTTCAATAGTTTTAGCGTTAATAGCGCTTACTGATACAACTGTTAAACTTGCGTTAAACTCACTAGCATCTCCTACTTTAGTAGCTCCAACTGTCATTGTGCTAGCTGGATCAACAGCTCCTGCAGCTGCTGCTGCATTGAATTTTTGAAATACTGAATCTAAACCATATACCACTCCGCCTTTTTCATATCCAAAATTAGCTGGATTTGAAGCAGTCATAAGATTTAATTTATTCATTTCAGTTAAATTGCCATTATAAGTGGCATGAAGTTTTGCTACTGACTTATCTGATAATTTATATACATCACCATCTGCAGCAAATACTGGTCTTGCTACTGTACCTACTAATGCTACTACTGCTGCAGCTGAGAGCACAGCCATATACTTAGTTGTTTTAATCTTCATATAATTTTACCTCCACATAATTTTATTAATATAATATATTGCTCATTCATTTAACTAAGATCGGATACTTTATGTATTACTATCCGAATTCATATATAATTTATATACTGGAGCTTATGAATAACTCCAGTATATACATTAATTTAATATCTTATTTTACTCCGATAACTTCTACATTACCATCAGCTTTTACAAGAACAATTGCTTTATCAGCAGGTTTTGAAGTTGTTAAAACTGTAATAGTTGTTGCATCTTCGATTAAATATTTAACATCTTTTGTAAGATCTACATTATCTAATTTTACTCCAGTAACTTTTGATGAATCTAAAACTTTTATTACTGTTGAATTACCAAATGCTCCTGTAGTATAAGTAGCACTTTGAACAAATTCCGTAGGAGCTACATTAGTTGTAAATGTTAATGTTGTATCAGCACTAACTGGATTGATTCCTACTGCTGCTACTCTTACTTTTACTGTTTTATTTCCTGATAAATCAGGTGCTGCTGTTGCAACATATTTTGTATATGTTGTAGCTCCATCTATTGCATATTCCATTGCAGTAGTTATTCCAGTTATTACATTTGTAGTATCTTCAGCTGTTACTACTGGTGCTACTGGTGTTACTGGTGTTACTGATCCAGTTCTAACAAAGTTAAGTTTAACAGTTTTTACCAATCCGTTATTAGTAACAGCACTAAGTGTAACTGTACCAGGTTGTGTTGCAGCGCTTGTAATTTTACCATTTAAATCTACTGCAAATCCTGATGTAGTACTTCCAACTGTTTGAATTTGTGATACTGTTGTTGATTTGGTAGAATATTGATCATAAGCTCTAAAGTATATTGATGCATGTTTTCCGTCCATACCCATTGAATCATATCTAGTTACATAATTACCAGCAACCAATCCAATTTCTGATTGATCAGCACCTAAGTCGATTGTTACAACATCATCTGATTCTGTAACTCCAGTTATTGAAGTATCATATGAAACTTTCAAGTTAGAAGCTACTGGATCTACAGTTGAAGATGAAATAGGTGTCTTTACTGTGTATACAGTCTTCTGAGTATTATCATCACTATCATAACCTAAAACTGATACTGTTAATATTGCAGTTGATCCTGTTTTTGCAGCATCTGCTAATACATTTGCTCCTACTTCTACTTCATCTGGTGCAACTCCACCATTTTTACCAACATATACTGTAAAGTCACTATTGCTTACATTTGCTCCAAGTATTGGAGTACCTCTTAATACTACTTTTGCTCCAGTTGATGTTTTACCATAAACTGCTGGGTTAGCATCATAATTGTAATGTGCATCTGTAATTGTTGTTCCTTTTGTATAATTAACAAATAAAGGATCTGTTAATTGATCAATCATATATCCTTTAATATCGCTATTTTTTATAACTGATAAAGTTTGTGATTTTGTATCTAAAACTTTACCACTTGACATATCAATTAAATCAAAACTAACTGTTGCTGTTCCAACCGCACCTGCTACGATAGAAATATTTTTTTGTCCAGACTGTGCAAAACCAGATACAGCGATAACTGAAGCATCACTAGTTCTTGGTACAACCTTGTAGTTCGTACCAACCACGTCTGTTTGATCATCCATATCTATAACTCTACCATATTGATCTTTAATTTCTAATCCGCCATTGTCGTATCCAAAATCTATAGTTTGTTCTGCAGCAGCTTGGCCATTAAAAGATGATTGCATTATAGTATTTAATATCTCGCTATCTAAATACAACATATCTGCTTCGGCTTTTTTCTGAATATTAACTGTTATGCTACTATAACCATTTGTTGAATTTGGTACAGATGCAGATAAAACTTGAGTTATAGAAGATGTATTAGTATTTGTAACTGGTTTATTTTTCAATAAAAGTTCTCCGTTAGTACCTCTAGTTGCGTTTATTCCAGAGAATGTAATATCTGATAAATCTTCATATTTAGTCATTGCAACTCCATTTTGATCTACTGCTGTATATGGAATTATTTTAGACTCACCTGAAGCTATATCTTCAGCTGGAGCTGATAATGTAAGTTTAAATACTTCTGATTGTTTTTTAAGTTTAGTAGTTAATTGTGAATTCTTTCCTGTCCAAGTCATAGCAGTGATTATAACGTCCATATCAATTTGAGTTCTGTTTTGAGTTGATCTAACTTCGATTACTGCTTTGTTAGAATCTTTTGGATCTTGCTTAACTTCTGCTGTTACATCATTGTTTGATGTATTTAAGAACTGACCACCATCTGAAGTCTTATATATTAACCCTTTTCTAATTAGGTCGTAATTTGTTGTAACATTACCGCTTACATCTGTAGCTGTAAAGTCAATATAAAATAAATTTGTGCTATCTCCTGCAGTTAATTCTTTACCATCAGCATTTGATATACTATTAAGTTTTATATCACTTAATGTACCAACTTGTGAAGTAACTGTTAACGTAGATGTTGTTGCAACTCCAGTATTTGTATCATTAGCAGTTATTACTACTCCTGAAGTGAATGTCATAAGATTTATAGTAGATGATGGATTTACTGTAATTAATCCTTTTCTTGCTGTAATAGAACCTACACCAGTATTCCATTGTATGTTGTTAGCTAAAGATCCGTTTGTAACATCAACTCCATATTGATCTATTACATTGTAAGTTGCATATCCTGTTTGTTTTGAATCCTTATCAGTAACAACACCTAATTTATTAGAAGTAACATTAATCTTAGCTATTTTTTGTTGAGATATAGCTACTTTTGATGTTCCAAGATCTGTTGTACCATTCATTACCTTAATTGAGTATTCTGCTTCTGGTAAGTTTGCTACAGTAGACAATGTAGCTTCAGTTTGAGCAGCATTCCATGAAGTTGTTACGGTCAATGGAGATGTTGTTCTAGAAACTTCAAATACAACTTTGCTAATATCAGCTGGCTTGCTACTGAATGTTACTTTGAAGCTGTTAGCACTAATAGCAGCTACTGAAGAAACTTTCACTTCTCCAACATTAACACCTGTTTTAGTTGCTTCAACCGCGTCTGCAGCTGCTTGTGAAACTGTTCCACCAAGTCTAACTATTGCACTGTCATCTTTTATTTTATCTATTAAAACTTTTTCTAAACTTGAGCTTAATTTATTAGTTCCATCAACTAAAACTATAGGACTGTTAGTCAAAGCTGCAAGAGCTGATCCAGCAAGTGCATCTACTAAGTTAGCTGGTGTACCTTTTGCAAGATAAAGTTTGCTATAGTCAAATTCGAATTTAGAAAGTATTGCTGCATTTGTAGCATATCTATCTGCTCCTGATATTCTTTCAGCTTTTGCTACACTAACAACATCTGTATTTAGAACGCCTTCTCCACCAACTGCATAAACAGTTTTTCCTGCTATGTAGCTTGATTGTTCTGCTGATAATGTTTTACCAACAAGTAATATAGGCATTCCTTTTGAAGCTGCTATTGAAGAAACTGAAAGAGCGTCTGCATAAGCTAAACCATTTGCAATAACTACGTCTGCTGGTGTAGTTCCGAATGCTTCTTTTGCTATTGCAAGTGAAGTTGCATATCTGTCTGCTCCGTTTACACGTGTTACAGTTACTCCAGCTGTTGCTAATTGATCTTGTACTTTTTGTGAAACAGCTCCAACTCCACCAACGATATAAAGGTTTTTAACTCCTAAATCTTTGATTTCTTGTAAAACTCCTGCTGGAATTTCGTTAGTTTTAGTTAAAAGAATAGGTGCTTTTCCTTTTGCGAATGCAAGAGGTGCTGCTGCAAGAGCATCTGCTAAATCGTCTCCTCTAGCTATAACTGCACTTTCTGAAGTTTTCCAGCCATCTTCTACGATTTTTAAAGCTGTTTGGTATCTGTCTTGTCCTGATATTTGTGTACCTGTAGCTGCTGAAGCTACTTTTGGAATTGTCACCATTGTAGCAAGCATTGCTACTGATAAAGTTACTGCTAATGAACTTTTAGTTTTTTTGAACATAATTTTTATGTCCTCCTTCAAATTTTTTTTTTTACAAATCATTGTTGTGAAACTATTCATATATTAAATTCTCAAGTAGCATTGAATTTTTAAAGTTTCCTTTTAGTGACTACATGATTCAATGCAACTTTATGAAAATTAAGCATGTTTGTCGTGGATTTTCATTGTTACCATCACTGCTTTTATCCTCAGCATCACCACCTTTAATTTCGATTATAAATATTTAGCTTTATATTCTACATTACACATAATAATCCTTCAATTTTTTAAAAATATTTTTTATTATATATATGTATGTGTGTATTCTTCCATCTTTCAACTACTCTATGGATACAACCTCTAAAGGTTGAGGCTTTAATGCTTCAACACTAACTGCTGCAGATGAATTAACTGTACTACCAAGTAAAAACTCTGTGCTATTAGCAGTTATTTTAGATTTTATAATAGTTTTAATAGATGCTTTAACTACACTATTATCATCAACTAAAATTATAGGATTGTTGCCAAGCGCTGCAAGGGCTGAACCTGTAAGTGCATCTACCAAATTTGCCTTTGTACCTTTCGCAATATACATTTTACTAAAATCCTGTGGAAATTTGTTAAGTATCGCTGCATTTGTTTCATATCTATCTATTCCTGCTATTCTTTCAGCTTTTGCCTTGTTGTCAACAAGTTCACTACTAAGAACTCCTGTGCCTCCAACTGCATAAACGGTTTTGCCTGCAATATAACTTTCTTCATTTGCTGATAATTTGTTATTAGTAACAAGTAATATGGGCATTCCTTTTACAGCTGCTACAGATGAAATGGAAAGTGCATCTGCATAAGCTAATCCATTTGCAATAACTACTTCTTTAGGAGCTACTGGAAATGCTTCGTTTGCTACGTTATAGGAAGTTTCTGCTCTATCTTGTCCCGTTAATCTCTTTACATTGAATTCCTTTAAAGAATTTTCTACCTCTGTTGAAACTGCTCCAGTGCCTCCCACTATGTAAACATCCTTAACTCCCAGTAATTTAAGTTGTTCCAAAACTCCTGCCGGAAGTTTGCTTGGTGTTGTTAGCAATATTGGTGCTTTACCCTTTGCATATGCTAGTGGTGCTGCAGCAAGTGCATCTGCCAAATCATCTCCTCTAGCTATAACAGCGCTATTTGACGTTGTCCAACCAGCTTGTACAATTTTTAAAGCAGTTTCATATCTATCTGATCCACCTAATTTCGTAGATGCTAAAGTTACATCGGTAAATGCCACTGTGGTAATCAACATAACAGCTGATAAACAAAGTGCAAATATGTTCCTTTTTCTTTTGTACATAATTGTAAGTTCCCCTTTCTGACCCTTCACATTTTTTTCTTTAATTGCACCCCCTATAAGAGAATTTTTTTGTTATTTTAAAACTAGTAATATCAGTTTTAAAATAACATAGCAATTAAGAACTTTAATGTGTTTATGTTATGTGTTTATGTGCAGGTTTTTTACAAACAATGTGAACTAGTTAAACTCATTATAACGTATTTATCTATTATCTACGTTAAATGTAGTATATAACACTTTTGTTTAAATTTCAAGTATTTAAATAATTTTTAACATGGTTTCATTTATTTTTACAATACATAAGTATATAACGTTTATAGTTATATTTTAGTTGCACTTTTTTTAAAAAACTTTATTTTCTTTTGATTTCTTTATGCAATTTAATTTAAATAATACATTTTTTATGTTTTACACTTATATAACGTTTGTACTTATATTTTAGTTGCACCTTTTCTCAATATTTTTCTAGATAATTCCTAAAAATGCATACTTATATTAAATTCCGTTTTATTCCTATATAATTATATTAATAAATTCATACTTTATTACAAAAAATTTTGGTAACCTAATATAATTTTTCTTCATATATTATATAGTAGAAATATTTGAAGGGAGCCTTTTATGTTCTATTGTCCAAAAGATGTTTATAATCCTTATTCACTATATAGGATAAGTCCTAAAACTTCATATTTAAGAGTTCTTCACGCCTCACCTAAATCACCTGCTGTGGACGTATATATTAATGATATATTAAAATTTAAAAACCTTTCCTACGCTGCTTTCACAGATTATATTCAGGTTATCACAGGCGAGTACAATGTGAAGATCTATGCAACTGGAACTACTTCATCCCCAGTACTTAATAAAAATATTTTTGTTCCTGCGCAAAAAATTTATACTATTGCTGCCATAGGTTTACTGCCAAGCATTGATGTACTTCCTATTCCAGAAACTAAAATTATGAATCCCACTGATAACGCCTATATTAAATTTGCTCATCTATCACCTAATACTGGCCCTGTGGATATTGTATTACCAGATGGCAAAATTCTCTTTAACAATATTAGTTACAAATCATATACTGATTATATACAAGTTCCTCCAGGCACCTATACACTAGAAGCTAGACCTACCGGCACTAAAACTACAGTTTTATACGTTCCAAATATAAAATTAAAAGCTCAACGTTTTTATACCGTTTATGCTATAGGACTACTTAAGGGTCAACCAGGCCTGCAAGCACTAATTCCTCTTGATGGAAGTTCTTATTTAGAGTTCCGTGAAGACTAGTTATCTACTACATTTATATTTCACATGATTTAAACAATCTTAACACATACTATAAGGCATAAAGTTCTAGGAAATCTTCCTGGTACTTTATGCCTTCTTTCATATACCTTATGTTTAATATTTTTTACACTGCCATCTTGATGTGTTTATGCTAAGATGTTATAATATTTCCAGGCGTATATGTATATACACCAGTATACACCTGCGCGTAATATATATATACTTTCATTATATTTTCATTAAAATTTATACATTATATCTTAGGAGGAAATCTTATGGACAAATTTAAAGTTCTAGTTAAAAAAGCCCTTAAACGATATTTTTTAGATGCCCTAAGCGCCATGGCATTAGGCCTATTTGCTTCATTAATCATCGGACTCATACTAAGTCAATTATCAAAAGTCCCTGGTTTAGCATTTCTTAAAGAGTTTACAACAATTATTTCAGCTAAATCACCTGTAGTTGGTGCAGCTATAGGTGTAGCTATAGCTTGGGGGTTAAAAGTTACCCCACTTGCCATGTTTTCCAGCGCTGCAACTGGCGCCTTTGGATATATGTACATGGGTGGTGGCCCTGTAGGAGCCTTTGTAGCTGCAGTAGTAGGTGCAGAACTTGGAAATCTTGTATCTGGGAAAACAAAACTTGATATTGTTATAGTTCCAATTGTTACTATCGTTACTGGAAGTATCGCCGGTAAATTTGTTGGCCCATACATTTCTGTCTTTATGACAGATCTAGGATCAGTAATAAATTCTGCCACGGCCCTTATGCCTATTCCAATGGGTATTGCTGTATCCACACTAATGGGCCTAGCCCTTACTGCTCCAATTAGTAGTGCTGCCATAGCAATTTCTCTAAACATGTCTGGCCTTGCAGCTGGCGCAGCCACTGTAGGTTGCAGTGCTCAAATGATTGGCTTTGCTGTTGCAAGTTACAGAGAAAATAAGATGAGTGGTTTACTATCTCAAGGGCTGGGCACCTCCATGCTACAAGTACCTAACATAATAAAACGTCCTCAAGTATGGATACCAGCAACTCTTGCCGGTGCTATCCTAGGACCTCTTTCTACAACGATTTTCTCCATGAAAAATAATTCTCTAGGTGCAGGTATGGGCACCAGTGGTCTTGTAGGTCAATTCGGAACCTTAGCTGCAATGCAAGGCAGCCAGCCTACCTCCACAATAGTCTTAAAGATTCTATTTCTACACTTTATAGCCCCAGCAGTCTTAACCCTAATTTTCTCAGAATTCATGCGAAAAAAAGGCTGGATTCGAGAAGGTGACTTAAAGCTTCCACTTTAGTGCCTTAGTGCCACCCACGTGGCAAGTGGCATCTTTAATTAGGATTTCAGCTTCTGTATCTATATTAGAAGCGACAACACACTTTACGTAAAAAAGGAGCTGCAGGAAATTTGCCTGCAGCTCCTTTTTTGTAATATGCTATTTATATAAATCACTATAAACTATCTTAAATACTTCCAAAGCTTCTTCAATTTTACCTTGTAATAAGTATTTTTTATTATCTAATTGCCCTTTACCTAAATCGGTGATTTTATAGATTTTCTGTGCTTTCTTCGCGCTACTCCACTCACCAACTACCAGTTTTTCCTTTTCTAATCTTTTCAAAAGAGGATATATTCCGCCTGTACTAGGAATCCAAAGACCATTTGTTCTCTCTCCGATTTTATGAGATATATCATTTCCATTAGTCTCACCTAAACTTAGAATAAATAGTACGTACAGTGGCAATAATCCTTTTGTGAATACTTGCCCCACAGCTTCTTTTTCAATTTCTATATTAGCCATCTATATTTAAGGTTCCTCTATACAGACCATTCCTACCAGACCTGGTCCACTATGAACTCCTGATACAGGGCTTATATATCCCCCAAATTCTATAGAAATAAGGTTTGGATGAGGACGTAAAGTTTCCATTACCTTCCTCGCCTCTTCTTCCGCTTCTCCATGAACTATATAAACCTTACATCTTTTTTTATCCAAAATATTGTTGGTAAGTTCTACAAGCTTATTAATGGATTGCTTTCTACCTCTTACTTTTTCACAGGTAATATACTTACCATCAGTATCATCTAAGGTAATTATGGGTTTGATATTCAAAAGTTCTGCTATAGTACCTGATACTTTCCCTATTCTTCCACCTCTTTTTAAGTACTCTAAAGTACCTACTACAAAGTATAGATGGATTCTCTTTTTAATAGATGGAATAGCGGAAACAACTTCTTCAAAACTTTTTCCTTCCTCTATAAGCCTTCCACATTCAGTTACTATTAATCCTTCACCAAGGGCAATAGATTGTGAATCACATAAGTGAGTAATAATACTTGGATGATTTTCGCTTGTAAGTTTTATAGCATTAAATATACCCGATAACCCAGTAGATAAAGTTATTGTTATAGCATGCGTATAACCCTGCTCTTCTAATTTTAAAAACAACTCCTCCATATCCTTCATTGATGGTAATGAGGATGTAGGTACTTCGGTTGTAATATTTCTATAAACTTCTTGTGGTGTAATATCCACATTATCTAAATATTCTCTATCAGAATAGATAATCCTAAAGGGCAATACATTAATATTATATTTCTCTATGACTTCTCTACTTAAATCGCTTGTAGTATCTGTAATTAAGGCTATTTTGTTCAAATTAACTCCTCCTATATTAAATTATATTGTCATTATATCACTATAGATTATATGTATCAATAGTGATACATACAAAATCATTTATAAGGAGCAATATAGAAATATATCTATTTTCTAATGGGCTACAATAGGTGCATCTGTTTTTTCTTCAGCATCATATTCTACTCCTGTTGTTATATTACTTTCAAGACAACCCTTACTTGTTACTGATATATATATTTTACCTTTTGAAACTCCAATTTGCGGAATATTTACCGTTGCAGTTGAAGTTGCTACCATACCTTTTGCCACTTTATCTGCTACTCCTGTAGCTTTTCCCAAACTTTTTCCTACACCCCTTGTTCCATCTATTGTGGATGCTGAGTAAACATTAACTACATCTCCTACTGCTAGACCTTTGACTATTACTGTATCTGATGTTCCATATGCATTGTTTTTTATTGTTATATTACCTACAAATGGTGTAGATGATTTTGGTTCTGCCAAATATGCTATTGCTTCTGTTATATCACTTTCAAGCAAACCCTTGCTTATTACTGATACATATATATATCCTCTGCCTGTCCCAAGTTGTGGAATACTTACTTTCGCTACTGCAGTGGAGGATTTGTCAGCTGTTGCTGTTGCAGTTCCCATGGCTTCTCCTATTGCGGATTTACCATCTGAAGTTGATGTTGAGTATACTTTAACGATGTCCCCTACTTGCAAATTTGTAACTGTTACTGTATCTGTCGTGCCTAACGCATTGTTTTTTGGCGTTACATTAGATACGAATGGTGTATTTGATCTTTTCTCTGCAAAATATGGCACTTTTATTAATTTGTCACTTTCAAGCAAACCCTTTTTTGTTACTGTTACATATACATTTCCTGAACCTGTTCCAAATTGTGGAACACTAGCTGTTGCTATTGCACCATTACTTCCTTTGTCTGCCTTTGCCGTTGCTTCTGCTAAAGGTGCTGCCTCTATTATTGATGCTGAGTATACTTTAATTATATCCCCTACTTCAAGGCCTTTAATTGTCACAGTGTCTGGTGTTCCTACCGCATTGTTTACAGTAGTTCCAATCGCTAGTGATGATATTATAGTTGTTGGTTCTGAATCATAAGCTACTTTTGTTCTATCGCTTTCAAGCAAACCTTTGCTTGTTACTGTTACATATACATTCCCTGCTACTGCTCCAAGTTGTGGAATATTCGCTATTGCTTTGACTTCTGTTATTTTTATTTGTTGAGATCCTAATGTTAATACTTTAGATGTTGCTGTTGCTGCCCCTATTGCTATTCCGCCCGTTGGCGCTTGATATACTTTAACTATATCCCCTGCCACTAAACCTATTACCGGTTGGTTCGCATTAACTATAACTTCTGATACTAAAGCGGTAACTCTTACTGTTACTACATCTTGTGTTCCTAATGCATTGTTAACAGCCTTTATATCAGCTGCAAATGGTGCAATTGATTTTTCTTCTGCCAAATATGCTACTGCTGTTGTTATATTACTTTCAATCAAACCTTTGCTTATTACTGACACATAGATATTTCCCGCTACTACACCAAGTTGTGGGATACTTACTGTTGCCGTCCCCGTGGTGGTTGTACCTATTTTCACCTTATCTGCCGTTGCTATGGCCGTTCCTATGGCTTCTCCTACTGAGTATTTTCCATTCGATGTTACATCTGAGTATACTTTAACGGTGTCTCCTACTACTAAATTTGTAACTATTACTGTATCTGCTGTTCCTACTGCATTATTTTTTGTTGTTATATTAGATAGGAATGGTGTAGTTGATCTTTGTTCTGCGAAATATTGTACTTTTATTAATTTATCACTTTCAAGCAACCCCTTGCTAGTTACTGATACATATACATTTCCACCTGCTGCCCCAAGTTGTGCAATAGTTGCTGTTGCTATTGCTGTTGAAGCGTTTGCCTTGTCTGCTATTGCCGTTGCTGTTCCTATGGGTAGTCCTATGCCTACTGTCCCATCTGCTGTTACCCCTTGGTATACATTAATTATATCGCCTAGTGCTAACCCTTTAATTGTTACTGTATCTGGTGTTCCTACCGCATTATTTACAGTGGTTCCCTTCATACTTTTGGATATTAGAGTTGCTGCCTCTGCATCATATGATACTTTCACCCTATCACTTTCAATTAAACCCTTACTTGTCACTGATATATATACACTTCCTGCAGCTACCCCAATTTGTGGAATACTTACTACTGCTGTTGTTTGTGTAGCCGATATTGTTTTTCCTCCTATTACTATTGACCTTGTTATGGATGTTCCTGTTACTGATCCTATTGCTACTCCACCGGTTGCATCCGCATATACTTTAACTATATCTCCTACTTCTAAACCTTCTACTGTTACTGTGTCTGCTGTTCCTGCCGCATTGTTAACAGGGGTTATCCTATTAATAATTAACCCTTTTGCAAAAACTGTACTTGTTGATGGTAAAATCATTAATAATACTATTATTATACTTAGCGCTTTTGATAATAACTTCTTCATTAATTATATCTCCCTCACTGTTTTATTAATTTAACTATCATATGCTTTGTTTGAAACATTTTAGTAAATTTTTCTTAAAAATTCTATACATATACATTATCGGTTAATTATACTTATACTTTAAATATTCATACCTATTCCAACTCCATGTACTCTCCTATAATGTCTAGCAAATCTTCACAGGCCTCTGTCTCAACTAATTTACCATTTATCCTGGCAATTAGTGCATTTCCACATTTTTCGCAGGCGCCTATACATTTATTTGTAGTAACTGTACATTCTGGGTACTCAGTTCTAACAGCTTCGATAACTTCCTCTATTCCATCATTATTCTCACAAAAACTAATCTTCATATGTGCTATCTCTCCTTTTACATTTTTAACTAAAGTTAATTTGTTATTTTGTTTGTTGGGGACACTTAATGCTAATTCAAGATTTTCACTATTTTAAAATTTCCCTAAGCCATTGCAAATTTCCAAAAAAGTGAACATGACCATAGACTGCTAAGGTATTTTTCTTAAGGTATCCGCATTGCCACTTTTTCTGAGTACCATCATAGACCTGTTTGAAAAGATTAAATATTTTTTCTTCTTCTAAATTAACAGTTGATTTATGAAACTCATGACAGTTTATACTCATATCTTTTGGAAAAATATTATTTTCTACCCCTACCTTCATTTCTGCATATCCAAAATTCTGAAGTGTTTTTGTTAAGGTATAATCACCATGAAAAAAACCTACTGCCTTCAGTGATATTCCATCTTCTTCCTTAACATTTTCCCCTTGAGTAAGGTACATTAACCCTCCACATTCTGCATAACAGTGAAGTCCATTGTTTAAAGCTGTTTTTATATTCGCAAGCATAGATGTATTTTCGGATAGTTCCCTTATAAATACCTCTGGGTACCCCCCACCCAAATAAAGTAAATCAATATTACTTGGCAGCTTTTTATCCGCAATTGGACTAAAGTATATAACCTCTCCTAGTTCCTCTAGAAGTTCTAGATTTTCTTTATAATAAAAACTAAAGGCTTTGTCATAAGCAACCGCTATCCTCTTCCCCCTATTTTCCAGATGAAAATTATCTAGGTACTTTTCAGTTTCTTTAAATTTTTGTAATAATAAGTCTATATCCACATACTTTTCTAATAACTGTGCACAGATTTGGATTTTCTCTTCTAAATCCTCAACTTCACTACTTTGAATTAATCCTAAATGTCTACTTTTAAGTTTTAATCTTTCATCCTTTGGCAGGTAGCCTAAAACCTCCAGATTACAATTTTCTTTAATTGCCGCTTTAAGTAAATTGTAATAGCTTTCTGTTATATTGTTTAGTATTACTCCCTTTATATTAGCGTCTTTAAAGTTAACTATTCCATTAATTTCTGCACAAAATGTTGCTACCTGAGCCTTTGGGGATAATACAAGAATAATAGGCAAGTCTAGAACCTTTGATAGATGATACGTAGAACAAGATGTATCTATACTTTTTCCATCATATAATCCCATTACTCCTTCAACTACTGCTACGTCCCCCATTCCTCTAGAAAAAGCAGCTTTAACTCCATCCTCCCCCATAAGAAACAAATCCAAATTCCTTGAATTTTTACCTGTTATCTTTGTATGGAAGGCAGTATCTAGATAATCTGGCCCTACTTTATACCCTTGCACATCCAATCCCCTATTCTTTAATGCCTTCATAATTCCCAGTGTTACTGTGGTTTTACCGCCACCACTTGTATTTGAAGCTATTACTATACTCTTCATTTTTGCCTTCTCCTTCCTCACTAAAGTTAAATTAGTTATTAACCGTCCCCAGTGATTTACATCAGCAGTGATTTACATCAGTGATTTACAGTGATTTAAGCATAAGGATTAACTCTTCATTAGCGTTCCTATCCTTAATAGCTAGTCTTATATACTGCTTATCCAACCCTCTAAAATTATCTGCTTTTCTTATAACAAATCCCTTGGCTAAACACAGCTTATAGAGTTCCTCTGAGGTAAGTGTTTTTCCAGTGGCTAGTCCATTTAATTTACATAACACATAATTTCCATAGGTAAAATATACTTGTTCTATAAAGGAAATATTTTTTAATGAATTTAGGAAAATAGACCTTTCGCCACTTATCCATTGTTTGCTTTTTTTAATATACTCACTATCTTTTAGCACATGACATACGGCTACCTCTGCGAAACAATTTATATTCCAAGGATTTTGTTTTTCCTTAATATTTTTAATTAAAGCACTGTTACTACTTATTCCATACCCAAACCTTATACCTGGCATGGCAAAGAATTTAGTCAAAGCCCTTATTATAAATAAGCATTTGTAATTTTTAAGTTCCCCCACAAAACTGTGCTGCTCATCTCCCGTAAATTCAATAAAAGCCTCATCTATTATTATTACTTTATTGTTACTCTCACAATATTCAAGAATTTCCCCAAACTCCTCTTTATCAATTATACCGCCATTAGGGTTATTGGGATTACCCAAAATCATGGCTTCAACCACTGTAAGTTTATTTAGAATATCTTCATAATCATAGGAAAGTTCGGCATAATCCTGCTTTAGTGAGCCTTTTTCATTGATACTCTCTTTTAAGTATGAATATTCTATATGACAATTCCACTTTTTAGCATTAATTTCATACTCTACAAAAGAAGGCACCACAATTAGTACGCTTTTGTGACAAGATATCACTAAATCGATTATTTCCGCAGCACCATTTCCCAAAACAAAATATTCTTCTGAGTAACCAACATATCCCTTTAAAGCTTTTAAAACATCCCTATACTTAATATCTGGATATCTTGTCAAAGCATCTACAGCTTCACTAATGTTATCAATAAAGCTACTTGGAACTCCTAATGGATTTATGTTAGAACTATAATCTATTAATTCTCTTCCTTTTCGTAATCCATCAGTATAAACATCTCCACCATGTATCATTAAATACCGCCCTTTCTACTTGCATCCACTCATAGCTACAAACAAAACCATAGTCAGGATTTCCACTAATTCATTATTAGCACCTAAACTATCCCCTGTAAGTCCAGTAATTTTACTTTCACAAAACTTATTAAATAGGAAACTTAAAACCATTCCTGAGACTATCAATATAGCACTTTTACTAATCCCTATTAGTAGAGTCCCAAGTGCAATAGTTATAATTGCTGTAATTACTAATCTTTTTACATCAATATTTCCGATAAATATATTTCCCGAACCCTTTTCTTTGGCATTTTTTCCTATAAAGGATATGAACACTACAGTAAACCTTGCAATTATTGGTGTTAGAATTAGTACAAGTGGTAAATTAAGTTCTATAATAGTGCATACCGCTGCATATCGTGCTAACATATCAAACACTATGGCAATACTAGCGTAGGTGCCTACTCTACTATCCTTCATAACTTCTATTATTTTGTCTTTATCACCCTTTAATGAAAAGAAACCATCACATGTATCCCCAAATCCATCCACATGTAATCCTCCAGTAAGAACTATTGGTATAATAACTACAAATACCGCGGTAATATTTACTGGCAACACTTTTATTAACAAATAATAAACTGCCCACTGAACAAGCCCTATAAATAATCCCACAATGGGAAAAAATATAGATCCTTTCTTAAAATTTTCTTTTTCACAGTTCAAACTTTTATTTATAGGTATCCGTGTGAAAAACTGAAAAAACAATAAAAAATCATTGAAATATTCTCTCATTTGTTTGTTTGCAAAAACTTCCCCTTGCAAACCCCACCTCTTTCCTAAATATGCATTATGTATAATTTACTCTGCATTATGAATAATAGCATCAATATACAAATTACCAAATTCATATTTTATAATGCTAATATCACCATTTTTGCAACCAAATTTCCAAAACAAATCTATATTCTCATTCATAACGTAACAATATATGGCTCTTATGACTCCTGAATGAGTACATAACAAAATATTATCACATTCTAATTTTTTAATTTCTTCCATAAAACACTTAACTCTCTCACATAACTTAATATAACTTTCTCCATTAGGTGGAACAAATCCCATCCAATTATTTTGCCATAAGTCGCATTCCTCTGGATACAGCTGCTTAATTTCTTGGTAGGTCTTCCCTTCAAAATCCCCAAAATTAGTTTCGTTTATTCTATTATCCTGTATAATCTCAAGTTCTACTTGTCCCATAACTAATTCTGCCATTTCTCTGGTTCTTTTCTTATGGCTAACATATACTCTATCTAATTTTATATCATTAAAGAAACCCTTAGCACTATTTCCTTGGTTTATCCCAATTGAATTTAAACTTATATCCAAATCCCCATAATAAGAACCTTTTCTATTTTCTTCAGTCTGCCCATGCCTTAATAAATAAATGTTCATTTTTTTTCCCTTATATCTATATATTTTTTGCTATCAAGGGTTGCCTCTTCAAAGGTTCCCATATTATCCATTATAAAAAGTGCCGCCTCAATTATATTAAAAGCAAGAGGGCAACCTGACCCTTCTCCTAGTCTCATATTCAAATTCAGCATAGGTGCAAGTCCTATTTCTTTCATTATAAAAGCAGATCCTGGTTCTGCAGATAAATGAGATGCAAATATATAACCCTTAACTAATGGGTTCAATTTATAAGCACAAAGTGCAGCCGCCGAAGCTATAAATCCATCAATAACAATAGGCACTCTATTTTTTGCCGCTGCTAGAAAACAACCACATAAACCTGCAATATCGAATCCTCCAACTTTTGATAGCACATCAATAACATCCTCTTTATTGGGTTTATTTATTTCAATGGACTTTTTTATTACTTTCTTTTTATTAATAAATTGCTGCTCTGTTATTCCAGAGCCTTTACCCACTGACACCTCTACATCTAGGCCTGAAAAAACACTTAAAATAGCTGCACTTGTAGCGGTATTCCCAACACCCATTTCTCCCGTACCAAATAAATCATAACCTTTACTCACTAAATCATCAATTATTTCTATACCAACTTCTATAGCTTTAATTGTTTGCTGCCTAGTCATTGCAGGCCCTTTCATCATATTCATAGTGCCACGTGCAATTTTCCTATCTATGATTTTAGGATTGTCAAACTCCGCATCAACCCCCACATCTACAACTGTAATATCACTTCCAGCAAATTTTGATAAAACATATACACCCGTAATCTTTTTAGTGAAATTATTAGTAACTGTAGCCGTTACACTTTTAGGGCAATTAGAAACATCCTCTTCCACTACTCCATTATCTCCACACATTATAACCACATTTTTTTTATTGATTTTATTATGTACCTCACCAGTAATCCCTACAATTTTAGCTATAATATTTTCTATTTCACCAAGACTTCCTATAGGTTTTGTTAAGCCATCAATTCTATCCCATGCTTTTTTCATAGCTTCTTTATTTGGTGCCCCGATACACTTCAAGGTCTTGTCTAGAATTTCCATTGGTTTCTCCCCCTGTTAATCTTCGTCTATTAAACAATTTTAACACATTTTAAAGCAGGTTCCCATTACTTCTGCAGAAAAATTTAATGGTAAGCAAAAAAACAGAGACAAAATTATCTCTGTTTTTTAGTGTGCTAATTTCTAATAGATTTCGTTATCATCTATAACTGGCAAACTGTCTAAATTATTGGATTTATCTCCATCAGGTAAACTTCTTAAGAATTCTTCACCTCTTTTTGATGTTGATATAGAAACCCCGGCAATATTTCCTTGCTTAGCCAGCATTACTGCTTGTTCTTTTGAAACTATTTCTCCATTCTCAAATTCATAGGCTGTTATTTCTCCACCATTGTCTTTAACCACCCTACTTATCATATGACCCGAATTTTCTCTTTTATCCATAATTGTGCCACCTCTCTTCTTAAATTTCGTTAGATAAATTAAAAAATAAAGTATCCTCACAATACAGTTTTACCAATTATATAATTATTTATGAAATTTTTTTATAATTACCCACAAAAAAACTATGAGGCAAAACAATTAACAATTGTTTTGCCTCATAGTTTTTATTAAGATGTATAATTTTTATTGAAATTTATAATCTTTAAATTTATCTTTTAATATATCTCCCAGTGTTAAGCCTTGCTCTTCACCATTATACTTTGAAAGATCACCATAACTCTTATCTAATGCTTCTTTAATACTTAAGCTTATTCTTCTATCTTTTTCGTTTATATCACCGATTTTAACTTTTACAACATCTCCAACTTTTAATACATCAGAAACCTTTTCTATACGATCTTCTGATATTTCTGATAGATGAACAAGTCCATCTATACCTGATGGCAATTGTACAAAAGCACCAAATTCCATAATTCTTACTACAGTTCCCTCTACTATATCGTTGATTTTATATGTGCTTGATATATTATTCCAAGGGTTTCCTGCTGCTGCCTTAAGTCCTAGAGATATTCTTCCTTTTTCTCTATCAAGATCTATTATACGAACTTCTAATTCCTGTCCAACTGATACTACCTCTGCTGGATCTTGAACTCTTTTCCATGATAATTCTGAAATATGAATAAGACCATCAACGCCACCTAAGTCTACAAACGCACCAAATTTAGCAAGTCTAGTTACAACGCCTTTTCTCATATCGCCTTTTTTAAGTTCATCCCATACTAAGTTTCCCTTAGCTTCGTTTGCTTCTTTTTCTATAGCTTTTCTAGATAAAACTAATTTTTTGCCTTCTTTTTCTAACTCAATTATTTTAACTTCCATAGTTTTTCCTTTGAAATCTTGTAAATTTTCTATATAAGCACTAGACATTTGTGAAGCAGGTATAAATGCTCTAATTCCTTCTACATCAGCAGTAGCTCCGCCTTTTACTATTTCATTAATTGTTATTTCTAAAGTTTTATCTTGATCTAAAATCTCTTGTAATTTACCCCATACTTCTTCAGCATTGTCATCGCTGCTAATTGGAACAATAGTTTCCTCAATAGTTCCCATTACGTCATTCATTGTTACTTCTTCTGTTATATTTTCTGTTGTTAAATTTTCTGTTGTCATATACTACACTCCTTCTATTAAATAATTATTATTAAAACTATCCTCGAATTACTTATATAGATTTATTTTATCCTATATACTCATTCAAATCCTGCTTATTTTGATGATTCTATAGCATGACTATAAAATCAGTTTTACTTATCTGATTTTCTCATCATTACTACCATTTAAATATTACACTACTCATTATACACAAAATAATAGCAAAATACAAAGATGTTTAAAAAATAATTGAAATAGTTGAAGAATCTCTTTATTTGAAAATCACCTTATTATCTTTTATAGATTTTACTATGGCCAAGGATTCTACCCTAATACCTTCTTTTTCTATGCGGCTACGTCCCTCTTGAAATGCTTTTTCAATAACAATTCCAACTCCAACAACCTCAGCTTTAGCTTGACGTACAATTTGTACAAGTCCTAGGGCTGCATTTCCATTTGCTAAAAAATCGTCAATTATTAAAATTTTATCTTCTGGGTTTATGTATTTTTTGCTGGCTCTTATTTTATAGTTTTTATTTTTCGTAAAGGAGAAAACATCTGCTTCGTAGGTATCCGAATCTAAATTGGCAGCTTCGTGTTTTTTCGCAAAAACTACTGGAATATTACCAAAATGTTGGGCTACAATGCATGCTATTCCTATACCTGAGGCTTCAACTGTTAGTATCTTTGTGATTTCGCGGGTGTCAAATCTTTCTTTAAATTCTTCTCCGATTTCATTAAAAAGATTTATATCAATTTGATGATTCAAAAAGCTATCAACTTTTAAAATTTCACTACCTATTATGGTTCCCTCAGTTATTATCTTATTCTTTAATGTTTCCATAATCTTTCTCCTTTATTAATTGATTTTTTTCACATACTTTAAACAACAAAAAACTCCCCCGGTTAACTTTAACGGAGGGAGTTTATAATAAAAATGCACACCTAAAATAAAGGCAATACCAATAATAACCTTAAAATTATTATCCGGTTTTATTAAAACACCCATAGTCAAGTTTTTTACGGCTACTTGGTAGAAACGCCTAGTCCATATTTCTAAGCATATATGAGTTTACGAATATTAAGTTTTATTTTTTCATTGATTGTTCGTGTATGAATTGCTTATATTAATAATATTACAATATTTTTTTTAATTATTCAACATTTTTATTCTTTATTCCACTTATATAAATTTAAAGGGACGGTTAACAGCTAATTAAATGTTTAATTAGTTGTTAACCGTCCCCACCAAAAATCTTGGCTTAGAAGCTAATCTTAGCCCTTGGAGTATTCCAAATTTCGTCTGCATATTGTTTTATAGTGTTATCACTAGAAAATATACCTGACTGAGCAATATTTGTAATAGCCATCTTTTTCCAAATAGTCTTTTGTCTAAATAATCTGTCGATCTCACTTTGAGCACTTACATAAGAATCGAAATCTTTTAGCACGAAAAACTCATCATTTTGTGAGATTAAACTATCATATATACTCATGAATTCCATTTTATTAGGTTCTAAAAATCCATCTACTAATTGATTTATTATACAATTTAATCGCATATCACTATTATAGATATCAGAAGATCTATAACTTCCATTCTTGTAATATTCTATTACCTCCTGAGAAGTGAGTCCGAATAACACAATATTTTCTTTTCCCACAGCATCAAAAATTTCTACGTTAGCTCCATCTAAAGTGGCTATAGTTATAGCTCCATTCATCATGAATTTCATATTGCCAGTTCCTGAGGCTTCTTTAGATGCAGTGGATATTTGCTCACTGACGTCTGCACAAGGAATTACTCTCTCAGCCAGCGACACTCCATAATTTTCAAGGAATACTATCTTTATTTTATCTCTAGCTATTGGGTCATTATTTATCTTTTTAGCTAATGTATTAATAAGTTTAATAGTTTGTTTTGCTAAATAATAACTTGGAGAAGCCTTTGCACCAAATATAAAAGTTCTGGGAACCATATCTAAATTTGGGTTTTCTCGAAGCTGATTATATAAATTCATTATATTGAAAATATTTAAAAGTTGCCTCTTATATGCATGGAGCCTCTTTGTGTGAACATCAAATATAGAATTTGGGTCAATGTCAGTTCCATAGTTTGTCATTATATAATTTGAAAAATTTATCTTGTTATTTGTTTTTATATCTTGTATTTTTTCTTGAAAAGCCGCATCATCCCTATAATCCATTAATTTGTTAAGTCTATTTGGACTCCTTATCCACTTTTCACCTATAGTTTCCGTTATAAGGTCTGCTAGCTCCCCATTAGAATTTAATAACCATCTTCTATGAGTTATTCCATTAGTTTTATTATTAAATTTTTCTGGAAAGAACTCATAAAAATCCGAAAGTTCTTGGTGTTTTAATAATTCTGTGTGCAGCTTTGCAACTCCATTAACAGAATGACTTCCTGCAATAGCCAAATATGCCATCCTAATATATCCATTTTGAATAATAGACATTTTATTAACTTTATTCCAATCACCATCGTACTTATGGTAAATATCGTTACAAAAACGTCTATTTATTTCTTCTATAATCATGTAAATTCGTGGAAGTAATTTTTTAAACATATCCACAGGCCATTTTTCTAGTGCTTCTGCCATTATTGTGTGGTTTGTATAAGCCATAGTACCAGTTGTAATGGTCCATGCCTCATCCCAAGACATTCCATGCTCATCCATTAGAAGTCTCATTAATTCCGCCACAGCCACAGCTGGGTGGGTATCATTTATCTGTACCGCCACATGCTTATGAAATTCACTAAGTGAAACCTTCATTTTTTTATAACTTTTCATAATACTTTGCATTCCAGCGCTTACAAAAAAGTATTCTTGTTTAAGCCTTAGGAGACGTCCTTTTTCATAGCTATCATCTGGATATAAAACTTGTGAAATAGCCTCCACTGAATATTTATCCTCACCTGCTTTTGCATAATTTCCCTGACTAAAGGATGAAAAATCAAAATCTTCTTCCATAGTCTCAGCACTCCAAAGCCTCAACGTATTTACAGTATTATTTTTATATCCTTTTATTGGAGTATCATAAGGTACTGCTCTTACAGATTGATAATTTTCATGAACCACTTTTGTTGTTCCATTTTCTTCCTTCAAATAAACATTTCCAGAAAATTTTACTTCTACAGCTTTATTTTCCTTTCTTATTTCCCATACATTCCCATTTTTTAACCAATTATCAGGCACTTCAACTTGATAGCCATCTTCTATTTTCTGTTTGAACAGTCCATATTTATACCTTATACCGCAACCATGACCAGGCACTTCAATAGATGCCATAGAATCTAAAAAACATGCTGCAAGTCGCCCAAGACCACCATTACCTAGTCCTGCATCCCGCTCTACTTCTTCTATATCTAACCAACTAATCCCTAGTTCTCCAAAGGCCTCCTCGCAGATATCCCTTATGCCTAAATTAACTAAATTACTATTTAATAATCTACCAAGTAAAAATTCCATAGAAAAATAATACACCTGTTTTGTTTTATTTTCCCCGTACTCTTTATTAGTTTCTATCCATGCTTTAGAACAATAATCTTTTATTAATCCACCTAATGCAACATATTGATGTAGCCTTGATGCATCTTTAGCTTCTTCTGCAAACATAGTCTGTAATTTTTCTATATAATCTATTTTAAATTCTTCTTTATTTATTACCACAATATTCACCGCCTAGAAAATTTGAGTTCTACAATAAATCTTATTCTATTAAACTTCTATATAACTCTATATAGTTTTCAGCTGAATTTTTCCAACTATTGTTTGAAGTCATAGCATTGTAAACCAATTTATCCCAAGCATCTTTGTCGTTATATAAATTTAGAGCTCTGTTTAAGGCATCTATAAATTCATCACTGTTGTAGTTAGTAAAAGAAAAACCATTTCCAGTACTAGTATACTTATTATATGGTATAATTGTATCTTTTAATCCGCCAGTTTCACGAGTAATTGGAATACTTCCATATTTCAAGGCTATCAATTGGCCAATACCGCAAGGTTCAAATAAGGATGGCATTAAAAATATATCTGAAGCGGCATATATTCTTTGTGCTAGCCCTGCATCAAAAACAATGTTTGTTGATATCCTACTTGGATAAATTGATGCATAATACTGGAATATATCTTCATAGTAGTCATCCCCGTTACCAAGCAAAACTATTTGAATAGGGAGACTCAGTAGTTCTTGGAGTTTTTCTACTATTAAATCCAAGCCCTTCTGTTTTACAAGTCTAGTTACGATTCCAATCAGTGGTATATTTTCATTTGTAGTAAAAGATAATTCTTGTTGAAGTTTTAATTTGTTTTTAACCTTTTCTTTTATAGAGTTTTCATCAAAATTGCAAACTATATTTTCATCTAATATAGGACTATAGATATCGTAGTCTATACCATTTACTATGCCATATAATTTTTCTGATTTTAAACGTAATAATCCATCTAGTCCTTCACCATAGAATGGGGTCTGTATCTCTCTAGCATAAGTTTCACTTACAGTAGTTACTGCATCGCAAAAAACAATTCCGCCCTTCATAAATGATATTGCATCATAGAATTTTAATGCATCATCACTATAATAACCCTCATTTAAATTTAATAATTCACTAAGTATTTCTTTTGGAAATACTCCTTGGTATTTCAAATTATGGATAGTGTATACGCTTTTTATTTTACTGTACATTTCATCATCACTATACCTATCCTTAAGCAGCGCAGGTAAAATACCACAGTGCCAGTCATTACAATGAATTATATCTGGAACAAAATCTTCCATATGTTTTATAGATTCTAATACTGCTTTTGAAAAATATGAATATCTTTCTCCATCATCATAGCATCCATATATCTCAGGCCTTTCAAAATAGTATTCATTATCAACAAAGTAATATGGTACCTCATCATACTTTAAATATTCTAGTCCACAATATTGATTTCTCCATCCAACTGGCACAGTGAATGTAGCTACTTTTCCCATACAACTTCTAAAGGACAATGGAATGGCACTATATTTAGGTATAATAACTCTTGCATCAATACCCATCTTCCTTAATGCTTTCGGTAGTGCATATGCTACGTCCCCAAGACCTCCAGTTTTTATAAAAGGATACGCTTCCGATGCTACAAATAATACTTTCATACTATACCTGATTTCTAAAACTATGACAAATTGATTTTTCATAGTTTTTCATTCTGTTT
>CAYXOL010000010.1:0-106858 GCA_964467165.1 uncultured Clostridium sp.
AAAATCCCTAAAAATAAATATAGGGATTTTATGATACATTGTGCGGAGTATAAGTCATATTGTTCTTTTAGAATATGCCTTAGCCTGAATATTAAATCAACCTTATAATTTATTGCACATTTAATCATTTCTAATTCATGGATTCGCTTTCCAGAAGCAAGCTTTTTAGAAATAAATTCGATAATAGATTCTTGCACGGGACTTAGCTGAACCGTATACTCTTTCTCGTACTTTTTTAAAAATTTATGATATGAGCCTAAGCTGTTATTATCGAAAATCCTTATTGGATCAATAGAATCATGTAAATCAAAATCATTTAAGTTAGGAATTTTACCTAATTTTTGTTTTAAACTATTGTAACTTTCCTTAATAAGTTTAATATTATTGAATTTGGCTTTATCAATAGATTCAAAAATACGTTTCTTAGAAATTTCATCGAAATTCACTGTAGAACAACCAGGAATTATTCGATTACCTTCCATGACATATTTCCTAATAGTATCTTTATTATAGGTTCGATCTCCTGAAAGTGCTATAGGAATTAGAAAGTTACTATCATAGTTTCCTACGAAGTCTATGATGACAACATATTCTTTATAAGTATATTTTCTAAGGCCACGTCCTAATTGCTGTATAAAAATTATTGCTGATTTAGTAGGTCTTAACATAACAACTTGATTAACTGATGGTATATCTATTCCTTCATTAAAAATATCAACTGTAAAAATATAATCTAAACAATTAACGGGTTCATCTTGCTCCAAGCGCTCAATAGCTTCCTCACGTTCTAGTTGAGTATTATCTCCTGTTAATGCTAACGTTTTTAAGCCGCGCGTATTAAACTTAATGGATAACTCTTTAGCTTCTTTCTTATCACTACAAAAGATTAGCCCTTTTACTCTATCTCCACAATATCCATAAAAACTGATTTTATCAATAATATGATTAACTCTTTGGTCATCCACTAAATATTTAAAATCTGTTGTATCATCTAAGCCAGTACCATCTATAGATATATCTGTAATTCCAAAATAGTGGAATGGACAAAGTAAATCTTCTTCTAAAGCTTGTTGTAGACGAATTTCATATGCCACATTATAATCAAACATCTTGAAAATATCAAAGTCATCAGATCTTTCTGGTGTAGCTGACATTCCTAATAAGAATTTAGGCTCAAAATAATCCGTGATTTTTTGATAGCTTATAGCACCGGCCTTATGAACTTCATCTATAACAATATAATCAAATTCATTTTTAGGAAAGCTTAATAATACATCATCTTTTGATAAAGTTTGCACTGTCGAAAATATAAAATCTTTATCAATATCTTTTGAGTTACCTGAAAGAATTCCCATACTTTTAGTATCACCAAAAACATTTTTATAGCTGTCCAAGGATTGTTTTGCTATTTGTTCTCTATGTACAATAAATAACGCTCTTCTTGGATTGAAATTTCTAATATCAAAAGCTGATAAATAAGTTTTACCTGTACCGGTAGCGGAAATTAATAAAGCTTTTTAGCTCCGATTTCTCTTATGTTGTCTAAAGCCTGAATTGCAGATACTTGCATCTTATTGGGCTTTAGTATGTATTGAGAAATTCTTGGAACTATGCTTTTCCTAGCGGATTCTCTCTGTTTTAAATATATCTTTTCATAAGTTTCAATCCACTCTAAAGTTAAATTATCAGCTTCATTCCACATAGATTTAAACTCAGATAATACTTCCCCAGTTAAAGAGCCTTCCTCTAAAGAAGACATTTTCACATTCCATTCTTTATTTTTAGTTAATGCTGATTGAGTCAAATTGGAACTACCTATAATAAGCTTATAATGGTCACTATGTTTAAAAATATAGCCTTTAGTATGAAAGCTATCTTTAGAATAAAGTTTAATATGAATATTAGAAAACTCTAAAAGCTTCTTTAATGCCTTTGGTTCACTAAAATTCAAGTAATCCGTAGTTAAGATTTCTCCTTTAATCCCATTTTCCTCTAAGTATTTAAAGGTTTCCAGTAGTGGAGTCACACCGCTACTTGTAATAAATGCCACAGATATCATAAACTTATTGCAACTCATAAGCTCTGCAACGATATCACTTAAGACTTTACTACCTTTATTATAATCATTTAAAATAAGCTTGGGTCTCAATGCTAAATTAGAATCTATTAAGTTATTTATTAACCCGGTTTCATTTGCTTTTAAAATATCCTTGGCAATATTAATTTTACCATCATAGCTTGCATCAATTGTTTTAAAATCTATAATAGATTCTAAATTCTCTTTTTTATCTATTTCAGCTAAATTATTCATAGTTATCCTTTCTTGAAAAGCTGCTTGTTTTTATTATAAATACATAATTAATGTATGGCTCTAATGTTATCTCTTAACGTTTTTTATCCTATAGATACGTGCTTAGACATATGGGTTTTTGTTATAAACTCAAAGGTCATTCAGTTAGGTAATGATCTCATTTGAACTAAGTTTCACTTAATATTATAACATATATGTATAATTATAACTTAGATAACTATATTGAAGATTTTGTAGTTGTGTTACTACATACGCAGTTAATGTTTGCTAAGTCATATTAATTAATTTATATGGTTTCTTATAATTTATTGGTACTTTTATAATATAAGTTACCATAAATTATTTCTTAATTATAAAATGCAAAGGTTATGTAACAGGATATAAAGGCAAAAATTTGATAACTGTGCTAATGGAATAAGAAAATGAAATGCCAGCAAATTTATATACAGAATTCACAAAAAAGGTATAGCGATTTTGCTATACCTTTTCTGCTAGAAGCTGTTCTACAGCTGGAATGTCAGCTGGAGCCCATTTTAGAGAAAGTAAATTCTCCCTATGTAACCATATCAATTTTGAATGTTCGCTTATGGTAGGAGTACCGGACGTTATGCGGCACTTAACAGTAATTAAATTTACTATAAATTTATCATATTCGTGAGTATTATCATTAAAAGTATCAATAAATTCAACAACGCATGCTAGCTCTTCTTTAATTTCTCTTTCAATAGCCTCTTTTAAAGTCTCGCTACCTTGTATTTTACCGCCAGGAAACTCCCACATGTTTGGAATGGCCATTAGTGGAGAGCGAAGAGCACATAAGATTTCATTATTTTCATTTTCGATAATAGCCCCTACAACTTTAATCAATTTCTTCACATAAAACACCTCTAAGTAAGTTTAGCATAAAAGGGGTGAATGTTAAAGTTAAGGGTTTTTGATTATCAATTTTCCTGCGATATCTATAATTTGATCATTAAGTTCGTATAAATCGTCTATTGATTCAAAATCATAAGAGATTTTACCAGCTTCGTTATTATAAGGTAAACATATTCCTCTTTTATTTGTACATACTTTACATACCCATTTTTCCGGATTATTTTCTAAAATAACAGTAAAATCCATATCACTATGAACAAAAGTTATATTTTCAGGTTCAATAATTTTTCTTAGTATTGATTTCACTATATAAAAAGATTCAATTTCAATTTGCGACATTGTCATTGGATTTTCTATATTTTCAACATCTAAATTATTATCATATTTAACGGTGTGTTTATTATCAGCAATTAAATTTTTTAAAGATGTCTTTGTATATTCTCTAAAAATATCAACTAAGGTCTTAGTCTTTCTGCCAATATGCATTTCACCCAGTATATAATTTACAAAGGCATCACTTGGTTTCTTGCTTTCAGAAATAATTAATTGCTTGATTTTATTTAAATAGCGCAATTCTGAAGCGGATTCATGTATTTCATCCACATTAAAATTAATCTTGGTGTATTTGCAAATCTCAATAATATCATTATCAGTTAGATCCAATATGTTGAATTGAAAAAAACTTTCTGTATCCATAATATTTCTCTCATCTAAATCAGTGTAAAATATAAAACTAAAACCATTTGTTAGCATTCCATACCTTGCTTTGCTCACAGCAAAATATCTGAATAATTGAGAAATATGTCTTTTCAAGTTTTTATCTGGGCAATTTTTAACCTCAATAAGAAAAACAGGACTTAATTCGTTCATAATCACATAATCGATTTTTTCGCCTTTTTTTATACCTACATCTGTAGTATACTCAGGAATGAATTCTTCAGGATTAAAAATATCATATCCTAATAGGTGAAAAAAAGGTAAGATTATAGATGTTTTAACTGCTTCTTCAGTTTGTATTTTATCTTTTATTTGCATTATTCTATTTGAAAATAGTTTTATTTCTTCTGTAAAATCCATAAATGTACTTCCTCCTAATTGTTATTCCTTTATGGGATTATTCTACATATTAATTAATAATCCTCTTTTTTTACATTCATATTTAAATTTAGGATTAGTTATACATATTTTTGAAATTCATCATAAAAAATAAACTAATTGTTGCTATAGTAAGTTTAGGACAAAAAGAAGAATTACTGATATTTACAATAGGGGGTACTGTGTAAGAAGGGAATTCTCCTTTAAATCTCGAATACTCCATATAATAACAATTAAATTGGAGGAATAAGCCCCATGCTAAAAGAAGGAATTTACGAACAGATTATATATGAAGATCTTAAAAACCAATTGATAAAATTGGATTCAGATAAATACCTTTTCCAAAAGGAACCCATTGACGTAGAAGAGGCTAGAACTCAATTATCCAGCTACATTTCTTCAGTTGTAAAGAAATGTTTAAGATTTATCAGAGAAAATAATAAACAAAACGATAAGGAAGCACTACTTTCACAGATAGAGGCTTGCAATGAACTCATTCAAGGCTTAAGTAAGCTGGCAGAGGATAAGAATATTGAGGGATTAAAAATTGATGAGGAGGGAGAGATTCTTACAGCATTATATTCAAAGATAAACAACATAAGAGGAGTAAAAGAGGGTAAAGCCATTAGACCTGTAACTCCACTTTCTCAAAGTTCACTTTTCACTGGCACTACCCAGGAGCCTAACATGATGGGGGAAATAAAGAAGGAGATATTGTGCAGTGATTCTGTGGACATGCTTGTTTCTTTTATTAAATGGAGCGGACTTAGATGTATTTTAGATGAGCTTAAGGAATTTACAGAAAATGATGACCATAAGCTTAGGATAATTACAACCTCATATATGGGAGCAACAGATTATAAAGCTATAGAAGAACTTAGTAAACTGAAAAATACAGAGATTATGGTTTCATATGATACAGATAGAACAAGGCTTCATGCAAAAGCTTACCTTTTTCAAAGAGAGACAGGGTTTACTACAGCCTATATTGGGTCCTCAAACCTATCAAATGCTGCGTTAACATCAGGTCTTGAATGGAATATTAAAGTATCAGAAAAGGATTCTTTTGATATTATAAAGAAATTTCAGGCTACCTTTGAAGGCTACTGGAATGATGATGAGTTTACCGCCTTTAATGGTCAGAGCGAAGAGGATAAAAGAAGGCTTAAACGTGCACTGAATAAAGAAGGAAAAACTGATAATAATGTAAATTTCATGTTTGATATAAAACCATATTATTATCAAAAGGAAATTTTGGAGAAACTGAAGGCTGAGAGAATTTTATTTAATAGATACAAAAATCTCATTGTTGCAGCTACAGGAGTTGGTAAGACTGTAATAGCAGGATTTGATTATAAGGATTTCATAAAGACGCATAGGAAAGATAAGAATAGGCTTTTGTTTATTGCTCACCGAGAAGAAATATTAAAGCAAAGCAGAGATACCTTTAGGGCTATTTTAAAGGACAATAATTTTGGAGATTTATTTGTAGGCGGTAATGTTCCGAATTCATTAGATTTTTTGTTCATGAGTATACAAAGTTTTAACTCAACTAGACTTTATGAAAAAACCGAAGCTAATTTTTACGACTTTATTATAGTGGATGAATTTCATCATGCAGAAGCATCCTCTTATCGAAAACTACTTGACTATTATGACCCTAAAATATTACTAGGATTAACGGCTACCCCTGAGAGAATGGATGGTAAAAATGTGTTGGAGCATTTTGATGATAGAATAGCCGCAGAAATGAGACTTCCAGAAGCTATAGATAGAAAGCTTCTTAGTCCATTTCAGTATTTTGCAGTTTCTGATTCTATTGACCTTTCTATACTGAAATGGACAAGGGGAGGCTATGATAAACAAGAATTAGAAAATGTTTATACCAATAATGACATTAGGGTAAGTGGAGTAATAACCAGCCTTAAAAAGTATGTTACAGATATTGAGGAAGTTATAGGACTTGGATTTTGCGTAAGTGTTTTGCATGCTAAATATATGGCTGATAAATTTAATGAAAGCGGCATACCTTCTATGGCTGTACTAGGTGAAAGCAGTGATGAAGATAGAAGTAGTGCTAAAAGAAAATTGGTAAGTGGAGAGATTAAGTTTCTATTCACAGTTGACCTATATAATGAAGGTATAGATATACCTGAAATAAATACTGTGCTTTTTTTAAGACCCACAGAGAGTTTAACAGTATTTCTTCAGCAGCTTGGAAGAGGGCTTAGACTTAGCGATGATAAAGAATGCTTAACGGTTTTGGATTTTGTAGGTCAAGCTCATAGGAGCTATGATTTTGAACAAAAATTTAAGGCTTTAATGGGAAGGGCAAAGCACTCAGTAGAACACAGCATAATCAATGGATTTTTAAATCTACCAAAGGGTTGTTACATACACCTGGAAAAGCAGGCTAAGGAATATATACTAAGAAACATAAAGGATGCAAGGGTATCAAAAGCAAATTTGATAAGTAAGTTAAAATACTTTGAAAGTGACACAACTAAAAAGCTTACCCTAAGTAATTTTTTAGAGCATTATAATTATACATTAAACGATGTGTATGGCAAAAATGGTGATAGAAGCTTTAGTAGAATGAAGGTTGAGGCTGGAATAATGCCGGAATTTAAAAATAAAGATGAAGAAATAATGACAAAGAGATTAAAAAATTTGTTTCATATTAATTTCAGAAAGCTTATTGAGTTTACAACAAACATATTAACTTGGGGTAAGATAATGCAAGACTCTGAGTTTAATAAAGAAGAGAAACTAATGCTTGGAATGATATATTACAGCTTTTATTTAGAAGCACCAGAAAAGCTTGGGTTTAATTGTTTTGAGAAAGTTTTGGCTACCCTTTATGAAAATAGTAAGGAAATGATTGAAGAAGCATTTGAGATATTACAATATAACTATTTGCACATTGATTTTGTTGATAAAAACGTAGATTTAGGATCCATATGTCCTTTAGATTTATATTGCTCATATTCTACGGATCAAATCATGGCAGCTTTAGGATATTTTGATGCAAGCGTAAAGCCAGCCTTTAGAGAAGGAGTAAAGCATTTTAAAGAAAAGAAGCTGGATGCTTTTTTCATTACATTAAATAAAACAGAGAAAGATTATTCACCGTCTACTCTATATGAGGATTATGCTATTAATGAAAGGCTATTTCATTGGCAAAGTCAGAGCCGGACTACAGCGGAAAGTGATATGGGTCAGAGGTACATTAATCATGTAAGCACCGGTAATAGGATAATTCTGTTTGTACGTGAAAATAAGAAGAAGGATGGGTTAGTGGCTGCATATACTTATCTTGGAGAGGGAGAGTATGTACGTCATAATGGAAATAGTCCTATAAGTTTTGTGTGGAGAATGAAGGAAGAGATACCTGCGGGACTTATGAGGGTGGCTAATAAGAGTATTGTTTAGTGCAGATTTAAAATGCAATTGCAGGATATTAATAAAAATATAGGAGTGAAGAAATGTTTAATAATAAGAATGATAAGAAGGAAAATAAAAGATTTGAAACTATATATGAGCAGGGTAATATGGCATCACGTTGTAAAATACTTGTTGATACTGAAACTGGAATAAACTATTTAATTAATATTGATGGGTATGCTGGAGGGATTACTGTATTGTTAGATAAAGATGGAAAGCCTGTTGTATCATCAATAATAATTGAGTAGAAAAGTAGATGATTGGCTATAATTATAAATGAATTTATAGTTATGGAGGGGTTTATTGTGAATACTTTTGGAAATAGATTTAAGAGCATAAGGCTATCTAAAAACTTAACTCAAAAACAATTAGTAGATGAGTTTAATGCACAATATGGTTATGCATTTACCAAAACCACTATTAGCCAATACGAAAGTAACAAGAGAATACCTGATATGGATGCTATTAGGAATTTTGTAGAATACTTTAATGTTTCATTAGATTATTTGTTGTGTAATGATATATATGTTATTAAGGAATTGGATCAGAGAGATTATATGTATATGGATTCTCAATTTATTGAATTAGAAAAAGTAGCAACTTTATTTAAAAGTTTAGCTGCAGAAAAGAAAATACTTCATAATAATAAAGGACTAAATGAAGAACAAAGGAAAATAATATCAAATGGTATTGATATTATTTGTGGCTTAGTAAAAAGAGAAACAGTAGTGTTTTTGGGATAAATGTATTTGGGCTATAATAAATGTATACATAACTTATAGGCAAACCAAAGGTATAATATGAACTTGAAGGAGGTATTTCTTCGTTTTATTTAATGTTAGATGTACAGTGAGAAGAGACAGGAGATAAGTATGTGCATTGTGTTATTAGGTCATTGTGAAAAAGGCAAAGAAGTTAATAGATAGTTATTTTGAAAAAAAGTTAAAGAAACAAAAAATATATATAAAGGGTGAAGTGTAATGACCGAATTAACGCTAAAAGAATGTAGTTTTTTTATTGAAGAAATAAAAGGAAAAATATACAGTACTCAATATGAAGCTTTAAAGACACTCAATAAGGCACTTATAACTCTTTATTGGGAAATTGGTGAAGAAATTGTTAATCAACAAAATGAAAAAGGCTGGGGGAAATCTATTGTCGAGGTGCTTTCAAAGGAATTGCAAATAGAATTTCCAAAAGTAAAGGGTTTTTCATCAGCAAATTTATGGAGAATGAGAAACTTTTATGTATCTTATTTTGACAAAATAAATCTCGCACCATTGGTGCGAGAAATTAGTTGGAGTAAGAATATTGTAATTATGGAAAAGTGCAAAGAAAATTTAGAACGTGAATTTTATATAAAAATGACAAAACGATATGGATGGACAAAAAATGTGCTTATCAATAATTTAGAAAATAAAGCATATGAAAAATATTTACTCAACCAAACAAATTTTGATGAAACTGTACCTGAAAAATATCGTCTGCAAGCTAAACTTGCAGTAAAAGATGAGTATACCTTTGATTTTCTAGAAATGAGCATAGAACATTCAGAAAAGGAATTGGAGAGAGGGTTAATTAATAATGTTAAAGCATTTTTGTCAGAAATGGGTGGAACATTTACATTTATAGGCAATCAATATCGTCTTAATGTAGATGGAGATGATTTTTTTATTGATCTTTTGCTTTTTCATAGAAAGCTTAAAAGTTTAATTGCTATTGAACTTAAAATAGGAGATTTTAAGCCTGAATATGCTGGTAAAATGCAATTTTATTTAACAGTTCTGGATGAAAAAGTTAAATTACCAGAAGAAAACCCATCTGTTGGTATTATTATTTGCAAAGATAAAAATAGGACAGTAGTAGAGTATTCGTTAAAAAGTGTGAGTAAACCAATAGGAATTGCAACTTACAATATTAGTAGTACTTTGCCTGAAAATATGAAAGATTTATTGCCAACACCAGAGGAAATTATAGAACGATTATCTGTGTTAGATGATAATGTTACTAAAAAGATATGAGCAAGAAGAAACTATTTTCAGTTTATGGGGTCAGACCCCGTTACAGAAATTGGTAACGTAGTGGACAAGTTCTGTTTGTTATTGGGCTTAAAAATTAACTTGCTGGTAACTTGCATATAAGTTGATGTTTTAATGTTGTTCAATAAGGAAAGTGACTTAAACACTTATAAAGCAATGTTTTTTGTTGGAAATTTAACTTGAGGGTAACTTGCTGGAATCAAAAGTTGAGAGATTATGAGAAGAATAGAAATAAAAAACTTATTGAAAGCTAAAGAGGGGAACTGGTGAAATATATATTTTGGTAGTTTCTTCTTTATTAAAAATAATTTAATAATTTTAATATGTGGGTTGAATAAGAAGCTAAATATAAAACCTTTAGCGATTATGTTATGTTTCCATATAGCGATGAGATTAAATTTTCTCATCATAAATATTATGAAAGTATTCAAAGCGTGAATATAGGTGCTTTCCTCATGCTTCCAGGTAGCACAAATAATGTAATGTCAAAATAAATATATTGCTTGGGAAATAAAGTAACAAAACAATTATAAGTGTTAGTATGTGAAAATTTTGCAGTATTTTAGTTGATTAATTTGTTAAGATACTCCAATGAGGAGAGATTCTATTAATTTGAGAAACTAGGTATTTAAAAATTAATAAAGTAATAAATTATTAAGAAAGCTTTATTTATCCTAGAAAATATATAAATAAATTTAATGAAGCTAGTTCAAGTGATATTGAGTCACTAAGACTAGCTTTTAATTTTGTAAGATTTCATAGTAACTTAGATGAATTAGAAATTAGCATAACTCATGATGATTTTGATAAGAGTATTAGTAAGGCAATATCAGTCAACTTTTTTCGTTAAATCCATTAATTCTTTAAATGTATATTCAGCGCCATCTAGTTCTAGAATTTTTATGTTATTATCAATTGCAGCTTTTAATAGGGAATATATAAGGGAATTTCTTGTAATCTGAATAGTTTTATCGTATTTCTTAATATTGTCTAAGGCTTTTGTAATGCTAATTAGTTGAGTATTATTTATCTTTAGATTTACATACTTAAATTTTTGACATTCGAATGTTGGCAATTTTTCTGACATTTTTTACTCCTCATAAATTGTTTATATAAACATAATATTCAGAGGTGTGATTTTTGCCACAGACTTTTGTATGAGAGTATATATAATTTATTAAGTCTTATTATTATAATCTAGGGTGTGAAATTTCACATAATGTTAAATAAATATGGTACTAAAGACCATCATAAAAAGAGAAATATAGTAGGTAGGATAAAATTGTGCACAGTTAATTTGTGGACAAGTATACTATTTATCATCCTATTGTGGATAAAATGGTTAAAATATTAGATTCTAATGTAGTGTCACAATGAAGAATTCACAGGCTTATTGCAGCATTTATTTATGACATCAAGGGGTATTTAACAGCGAAGCGTGTTAATTCAATATTATCAAGAAATATGTGTCATGGAATTGTAAAACGTATATAAAAATGATAAAATAAAGTAAAGATAGAAAGTAAGTGTAAAGGTTGATAAACACTGAAAATGAGCAACGGGTAAAGTTAGATGAGATATTAAAATCGCTGTTTGCAGTATCTAAGAAAGTACTAATTACAATGATGAATAGCTTGTTCAAAGAAGATTTTGATGTTGATATGACAGAAATAACCTTCGAGAATAATGAATTTGTTTCAGATGATTACGATATAATACGTGGTGATTTATTTTTAAAGATTTCAAAGGGAATAAACCATATCATTATCATATAGAACTTCAAACTAAAAATGATGCAACAATGGTAATAAGAATGTTTGAATATGGATTTAAAAAAGCAAAGGAACTATCAAAATATCAGGTAGATGATGAACAAGAAATAGTTATATTCATTCCAAAGCAATTGGTGATATTTGTAGAGCAGAATAGAAATATTAAAGATGAATTAAAAATGAAATTAGTTTTTCCTAGTGGACAGGAAATAAAATATGCTGTGCCAACAATGAAATATTGGGAATACAGTGATATAGACATTATGCAAGATAAAATGTATCCATTGCTTCCACTACAAGTATTCAAACTCAGGTATAAAATGGAACAAATAAAAAAGAAGTATGGCGAAGGAAGTTCTGAAATAAAAGAAACTATTATGGAGGCAAAAAAATATCAGAAACAATATCTAAAGAAGGAAGTCAATTATTTAATAATGCAGAAATAGATGGGGATGATTTACACAGATTATTGCTAGCAGTAGCAAATTTATTTGAATATCTTAATACAAAATATGGTGAGGATGAAAGATTAAATGAGGGGGTGCGTAATATGACTAAGACTCTGTATGATCCGGCTGTAGAACAAAGAGGGATAGAGAAAGGGATGAAAAAAGGGATAGAACAAGGGATAGAACAAGGAGATATCAATGCGAGAGAAGAAATGGTAAAAGAAATGTTGCTAGATGGTGAAAGCATTGTGAAAATTAAGAAGTACTATAAGTTAAGTGAGGAAGAAATAACAAAAATAAAAAATAAGATAATTCAATAAAACAATAAAAAATACTGTAGATTAACTTCTACGGTATTTTTTTACTTGAATATATTAGATATTTAAAATCCAACAGCAGCGGAGTTTTGTCTATTTCTCTAATGCAAGATAAAGAGGCTGTTATGACTTTGAACCTGTTCAGTTTAAAGGTAGTGAGTATATCAGGGTTGGATCGTACAAAAAAATCTTAAGTATTTTCCAGAGAGTGAAAGGGAGTTGTGGAGAATATTTGATAACAAGCCATTCGAGTCAATGATTGCGATAGAACACTTGCTTGACACGGAGTGTTAAATTTGTTAGATTATCCAAAGTATTTTGGATTGTTGCAACTTCCACTACCAGAAGGAAGAATCAAGAATTATAAGAGATGCAGTAGAAGATGGTCAAATCAAACTTAATTGATCCATATTTAATAAAGGAGTTTGTTGGTGAAAATAGAATATCATTAAATGCAGAATAAACTTGTATTGACCTCTAGTAAGCGAGGGGAAATAAAAAGAGGGGGACCAACTATGAATCAGTATTTAATGGAATTTATGAAAAAGAATACTTCTTTTAGCGAAGAAGTATTAGAAGAGATTATGCAGGATATGTTGATAGAAACTTATAAAAAAGGAACCATACTACTTAGACAAGGTGACATTTCAAATAAGTGCTATTTTGTATTAAAGGGTTGTATAAGACAATATAGTTTCGGTGAAGACGGTAAAGAAATAACAAATAATTTCTTTACCGAGGAGCAAGCTGTTGTCATGTTCAAAAGCTATAAACAAAGGGTGACCTCAGATTATTCTTTAGCATGTGTTGAAGAGTCTATTTTACTTGTTGGCGATTTTCAAACAGAAGAAAACATGTATCAAAAATTTCCTGAACTTGATAAAATAACAAGATCAATGATAGAACTAAGCTTCGGTGAAACCCAAGATGCAAGTGCAGCATTTATGAGTTCTACACCTGAAGAGCGTTATAGTAACATAGTGAAACAAAGACCGGGTCTTATAGAGCGTGTTCCACAACATCAATTATCAAGTTATCTCGGGATTACTCCAGAATCTTTGAGTAGAATAAAAAAAAGAGTTTCTAAAGAAGGTGTGTAGTTAATTTTTTATTTTTGTAATTCTACCGCCTTTTATTAACAACCATAGTCCAAGAACTAATTCTCCCACAGCCATTGGAAGACTGAGTATGCTTTCTAAAGCTAAAGTTATGTTTTCAATTTGTGGCAAAAACAAATGCAATGAGTGAATTAGTACATAGCATAATGAGGCAATTAGCAGCAGTATTCCTATTTTTTTGGGGATGAAGTCTGATTTTAAAATAGCATAGCCTAATATTAATAGATGAAAACCAAATATAACTAACCCAAAGGACCATATTTTATCAAATACATTAATATGGTACATCAATTGAACTTTCAATTGGTCCAGGGGTATAGACATCAAATAATCATCTCCATTGAGCAATACTGTTATACATATTAAATGTGTAATAGCTATTCCTAAAATAGCTGTATACGATAATCGAAGCCATGCTGCTAACAAGGCCAAACTGTTGTCAATTTGCTTTAAAAACACATAAAGTTCCCATGAAACCAAAATATCTAATAGAAGTACTATTAACCAACCCAAAATTTCTGCTCGAAAAAGTCCAATGGAACCTGAAATGTTGCTGAGTGTAGCGGTTGCATCACCTTTTACTATTAGACTTGAGTGTACGAACCCATACGAAAATCCTGCGCAGATTGCCATGACAATAATTGATAGACCGGCAATGATAGCCACTTTCCTCTGTGTTAATTTTTCTGTTTCAAAGACTAACATATACTCACCTCCTAGGTTTTATAAGCATATTGTAGCAGGGAACAAATATAGTGTCATTGACTTAAGATAAGAAATACTCTGGCACTGAGCCTACCTTCATTGAGGGAGATATTTTCAAGACGATTATTCCATTGACTTCGAAAGACTCGCTCCAAGTTTATTAATTAAAATAGATTCTTTATTCAATGAATTTCCTAAACTTGAGACTGAAAGATTTATACTAAGAGAGGTAGTAGAAAGTGATTATACAGCAATATATGATATATATTGTAATGAAGATGCAGTAAAATATCAACAAATAAAAGCTATGTCAACTAATGAACAGGCAAAGAAATCGGTGGAATTCTTTATCAATGGCTTTATCAATAAAAAGTTTATTAGGTGGTGTATTACATATAAAGAAAATGATCATGTTATAGGATTAATAACACTTCATGATTTTGATATTTGGAATTCCAAAGTAGAGATAGGGTACATGCTTAATAAAAAATATTGGAGGCAGAACGTTATGAGTGAAGCTTCGAAAAAAGTAATACAATATGCATTTGAGGTTCTGGAACTTAATAGAATAGAGGCATTGATAGACCCAGAAAATGTCGCATCAATTAAATTAAATATAAAACTTGGATTTGCTAAAGAGGGTTTAAATAAGGAAGCTGCTTATAATAGAAGAACAGGAAAATATGAGGACCGGTTAATGTTTGGGATTCTAAAAGGTGAAAACATATAAGCAATAGTTATTTTGTGGACAAGTATACTATTTATCATAATACTGTGGATGAAATGATTTGAATATTAGATGGATGATACAAAAGTTAATAACTATAATAATGGTATAACTGAAATTATTACTTTACTGAAAGAAATGAATAGTGGATTAATAAATCAAATTAGCGATGTCAATGTTGAAGTCCTTCATACTGATGAATCAGGACTACGTTTATAAGGTAAAATAAATTGGGTTCATGTTGCTTCCACAAGTAGCATTACGCATTATGCTATACATGAAAACTTTGGCCATGTATGGGCTACTAGCATGGGAATGCCTGAGCAGTAACGGATTATTTATTGTGATTATCTACAAAAGACATATTGACAATGTCTTTATATGGAATTGGATTACTGATTAAACCTGACTTTATACACATATTTACTTGAGCACCCAGACAGCACAGATACAGCAAGACTAAAACATATTGAATATAACTCATAGTAAACCTCAATTAATATTAGACTTGTTTAGAAAAAGTATTACTAAGTCACAGGTACCTTAGTGGGTCACGGAATGTCCCGATTTCTAATAGATATTAATATTTCAAATAGGTAATGGTGAAATAATTGAAAATATCGATTAGACTACTACAAAAATATTTGTTAGAATAAAAAGGTAAAAGTTACTAATTAATTTATGGCTCCTTGGTCAAGCGGTCAAGACACCACCCTCTCACGGTGGTATCAGGGGTTCGATTCCCCTAGGAGTCACCAACTTTATTGGGGTGTGGCCAAGCGGTAAGGCTCCAGACTCTGACTCTGGCATTCGTAGGTTCGAATCCTTCCACCCCAGCCATATAAAAAAATACAGGATTATAAATACTCTATAAATTGTAAAGTTTTGTAGAGCATTTTTATGTATAAGTTAATAGAAGTAATTTTTTTGTTTTGAGCTACATATGGGGGGGGAAGGCTGTGAACTACGAAGCTTTGAAGGCTATAAGTCTGGAGGACAGAGAGAAATATTTCAGGGAATGTCTGGGAAAAGAGAAATGCAGGGTACTGGATAAGTTTAATCTTCACTTAAATGATAGGTTTTATTGGGAAAGGCATCAGGAAAAGTATCCCGTTCAAGAATATTTCAGCCACAGATTTGCAGTGAAATCCAGTGCTTTGTGCATGATTTTCCATATTAATAGACTCTGTTATGCCAAGGTAAAATATTTCGAAGCGCACTGGGATGAATATATCCCCTGTACTTATAATTGTAAAAAGGGTTTTGTTGAAAGTGAACTTTTCGATATGGAATTTATTAAACAGAAGGATACTGACATAGTTATTGATTTAAGAGAGCTAGCTAAGATACATTGGTTAAAGGAATTTCAGGAACTCAGTCTCTATTTAGAGACTGAACAGCAAACTGTATTATCAAATAATATAAAGAAAATGTTGAAAAAATAAAAATCATATTTTTAGCATATAATAATGATGATCATACTCTGGTGCCCTATGGTCCCAGGGTTTTTTAGTACGTCCAGTATTTTTGTTGAGCCGATTAGCAAGTGAAATCTGTCTGCATATGCTTCCATATTTTACAAGGGGGGCGTGCCTACAACCCAATAAGTGTAAAAAAAGACTTCGCAATAACCCTTTCTACTCAGATTATTCTCCTTAAAATTTTAATCAAACAGCTAATTAATTAACTTAGTTATATAATTAGCTATTTCAGATGGTTCTTCTTTCATTCCGTCTTCAATCCAACAGCGTATTATACCACTACATCCATATGCTAAAAAATATTCTTTCCATCTTAGGTGTTCATCATTTGAAAATAAATTTTCATTCTTAATCTTTTCATGTATTTCTAACATGCATAAAGAAAAGAATTTTTCATAAAAAGTTTTATCTCCATACTTGATATGTAAAACAGTAATTAACTCTTTTTTGTCCCGGAATCTTTCTAAAAATTGTGTGATAATATCATTAGTATTCGTAATATTTATATTATTTATTATAATTTTAGCATTATCTAGCATAATATGTTCCATTTTCTCAACCCAATCATAGTGATCTTTATAATACTTATAAAAGGTAGCTCTATTTATTTCAGCAATTTCACATACTTCTTTAACAGTAATTTTATTTAATGGTTTTTTATCTAATAACTTAATAAAGGCATCTTGAATTGCCATCTTTGTAAACCTTACTCTTACATCTTTTACCATAAATCCCCCGCCAGTTCATTCTTTTTTGAAATATAATAAACACATTCAATCACAATGTTTATTATATTTCACTATTTAAACAATTGATGATTGTGATTATTATCTTTACTGTATATTATCAAATTAATAAAGCATAATCAACGTATAATTATTGTGTTTTATAATTAAATTTAGTACTATACACAACCATTTGTAAAATATATTTTATTATTTAAGTATTGTTAGTTATCGAATTAGGGAATTTGTTATTTTGGAATAGAAAAAGAGTAGTTTTTCTTGGGGGTCTCCCCACTTTCAACTGTAGCAATTCTACAAATGTTTAGGAGTGATTATTATGGAGAATTTTAAAGTACAGGGGGTATTTCAAACAGGAATCCTCGTAACTGATATTGATGAATGCTTACGTCTGTTTCGAGATGCGCTAGGATTAAAAGTGGTTTTTGAAGCCCGTAACCAGATCCAGACTGCTAAAGGATTATCCGGTGTTGATAATCAAATAATGAATGTATTGATGCTTCGCGGAGAAGCTGGAGTGGATTTGGAAATACATCAATATGTGGATCCACTAGCTAAAAAGAGTATACCAATGAATCACAGTGATATAGGTTCAACACATTTTATGCTTCGTGTTACTGGAATTGAAAATGTTGTTAAAAAGGTTAAAGAACTGGGATATAAAATGATGACCCCTATTGTTGAGAGCAAGTCCCTTGCTGGATTTAAATATGCTTATTTCCGTGGACCTGATGAAATGATGGTTGAGTTACAGGAAGGTAGCTATTCAAGGTAATATGTTTAATGATTTTAATTATAGTTTATTATATTAGAACATTTATTTGAAAGGTGGTATAACGATGGGAATGTTTGATCTTACAGGGAAGGTAGCTATTGTTACCGGTGCGTCTGCTGGTTTGGGTGTACAATTCGCAAAAGCCTTGGCTGGACAGGGAGCAGATATAGCTCTATTTGCACGTAGGCTGGATAAATTGGAGGAAGTTGCTACTGAAGTTAGGGCAATGAATAGAAAATGCATTGTAGTTCAGTGTGACGTTGGAAGTGAAGAGGAAATTATTGCTGGTGTTGAAAGTGTAGTCAAGGAATACGGTAAGATAGATATACTTGTGAATAATGCAGGATTGTTTAGGACAAACCCTTTATTGGAATATGCTTTAGAAGATTGGGACACAGTCATAGATGTTAACCTTAGAAGTGTATTCCTTTGCACACGGGAAGCAGGTAAGATTATGTCTAAGCAGAAATATGGAAGAATTATCAATATAGCTTCAATTGGTGGTGTAACCGGTATGCCAGGACATATTTCTTACTACGCTGCCAAGGGAGGTGTCGTAAACATGACAAGGGCTATGGCTGCAGAATTGGCACCTTATAATATTGTGGTCAATTGCATATGCCCAGGTCTTTTTGAGAATGAGAAAATAAGGGCAGGCACTCCTTATGCGAATTCTCAGGCAGAAAAAGCCCCGCTCAAACGCATTGGTACTGTAGGCGACATTGAGGGTATCTGTGTATATTTCGCATCTGATGAAGCTGGTTATACTACTGGTCAATACATTTGCATTGATGGCGGTACCACATGTGTTACTAGAAATTAGCTAGTAGAAAACAACAACTTCTAGTTATTGTTACGTCCCTCGAGGACATAATGAAAACTGGAAGTTTTTACTTTCCTCTTACGGCCATTGCCAGCATAATAAAAAGCCCTACTGAAATGAATACTCCTCCACCCATATAGTAATATTTCCAATGGTTTTATCGCTGGTAGGATTATTTATAACTTCTCCATTAAAGTACATGGTTATTCGACAAGTGACAGTCACTCTTGTGGGTATGGTGAACTTAATTATGATGTTATTTTTGCTACAATATGTTAAAATACAATCAAGATAGTGTCATTAGTAAGTTTTTAAATTGATTAATTTGGGTTATCTTGGAGGTGAACTGTTTTGGAAGGTGAATATATCAATAACTCACTTAATGAAATGTTAGATAAACTTTATAAAAACAGACATATTAAGCCGGAGGAAACCATTGAATTTGCTCTTGAAGCATATTCGCTATGCAAAAAAGAAAATTATGAAACTGGAATGGCGGTTGCATTATTGTTGGTAGGCCAGGCCTATGGAAATACAAGTAAATATGAAGACGGCATAACTTATTTATTTGATAGCATAAAGCTATCACAAAATCAAGATATATGTGATCTACAATTGCTTGCATATATTAATATTGGAAATATTTATTTAGACTTGGGAAACTATGAAAAAGGTTTAGATTATTATAATTCTGCTGAAAGGCTTTCAAAAGTAACTTATCATAGTAAAAATTACTTTAAAAACTTTAAAGTTGAATTAAATACTGCTATTATTAGTAATAATATAGGTGAAATATATAGACTTATTGGATGCTATGAAGAAGCTAAAATTTATTACAATTTGGCCGTTAAGATAGAAAGAGATTTTAATTACGAAGGTACCTTTGGAATGATACTTTCCAATCTTGGTAATGTGGAATATCACCTAGGCAACTATGAAAAGGCTATGGAATATTTAAATGAAGCCATTTCATTTTTGTTACATTATGATTATAAAATAGGTCTAGTAGAAGCTTATGGGATCTTGGCTTTAGTACATGAGAAAAAAGAAAATTATGAAGAATGTGAAAAAAGTTTTTTACTGGCCATCAATATTTATTCAGGAATAGACTATGCTTATAATAAGGTTGAAATTCTTATAGATTTTAGTAATTTTCTTGAAAATATCGGCAAGAGAGAGTTAGCTATTGAGAAGCTTGATGAGGCATATAATATTTCTATTGATAAAAAGATGTACGCTAAAACCATGGAGATTTGCAAAAGGGCTATTAGATTATATGAAAAAGCGAATGATGCTGATAATGCAAATAAATATTATAAGTTATATTTTGAAATTGAAAAAAAACTAGAGCCTATAGAATTTGAAAATAGAGCTAAAAATCTAAAAACAAAAATAGATTTAGATAGTCTTGAAAATGAAAATAAGAGTATATTAGAAAAAAGTGAAACCTTTAGAAGAAAAGCAGAGGATCTTATAGAGGTTATTAAAAACATAACAATTATAGGTGAACTAGGACAAAAAATTACTACGACTTTGGATTTAAACAAAATTTATGAAATGATATACAATACAATACAAAGTTTTATGAAAGCCAGTGCATTTGGAGTTGGTCTCTATGACGATGTGGAAAGAAAAATTCAATATCCTTATTGTGTAGAAAATAATGAGAGAACTGAAATGAATGATACTAATCTTGATAATGAAGCAAGTATAGCAGTAAAATGTTTAAGCGGTAATAAGATTATAGTCATTAATGATATGTTAAATGAATATTTAAACTATATAGAGGATGTAAATTATATTACAGACAATAACAATAGTGGAGATCTTAATTCAGCCATATTTTGTCCACTCATCATTGATAAAAGCTTGATAGGCGTGATGACTGTACAAGCTTGTGAAAAAGATTCTTTTACAATGCTTAAAGTAGAAATGATAAAAGCACTTTCTTCCTATGCAGCTATAGCAATAAATAATGCAATGAAATCAAAGAGTCTACTTGTTGAAGTTGAGCAAAGAAGAAAGTTTCAAGCTCAATTAGAAGATACAAATAATAAGCTAATATATTTATCTGAAAACGATGGGCTTACTGACATACCAAACAGAAGAAAGTTTGATTTAATTATTACTGAGGAATGGAACATGGCCAAGGAGAAAAAAAGTGTTTTATCACTAATAATTTTGGACATAGATTGCTTTAAACAATATAATGATAACTTTGGACATACGGAGGGGGACCGTTGCTTGATAAGTATAAGCAATGAGCTTACTAAATCACTAGTTAATAACTATTTTGCTGCAAGACTTGGTGGAGATGAATTTGTTATTGTGCTTCCGGATACAAACTTAGATGAGGCTATAAGGTACGGTGAAAATTTCAGGCGTAATGTGGAAAAACTATCTTTAACCCATAAATTTTCAAAAGTTAGTGATATTGTAACTGTCACCTTAGGTGCTTCTTCAGTTATACCAAATAATGATATTGAAATTAATCAATTAATAAGACAAGCAGATAATGCCTTATATGAAGCTAAGGCAAATGGTAAGAATCAGATTGTCGGTTTTTAATTTAGATAATTAGATAATAAACTAAGTTAATCCTTAGTGAGATCTTGTTACTATGCTCCTTTAGAAGGGAAACTATTGGTATAATTAGCAATGGGAAGATTTTCGCTCATACCCTATGGATCCGTGAGTAAATATTTTTACATTTATATAAAAATAAATTAAAAATGCAATAGAAGATAATGTTATATCAATAAACAGACAAGTAACACCCAAAATGGTAAAATTGATAAAAACATATATGAATATAGGACTACAAGGAGCTAAAATTCTTGTGTAGTCTTTATTTTTTTATAACAAGGGAATTTGAGATGATTTATATTAATTTAATGTATAATATAAAAGTGAGAATAAGAAAGGCGGAATTGAGATGGAAAATGTGGGACTTGTCCTTGAAGGAGGCGGCATGAGAGGTTTGTATACTTGTGGAGCCTTGGAGTTTTTTATGGAAAAGGACATATATTTTAACTATATTATTGGAGTATCAGCTGGAGCGTGTAATGCTGTTTCTTATATAGCAAGGCAAAAGGGCAGGAATAGAAAAGTAAATATACAGTTTGCAAAAGATTGGAGATATATGAGTTTTAGAAATCTTTTATTGAAAAAATCATTTTTTGGAATGGATTTTATCTTTGAAGAGATTCCTAGCAAATATGTGCCCTTTGATTTTGAAACCTTTTATAAATCAGATTGTAGGTTCTTAGTTGGAACCACGGATTGTAATACTGGAAAATCCGTATATCTAAACAAGGAAGATTTAACTGAAGGCTTTTATGCTTTAAGAGCGACCTCCGCTTTACCACTTATATCACCTATTGTTAATTTTAAGGGATATGAACTTTTGGATGGAGGAATTTCAGATTCCATACCTATAGCTAAGTCAATAGAGGATGGAAATGCTAAAAATATTATTATATTAACAAGAAATAAAGAATACAGAAAAAGTCCGATAAAGCATATAAATTTATTAAAATTAAAATATAAGAAGTATCCATCGCTAATAAAAACAATGACTGATAGATACAAAAATTATAATAAAACTTTAGAATATGTTGAACAGCTGGAAAGTGAAGGCAAGGTAATTGTTATAAGACCTTTAGAGGAATTAAAGGTAGGAAGACTTGAAAGAGATCCTAAAAAACTGCAGGAACTGTTTGAAAATGGATATGAAGATGCTAAAAATAACTATGAAAAAATAATGGAGTTTCTTTCTAATTAAAAGCGTTTAAAATTCAGCATTATGAATAACAGTAACTTCAATAAATATAAGGAGGCACCTTATGAACACTTTTACAACGATAACAGCGGGTAGATTATTACTAAGAAGACTTGAAATAAAGGATAGGGATGATTTTTTTAGATACCGTTCCTTGCCAGAGGTTTATAAATATCAATCATTTATGCCAAAGAATGTAACCGAAGTTGATGATTTTATAAGAGGTAATCATAGCAATCCCAATATCCCTAATACTTGGTTCCAATTAGCCATTAGTAAAAGGGATGAGGATGTGCTAATAGGTGATATAGGAATTCACTTTTTAGAGGATAATGCTCAAGTTGAGATAGGATATACCTTAGCACCAAGTTACCAAGGTAAGGGTTACGCCATAGAAGCCTTAAAAGCTGTTATTAATTATTTATTCTTTGATGTGAAGAAGCATAGGGTTAGCGCATCTGTTGATCCTAACAATATAAAATCAATTAGACTTTTAGAGAAACTCGGTATGAGAAAAGAAGGCCACTTTATAAAGAGTTATAGAATGGGTGACATGTGGCTTGATGATTGTATATATGCTATGTTGGAAGAGGAATGGGAAATATAATATAGAGAAGATAAGTAGTATAAAAATAAAAAAGTATAGAATTGAAATTAGGTGTAGTTCAGTGTCCCAGCACCTAGATTCAATAATAAATTAAAAGGAGCGAGTATGGAATTTCAAAAGTCGGTTATTGAACTTATAAAGATGAGGACATCAAGCAGATCATACCAGCAAAGAGATATTGAAATTATAACCATTAAAAAGCTAAAGGATTATATTACAAAAATTAATGAAGAAACGAAATTAAAGGTTAAGTTTATATTTATACACAGCAAAGATGATGGTAGGAAAGTGAAAAAATTAGGTACATATGGGGTTATATCAGGTGCTAATTCATTTATCCTAGGAATATTAGATAAAGAAGAAAAAGATGCCCTTGAATTAGGGTATTTATTTGAAAAAATTGTGCTCTTCGCAACAGATTTGGGACTGCAAACATGCTGGCTGGGTGGAACTTTTAATAAGAGTAATTTTGAACAAAATATGAGTTTGCTTGACAATGAATTTATACCCATTGTTTCTCCAGTGGGAATAAAAAAAGAAAAGCCTAGGGTTTTTGAATCAGCTATGAGAGCAGTTGTTGGGGCTAATAAAAGAAAACCTTGGAGTGAATTGTTTTTTGAGGTAGATGGGTTAGTACCATTAAATGAAGATAGTGAAGGAGAATATGCGATTCCATTAGAGATGGTAAGACTTGGACCTTCTGCTTCAAATAAACAACCTTGGAGAATTATAAAGGATAAGAATGCATATCACTTTTTACTTTGCAGGACAAAAGGCTATGGAGTAAGTGGTTATGATATGCAAAAAAATGATATTGGTATAGCCAAATGCCATTTTGAGTTATCTGTAAATGAACTTGGTTTAAAAGGCACGTGGCAAGAAATTAAAAATACAAATACGCCAAATAACTGGGAATACATTTGTACCTGGTCAAAATAATAGTAGCTTTATATTAAAGGGTAATATTAAGATTAGTGGGAATGCTTATTGTTCGCATTGCTATTTATTTCATTGGAGGATATTTATGAAAATAATTAAAATTAAAGAGAATGACGTAGAGATTGCTGTGGTAAGCAGCAATGAGATAGTAATAACTGATGTTCAGTCAGCATTAGATTTTATGGCAACAGTAAATTATGAAGTAGGTTGTCACCGCATAATTTTGAATAAGTCCTCAATATGTGAGGATTTTTTCAACTTAAAAACACGCCTTGCAGGAGAAATATTGCAAAAATTTATTAATTATCAAATAAAAATTGCTATAGTTGGTGATTTTTCTGTGTACACAAGTGAGAGTTTGAAGGATTTCATCTATGAGAGTAACAAAGGGAAAAATATATTTTTCTTGCCAAATGAAAAACAAGCTATTGATAGATTGAGTATTGATTAGGGGAAATCCATGAAGTAGGAGCTGGGCTGACAGGCTATACTATAGATAATCTATACTTACAAACTATATTAAAAATACTAAAGGGAGTTCACACAGTGAACTCCCTTCTAAAATATACATATTTAATTTTTAATTAAGTAGAGCATAGTAACTATTTTTCAATTAAAGTACTTTTCTTTGTCTTTTACATATATTAAAGACCATTTACTTATAAAATTGTACTACCCTCTAAAAACTCTGAAAATTTAATTTGACCCATTGGACTATCCCCTTTCGATTAGCAAATTTATTAGTTTATCTAATGAAGGTTAATATCTAAGTGGAAGTACTTCCACTCTTTGTGCTGAATTAAATTTTGCTTATTTGTTTATGAACTTATAATAACATACTAATAAATATTTGTAAAGAGATATTTTTAAATAATAAAAATTATTAATTAAAAAATGCTTTATTATGGTCAATGAATCGAATGGAAAGGGTGATAATGTATGTTTTTCTTACATTAAGGTAAGAAAAATTTACTTGTTTATTCAAAATGTAAATGTTTACTTTATAATGTAGTTATAGAACAAATAATAGATTTTAAATTAAATGGGGGGTAGTTATTTATGAAAAAGAAAAGCTTAATAGCATTAACACTAACTAGCTTAATGGTTGCAGGAATGTTCGTGGGATGCGCAAGTAAAAATACTACAGTAGAGAAAAATGAAGATTTGAAACTTACAATTTATTCTGGACTTATGGAAGATCATATGGTTAAGACAGTAGAAGAATTTACAAAAGAAACCGGTATTAAAGCAGAGGCTGTTAGAATGTCCTCAGGTGAAATACTTGGAAGAATTAGAGCAGAAAAAGAAAATCCAAAGGCTTCAGTTTGGTTTGGAGGTCCAGCAGATGCATTTGTTCAAGCTAAAGAAGATGGACTTCTAGAAAATTATGTTTCAGATAATGCAAAGGATATATCAGATAAATATAAGGATAAAGACGGAGCGTGGACTGGAATATACATTGGATACTTAGGTTTTGCATCTAATAAAAAGTTACTTGAAGAAAAAGGTATAAAAGCACCAACAAGTTGGGAAGATTTATTAAAGCCCGAGTTTAAAGGCCAGGTATCTATAGCAAATCCAGGTTCTTCAGGAACTGCATATACTGTTTTATCAACAATAGTACAGCTAAAAGGTGAAGAGGAAGGTCTTAAATATATGAAAAATCTTAACACTAATATTAAGTCTTATGAAAAATCAGGAACTGCACCAGCAAGACTTGCAGGACAAGGTGAAGTAATGGTTGGAATTTCATTCCTACATGATGGTATTAAATATAGAGAAGAAGGTATGAAGGACTTAGTTTTAACAGCGCCAAGCGAAGGAACAGGATATGAAATAGGAGCAACAGCTGTTCTTAAAAATGGACCTGATCAAAAGGCAGCAAAAATGTTTGTGGATTTTTGTTTAAGTAAGAAAGGACAAGAGTTAGGCCAAACAGTAGGTTCGTACCAATTCCTAACAAATAAAAATGCTGTAGCACCTGCACTATCAGATGAAATTAAGGATACAAAACTTATAGACTACAATTTAGAGTGGGCTGGAAAGAATAGAACCACATTAGTAGAAAAGTGGAATAAAGCTATTAAGTAAGATAGTAATTGTAATGGGAATAGGGTGCATATAAAACCCTATTCCCAATTTCATATAGAGAGGTGATAGGCTAATGGCAATAAATAAACGTAGAATGAAAAACCAACATAAAATTGATGATATGAAGAAAATAATGAAAGACCCAGTGCTTACAACCACAATAATATTTTTAATAGTTACCTTAGCTATATTTATCCTATATCCATTGTATTCTGTATTAAAGGTAAGTTTTATTAATGAGGGAACGTTCTCCTTAAGGGCTTATGTTCAGATATTAAATGATATAGATTTTAGACAAACATTTGGGAATACTTTATTACTTGGTGTTACTGTTGGAATATTGTCAACAGTGATTGGATTTCTATTTGCATATGCAGATGCATACATAAAGTCACATTTTAAGAAACTTTTCAAGGTGGTTTCAATATTACCTATTATATCTCCACCATTTGTTCTGGCATTATCAGCAATTATGCTGTTTGGACAGTTTGGAATAATAACAAGACAATTACTTCATATAAAAGATGCTAATATATATGGCTTTAGGGGAATAGTTATGGTTCAAACAATGACATTCTTTCCTGTGGCGTATTTATTATTAATAGGTCTTTTAAAGAAGATAGACCCAGCACTTGAGGAAGCGGCTAGAAGCATGGGAGCTTCAAGATGGGTGACTTTTAAAACAGTAACATTACCGTTGTTACTACCAGGAATTGCAAATGCATTTTTGTTAACTTTTATAGAAGTTGTGGCAGACTTTTCAAATCCTATGGTAATAGGAGGAAACTTCTCAACCCTTGCAACAAAAATATATATGCAAGCCATAGGAAACTATGATATGGCGGGTGGAGCGGCGATAGCAGTTGTATTGTTATCCTTATCAATATTGCTATTTGGTTTAGAAAAATTCTGGATAGAAAAGAAATCTTATGTAACTGTGACAGGAAAGGCATCAAGAGAAAGAGATGTTATAACAGAAAAGCACATAGTATGGCCAATAGATATTGCATGCCTACTTATAACTATATTCGTGCTATCATTCTATGTATTAATACCAATAGGCGGGATATTTAAGGTTATGGGAATAGATTACACCTTTACTTTAGCTCATTTTCAATATGTATTTAATTTAGGTCTAGAGCCTTTAAAGGATACAACACTATTATCAATTTATGCAACTCCCATAACTGGGATTTTAGGAATGATAATAGCATTTTTAATTGTGAGAAAGAGATTTGTAGGAAGAAGCTTTATAGAGTTTACTTCACTTTTAGCCATGGCAGTTCCAGGAACAGTTCTGGGCCTTGGATATATAAGTGCTTATAACACTAAACCATTATTACTTACAGGAACAGGCCTTATTATAGTAATAGCATTTATTGTTAGAAGCTTGCCAGTAGGAGTAAGATCCGGAGTAGCGGCACTTCAGCAAATAGATCCAGCTATAGAAGAAGCAGCACAAGATTTAGGTGCCAATTCTACAAAGGTATTTGTATCAGTAACACTACCGCTTATAAAGACAGCATTTTTCAGTGGTATGGTTTATACATTTGTTAGAAGTATGACAGCTGTTAGTGCAGTAATATTTCTAATTACTCCAAAGTATAAGCTTTTAACGGCCTCCATATTATCACAGGTTGATAATGGAAGATTTGGAGTGGCATCAGCCTTTTCAACAATATTAATTTTGATAGTTTATATAGCCATAGCTATAATGTATTTTGTATTAAATAAAATGGGCGTAAGTAAGAGTGATGATAATATATTATAATAGGAGTGATGAAAATGCTAAGAAGTAAAGGCGTTAATATAAAGAACTTAACAAAGATATATCAAACACATAATGGTAAGTCAGAGTTTAAAGCAGTAGATAATATATCAATTGATATAAAGGCTGGAGAATTTGTCACTCTTTTAGGACCTTCAGGCTGTGGAAAGACAACTACATTAAGAATGATTGCAGGCTTTGAAATACCATCCCAGGGTGATATATATTTAGGTGGAGATAAGGTTAATAATTTAACCCCAGATAAGAGAGATACGGCTATGGTTTTCCAAAGTTATGCTCTATTCCCCCATTTGAATATATATGATAATATATCATACGGATTAAAACTAAAAAAAATATCAAAAGCGGACCTTACTGAAAAGGTAAAAAATATAATAGAACTAGTAGGACTAAAGGGTATGGAAGTAAGATATCCAAATCAACTTTCAGGAGGGCAACAACAAAGAGTTGCACTAGCAAGAGCTTTAGTAATGGAGCCTGGAGTATTGTTATTTGATGAACCCCTATCAAATTTAGATGCAAAACTCAGAGTATATATGAGAGCGGAAATAAGAAAGATTCAAAAAAAAGTTGGTATAACAGCAGTTTATGTAACTCATGACCAATCCGAGGCAATGAGCCTTTCTGATAGAATCATAATAATGAATAAAGGAATAGTAGAACAAGTTGGTACTCCAAAGGAAATATATTATACCCCAGCAACAGAATTTGTAGCTGACTTTATAGGAGCCGCAAACTTTTTATCAGGAGAGATAATGAAAATAGAGAACAAAATAGCAACTGTTTTAGTGAATGGATCTACTTTAGAGCTACCTTACACGGGAACAAAGAAGGCTAAAGATATTTGTAAAATAGTATTAAGACCAGAGGCAATAGAAATGGGGGATAAAGGACATTTAAAGGGTGAAATTATTAGTTCAACATTTATGGGCGCATACCAAGATTACGCTATAAAAGTAGGAGAGAATGAAATAAAATGTGAGGATTTCAATCCACAGGTTAAAACTGTATATAATGAAGGCGATGTTATATTTATCAACTTCAAAAAAGAAAATGCACATATAATATAAGAGAAAATTAAGGGGGGGTGTAATGCCTTTACATGAAATAATTTTAAGATTGTTTTTATCTATAATTATAGGTGGAATCATAGGTTATGAAAGAGAATCTACCAATAGCCCAGCAGGGTTTAGAACTCATATACTTGTATCAGTAGGAGCTACTATAATTTCCTTAATACAGGTACAGATGGTAGGTGAATCCATAAGTCTTATAGAAAATGATCCAAATCTTGCAAATGCAATAAAGATAGATATGGGAAGAATGGGTGCTCAGGTTATAAGTGGCATAGGCTTTTTAGGTGCAGGCAGTATACTTCATACTAAGGGTTCTATAAAAGGATTAACTACAGCAGCCTCTATATGGGTAGTTGGCTGTGTGGGACTTGCTATAGGACTTGGATACTATGCTATAAGTGTGCTAGGTTGTATATCTATAGTACTTGTACTTGTAACTTTAAAAAGATTCCAAAAGAAATTTATTTCTAATAGCGGGATTCTTAAGATATGTATTCAATACACCAATAAAGGTGAAGTGATGAAATTTATTGAAGGATATATTAGTGGAAAAGGTATAAAAGTAAAGAATTTAGAGTTCTCTATGAATGATTTAGATGAAAAGGCTGATTTAAATATTGAAACCTGCTTGCTTACACTTAAAGCCCCCAACTCATTGGAGATAAATGAACTGCTAATTCACTGGGCAACAAATGAAAGTATAGTTAAGATACATGAGATTAAGGAGTGAAGGTGTGAGGTTTTACTCCTTATTTAGGTTAGGCACATACCAATAAATAACAGATCAAAAGGGCTAGAAGGCTGACTTGTTATTTGTTGGTATGTGTCTTATTATATAAACATAGAAAAACAAATAATAATGATGGTAAGAAGGCTTCTTAAGGAGAGGGTATAATGAATTTTAGAAAAAATAGTTTTAAGAAAAAATTATATAAGGCCTTTTTTATGGTAGGAATTATACCACTTATCATTTTATGTGTATATGAATTCACTTTTATAATAAAAAACACAGATGAAAACATAGGGGATTATACAAAAAGCAATATAGAAATCGCATCAGAACTTATAGATAGCAATGTAGGTACCTATACAAAAATGGTGAGCTTTATAGCTGATAATGAGGAAGTTCAGGATATTTTAGAGAAAGATAGACTTAGTTCTGGCAAAAGCTTTCAAGATACACAAAAGCTATACAAAATAACTAGGGCACTAATGGCAACACAAGCTAAGGATATACCTCTTCATATAGTAAACGTAGATAAAAAAAGTAGATTTTCCACAACAGATTACTATTCGCCTATTTATTTAGATGATAGGGGAGATTTTTATGACAAGCTGTCTAGAAATGAAGGATTAGTTGTGACTAAAATTCATAGAAGGGTAGAAGGCAGCGAGTCAAAGGATACAGTACTTGCTATAGGAAAAGTAATAGTGGATAAAAATTCAAAAGCAATTATAGGATATATCATTGCGGATGTGTATGATAGCTATTTTGATAATGTTTTTTCTAGAATATCTATTACAGAGGGAACAAATATAATTCTAATGGATTCGAATGGATACATAATAACAGATAAAATAAATAAGAATCAGACGGGCTTTCGCTTTGATAAGGATTATTTGAATGATTTAGAGGCCGAAAAGGGAACCTTTAATTTAAAGCTACAAAACAAAGAGTATAGAGGTTATTTTACTACTACTAAAACTACTAATATTAAAATTTTGCAAATAATACCCAGGAAATATTTTTTCTATGAGGCTTTAAATAATATGAAATTTTTAATATTATTAGGGGCGTTTGTTATTTTGATAGCTATAGTAACTTGTTTAGAATTATCGAAAAGAATTTCTAAACCTATACTAGATATGACCTTAGTAATGAAACGGGTAGAGGGTGGAGATAGAAGCGTCTTTGTAAAGGAAGAGGGGGAAGATGAAATAGGACAACTGGCAAGAAGCTTTAATGATATGCTTAAGGAAATAAATAGGTTGATAGATGAGGATTATAAAAAAGAGATTCTAATACATCAAGCAGAATTTAAAGCATTAAAAGCCCAAGTGAACCCACATTTTTTATACAATGCATTAGGATCTGTAAATTGGATGGCAATGCTTGGCGAGATGGATTCAGTTATAGAAACCACAGGAGCATTGGCAAAATTCTTTAGATATAGTGTGAATAATACTGAGGATACGGTTTATGTAAGACAGGAAATGGAGCAAATAAATAATTATTTGACTATTCAAAAGCAAAGATATAAGGATAGATTCACTATAGATATAACAGTGCAAGAAGAAATACTAGAACTTAAAATACTTAAACTAATGCTACAGCCACTGGTGGAAAATGCTATAGTACATGGGCTAGAACCCAAAAGAGGAAATGGAGGGTTGTGCATAGAAGGTTACGCGGAGCTTGACCACTTATGTTTTAAAATTATTGATGATGGCGTAGGAGTTGGAAATAGTAAATTAAAGGGCGAAGGTGTAGGAATAGAAAATGTAGACAAAAGAATAAAGCTATATTATGGCAATGAATATGGGATTAACCATGCCAAGGAAAATGGACAAACCATATTTTCTATAAAAATCCCTAAAAAGGAGTTGCAACAATAATGCTAAAGGTTTTAATAGTAGATGATGAATTTTATTCAAGGGAAGGCCTTAAAAATGTAATTTCTTGGAGTGAATTTGGATGCGAAGTTTGTGGAGAGGCTGAGGATGCACAGGTAGCTATAGAGCTAGCAAGAAGGTTTAAGCCGGACCTTATAATAACTGATATAAATATGCCAACTATGAATGGAATAGATATGGCAAAGGTTATATTAGGGGAACTTGAAAGTACAAAGTTTATAATAATAACAGGACATGATGACTTTGAATATGCAAGAGGGGCTATAAAAATAAATGCTGTTGATTTTATACTTAAACCCATAGAAATAGATGAGTTTTTAGAAGCTTTAAAAAAAGCAGTTGATATTATAAATAATGATAAGAGAAGCAAAGGTTTGTATTATGAAAAGCAACTTCTTGAGGATTCTTTTTATGAAGGTTGCGGAAAGCTTAATAAGGGAAAGAAAAATACGGTTTTAACTTTAGATTACGCTATAGTAAATGAAAATATTAAAGAAATTACAAATAGCATAATTTACAATAATAGAAAAGCAGTAGAAAAAAGTTTGGGTGAGTTATACAAATATGTAAGAGAAGGTAGATTTGAAAAAAATATTACGCTTAAGATAAGTTTCGAATTAATATTTAAAATTAAAAATGAACTGACTAGTTTATCCATACCAATAACAGAACTTGAAAAATTAGAGCTAAAGGGAGACTACAAGTATATACAAGAAATAGAAACCGTTATGCATGAATTTGTCATGGCTACTATAGATTTAGTTAGAGAGTATCATGGGAAATTAGAGGATAGTAGTTTAGAAAAGGCAATAAAATATATAAACGAAAATTTTAATAATAATATTTCATTGAAAATTGTTGCAAATCAGGTGTATTTAAATGAAAGCTATTTAAGTAGAAGTTTAAAGTATAGATTAGGTATGGGATTTTCAGAATATATAAGGGGCCTGAGGATGGAAAAAGCAATAGAGCTACTGAAAAAAGGACATTCAATTTCTAGAGTGGCACAGGAGGTTGGATATTCAGACTATAGGCAATTCTCAATAAACTTTAAAAAACATACGGGATATAATCCAAGTTTTAAACTATAGTGACAGGCACTTGTAAAACACTGGTAAACGCTTATTTGAAAATGTAATAGTTAACTTATGTATCATCAGAAAATGCTATTAGACTAATTGATGACTATAGTGTATAGTGAATAAGAATTTGTAATAAAATTTAAAGAACTTAGGATAAATAATTTTTGAGGGAGTGATACTATGAAAAAGAAAGCGCTTATTACTTTTCTTTTGGTTGCTGTAGTTGCCGCATTCGTAACTGGCTGCGCTGCTAAGAGTGAACCAACTAGTCCAGTAGAGACTAGTTCAACAAAGACTAGTACAACAGAAAAGGGGACAGTTGAAGCAATAGCAAAGACAAAGGTATTTGTATCTGCAGATTGGGTAAAAAGTGTAGTTGATGGTAAGCAGCCAGAATCAAAAAATTACAAAATCATCGAAGGAGCATGGGGGCCAACTAAGGAAGATAAGGACTATATAGCAGCTCATATTCCAGGAGCAGTACATATGAATACAGATGATATAGAAGAATCAACTTATTGGAACATAAAAACAGCTGATGAGATTAAAAAGGTTATGACCAATTATGGAATAACAAAAGATACTAATGTTATTATTTATGGTAATGACTCAGGTGCAACCAGAATTGCATTTGTATGTCTTTGGGCTGGAGTTGAAAATGTTAAAGTAATTGATGGCGGTTTAAAGGCCTGGACAAAAGCAGGATATGCAACTAGTAAAGATATAGTGGTTCAAAAAGCAACTACAGAAGAGTTTGGAGCCGTTATACCAGTACATCCTGAATATGTTTTAGCTATGCCTAAAGATGCAAAGGCTGAAATGGCAAAAAATGATAAATTAAGATTGCTTAGTATAAGAAGTTTAGATGAATTTGAAGGTAAAAAAAGTGGATACGACTATATAAAGAGAGCAGGGGAACCACAAGGAGCTGTATGGGGTCATGATGAAACTGATTACCGCAATGCTGATGGAACCTTTATTAGCTTTGATAAAGCAGTGGCAATGTGGAAAGAACAAGGAGTTACAAGCGATAACGAAATCGCATTTTACTGTGGTACTGGCTGGAGAGCAACAGTTCCATTTTTAATGGCTTATGAAAATGGATGGAAAAACATAAAAGTATATGATGGTGGATGGTTCGCATGGCAGATGGATACAAATAATGCAGTGCAGGCTATTACACCAGAAGAAGCAGCAGCTAAACATAAATAAATTCAATAAAAAAATGTCTGATTGCCAAAAGGCCTTCAGACATTTTTTATTTAAATGAATCTAGAATATGAGTCCAGTGCGGTAATCTCACTTTTTTAAAAATATGAGTATTTTTATATCCTGTATCAGTGTAATAATTGCCAATATCAGAGCGCTAAAATAATAGGACCTATAGCTCTCAGTTGAATAGGCTAAAGTGAAAAATACAAATACAAGAGTAATTATTACTTCCACTATTAACATTGGTAAAGCCTTTCTACCGGTAATATAATTATCTTTTTTTCTTTTTACATATAAAATAATAATAATGGCAGACAATACTACTAAAAATGCAATTGCAGCGTATTTTAATGTAGCAATAGGATAATGCATTTTCCATTCACCACTGATATATACTATATATCGCATCATCCCCATCCTTTTCATAGAAAAAAATTGTATTCCAAATGCTGCAATAAGAAAAACCACTTGGAGTATTGTGGATGCCCAATAAAAAATTTTCTTCATCATAAACATATCCCCTTATTTTTAATTCAATACTAACATTTTACCAAAATTATTTATAAAATGCTCCATAAAAGTTACTTTTTAATTATATAGAATATTAATAGGAATTACAAATATTTAGAATGAAATAAACGAAGAGGGATTATTTCATTTTAAAAGAATATATTAGAATTATGGTATAATAAGTATTATTTATCTAAAGCAACTAACCAAAGTACGGATACTGTACTCAATATTATTTTGAGATAAAAGGTGTTGCAACAATAAGGAGAATATTATGCATGAAACAGAGGTAAAAGGTATTTTATCAGCTCAAAATGGAATGAATATCTACCGTGGTTGTACTCATGGTTGCATTTATTGCGATTCAAGAAGCAAATGCTATCAGATGCATCATGATTTTGAAGATATAGAAGTAAAGATTAATGCACCGAAAATTTTAGAGGATGGCCTCAAAAGGAAAAGAAAGAAATGTATGATAGGCACTGGGGCAATGAGTGATCCATACATTCACCTGGAAGAAAAACTGGGGAATACAAGAAAGTGTATTGAACTTATTGATTCCTATGGATTTGGGCTTGCCATACAGACCAAATCTGCAAGAATTTTAAGGGATTTGGATTTACTTAAAAAAATTAATGAGAAGACAAAATGTGTTGTTCAGATGACACTTACGACTTTTGATGAAGCACTGTGTAAAATTATAGAACCTGATGTTAGCACTACAAGAGAACGGTTTGAGGTGTTAAAGGTAATGCGTGATAATGGAATTCCAACTGTAGTATGGCTCAGTCCTATTTTACCATTTATCAATGATACAGAAGAAAATATCCGAGGAATTCTGGATTATTGTATAAAAGCGAAGGTACATGGCATTATTTGTTTTGGCATGGGATTAACCTTAAGAGAAGGGAACAGGGAATATTTCTATAAAATGTTGGATGAGCATTTTCCAGGAATGAAGGCTCGATATATAGAAAGATATAACTACGCATATCAGTTGCCAAGCCCTAATAGCCACAGGTTGATGAATATTTTTAAAACAACCTGTAAATCTCATGGTATATTGTGTGATGTTGAGGAATGCTTTAATTATCTTCATAAATTTGAGGAAAAATCTGACCATGAGCAGTTAATGCTGCCTGGACTAGATTAAGTCATAAACTATATTGAAAATACTGTAAAGGGGATGGTATGATGGAGAAATTAGAAAGTATAATATCAATTGTGGATTTGCAAATGAGCTATGGGAGTAAGAGGGTGCTTAATGGAATAAATTTAGAGATTCCTAGAGGTCAGATTATAGGATACATAGGGACTAATGGTGCTGGTAAAAGTACAACTATAAAAATAATGCTTGGGGTATTAGATGGCTATAGGGGAAAAGTAGAAATATTAGGACAAGATATAAGCAACGGGAGTATTGAGTATAAGAAGAAAATAGGGTATGTTCCGGAGCTTGCAGATATATATGAAAACTTAACTGCTTACGAGTATATTAGCTTTTTAGGTGGGATATATGAATTAGAAGAGAAAAAGCTTATTGAAAGAGTAAAAAAGTTAATGGACTTATTTGGAATGGAGAATGTTATAAATTTTAGAATATCCTCATATTCAAAAGGCATGAAGCAAAAGCTGCTGATAATATGTAGTTTAATTCATAATCCAGATATATTATTTTTTGATGAGCCTTTAAATGGATTAGATGCTAATAGTGTAATGGTATTTAAAGAGATAATGAAGAGTCTTGCAAAGGAAGGGAAAACTATATTTTACTCGTCACATATAATGGATGTTGTTGAAAAAGTAAGTGATAGAATAATACTTTTAGACCATGGACAAATAGTTGCAGATGGAAGTTTCGAGGAGCTTAAAAATAAGCAGGAAGGTTCACTTGAAGAAATATTTAATCAACTAACGGGCTTTAATGATCATGCAGAGATTGCTAAAGAATTTGTATCTTTAATTGGAGGGGTGTAATTATGAAGGATTTCACCGTACTCAAAATATTAGATAAATTTCAATCATTATATACAAAATTAGGCGTTAACTATAAGACTATGAGAATGATTTTACAAATTAAACTAACCATGGATGCTCGTAGAGTAAGTACTGTCATGGGAAATAATAAAAAGATAGATGAAAGTCATGATAAAAATAATTATCTAAGCTTATTGATATTTAATGTAGTTATAAGCTGTTTTATTGGATTTATAATGACCATTGGAATGGCATCTATCATAACTACAAATATTGTAATAGGTATAAATTTATTTATGATGGTATCGCTTATGATATCTGACTTTTCAGCAGTACTTTTAGATGTTGTGGAGAAAAATATATTATTACCAAAGCCCATAGATAATAAGACATTTAATGCGGCAAAGACCACTCATATATGTATATATTTAATGGGTTTATCATTGTCATTAAATTTGATTCCACTAGTTATTGGCAGCTTAAAATATGGAGTTTTATTTTTTGTGATATTTACTTTAGAGTGTGTACTTGCTGTGTTATTAGTTATATCGTTAACAGCATTATTGTATACTTTAGTTTTGAAGTTTTTCGATGGAGAAAAGCTAAAGGATATAATAAATTATTTTCAAATACTATTAACTTTTATATTTGCAGTTGGATATCAGGTAGCCATAAGAGTTTTTGACGCTACAAATATGAATATTGTGTATGTGCCTAAATTTTGGCATGTGCTACTTCCATCTATGTGGTTTGCTTCACCCTTTGGAATATTAATTGATGGGAACAAGGAACCTTTTTTGAAATTTTTATTTTTACTGGCAGTAGTAGCACCGCTTATATTGATTGTATTTTATGTTAAAAGAGTGGTTCCTTATTTTGAGAAGAATCTTCAAAAGTTAAATGAAAATGGAGGAATCGTAACTAAGAAAAGTGAAAATAGAAAAGAATTTATAGCCAGACTTGTTTGCAGAGACAAGATTGAAAAGAGCATGTTTAAATTTACTCAAAATATGATAGCTACAGAAAGAAACTTGAAGCTTAAGGTTTACCCATCACTTGCGATGGCTGTATTTTTACCGCTTTTGTTTGTATTTATAGATAGAGGAAATAGTAAATCCTTTATGGATAATATTCAAACTGCCTACGGTGGGAAAATTCATTTATTAATGTATATAAGTATATTATTACTGTGTTTTTGTACAGCATATATAAATAATAGTGATAATTATAGAGGCGCATTTATATACAAGGTATTACCAGTAGAAAATCCAGGAGTGATATTAAAAGGTGCTATAAAAGGCACAATATTCAAGCTGATATTACCACTTTATATATTAGAGGCTATAGTGTTTTTAATACTTAAAGGTCCTTCAATAATTATAGACTTAATAGTAATGTTTTTAGTTCTTTTAGTAGTATCATTACTATATTTTAGAGTATCAAATAAGTCAATGCCCTTTAGCATCAAGTTTGCTACTACAGATAGTGGTAAGCTTATAGGTCCGGGCATAATTACAAGTGTGGTAGTTGCAGTATTTGCTGTGATTCATATGGCTATTAGAAATAATGCTACATTTGTTGCTATTTATGCTGCAGTGCTTTTAATACTTAATGTAATTATTTGGAAAAATAGTTTCAAGGTGAATTGGAATGATATAGAAATTTAACGGACAAATTTTGAATGTGAGGAATATATATGATAGAACCAATACTTATAGCACTTTTTTTGGGGAAAATAAAAGGGTACAAAGTAAGACCGCTTTTTAAGATATGGGCAATATATCCAGTTTTTATATTTGTTCTTATGTATTTAATTTTAGAGGTTATGATATTTAATAATAATTATACATTGATAAAGTATACGGGCATTTTTCATTATCTTTATCTCTTATCATTTTTGATTTTGATTATCAAATATAAACTTAATATTAGCGCAATTATAGGGTCAATATTTATTTTTATTGGAAGCATTTTAAATAATATAGCAATAGCAGCTAATAATGGAAAAATGCCTGTATTCCCAACCTTATCCTACTTAACTGGTTATGCAAAACCAGATTCTTTTATGAAGGTTGAAGATATACATATTTTAGGGAGTTCAGTAACTAAACTTAAATTTTTAACAGATATATTTGATGTGGGATACTGTGTTATGAGCATTGGGGATATATGTATAAGGGTTTTTGCATTTATCATTATATTTAATACTATAAAGGTCATTAATGAAACAAAAATAACAAAGGCTAAACTTTAACATGAATATTATTTGAAATTAAATAATATTATAAAAGATATATCGTATTTTGTAATATTAATGATATAATTATTCATATATGTATAAAATATTTATATAGTTGTTAGGGGAGAAATAAAGGATGTTGAAATTGTCATTATTAGAAGTAGTTTTAAGAGCGCTGCCAGAGGGATTTTTAATTATTTTTGCAGTTTATGCATTTTCTAAGTCTGTTATTAGTGTAAAAAAATATATAATATCAAGTTTAATTTATGTTATGGCAGTATATTTAATAAGGTTATTACCAATACAATATGGTGTACACACTATTCTTAATATTATAGTAATTATTGTATTAACTACCAATATAAATAAAATTGGTATAATTAAATCTATACAAGGAAGCATCATGGCAATGATTCTTGAATTTATTTGTGAAGGAGTTAATATGATTATAATTAGATATATATTTAAAGTGAATGTGGTTAATATATTATCGAATACATCATTAAAAATATTATATGGCATTCCATCATTGGTTATTTTTGCAACTACAATATTCACATATTACTTCTATTTAGCTGGAAGAAAAAAGTTGAATGAGGTAATAAATGGAGAAATTATCTAATAGTATTGCTAATAAAGTAGCATTAGAATTATCCCTTGATCAGGATAATAGAGAGGTAATTGCCTATGGAACTTTTGCTTTAATGCAGATGCTTGTTTCTATAATTTTTGTATTTCTATTTGGATTGTTATTTCATGTAGCTTTTGCAGCTCTAATAATTTCTTTTACAGCTGCTTTTCTCAGAAAGTATTCTGGAGGGGTTCATGCAAGTTCCCCAGGAAATTGCACTTTCATAGGCACACTAGTATGTGTAGGACAAGCGTTATTAATATCACTATTAATACGACCTGTGGTTAATTTAAAATTAACTATAGTACTAGGGGCTCTGATATTTATATGGTCCTATTACATAATTTATAAAGTTGCGCCAGTTGACAGCCTAGCAAAACCTATAGTAAAAGAAGAAAAAAGAAAGCGGATGAAGAAAGGATCTATAATACTTTTAAGTGTATATTTAATTATAGCCGTAGTTTTTATCCTATTGTATTTGAGTAGTGGCGAAAGTAAACTTCTTTTTTATGCTTTATGCTTATATTCTGGTACATTATGGCAAATATTCACACTAACGACCTTAGGACACTTATTAGTAGGTAAATTAGATACCTTTTTAAATCATATATATTAAGAAATGGGGGTAAATAGTATGGAATTTGTAAAAAAACATTTATTTGCGTTAATTGCAGTGGTAACAACTCTTGTAGCAACTTCTGTAGCTTCTTCAGCATGTTGGTGGGCTTCTTATCAGCCAGAAGAACCAAAATGTCTAAGAGAAAAATAATAAGTAGATGAGGTCAGGTTACTGGCCTTTTTTATTTAGTGGAATTAATTTGATGAGGTAGGGATGATATGGGTAATTTAAAAGATGATAAGCAGAAAAAAATTGGAGAAATAGTATCAATAGTAAAAGTAGCTTCCTTATTATTTTCAGGAATAGCATTTCTACGATATTTCTTCAATGGTACAAGCATAGAAGAAGTTACTAGTTATAGTTTTATTTCATTCTTTGTATTAATATTAATATTATTGTCAATATATTTTATATGGTCATTTTCAACTGTAGAAAAAATAAATTATAAATATATTAACATTGTACAATTAATAGAAAATATTGTATTTATTCTATTTTTTATTACTGTTATATTTTATTCAGGTAAAAATACAAGTGACTATAAATTTTTATTTTTATTTATTATAATAACTTCAACCTTGCAACAAGGTATGAAACAAGGTATGTTAGTGGCTTGTATTTCTTCATTTTTTATATTAGCCTTAGATCTTATTATGGGTATACCTAATGTACAAATTAATCAGTATTTTGAGAATGATCTAATTTTAGCGGCGGTTTTTATTCTTACTGCATGGCCATTAGGGTTTTATGTAAAACTTGAAAATGAACATATAACAAAACTTGAGGGCCTGGCAAATGAAGATGGACTCACAGGTCTTTATAATCATAGATTTTTTTATGATGCATTAGGGGAAATAATGAAAACAAGCGAAATAGATAACAGTTTAGTTTCCATGATGTTATTAGATATAGATTATTTTAAAATTTACAACGATCTTAATGGACATCAAATGGGTGATGAGGTTCTTAGAAAAATTGGGTTTATAATAAAGAATAGTTTTAGAAAAGGCGATGTAGTGGCAAGATATGGCGGAGAAGAATTTGCAATAATTCTTCCAAATACTTCTGAGTCAGAAGCTATAAAACTTGCAGAAGAATTAAGAATTAAGATAGAAAAGACTTATTTCAATGGCGAAGAAAATCAGCCAAATGGTAAAGTAACTGTCTCAATAGGAATATCAATTTATCCAGATAAAGCTAAAAATGCTATTGAACTTTTTAAAAGTGCGGATGATGCACTTTATAGGGCGAAATTTTTTGATAAAAATAGGGTAGAAACTTATACTTCTATATTAGATGAATTAAAAATCGATACAGAAGATGAACATATAGATATTATCACATCAATAAAAACTCTGATAAGTGTTATTAATGCTAAGGATAAATACACCTATGGTCATGTTGAAAGGGTAGTTATATATAGTAGGCTGATAGCGGATAAACTTGAATTAAATGAGAAAAATAAAAAAGAATTAATATATGGTGCCTATATGCATGACATTGGTAAAATAAATATTCAAAAGGAAATATTAATTAAAAATATGCCATTAACTTCAGAAGAATGGGAAATAATGAAACAACATTCAGTAAATGGAGTAGAGATTATAAAATCCGTTGAGTCACTTAAGGAAATTGCACCTTTAATACTACATCATCATGAAAGATATGATGGCAAAGGATATCCTGATAATTTAAAAGGGGAAAATATACCTTACCTTGCGAGGATACTAACAGTAGTGGACTGCTTCGATGCTATGACGTCTTGTAGACCCTACAATAAAAGAAAAACTTACAAAGAAGCTATTGATGAGATTAAAAGATGCAGTGGTACTCAGTTTGATAAAGACATTGTTGATTCTTTTATCCAGGCTATTATGGAAAGTGAAAAGGGAAATGGTATTATAAATTCTTAAAACATATAAAGAAAAGTTAAAATGGACACCGCGGGGTGCCCACTTTAATTTAAAGGAAAAATTCTTTTACGGTACCTGTAGAAAACCCCTTGACAAATCAAACAGGTACCGTTACAATATATTCAGATGGTACCTGTACAAACGGTACCGGTTTAATATGAAAGGGGTTTTAATATGAACGAAATGAATAACGAACTTTATGAAAAACTTTCACGTCTCCAGTGGCTGCGTCACAAACAGCATATGCGCGCCCACGTCGAAGGCAGCCTGATGGCCGACCCAACACGCGGACAAGGGCGAATCCTCGCTATGCTCAAAATGCAGGATGGCATTTCCACAAAAGATTTGTCTTACATGCTTGGCATCCGCATTTCCTCGCTGAACGAGCTTCTTTTAAAGATGGAAAAGAGCGGCTATATCGCTCGTGAGCCCTCCGAAGCCGACAAGCGCGTGATGCTTGTGAAACTGACCCCAAAAGGTAAAAATGAACAACAACAGGAATTAAATCCCGGTGACATTTTCAATTGTCTATCAGAGGAGGAACAAAGTACATTTGCAGATTATCTAGACCGTATAATCCTGGTTATCGAAACTGAGATTGGCGTGGAAGTAAATGACGATGAACGCGACTGGTGGACGCGCGTCGGAGGTGAACGCATGGGTGACGGAATGCTTGAGCACCTTGCTCATATGCGGCGCAGTGGTTTTGACCCTCATCAAATTTCTGGCCGGCATGGATTCGGCCGGTTCTCGCAGGGGGAGCATATAGGCAAACCAGGAATGCCGACCTCGCCGCCTAAAGCTCCACGCGACCCAGAAGATGAATAGGTAGCTATAGCATTTAACTTCCGTTTAAGTAATTTTTAAATATCAAATCATTAAAAAGAATATCTTGAAAAAAATATTATAGCAATTCAAGATTCTCATTCAAGAAGGTCATTACAATCACGCCTGCATCTAGAACTTAGAATAGCAGGCGCAACAACCAAATCACAAAGCTATCTCAAAGAACTTTACAAGCAAGACCTGTTAATATTAAATTAAATAAATATATTGAAGAAATCTAACGTATCTTTCTTTTGAAAAAAGTATAGCATACACTAGGTCTATTAAATTTACCCAAAATCATGACTTTAGAAAAGCAAAGCACCAACAATCAGCTGGTGCTAATGTTTCACTTGTTTTGGGACATTTTCAAAAATGCTTTACATAAGAAGTAGTAAAGAATAGTTTGAGCTCAGTGATATCACTGAGGATTGGAGAGGAATTGTTAAATGATTAAATTGTTCAGATTTCTAAAACAATATACAGCATATATAGTTGTTACTATTGTACTTCTTTTTGCACAAGTACTTTCAAATCTCTATTTACCCACCTTAATGGCAGATATTGTTGATAAAGGCTTAGTTAATAAAAATATTAACTACATTATTAAAATTGGTGCTTTTATGTTACTCATTGCAGCAGGAGGAACTTTATGCTCAATTATAGCTGCCAACCTCTCATCAAGAACAGCAGTAGGTTTTGGAAAGATATTACGTAAAAATATCTTTGCTAAAGTTGAAAGCTTTTCATTGCATGAGTTTGACAAATTAGGAACCGCCACACTGATTACAAGAACGACTAATGATGTAACCCAAGTTCAACAAGCATCAATTATGATTCTTAGTATGATAGTTACAGCTCCTATGACTTGTGTTGGTGGAATCATTATGGTCTTGAAACAAGATACATCTTTAGCTTGGGTGCTTGTGGTTGCAGTACCAATACTGTTTTGTATTATTGGTATTACATTTATAAAAGGTATGCCAGTATTTAAGGTAATGCAGAAAAAAATAGATAAATTAAATCTTGTTTTACGGGAAAATCTTACAGGCATCAGAGTGGTACGTGCTTTTAATCGTATTGATAAAGAAAAAGCACGATTTGATAATGCTAGTGTAGACCTCATGGACAACGCAATTAAGACCAATTTAATCATGGCTACGTTAATGCCTGTAATGACGCTTATTATGAGCTTAACAACTGTGTCACTTGTTTGGTTTGGCGCTATTAGAATAGAATCCGGAGCAATGCAAATTGGATCACTTTTAGCATTTATTCAATATGCTACTCAAATATTATTTTCAGTACTCATGCTGGTTATGTTATTTATAATGGTGCCTCGTGCTCAGGTTTCGGCAGTGAGAATCAATGAAGTACTTGAAACTGTCCAAGACATAATTGATCCCGAAAAATCAAAAATAGCAAGTAGTAAAAGAGGTTTTGTTGAATTTAAAGATGTTTCCTTTAGATATCCTGGCGCAGATCAGCCTGCGCTTAGTAATATAACCTTTAGTGCTAAACCAGGTGAAACAACAGCAATTATTGGAGGTACTGGCTCAGGTAAATCAACATTGATCAATTTAATTACACGTTTCTATGATGTTGAAAGCGGTATTGTTTTGGTTGATGGAGTGGATGTTCGAGAAATGAGTCAAAAATCGCTTCGCTTAAAAATAGGTCTTGTACCTCAAAACACAATACTTTTTTCTGGTACTATTGCTGAAAATATAAGGTACGGAAAAGAAGATGCTACCATGGAAGAAATTGAGCATGCGGTTTCTGTTGCGGAGGCTACAGAATTTGTCACAGAGATAGAAGCAGGTTTTGAACACCATATTGCCCAGGGCGGAACCAATGTTTCTGGAGGACAGAAGCAACGTCTCTCAATTGCCCGTGCCTTAATTAGAAAAGCTGAGATATATATTTTTGACGATAGTTTCTCCGCGCTTGACTCTAAAACGGATGCCAAGCTACGTGCAGCTCTTAAACCTGAAATCTCGGATGCTACAGTTTTTATTATTGCTCAAAGTGTTTCAACTGTTAGAAATGCTGATAGGATTATAGTCTTAGACGATGGCAAAATATCAGGCATTGGAACCCATGAAGAACTGCGTAAAACCTGTAAGGTATATTGTGAGATTGTAGCTTCACAGCTTTCAAAGGAGGAATTATAATGAGTGAAAAACGTAAGGATGATAAACCACAGAAAGGTTTTGGGGGAGGGGGTCCCATGGGATCACTTGGAAAACCGGCAGATAAGTCAATAAATTTCAAGGTGACACTTGTAAGGCTTCTTAGATATTTAAAGCCTCAAAGAATCAAATTTATTGCCGTGTTTATATTTACAATTCTGAGTACAATTTTTAGTGTTATTGCTCCCAAAATTATGGGTAAGGCTATAACAAAAATAGCAGAAGGCTCTGGAGCTAAAATCATGGCTATGAAGATGCATAAGCCTATTCCGCCAATGGACTTCACTTATATCGGACAAATTTTGTTAATCCTTTTAGGGTTATATCTTATTAGTGCGGCATTTAGTTATCTGCAACAATATATTATGGCTGGAGTTTCCCAGAAAACAGTTTATAATATGCGAAGGGAAGTTGATGAGAAGCTCTCCCTCTTGCCCCTTAAGTTCTTTGATGCAAGAACACATGGGGAAATATTGAGCCGTGTTACCAATGACATCGATAATATATCAACTTCCTTGCAGCAAAGTCTTACTCAACTGATTACTTCTATTGTAACGATTATTTTTGTTGTTGTAATGATGCTTTCAATAAGTCCCTTATTAACAGTTGTTGTTATTTTAACGCTACCACTTTACCTTGTAGTAACAATGAATGTTGCAAAACACTCTCAGAAACACTTTGCGTCTCAGCAAAAATCCCTGGGGGAACTTAATGGTCATGTTGAAGAAATGTACACCGGACACAAGATCGTAAAGGCTTTTGGGCGTGAGGATGAATCCGTGGAAACATTTAATTCTATTAATGATAAACTCTATACTGCTGGCTATAACGCACAGTTTATCTCAGGTATAATAATGCCTTTAATAAAATTTGTTGGAAATATAGGATATGTTATTATCTGTGTTATCGGCGGAATTCTAGCAACTAGGGGTACAATGACAATAGGTGATATTCTAGCATTTATTCAATATTCAGGACAATTCACTGGGCCAATAGCTCAGGCTTCTAATATGGCTAATATTATTCAATCAACTGTGGCATCTGCTGAACGTATCTTCGAACTTTTAGATGAGAATGAAGAATTGCCGGACGCTTCTGATGCAAAAGTAATAATTTTTCCTAAGGGAGAGGTAAAATTTGAAAATGTAGATTTTAGCTATAAAAAAGGCGAATCACTTATAAAGAATATGAATATTGAAGTCAAACAAGGACAGACAATCGCTATCGTTGGACCAACTGGTGCGGGTAAGACTACAATAGTTAATTTATTAATGCGATTCTATGAAATAGATGGCGGTAAAATCACAATTGACGGAGTGAATATAAGAGACATAAAACGTGGTGAACTACGTAATATGTTTGGTATGGTACTTCAGGATACTTGGCTTTTCAATGGTACTATAATGGAAAATATTGCTTATGGCAAAGAGGGAGCAACAGAAAAAGAAGTTATAGAGGCAGCAAGTGCAGCTCATGCACACCACTTTATTAAGACACTTCCTGATGGATATAATACAATATTAAATGAAGAAGCTTCAAATATATCCCAAGGTCAAAAACAGCTTCTTACTATAGCTCGCGCAATACTTGCAAATCCAACTATTATGATACTAGATGAAGCTACAAGTAGTGTTGACTCAAGAACAGAAGTTTATATACAAAGGGCTATGACTGCGCTAATGCAAAATAAAACAAGTTTTGTAATTGCACATAGACTTTCTACAATTAGAGATGCAGAATTAATATTAGTTATGGATAAAGGAAGTATTATTGAGGTGGGGAGTCATAACAAGCTTCTTGCTAAAAATGGTTTCTATGCAGAGCTTTATAATAGTCAGTTTACTGGTGGATCTATGTCTAAGATATTGACATAGATCCATAGTGGATTATATGTTGTAACATTGTTATGAGAGCCAAAGTGAATTTTTTTTAGCCATATTAGAAATGCAAAAAACAAACTAAATTAAACCTATGAAAAAGGCAAAAAACATCTAACATATAACAATAATTTTATATGGTGTAGTCTGAGCTGGTATACTCTTCGTGGTAGCACCATAGATAACAATCAGATTTCGGTTTGCGGGGTTATTGTTAAATGCTTGACCATTTTCCAGTACTATCTGAGTATGTGGGGCAATGTTTAATTTTAAACTATTATCACTACTCACAAACTGACTGTTAAAATAGTCTACTTTCACATTTTGATAATGTGTATCTCTTGCCATAACAATTGCTCTAAATTGTGGCGGGAAAATGAGGGGAACAGCTGCATTTGCATCATAAAAACCAGTTACCATATTTCCTGGTGTCACCATTACGTGGTCTACAAAGTAAGTAGCTTTAGTCACCACAAAATTAACTAAAGTGCCATTTTCGTTTTCTACAGATATTAATTTATAGCAGCCTAGGCCTTCTCCAGTTGAATTTATCCAAAAATCATTAATCATTGTAATCATACCATGAAAAGATTGAAATTTTTCCATTTTTACACCTCAATTCTTTAATTACTATTTTAAAAACATTGGAAACTTCTAATTTCTCTCAAATCCATGCCGAAAAATCTCCAATTATTCCTATTCCACCGGAAACCTGATATAGATCTAGGTCCCACAAATGTAAGCCATGCCCAGAAACCGTTTCCTCTTCTTGGCCATATATATACAAATCTATAGCGGCAAGGTCTAATTGCACCTTGGTCTATAAGTGGGGTAGCACCGAATTGTTGTGATTGAGGCTGAGGAGGTATAAAGTTTGGAGGTGGCGAAGTTGGCCCACCATGAGGTCCTTGTGCGAAGGGTGCACGCGAATCCATTTGCCTATAGGGACAAGCTAAAGGAAGATCTTGGGTTTCTGATTCATAGTTATAAAATCTAATAGTATCCTCATCAATATACATTAAACTAGCTCCTTAAAGTATTTACATTATAGTATATGGAGCATTACAGGTTTTTGTTATTTAAAAACTTAAGATTCGTCGCTAATATTTTAAAGATGCTAGGCACCTTATATACAATATGCATATTATATATAAGGTGCCTCCGAAAAAAAACTAGTTAAATGCCTAAACCAATAATTGATGAGGTGTTTTATGGATTTATTAATATTTGAAAAACGTAGATTGCTTAGATATAACTTATTATTTCAGCTATATAATGACTTCTTTACCTACGGATATGAAGTGTGCAGTAATATTAATTATGAAATTCCCAGTGATAGTAGAATTGAAATAATTGCAGCTCTTTTTTATATCTCATTTAGAAGATGGATTTTTTTTAACATAGAAAGAGACAAAACAGTTTCTGCTTTTGTTTTAGGTGCTGGAATGGTGGAAGTAGAAAATTATCTTATTGAAACTGGTAAATTTGTATTTTCAAATGTATTTCAAAATTTATTAAAACCTGTTATAAATGAAGAGGAGAAGAGTGGAGGTACAATTAATGTCGATTATACTGGATCCTTTATATGATAAAAAGGCTAACTTTGTTGGGTGGTTAGTAGATCATAGTAATGTATTTAATAAAGAGTTAGAATGGGTAGCATATATATATACTAACTTTGTTTGGGCAAAAAAAACTAGGATATGGATTGGTAAATTAAATGGTACTAATCTTTTAGATAGAGATGGGAGGATTGTAGCTTGGAGTATTAACGGACCTGTAGTGGGAGGTTTTGAGTTTATAAGGGCACCACTAGATGTTGGGCCACCATTTGTGGTAGTTGTACCAATTATTTATGAGGTTCCATTTACTCCTGAATATGCGCCTGAGCCTTTCGGTGAATGGTCGAAACTAAATTTTACTCAATGGCTTAATCAAAGGTAGGTGTTTAATTTATGCTTCTGATAGAAAAAGATTTAATTAGAACTCAAATATTATTTGAGCTATATGAAAATTTATTTTGTGTTTGCATTTACAGAAATGTTACAAGGCAAGAATACAAAATCTCAGGTGTAAATAAGTGTGAGACAATTGCAGCTCTTTTTTATTTAAGTGACAGGGGATTTATTAATGTAAGGACTACAAGTGAAGATGATGTTCTTATTATCTATATTAGAGCCAGAGGGATTGATGAAATTGAACTTAAGATAAAAAAAGCTACTACAGTGGCCCTATCTTTCAGCTTTAATAAGCTACTTATTCCAAACTTCGATGATGTGCCTGATGACTGTTAAATCCTTGGTATTTCCAATTTTATTTTACACTTTTTTATGCAGAATGTGTTTCTATGGAAGAGGATGTGATTATATTGAAAATAATTAATATAATTTTTGTTAGTGGAAAAGAGGTTGCATTAATGCTTGATGATAATGAAAGGACAAACTTTATTTCTTGGTTAAATGATTGTGAAAATTCAAATGAAGTCTATGTATTAAAACAAAAGGACGTTAATATGGAGACATATAAAACATATACAATTTATAAAAGTAATATAGAATATGCAGTATATTAAATTTGAAATTCATTAGCAAACAATTTTTCTCTGAAAAAGAAATCTAAAAAATGAACTAATGGAAAAACATAAAGGAAAAAGGCATAGGGCACAAAACTGTACATATTCACATTAAGAATAGTGGTACAAAACAATGCGGCTATATTCCAAGGTATTAGTGCTGATGTAAGTATACAAGAATTCTCAATATTAAGTGCAAATTGATAATTCTCTTCCGTTTTGTAGCAACTCTTCATAATTTCAGATGTCAAAACAACAGCAATTGATTGTGTACACCCCAAGGCCGCTGTAATAGTACTTACTAAGGTAGTCAGTCCGTAAAGTAGAGAGCCAGTTAGCTTCATATTAGCAAGGATTTTCTCAATACCATCAAAGGTTTTTATTCCTTCAAGTACACCTGCAAGAGCACAAGCAATGTAGACTACAAGGCAGGTTTTAAGCATAGAGGCGATGCCACCACCTTTTATGATATTATGAAGGATGTTGTGATCACCTAGTTTATATCCTAACATGATATAATTTAGCACCTGAAATGGTTTATGACCTTGGATAACTATGGCTAATATGGCTGCTACAATCATACTTAAGATCATAGCATGCTGGATTTTTACTTTGAGAAAGCAGAGTACAAGTATTATTAGGACAGGAACAAGTATCAGGTATTCTATGTTAAAGGTACTGAGAAGTTCATTTGTTAAATTAGTGTTTACTATCTTTAGTGGATTAAGTTTGGAAAATTTATAGTAAAAACCTATAGAGAAAATGAATGGAATAACTGAAGACTTAAGCATGTTCTTTATATTCGTAAAAAGATTGGTGTCTGTAAGTTTTGCTACCAAAACAGCACTTGAAGACATTGGTGAGCATCTGTCACCAAAATACACACCAGCAATAATTGCACCTGCAATTATATTGAGATTAACATCTCCACTTCTTGCTATTATTATGAGGGGTAGCCCTACAATGCTTGCTGTTCCAGTTGCGGAACCAATAAGAAAGGATGATGCGCAGCAGATTAGGAATGTAAAAAGGATAAATGTATCTGGGCGTATAAGCCTAAGGCAATAATATACGATTCCAGGGATAGTACCAGAAGCCATCCATGCGCCTGTAACAGCTCCAATAAGTAAAAGTGTTTTGACAACAACTAGTGATTTTTTACCACCTGAGTATGACATCATTAGGATATTTTTTATACTATAACCTCTTTTTATGCTTATTGAAGCAAAAATGATCCAACATATTGTAAGCAGTAAGCCCACGAAGACATTACTTAAGACACCGAAAATGATAATCACGAAGCTTATAAACAGTCCTAAATAAATATCCATATATACCATCCTTATAATAATATTTTGGTTGACAATTTTTAGTATTTCTAATAGTATTATAGCAAAATAATATATATATTAGAAATATCTAAAATATATACTATTTATATGGTAATAATATAAATATCGAGGTGTGTTATGGACATTAGGAAACTAGTATATTTTCTTACAATTGCTGAAGAAGGCAATATTTCAAGAGCAGCGGAGAGGCTTCATATTGCTCAACCACCACTTAGTCAGCAACTTAAACTACTAGAAGAGGAACTTGGAGTAGTACTGATGGAAAGAAATACGCGTAAAATGCATATCACGGATGCTGGTCTGCTTCTCCAAAATAGAGCAAAGCAGATAGTGGATCTTATGGAAAAGACGGTAAAGGAAATTAATGATTTAAAAGAGGGGCTACAAGGCACACTTTCAATAGGTACTATATCTTCAGCAGGAAAAATGCTGATGTCCGTAAAAATACAAAGTTTTCACCAAAAATACCCTGGTGTTGATTTTCATGTAAGAGAAGGTGGCACACCTGAAATTTTGGAGTTAATCAAGAGTGGAGTTGTTGAAATAGGAATTATACGTACGCCTATTAACCAGGATATATTTGAATACATAAATCTACCGGAGGAGCCAATGGTGGCAGGTGCACTGGCAGATTTGTTCTGGGAGGATAATAAGGGACATGTGGATATTACTGAACTTGAAGGAAAGCCATTGATGATGCATAACAGGTATGCCGGTATAATTGAAGAAACTTGCATGAAATCAGGTTTTAAGCCAAGAGTCATTTGCAGGATTGATGATACAAGAATTTTGATCGATTGGGCTAATAGTGGTATGGGCATTGCAATTATACCAAGAGATATGATAGGACTAGTACCTGAAGTGAACCTTGTTTATAGAGAGATAAAAGACCATGATTTATTTACAAGAACAGTGATAATATGGATGAAAAATGCTTACCTATCAGCTGCAGCCAGACATTTTATCCAAGCCTTTGAAATTCAAACTAAGGAATTTATGACAATAGATAATCTGTAGAAATTTACCGGCTTTCTCAAATACACCTGACTTTTAAAATATGAACTAACCATAGTGAAATAAAAAATCTCCATCAACTAAAAAAGACAGATGCAATTTGCATCTGTCTTTTGGTATCTATTCACTTAATTGTTTTAGTAAAGTTCCAAGTTGCTTATTATATTCTCCATATTTTGTCCAATCTAGATTTCTTTGAGCTTCAAGCGCTTTTAAATATATATCATTTGCCTGCTTGATTAGATCTAGCTTACCTTGGCTTAATGGCTGTGTACCAGTTCCTGTACCTGTAATCACTGCATTTGGTGCCTTAAAATTAAATATCTGAGCCAGGCCAGTTTCCATATTATCAACCATAAGTAGTTTGCCTTCGTAAGATAATATTATTTTTTTCATTTCAGGAATACTGTTTTTTCCACTAGCTCTTAGATATAGAGGTTCAATATAAAGAAGCGAGTTATTTATTGGTAGAATTATAGTGTCTCCATATTGTACTTCAGATCCACCTGTATCCCAAAGTGAAAGCTGTGCGGAAATTGTAGTATCCTGACTAACACTCTGATTGAAAAGGTGTGGACTGTAAACAGTCTTTTCTGCTGGGAATTTATCTAGTAACAGTTTGCCGTAGTTTCCCACGTCCATTCTAGCACCTAAAATGGCTGTCATGTTATATTTTCCCTTTATATTAAAGTATTGTTGTAATATCATTTCTTCACTGTCTGCATCTGGTAATTTACGTATGATGTATGGTGGAATTGTTGTTTTAACCTCACCACCTACTGCATTCGCATTCTTAGAAACATCCCAAATATCTTCACCACTATAAAATACTCCAGGATCAGTTACATGGTATTTACCAAGTACTGCACTTTGGATATTAAATATATCAGATGGATACCTAAAGTGTGCTTTAAGGTCAGCTGGAATCTCTGATATATTCTTAAAGAATTTAGGATAAATTTTTGCATAAGTTTGCACAATTGGATCAGTTGAATCTGCCATATAGTAATTTGTAGATCCATCATAAGCATCTATTACTACTTTAACTGAATTTCTAATATAGTTTATTCCATTTTGTGGTTGTGAGTATGGATATTGGGTGGATATAGTGTAAGCATCAAGTATATAGTATATTTTGCCTTCACTTACAACCACATAGGGATCTTTGTCATAAGCTAAAAAAGGAGCTATCATCTTTGCTCTAGCAACGATATTTCTATTAATGAGAATTTTACTTGTGCTCTTAATATCCCTTGATAGTAGGAAATTAAGTTCCCCATTATTTATTCCAAATAAAATTTTATTAATTAAATTCATTTTGATTCCGGCTTTTCCATCATAATTTGTTACTTTGTTGACCTCACCTTGGGGATAGTCAAATTCACTCACATTAGTATTTACTAATGCGTACAGATCTGTTTGTTCACCGAAATAAATCCTCGGATTAGTTAACTTAATATCTGTACTATTTGCAATTGGCATATCTTTAATAACAAAATCAGGCTGGCCTTCTGACGTAACAGCATTTACTTTACTCATTACAACACCATACCCATGAGTATAAATCATATGAGTATTTTGCCAAGTGTCTGGAGATAATAATTTCGAGTCTATTTCTCTAGCTGAAATAAATACTTGACTATATTTATCGTTTATTTTGTATCTATCTACGTCTATATCACTAAAGTTATAGTAATATCTTAATATTTGAACTTGATTATAAAATTCTAGTGCCTGCCCAGTAGAATTTATTCTAATGTTATCTACAGTCTCTTGATTATTTGAAATATCATCTTTTTTCAAATCATTTTTTACATTAAAAGCTTTTGTAGTTATATCTTCTATATTAAAGGCTTTCCTTGTAAAATTAATGTTATTTTGAATATATGGTTTTTCAAGTTGCTTTTCATTTGGACTTACAATACTGCTTTGAACTACGGCTCCTGATACTACTTGCACAAGACTTATGAGAACTAAACCAATAATTGAAATCAGTATAGGTTTAACCTTTGATTTTAAAACACTAATAAAGATTACTACTGCAGCTATGATACAAGCCACCATCAATATTCTATAAAAAAGTAATGTTACATGAATATCTGTGTAACTTGCTCCATATGCAACTCCTCTAGGGCTATACACTAGATTTAATATATTTACTAAAAATCCAAGTGAAAGAAAAAGTGCTATAAGTGAGGACATAATTGCAATCTGTTTTCCTCCAAATGTAATAAATTCTTTGCCCATTTCTTTTAAGTCATCAAAAGGGTTTTCTACTCTACCTACATGAATAGTATCCTTTGCTTTAAATATAAAGTAAACTATTCCTTTAATAATAACTAATAATACTAGTAGTGTTATTATAAAACTATATAAAGATTGAATTAAGGGAAGTTTAAAAATAAAAAAAGATACATCCATATTAAAAATAGGGTCTTTCACATTAAAACTAACAGCATTTATAAATTTAAGAATCATATCCCAATATTTAGATGCAAAAACTAAAGAGAATACAAATGAAACAATTATATTACAAGTTACAAAAATTTTATTCTGGGTAGCATCATGCTTGGGATTTACTTCAACTACCTTTTTTAGGTGTAGGATACTTTTTTTAAGGCTCCTATAGTATAACCATATTCCAATATAACTGAGTAAAAAAACAGGTATCATAAGCTTAGATACTGTAAATATTTTTGTTAAATATACTGGAAGGTATCCCACTTCCTTAAACCACTCAATATTAATAACAAATTGTACAATGCTACTTAAAGAAAATAAGCATACAATTATGACTATAATTGCAGAGTACAAAATAAACTTTTTTTTCGTTTTCATTAAATCACCCCTTAATATTTTTTGCGAATTTAATATTATATATATAGTATATCTTATATTATCAATATTTAAAAATAAGTTTTACTAAGTAGTGAAAAATTTACCTAAAATATAAAAAAGAGATGCAATAACATAAGGATATCTCCATGTTATTGTATCTCTGAAGTTTTTAGTTTTTCGTAATTCCCTTAGCTTTTAATTTCTCTAGCATATCAGTAGTCATTTTCGCCAAATCATATTCAGCAGCAAATCCCCACTCATTTTTAGCACAAGTTGGATCAATTGAATTTGGCCATGAATTAGCGATACCTTGTCTTATTGGATCTACATTATAATCCATAACAAAACTTGGAATATGCTTTTTAATTTCAGCAGCTATTTCTTCTGGCTCAAAACTCATAGCAGTAATATTAAATGCATTTCTATGTATTAATTTTGATCCGTCAGCTTCCATTAATTTAATTATTGCATTTATTGCATCTGGCATATACATCATATCCATTTTTGTTCCTTCACCAATAAATGAAGTGTATTTACCTGACTTTAATGCTTCATAATATATATCAACAGCATAGTCAGTTGTTCCACCGCCTGGAAGAACTTCATAAGAAATTAGTCCTGGAAAACGTACTCCTCTTGTATCAACTCCGAATTTTTTAAAGTAATAATCACATAATAATTCTCCAGCAACTTTGTTTACACCATACATAGTTGTTGGTCTTTGTATTGTATCTTGAGGTGTATTATCTTTAGGAGTAGATGGACCAAAGGCACCTATAGAACTTGGGGTAAAGAACTGGCAATTCAATTCTCTAGCAACTTCTAAAGCGTTTACAAGTCCGCCCATATTTAAATTCCAAGCTAGTAGTGGCTTTGCTTCTGCTGTAGCTGATAATAATGCTGCTAAATGAACTAATGTATCTATTTCATATTTTTTAGCAAGGTTAAGCATAGCACTATGATCAGTTACATCTAATAGTTCAAAAGGACCAGTGGTAACTACAGGGCGACCCTCTAGCTTTCTTAAGTCTGAAGCTATTACATTATCATTACCATAAATTTCTCTCATTTTCATTACAAGTTCTGAACCTATTTGTCCTAAGGCTCCTGTTACTAATATTTTTTTCATTGTGTACCCTCCAAATTTAGCTGAATAGCTTTTGCTTTTGTAAATAGTTAAGATTTATATGTATAACACCTAATTAATAGGTGCTATACTCAAACTGCATTTTCTATTTTATTATTTGCATTTCTCTACCGACTTTTGCATAAATTGCTAGTGCAGTATCTAACATTTCTTTTGTATGTGCAGCCGTTGGCATATTTCTTACTCTTCCAGTTCCTTTTCTAACAGTTGGGAATACTATTGATTTTGCATAAACGCCCTCTTCGAAAAGTTTTTTACTGAATTCTTGAGTTTTAAGTTCATCTCCTATTATACAAGGAGTTATTGGTGTTTCACTATTTCCAATATCAAATCCAAGTTCTTTAAGTCCCTTCTTTAGATAATTTGCATTCTCCCAAAGTTTATCATGAAGCTCTGTGCTTTCTGTAAGAATGTTAATAGCTTCAATAGCAGCACCGGCTGCTCCTGGTGTTAATGATGTTGAGAATAGGAATGGTCTAGCGCGAACCATAAGCCAATCAATTAAGTCTCTTGTTCCAGCTACATATCCACCTACAGCTCCAATAGCCTTAGATAATGTACCAATTTGGAAGTCTATTTTATCTGATAGACCAAAATGATGTACAGTACCTGTTCCTTTTCCCATAACTCCTGAACCATGAGCATCATCTACATATGTTATTAAGTCAAACTCTTTTGCTATTTCTACAATTTCAGGAAGTTTAGCAACATCGCCATCCATAGAGAATACACCATCAGTTATAACCATAATTTTTTCATATAAGCCAGACTCTACTGCTTCTTTTGCCTTATTTCTTAAATCTACCATGTCTGAATGTTCAACTCTTATGATTTTAGCCCCAGATAATCTACAGCCATCTATTATTGATGCGTGATTTAGTGAATCTGAAAGAATAGCATCCTTTTTATTCATTACTGCTGAAATTGCTCCCATATTGCAGTTAAATCCAGATTGGAATGCAATAGCAGCTTCTGTATGTTTAAACTTTGCAAGTTTTTGTTCTAGTTTAGTATGGATTTCTAAAGTACCATTTATTGTTCTAACGGCACCTGCTCCTGCGCCATATGTTTTAGTTGCTTCAATAGTAGCTTCAATCATTCTAGGATTGGTAGCAAGACCTAAGTAGTTATTTGAAGATAAATTTACTAATTCATTATCTCCAATTGTAATAACCGGTCCATTTGAACTCTTTAGTACATTTATTACATTATACAAACCTTTACTTTTTAGATCCTGTAAATTTTCTGATAGAAAATCCTGTAAAGCTTTACTTCCCATAATGAAAACCTCCATTTAATTTATTTTTAGTTAAAATATTAGCTAGTAATTATAGTTTATGATTTAACGCTCAAACCTATCTGAATTATTGAGAATAATACAAACAAATTAATATATTACATAAAAAGTGTAATATAATGCACGCTTGTTTGTTTTATCATATCATATGTGTAATATATTATACAAGGGATTATTTAAAAAAATGTAATCGTTATAATAAGTTACAGAGGAAAACATATTTATAATCCTGCAAAAATTGTGTGAAATATTCATAGAAATATGATACAATTAAATTTAAATGTATGAAATATATTATATAACCAAAAGGAGTAAACTTTGGATAATATTAATTTAATTATAGGAAATAATCTTAATACACACCGTAAAAAAAGAGGCTATAGTCTGGATAAAGTTGCTGAAATGACTGGCGTTAGCAAAGGCATGCTGGGTCAAATTGAAAGGGGAGAAACCAATCCATCCATTTCTACGCTGTGGAAAATTGCAAATGGCCTTCATATTTCTTCTACTTTCTTGTTGGAAGCAGAGCCTAATGACTTAGTCATAGTTAAGAAGAAAGATATCATACCTATTACTGAAGGTAATGATAAGTTTAGTGTTTTTCCAAGTTTTGCCTTTGATTTTAACAAAAAATTTGAAGTAATAGTAGTGGATCTTGATGTTGGATGTATACATTGTTCTGAGCCTCATGAAAATGGTGCGGAAGAATATCTATTTGTGAGCAAAGGTGAATTTCAACTCACCGTTCAAGGTACCAGTTATAATCTCAATGAAGGGGATTCAATAAAATTCCTTGCGGATAAAGCACATGAATATAGGAACATATCCAAAGAGTTATCACGGCTGCATATTATTATTTATTATAATAATGCTCTGTGATTATGAATTTAACGATATTTTAGAAGTAATATGTTTTTCTGTTTAAGAAAAGCTACAGATGCTATAGCAAGAGAAGAGAACTACTGAGATATATTTTGGTAGTTTTTTTGTTTATTAATTATTTCTCATGGTATGGTTTTTGTAATGGACAAGGAGGTGAAAATGGACATAAAAAGATGGTCTATGCTCTGAATAACATAGAGATTGGAAGATGATTACAGTTGAAAGCAAGAATAAATAAAAATATGGATTTTATGAATTGTATTAAACGCACTAAAGGGAATTCACTTGTGAACTCCCTTTATATATATAAAACCCCTTGAGGGGTAATTGACTTTTTTATGAGAGTACAAAACAACCTACCTAGCACCAACATAGATGATTTATTATATAGTTAACATCTTTCGATATTAATTAAACAAATCACTACCACTGGTGATTGGTTGTTGGACTATATAAAATATCTGCACAACTATATAAAACCTTCACGGCTGTATATAATAATTACAACATTCTGTATAATCTTCGCTTGACTTTATACGATAGGTTGGAACATTAATATAATAAATGTGCTATAACATCGACTATATCAATGCTTTTCCCAACCGTAAAAAATCGTCCTCTAATTCAATATAGATTAGATTATTTATTTTAATTCATATTGAATTTTTGGCTAGCTTTATATTCATTGAACGGATATATAAGCTTTGGCTCAGTTGTTTTGTACTCTACAATATTATGATAACCAATATTGCATTAAATATACTTGTTAAAAGATAGGTTCTTCAATTAATTTACCACAAATATATCTGTGAAGAATATGCCTATCATCGCCTACATAAATGAACCTTTCTAACCTTTCCTCTAAGGTATAATTAAGATAATTCAATTCTGAATCGTCAATGATAAGGGCATCGAAATCGTAGTCTTTTTCAAAGCTGCCAACACTGCCGAAGAAGCTGCCACCACCTTTTGTAGCTATATAGAAGGCTTCGGAGTTTGTAAGAAAGTCAATTTCTTTATTAGAATTTGACCAGAACAGCTTTGAAATTTGAATTGCATATACCATGGTTTTAAAAATAGAACAAGTGTGGCCGCCACTTATATCAGAACCTAAACCAAGGCGGATACTATTGTTAATAAAATTTCTGATGGGAAGCATACCACTACCAACATTTAAATTAGATGTTGGGCAATGAATAGCTACTACATTATTTTTTTTCATTAATTCTATTTCTTTTTCAGAAGAAAAACTGCAATGTGCCATTAAAGTTGGGGTTTGACCAAATAGCTTAAAATCATTATAAACCTCACCATAATAGTTTGACTTTGGGTGCAACTCTTTTACCCACTGAATTTCACTTTTGTTTTCTGATAAGTGAGATTGTATAGGTACAGTATATTTATGGCATAAAGTTCCTAAACCCTTAAGTAACTCACTGCTGCAGGTTGGTACAAAACGGGGAGTTACTATTGGTTTTACTAAAGAAGATTTATTTCCATAGGATATAAGGATTTCTTCAGTTTCCTTTAATGAATTTTCTAGGGTTTCGCAAAGATACTCGGGACAGTTTAGATCCATATTTACCTTGCCAACAAAAGCTCCTAAACCAGACTTTATAAAAAGGTCCATTAAGTTCATGGAGGCAGCTTTATGTACCGTAGCAAACACCGCTATTCTAGTTGTACCTTGCTTCCATATTTCCTTTATAAAATGTTGATATACTTTGTTACTATACTCTAAATCCTTAAATTTTCCTTCTTCAGGAAAGGTATAGTCATTAAGCCAAGGTAATAATTCTTTATCCATTGCAATACCCATATTCTTAAATTGTGGAGCATGACAGTGAAGGTCATTCATGCCAGGGATAATTAACTTATCACCGTAGTCAATTATTTCAGAATTTGCATGTTCTATGGGTAAATCTTTATAAACATTTTCAACCTTTCCGTTAATTACAACTATATAACCCTGATTTATAACAGTAAAACTCTCAGGTGTTTTTGTAAATAAAATATTTCCTTTATATATTTTAATTGAATTCATCGAGTTTCCTCCTTAATTATAAAATATAATATCCTTACATTATACTATAAAATCTTTCAAGGAGATTAAATAATCTCCTTTGGAGCTGCATATTAACAATATATATTTAAAAGAGTATATAAAAAAATGCTGTTTTCTGATAAACTAAAGATACTAATTTTACAAGGGGGTAATTAATATGTTAATTTGGAACGACAATTGTTCAATTGGTATGGATTTAATTGATGCTCAGCATAAACACCTTTTTGAGATAGGTAATCAAGCTTATGCACTTTTAAAACGTGGGCTACAAAATGATAAATACCATGATATAAATTTAATAGTTGAGGATTTGCAAAACTACACTAAATATCACTTTAAATGTGAAGAGGAGTATATGATTGAAATCAATTATCCTGGATATGAAGAACAGAAGAGAGAGCATAGTAATTTCATAAAAGAACTAGAAAAAATAAATCTAGATAATGTTGATAACAATGAACAAAAACATGTGGAGGATTTGCTGCATTTTATATTTACTTGGATTATAGATCATATATTACAAAAGGATAAACTGATAATGAAAATATAATAATAAATTTCAGTTAAGATATTCACAAAGCAGCTTATGTAGAAGAGATATTTTTGTATAAAGTAGGATTAATTGGAGGAGCAAATTTATGAAAGCAAATTTTAAGAATATAATAACTGAAAGATTATTAATAAGAAAACTTGAAATATTGGATAGGGAAGATTTTTTTAAATACCGTTCATTGCCGGAGGTTTATGAATATCAGTCATTTATACCTAAGAGCATAAGCGCAGTTGATGATTTTATAAGCCATATCCCTAGCACTCCCAATAGACCTAATACTTGGTTTCAATTAGCCATTGTTAAAAAGGATGAAGGAATGCTAATAGGGGATATAGGAATTCATTTTTTGGAGGATAATGCTCAGGTTGAGGTAGGTTATACATTAGCGCCAAGTTACCAAGGTCAGGGGTACGCCATAGAAGCCTTAAAAGCAGTAATTAGTTATTTATTCTTTAATCTTGCGAAACATAGAATTACAGCTTCAGTTGATCCCAATAATTTAAAATCAATTAAACTTTTAGAAAAATTAGGCATGAGAAAGGAAGGTCACTTTATCAAGAGTTTTAGAATGGGTGATATGTGGTTTGATGATTGCATATATGCCATATTGAGATATGATTGGAAATAAGGAAACATTTATGATGCCCTCGCATATTATAATACCAAATCTATTTTGTGGAGGTATAAAATGTATGCTATGGCACATATACAAGGAAGTTCTTTAGCACCAAATCTTACTGGTATGGTTTATTTTATGGATGTTCCAGGCGGTGTAGATATTTATGTGGAAGTGAAAGGATTACCATTATATAAACCAGGAACAGATAAGTCTTTACCCGTTGGTCCTCATGGATTTCATATACATGAAATTGGAAATTGTGACATGGGCGACCCAACTAATCCATTTGCTGGTGCAAAGGGCCATTGGAATCCTACAAATCAGCCACACGGAAACCATGCGGGAGATTTCCCAGTGTTATTTTCTAATAATGGCTATGCTAGGACCATATTTTTCACTAATAAATTTAAAGTTATAGATATAATTGGCAAAGCGGTGGTTATACATGAAAGTCCAGATGACTATCGTACCCAGCCATCCGGTGACTCTGGTAAACGGATAGGTTGTGGCGTAATTAAACATAGTAGTTACCCAATTTATCCATATATTTAAGCACATATCAGGTGTGGTATAGTACCCTAATCGCTTAACAAAAAACATTGATGAGAACTGCTGAAATATATTTGGTGGTTCTTTTTATGGTTATTGGGTGGTAGGGTTGATAATAGAAATTAATGGCACTATAATGAAATATATGTAATTTAAGGGGTGTGGCAAGAAATAAATTATCAAAATGACTTAGTATCATTATCAGATTATAGTAAACACATTTTTGCTTATGTTAGGAGTCATTATATACAGAATGATAAGCCTTAGGTAGTAATTTATGCAATAAAAGGGATAGTTAATGAAATGAGTACATTTGGAGGAGAAACATGAATATTTTATTAGATGGGTTAGATTTTGATAAAGCTTGGGCATATGATACATTAAAAAGCATAATTAAGAAAGACTTCAAAATTACAGTTATTCCATTTTCTTTTCATGAAGATAGGATAAAAGACGCTGAGCAATGGGAAAATTTTTATAATAAAAAAAATGGAGAATATTATAGTATGATTGTGCTGCCATTTCTAGCGTATGGGATAAGAGAGGACAATATAAGGTGGGTCAATTATTTTGAGGATGACAAAAATAGTTCAAAAGATAAAATCAATACTAGTGATATTATCTTCTTTACCGGCGGCTTTCCGGATAAGATAATGAGCAGACTCGCAGAATTTGATTTAACTCACACAATTGAACAGCATAAGGGTATTATCATGGGATGGAGTGCTGGTGCCATGATACAATGCTATGATTACTACATCTCACCGGACACAGACTATCCAAAGTTTATGTGCGAAAAAGGATTGAATTGTATTAAGGATTTTGCTGTTGAGGTTCATTATAAAAATACAGAAGCGCAAAATGAAAGTATTAAAAAATTTATAGATGAAACTTGCAAAAAAGTATATACTACGGAGGCTCAAAGTGCAATTATAGTAGAAGGTAGTAAGGTTATATTATTAGGAAATGCAAACATGTATAAGGGAGCAATTTAAATGTCTACACAAGTAATAATCGTTTTAATTCTTACAGTTATTATTTCTATAATCTCAACGCTAGCTTATTCTGTAAGGATCGTTGCTGTAAGAACAGGAAGAATAGCAGTAGCTTTTGCAGTATTCAATATTTTTGCATTGATTTCTAGAACTGCAAACAGTGTTCAAGCCCCATTATTGGCTAAAACAATTGAAAATACTATAAAAACAGGAAATCCCCAAAGTTTATTATCTACATTCAGATGGATATTATTATCCACAACATTTGCCACTATTATTGGAGCTGCATTAATGCCAACCTTTATAAAAGTCTTTGGCAAGGCTGTGGAATCATTTAGTGTTAATCGGTCTATACCTAAATTATTATTGCATGGTTTTTCGAAATCGGGAATATTACAATTTAAAAATAGTGTTACAGCACCTAAAAAAGAAAACTTGTCACAATTGAAAAATTTTAAAACTATGCCAAAGAAAATTATTTTACTTAACACTTTAGCATTTTCAATAGCAACTGTTGGTGTTTTGGCATCACTGTATGCAGGGTGTTTAAATCCAGAATTAAGAACAACATGCAGTACGTTAGCATCTGTAATAACTGGATTGTCAACGATAATTATGGTTATATTCATCGACCCATACATATCAATTTTAACAGATGATGTAATTAAAGGAGAATGTACGCAATTGCAGTTTGATAGATGTATAATTTTTATTGTTGGAGGACTAATAGTAGGCACGATTTTAGCTCAGATTTTATTAGTTCCAGCGGCTGAGGTAATATCCTTTATAGCTAAAATAATTTAAAATATAATATAAAACTATGATATAATTTAGGAAAACAAGGGGGTTTAATAGGTTTTAAGCTCTAAAACATTTATTTGACATAAACTAAAATTTTACATTCGGAGGTAAATAATGTTTAAAAATTTTAAAATTAAGACGATTTTAATTGTGCTTGTAATTTCTATGATTGGATTTATGGCAATTTTAGGTGGGGTTACAACTATTACTGTTAATAAGCTAAACAAAAATATGAATTCATCACTAGAGGCATCTGAGCAGTACACCATCTTAGTTGATAAAGCGAGAAATGTTCAAGTTACCTTTAAAAAGCAAGTTCAGGAGTGGAAAAATATTTTATTAAGAGGACAAGACCCTGAATCATATAAAAAATACTACGAAGGTTTTAAACAAGAAGAAAACTCAGTTACCTCACAGTTAGAAGAGTTAAAAGGATTAATGCAGAAAGAAGGTCTAAGTACTGAATTAGTTGATGAGACAATAAGTACTCATAAAGACTTAGGAGAAAAGTATGGGCAAGCCCTGAAAAGCTTTGATAGAAAAAGCCCTGAAACTTACAAAGTTATTGATAAAATGGTAAATGGTATAGATAGAGCACCTACAGACGCAATTGATAATATTGTAGCATCTATTGAGAAATCATCAAAAGAAGCTATGCTTAAAAGTAAGCAAGATATTAGTGATGGACAAAAGGCATTTTTCACTAGAATATACATAATTATAGTGGTTTGTATTGTAATTATTTCTTTCCTTGCTATAGTAGCATCATTAATATATAAAAACATGAGCAAATCTATTGAACACTTGAGAATCTTAATGTCAAGAGCTGAAAGTGGTGACCTTACTGTTAAAGAAGATAATTATGCTAAAGATGAAGTCGGTATGATGACAGAAGCTTTTAATAAATTAATTGCTAAGGTTAGGGTATTAATGGTTGATATTAAAAAAATCTCAAGTGTAGTTCAAAATACATCTTCACATGTTAAACATGTTTCTGAAGAGTTAAAAACAACAGGAGAACAAATTAATATTGCAGTTGGAGATATAGCAAGTGGTTCCATAGAACAATCTGATCTTGCATGCCAAGGTAATGAAATGCTTTCAGACGTTAATAATGGACTTGAAAAAATAGTTAAAAGAAGCTATAACTCTAAAAACTTAACGGTGCAAACTAAAGGAATTGTTGAAGAGGGTCTAGAGATAGTTCAACATCAAAAGGTGAAAATGAGTGAGAATTTAAAAGCAATTAGTGGTATTAATAATGCAATAAATAAACTTTCTCAAAATTCCAATGAAATTGGACAAATTGTAGATACTATTTCAAAAATATCAAAGCAAACTAATTTACTTGCTTTAAATGCAGCTATTGAAGCCGCGAGAGCAGGAGAACAAGGAAAGGGTTTTGTGGTAGTTTCTGAAGAAGTAAGAAAGCTAGCAGAAGAATCGGAAACTGCATCTAAGAAAATTTCACAGTTAATTACCGAAATTCAAAACTCTATTAATGATACTGTAGTAGAGATGGATAATACAGAAAAAGTAGTAAAAGAACAAGACGTAATTGTAGATGAATTAAATATTAAATTTGAACAAATGTTTACTGCGGTTACAAATGTTACAAATGAAATAGTTGAGAATGCTGAATCATTAGAGAAACTAAATTCTGCAGCTGTAAAGGTAGGCAGTAATATTGGAACCATGGTTGGTATTATCCAATCAAGTACAGCTAATACAGAAGAAGTAACAGCATCTATTGAACAACAAACTGCATCTATTGATGTAATGGGAAATGAGATAGATAAACTGCATGAGCAAGTTAATAATTTAGATAAATCAATTGAAAAATTTATAATATAATGGACGTGTAAATAATTTTATGCGAGCTAATGTGCTTATATATTATATCAAAAATACTAAAGAGAGTTCATGATGTATAATGGTACCTATAAGATGGACACGTGAAAAAAAGTGTTTGGACTATAGGTATTTTTTTGTATAATTCATATAAAGATAGGGGATGATTATAAGCTATAGTTGCTTTTATAATAAAATCATAAACACCCTATTGGTGAGTTTCTTGTTACACATAAATAGCAATTTTGATAAAATAAAAAACCCTTGAATTCAGGGGTTTTCGTTGTTTTTAGATTGGAAACAGAGTGCGGAATGAGAATAAGATGAACCGTTCCAATTTTTGGGAATATCTTACTGCTATGTGGATTCTCTTATTATTAATTCATAATCAGAGTACAATTTTTTATTTGTAGGATATTTTTCATTTAATATATCTACAAATAAATTAGCAGATTTTTGTCCAAGACTGAACATTTTTTGATCTACGGTAGTTAAGGAAGGGGTAACCAATGATGCCATTTCAATATTACTATATCCCATTATTGAAACTTGTTCTGGTATTTTTGCACCTGAAACTAAAAATTCCCTCATGGCACCTATGGCAATCATATCTGAGCAACAAAATAAAGTATAGGGAAATGGAATTTTTCTTTTTATAAGTTCTTTTGCAGCATCTCTTCCACTTGAATAGCTATACTCACAATCAATTAATTTAGTTTTATCAAATGCAATATTATTTTCGCTCAAACATTGTTTTAACGCAGAGGTTTTTACCATTGTAGTTTTCCAAAGTTGATTTCCAAGTAAATATATATCTCTTTTCTCTTTAGAAACTAAATAATTAAAGGACTTATAGGCGGCTTCTTTCTCGTCTACCATGACAGAAAATAATTTTGTCCCCCCTTTAATAAAACTATTAACAAGTATTATAGGATAGGTTTCACTAAGTTCAATAATAAAACTTGCGTTAATATCATTTATTGGTCGGCTGCCTGCTATAATAAATCCCTCTACTTGTTTATTAACAAGTACCTCTATTTCTTTTCTCTCAATATTTTTGTCATTTTCCGTAGAACAAAGTATTATGTTATATTCGATCTTTTGAAATATATCTGTTATCCCTTTAACTACTTCCGCAAAAAAAGGATTGGATATATCGGACATTATAACTCCTATAGTCTTCATGCTGATGTTATTTAAACCGCGTGCATAAGCATTAGGTTTAAAATTTTTTTCAGTCATTATTTGAAGAATCCTTTGACGGGTTTTTTCTTTAACTGAACCGTTATTATTTATGACCCTAGATACGGTGGCAACAGAAACTCCTGAGTCTTTTGCAAGGTTATAAATGTTATAACTCATATGGAATGTCTCCTCTCTTATGAAACTAGTTACGATAATAAGCATGTGAATTAAGTAAACAAGTAATGCTTATAAATAGTAATATTACTATTTATGATAATAATATCATATAATCTACAGCACATCAATGTATAGTATCTAAAACATGAAAACAGGAGGAGCCAATTTAGTACATACTAAATTCTAAGGAACGAAAAAAATGTAACTGGTTACAAAAATATTCGAAAAACTATATACAGTAAATAAAATAAATGATACAATAATTTTGTAAACGTTAATCAAATATGAAAAGACGTTTTATATTTTTAAATTAAATTGTAACCAGTTACATATTTCGAAAGTAAAATATAGGATTTAATTAAATGGTTTATGAAAATACTATATTTAAACTAAATTTAATGAATATTATAGGGGGAGTAAAAATGAAAAAAACAATGATTTTATGTTTAGTAGGACTTATGACAGTTGGTATGGTTGGTTGTGGTAATAAAAAAACAACAGTAAGTTCAACATCTGGCGGTGATAAAGAAGTAACTTTAAAATTAGCACACAATTTAACAGAAACACATCCAGTAGGTTTAGCTTTAGCACAATTTTCAAAATCAGTTGAGGAAAAGACAAATGGAAGTGTTAAAATTCAAATATTTCCTAATGGCCAATTGGGTGATGAAACTTCTGTTTTAGAGCAACTTAAAGCTGGCGCTATTGCTATGACAAAGGTATCTGCGGCGGCACTTACAGCATATGACGACGGTTATAACGCATTTACGTTGCCTTACATATTCGCAGATGAAAAACATTATTTTAAATCGATGGAATCTGCTGCGGTACAAGAACTCTATAACAAGACAAAAGAAAAGGGGTTTATAGGACTCACATATTACAATTCAGGAGCACGTTCATTCTATACAGCTAAAAAGCCTATAAATACACCACAAGACCTAAAAGGTCTAAAAATTAGAGTTATGGGATTTAAGACGCAGACTGAGATGATACAGGCTTTAGGTGGAACTCCAGTATCTTTACCTTATGGTGAGGTTTACACTGCACTTCAATCAGGCGTTATTGATGGTGCAGAGAGCAATGAAACAGCCTTAACAATTGGTAAACACGGTGAAGTAGCTAAGTACTTTAGTTATGATGAGCATACAATGATTCCTGATATTTTAGTTGTAAGTTCAAAAGTTTGGGATACATTATCGAAAGATCAACAAAAAGCTATTCAGGAAGCAGCAAAAGAATCAACAACATTCGCAAACCCATTATGGACAAAATCTATTTCTGATGCAAAAGTTGAAGCAGAAAAAATGGGTGTAAAGTTCAATGATGTTGATAAGAAACCATTCCAAGATGCGGTTGCACCAGTGTTAAAAAAATACTCAGACTCAATGCCTGAAGTGAAAAAATTATTAGAAACATTTAAAGGATTAGAATAATTAGAGGATTAGAATAATTGATGAGCCAGAATATTAATATATTCCGGCTCAATATAAACAATATAAAAAAATAAAAAAATTGATGGAGGTAAAGACAAGAATGAAAACTATTAAATTTATCTTAGATAAATTTCTAACTTATGCTATATCTATACTTCTAATAGTGATGACAGGTTTAGTTTTATGGCAAGTATTCACAAGATATGTGATGAACAATCCAAGCACTTTTACAGAAGAATTAGTTATAATTATTTTAATTTGGACATCTTTTTTGGGAGCAGCATATGCTTTTGGAAGCAGACAACACATGGCTTTGATTTTTTTAAAGGAGAAAACAAAAGGGCATAGTAAATTATTTCTCTCTGTTTTTATTGATGTAGTAATTCTGTTATTTGCAGTAGTAATACTTATTATTGGTGGTAATCAGATTACAATGGGTGTAGCTGGAATAAAAACACCCATATTAGCTATTCCGAAAGCGTATATTTATTCTTCAACTATAGTTTCAGGTGTACTAATTGTTTTCTATCAATTTGTTAATATTGTTGAAGATTTTAGAATTAAAGATAAGTAATTTATGTAGGAAGGAGATAACAAAATGATTATAATAGCGCTGGTATTATTCGCTGTGTTTTTTGGTTCACTTGTAATTGGAATTCCAATCTCAATAGGTATAGGGTTAGCTTCTATTGCAACTGCGTTATGTTTAGTTCCTCCAGAGGTAGCTATATTCACGGTAGCGCAGAAAATGGTTACTGGTATCAGTAGTTTCTCATTACTAGCAGTACCATTATTTATTCTTTCGGGTAATATAATGAATAATGGAGGGATTGCTAAGAGATTGATTAATTTTGCTAAGGTTATTGGTGGCAGAATACCAGGTTCTTTGGCACATGCAAATATACTTGGAAACATGTTGTTCGGAGCATTGTCGGGTTCAGCAGTTGCAGCTTGTGCAGCGATTGGTGGAACTATGGCACCACTTGAAGAAGAAGAAGGATATGATCCAGCTTTTTCAGCAGCTGTAAATATAGCTTCATCTCCAGCGGGTATGCTTATTCCCCCAAGTGGTGTTTTGATTCTCTATTCTCTAGTAGCTGGAGGGGTATCCATATCAGCATTGTTTATTGCAGGTTATATACCTGGGATAATGATGGGTCTTGCTACAATGTTAGTTGCATATATATATGCGAAGAAACATAATTATCCAGTCTCTGAAAAAGTATCATTTACAGTTGCTTTTAAAGTATTTATAGAAGCACTTCCAAGTCTTTTTTTAATAGTTGTTGTAATTGGTGGTATTGTAGGTGGTATATTTACAGCTACTGAGGGCGCTGGTATTGCGGTTATATATCCATTAATTTTATCAGTTATTTATAAGAGTATTACTTTAGCTGACTTTAAAGATATTGTTTTAAAAACAGCTGTCATAACTGGAATTATCATGTTTTTGGTTGCAGCGTCTTCAGCAATGTCGTGGGTTATGGCATTTGCAGGAATACCAGGAGCAATTAGTTCTGCTATCCTGTCAATTTCTACTAATAAGATAGTAATTTTACTTATAATAAATGTGACATTACTAGTAGTAGGTACTTTTATGGATTTAACACCAGCTGTATTAATATTTACCCCAATATTCCTTCCAATAGCTACGGAGCTTGGATTAAATCCTGTACATTTTGGAATCATACTTGTATTCAACTTGTGTATAGGCATAATGACACCACCTGTAGGAAGCGTATTGTTTGTGGGATGTGGTGTAGCAGGTGTTTCAATTGAGAAAGTAATTAAACCTTTGATTCCTTTTTTTGTTGCACTAATTGTAGTTTTGATGTTAATTACATTTATACCTGATATAAGTTTATTTTTACCAAGATTATTCCATTTATTATAGTGTTTTAGCATAAAGGAGAGACAGTGATGATAAAAAGAAATTATGTTTTTAAGTTTGTAAAAAATGAAGATAATGTTGTAGATTTTAAAATGGTAGATGGACAAACTGTAGTTAAAATTTTTGTATTAGAAGAGGATGTTATAAGAGTATTATTCTATGAAAATGAGATGAAGCTTAATAGAACTTGGCTTATAGCTCCTGGCATGGAGGATATTGAAAAAGAGGGAAGAGACAGATTAGATATCTCGGTATTTTCACTTCCAAAATTCATTTTTAATAGCAATAATGTAACTAGTTCCATAGAAACCTCGAAAATGAAAGTAGTATTTAACCTAGATGGAATGAAGGCTACTTGGTATGCAAAAATTGGAAATGAAGAAATTGAATTTGCTAAGGATAGAAAAACACAAAGTTATAATTTTGAGGAATCCTTAGGTAAAGGGCCATTTCATTATCTGGAAAGAAGCATAAATGAACAATATTTTGGACTCGGAGAAAAATCGGGTAAGGTAGAAAAAAATGGTAGAAGATATAAGATGATGAGTGTTGATCCAATGGGATATGATGCAGAAACTACAGATCCATTATATAAACATATTCCATTTTATATTACAAGAAATAAAGAAACAGAAGTATCGTTTGGAATTTTCTATGATAATTTATCTACGTCTATTTTTGATATGGGAAATGAATTGGATAATTACCACGGATATTATAGATATTACAATGCTGAAGATGGTGATTTGGATTATTATATAATTTTAGGACCGGAGATAAAAAATATTACTCAAAGATTTTCTTGGTTAACAGGTAAGACTATTTTTACTCCTAAATGGAGCATTGGTTATTCAGGTTCAACAATGTCTTATACAGATGCGCCTGATGCCCAGGAACAGTTACAAAAGTTTGTTAAGGATTGCAAAGAATATGATATACCTTGTGAATCTTTTCAATTATCCTCTGGATATACTTCAATAGGAGATAAAAGATATGTATTCAACTGGAATAAGGATAAATTTCCAACACCTGAAGATATGGCTAAGAGTTTTCATGAAAATGGATTAAAATTATGTGCAAACATAAAACCGGCATTGTTAATTGACCATCCAATGTATAAAGAACTTGAAGAAAATAAAATGTTCGTTCAGGATAGAAACGGACAAGTAACTGAAACAGCTCAATTTTGGGATCAACTTGGGGCATATGTAGATTTTACAAATCCAAAGTCATTTGAATGGTGGAAGACTCAAGTTACTGAAAAATTATTAAAATACGGAATTGATTCAACATGGAATGATAATAATGAGTATGAAATTTGGGATGGACAGGCAAAGGCTAATGGTTTTGGAGAAGAAATAGATATTGCTCAAATAAGACCTCTTCAGTCATTACTTATGATGAAGGCATCCTATGAAGCTCAAAAAGAGTTTAATCCTAGTATTAGACCATATTTAATATCGCGTTCAGGTTGCCCTGGAATGCAAAGATATGTTCAGACTTGGTCTGGAGATAATAGAACTTCCTATAAAACAATAAAATACAATATCAAAATGGGTATAGGTCTCAGTTTATCTGGGGTTTATAATATTGGACATGATGTTGGGGGATTTTCAGGACCTGCACCTGATCCGGAGATGTTTGCACGCTGGGTTCAAAATGGTATTTTTCATCCAAGATTTACTATACATTCATGGAATGATGACAACACTGTAAATGAACCTTGGATGTACCCTGAAATGACACACCATATAAGAGAAATGATTAAATTTAGAAGTAGAATAACTCCGTACATTTATAATTTGGTTTACAGGGCTCATAAATACTATGAACCAATAATAAGACCAACTTTCTATAACTATGAAAAGGATAAGAGGACGTTTCAAGAGTGCGATGACTTTATGCTAGGTGATGATATGCTCGTTGCCTCAGTAGTGGAACCTGGACAAGTTAATAGAAAAGTATATCTTCCTATAAATGGGGATGGTTGGTATGATTACCACACTGAGTTATGGTTTGAAGGTGGACAGGAGATAACTATTCCTGCTCCAATTAACTATTCACCATTATTAATAAAAGCTGGAGCAATTATACCAGTAAATGATGCGGAAATTGCTTTTGAAACTAAATCAAAAGATGAAAGAGGTTTCATGTTGTTTCCTACAAAGGGAAATGGAAAAAGCGAGTATAGTTTATACGAGGATGATGGAATTACAAATGATTATAAAAAAGGCGTCTGTACCTTTGTTAAATTGAAAATGCAGTCTACAGAAAATAAAATAGAAATTAGCATTTTTATAGAGGGTAACTATCGGCTTTCTTATACTGCGGTAAGAATATATCTTCCAAAAGCAGAGATGAGACAAATAGTGGTAAATAGTAAATATGTTGATAAGAATAATAACAATATTTATTCCATGGAAATAAAATAGATATAAAGTAAAAAGTAGTTGAGGTTTAAATCTCAACTACTTTTTTAATGTACCCATTTAAATTTGACAATATATATTTCCCAATATTGTTGGGATAAGGTTCTATGGAATCCTTCAGAGATAATCTTTAATACTTGTTTCTAAGAACAAACTAATTATTTAATTTTATTGAGATTTTTGATATAATGGTTACAATTAAAATGATAAATTTATACGTTTGTCCCAAATCAATATTAATGAATTTAAATTAGTGAATTCAGTCAAAATGTTAGGAGATAAGATATGAACCATGATAAAAACTCTCGTAAAGAATTGCTAGATGAAATAGAACAATTAAGTGAAAAAATTTCCCGACTTGAAATAGTAATGGATAGAGAAGAACATATAAATTCTATTATGAAAAATATTGATGTGGGATTATTACTTCAAGGCCCCAATGCAGAAATGATTTTAAGTAATGAGCAAGCATTTGAGATGCTTGGACTTACAGAGGGACAACTCATGGGAAAAACATCCTTTGATCCTAGTTGGAATGTTATACATGAAGATGGGTCACCGTTTTTGGGTGAAACTCATCCCGTTCCTCAAGCTATAAAAACAAAAATGCCTGTGAAAGAAATTATTATGGGAGTATATCGTCCAATTAAAGGAGACAGGGTTTGGCTTTTAGTTAGTGCAATTCCTATTTTAAATTGTGATGGTGGTGTAAAACATGTGGTATGTAGTTTTATAGATGTTTCAAGTAGAAAAAAAACAGAGGATGAATTACAAAAGAGACACAAGGAACTATCAATTTTATATAAAGTTTACAAAAACACAACTAAATATTTAAGCTTGGGAGATATAATTAATAATGCATTATTAATTATAAAAGATGCTTTTAGTATTGATGGAATTGCAATATATACTATAGACGAAGATACACAGACATTAATTTATGAATCTTCTCTTGGTTTTATAGAAGAAATTATAAAAAAAATACTGGTGGTAAGAAAACAAGAAGGGCTAGCTGGTCGCTCAATTATAACTGGAAAGCCTCAGTTTACAACTTATCAGCAGTATCCTGAGGGGAAGTTTAAAAAACTTTTAGTAGATCAAGGGTTCAAAAGTATGGGGAGTATCCCCATGATTGTTTCAAATAAAGCGGTAGGTGCAATTAGTATATCGCTTAAAGAAGAAAAAGTTTTCGATGCTGATGAAATACAGCTTTTAGTGGCAGTTAGCAGGCAACTAGGAATTGCAATACAAAATGCCCAATTAGTAGGTTCTCTAAGAAATGAACTTTCAGAGAAAATGCGTGCAGAACAAGCAATGAAAGTAGCAAATGAAATTATAAGTGAAAAAAATAAACTTCTTCAGGAGGCAATGGCAAACCTTGAAATTGAATCAAAAACAGATTCTCTTACTGGTATTTATAATAGAAGATATATACTTGAAAAAATCAGGGAAGAGGTAATTAGATGTAAAAGAAGTGGAAAGAAATTTTCCATTGTAATTGGAGACATCGATTTTTTTAAAAAAGTAAACGATACCTATGGTCATGATTTTGGTGATGTTGTATTAAAAGATGTAGTAGCATTATTAAAATCTACTCTAAGAGAGCAGGATTGTCTTTCTAGATGGGGTGGCGAAGAGTTTCTTATTTTGATTGTTGATACCGGTCTTAAGGGTGCAGAGCTTATTGCGAGTAGGATGAGGGGAAAAATAGAAGAAAAAACATTTGAGCATAATTTAAAAAAGTTATCTGTGACCATGACTTTTGGTGTATCAGTTTATGATGAAAATGAAAGCATTGACGATATGATAAAGAAAGCCGACGATGCACTATATAAGGGCAAGAAAATGGGAAGAAATCGCGTTGTAATAGCCTAAAAATTTAAAGTTATAGATACAATTGGCAAAGTGATTATACAGGAAAAACCAGACGACTATTGTACTCCAATTGCTTAACGAAAAACATAGATGAGAACTACTGAAGTATATTTGGTGGTTCTTTTTATCGTTAATTAATGCCCAGTAAACAAGCTATTTAGTAACTTTATTCATTTTTTCTAATATTTGCTGTTGATGATTTATTAAATCAAATGAAATGGAATAAAATATTTTAAAAAAGTACTTGAAACATAATTTCACATATGTTAATATAAGGTTGTACAGAAAATCGTTTTCAAATGACAAATGATAAGTACTATAGGAGGCAATATGGATAAATTAAACTTAAAAAAACTAACAACAGAAAGTAGAAATGAAAATACCAAGGATATAGATAGAATTTCAACTTTAGAAATGGTAAAAGTAATAAATAATGAAGATAAAAAGGTAGCGGAAGCTGTAGAAGTGGAACTTCCTAAAATAGCAGAAGCCATAGATTGTATAACTTTAAGAATGCATAAAGGTGGTAGATTAATTTATATAGGTGCAGGAACTTCTGGAAGACTTGGAATTTTAGATGCATCGGAATGTCCACCTACTTTTGGAATTTCAGAAGAAATAGTACAGGGAATTATAGCAGGAGGCACTGAAGCTATATTTAGAGCAAAGGAAGGTGCTGAGGATTCAAAGGAACTGGCAGTAAAAGATTTGAAAGGTAAAAATATCACACACCTTGATACAATAGTAGGACTTGCAGCATCGGGTAGAACACCATATGTTATTGGGGGTCTTGAGTATGCAAATGAAATAGGCGCATTAACAATTTCAGTTACTTGTAATGCTAATTCACAAGTTTCAAAGACAGCAAAAATATCAATAGCACCAATAGTTGGAGCAGAGGTTGTAACAGGCTCCACAAGACTTAAATCCGGAACAGCTCAAAAACTAGTTTTAAATATGTTATCAACAGGGGCTATGATAAAGCTAGGTAAAGTATATGGCAACCTTATGGTAGATGTAAAGTCAACAAATGAAAAATTGACGCAAAGGGCTAAGTTAATAGTTTGCGAGGCAACAGGAATAGAGATTAAAGAAGCAACGCAAGTATTAAATGAAACAGATTTTGATGTTAAGCTATCAATATTTATGATATTGTCAAAGCTTAATAAAATGGAAGCAAAAATTATATTAGATCAAAATAAAGGATATATTGCAAAAGCATTAGAAAGCATTTAATGGAGGGGGAAAATATTATGACAAATATGGAGATTGCTAAAAATTTAGTGGAGCTAGTTGGAGGGAAAAGTAATATAAAATCTGTTGAAAACTGTATGACTCGTTGTAGATTGGAACTTAAAGATCACTCTAAGGCAAAAATAGAAGAAATAAAAAAATCTGAAGGAGCTCTTGGAATAGTTGAAGACCAGGATCAGTTGCAAGTTATTTATGGACCAGGAAAGGTAAATAAGATAACTGAAGAAGTTAAAAAGATAATTGGGAAAAATGTACTTATAGGCCAGGATGCAGTAGCAGAAACTAAAAGTAAATTAAAGCAAAAAAATAATACTAAGTTTAAAAATATGCTTAAAACATTAGGTAATATATTTATCCCATTAATACCATTATTCGTAGCCTGTGGACTAGTGCTTGCAATAAATAATATAGCAGGAGTATATTTTGGAGATGCATATAAAACTACAACAGCAGCTCAATTAATAGGACTTATAGGAATGGGAGTGTTCTCTATTTTACCAATTTTAGTTGGTGTAAATGCAGCTAAGGAATTTGGTTCTCAAATGCCAATGATGGGTGGAGTACTAGGTGGTATACTTTCATCAGCTGCACTTGCAAAGATATCTCTTTTTGGAAAAGCATTAACTCCAGGACGTGGGGGAATTATTTCAGTAATACTTGTTGTAGTTTTAGCTTGTTACATTGAAAAGATTTGTAGGAAATTTGTGCCAGACGTATTAGATTTATTCGTTACACCACTTATTACACTTACAATCTCAGTTTTATTGGCATTATTTGTACTTCAACCAATAGGTGGATTTATTTCAGATAGTATAGGTCTTTTAATAGGACAAACAATATCATCAAATAATATAGTGATATCAGTTATATCAGGAGCAATATCCGGTGGCTTATTCTTACCACTAGTTATGACTGGAATGCATCAAGCGTTAACTCCAATACATGCAGATTTGATAGCTAATGTTGGATTTACAGTACTGCTTCCAATACTTGCAACAGCTGGTATGGCACAAGTAGGAGCAACAATCGCTGTACTTCGTAAAACAAAAAACGTGCGGTTAAAGAAAGTAGCTAAAAATGGATTAGTACCTGGGATTTTAGGAATAGGAGAGCCATTAATATATGGTGTAACATTACCACTTGGAAAGCCATTTCTTGGAGCTTGTCTTGGAGCCGCAGTAGGTGGAGCAGTAATGGCAATGTTCAAGGTAGGAGCAGTTGCGTTAGGAGTATCAGGATTACCACTTGCACTGCTAATTGCAAATGGGAAAATGGGAGTATTCTTAATAGGGGTATTGGTATCATATATAGGTGGATATTTCTTTACTAGCATATTAGGATTTGAAGATCCAGTGGATTAAAAATTAGAGAGTTAAAAAAAGACCCGCAAGGGTCTTTTTAATAATTTTAAATAATAATGATTTTAAAAAGGGAGATTTTTATGAGTTATGGGATTTCAATTTATTTTGGGCTTGACAATACAAAGGAAGAAAATATAAAGTTATTAAAGGATGCTCATGAACTGGGGTTTACTAGAATATTTACCTCACTTCATATACCAGAGGCAAATTATAGTACCTTAAAGACTGAGGCACGTGAATTTTTCAAGTTAGCTAAAAAATATAATATGGATATAATAAGTGATATTTCTCCTAATACTTTTAAGTTTCTAGACTTGAATGATATGGATTTGAAGGGACTAGGTGATATGGGGGTTAAGACTATAAGAATAGATTTTGGATATAAAGGAGAAGAAATATCTAAAATGAGCAAAAATCCTCATGGAATTAAAATTCAATTAAATGCATCCACCATAACGGAAGAGTTTTTTAAAAATCTAGATATATATTCGCCTAACTATAAAAATGTTGATGCACTACATAATTTTTATCCTAGAGTAGGTACAGGTATTTCAGAACAATGTATGAAAGAAAAAAATGCTATTTTAAGTAAAAGAGGAATAGAAACCTCTGCTTTTGTAACATCAAATAACAGAAAAAGAGGACCATTACATGATGGATTACCTACCTTAGAAGATCATAGAGGTATAGATGTGGGGGAAGCTGCAAATCATCTATTTGCTTTGGGAAATAAATCTGTATTCATTGGAGATTCACTCCCCAGTATTAGTGAACTAGAGGATTTATCAAGACTTATTCCTGATGCAGTAGAGATTTCTATTGAATTAAAAGAATGTGATAGTGTAACCTTAAGATTACTTTCAGAAACTTATACTAATAGAACGGATGAGGCTAGAGATGCCATAAGGGCTAGTGAAAGTAGGTTGCTTCTTAAGGAAGATAAAATAAAGGCACTAAATACAGTAGATAAAGAATATGGTGATATTACTATAGATAATGAAAATTACATGAGATATATGGGGGAGTTACAAATATTAAAAAGGAGTCAAAAGGCTGATTATAGGACAAATGTTGTAGCTTCTGTTTTACAAAAGCATCTTTATCTATTAAAATATATAAATGGCGGTAAGAAATTTTATTTTAATATAATAAATAAATCGAAAATAATTTAATAGGGATGCGAGATTATGAATGTATTGCAGTATATAAAACAAAATTATGATAGTTATACAGATAGTGAAAAATTAATTGCAGATTATTTATTAGAAACTAAGGAAAGCATTATAACAATGTCAGCTAAGGATATAGCAAGTAATGCAAAAACATCTGCTCCAACTGTTGTTAGGTTTGCTAAAAAAATAGGGTTTAATAGCCTAAACGAAATGAAGCTTAAGTTATCTATAAGTTTAGACAAGATGGATCAGGCTACTGAGTTTCAATATTTAGATAAAGATTTGGGAACAAAAAATATAATATATTCAATAAAAAACTCAATAGATTCTATTATGCAGCAGACAGTTAACTTGCTTAGTGAGGAAGAATTAGATAAGGCAATAGAGCTTCTTATAAACGCAAAAAACATATATATATTTAGTGTAGGAGTGTCGGCTTTAGTAGGACAAGATTTTTATTACAAGCTAAGTAGAATAAATAAGCGATGCATATCACATACAGATACCCATTTGCAAATAACAACATCTATATTAATGGAGCCAGGGGATGTAGCTATAGCAATTTCCTATTCAGGTGAAACAAGGGAAGTTATTAAATGTGTAGAGAATGCAAAAAAAAAGAAAGTTCCAGTAATAGCAATAACAAAGGCTAGTGTAAATAACAAGGTAGCTGAACTCTCCGATGTGGTGTTACGTGTTCCCGCTGTAGAGAAATCTTTGAGGGAAGGTGCAATGAACTCGAGAATATCACAGCTAGCCATAATAGATATGTTATTTATAGGAATGGTTAGAAATAATATTAAAGAAGTAGAAGAAAAATTAATTGAAACAAGAAAAGCAGTTAAAGAAATGTATAAATAGTGCCCTTTAATATAAAGGGCACTGTTTTTCTAGGGCGCTATTCAATATAAATTAAAGTATCTCTATAAATGCAGCAATTCTTGTTTTAAGTTGTCCTACATCATTTTGAGAGTAGTCTGTTTCTATACTCATATATGGAGTATGTTTAACTTCATCCATAAATTTCTTGATTGAATGACTTTCAACACTATAAGTATGACAAGCTTGAAGAATTACGTCTAGAACTCCGTCTACTTTGTATTCATCTACTAAATTTGAAAGAGAGTTTATTCTTCCATCATTGGGACTCATGCAGGAGCAAGGGATATTTAAATATTTTTTTGCTAATGCATCAATTGGATCAATAGTTTCATCTACTAATTCTTGAGTTGCTTTTATTCCTGTACAGTTTTCATAACAAACAACTACACCCTCATTTTCTTCAATAATCTTAACGATTTTTTCTGTAGCACCACCCATAGGGCATCCTGTAATTAATATTCTTTTTTTGCTTTCACTTACTTTTTTGTTTCCATTTTCGTAATCATCTTTTATATCTTGTGTAAACTTTGTAAGTGTTTTTATGTGTGCTTCCTTATCTGTTTTAAAAGTAGCCCCATATAATACTTGAAGCATTTCAGTTCCAGTAATAGGAGGTGGACACATTTTTCCCAGTTCATAAAAATCTATCAGTGCTGATCTCTCTCTATTTCTAAGATTAATAGCATCCTTTAGATTTTGCTGTGTAATTTCTACACCGAATTCTTTTTCTAATCGTTCTTTAAATATGATTATTTCATTTCTCCAAGAATTAAATGCAGCCTCACCTTTGCTAGTTTGAGGTAATTGCATTACGTGCATTGGTTTAAGTTGTCCAAGGTATTCATACATTTTCTTTTTTCCATCACAAGTAGTTTCTCCAACTACCAAATCTGAAAAATAAAGATATGGGCATTTATCTGTTAGAGCAAAGCCATAGCTTGATTTAATAAGTGGACATAAGTTTTTAGGAAGATGTCTCTCAGCCTCCGCTATAGGTTCATCACTCATACTACAAAGGGAAATGGGAATAGCACCAGCAGCCATGATTAGTTCCCATGGGCTGTATGTACAATAAGTTCCTACTATTTTTTTACCTTGATCTTTTAAATTTTTTACATCTACAAATCCCTTTTGTCTTGCTTCATTAAATTCATTAAATATTTTAGGTAAATCATTCATAATGTTAAACCCCCCTGAAAGTTATGTAAAAATTTTTAACAATACCATAATTATAGAATTTCTAAATAATGAAGTCTAATACTGTTTTCATATAGATGAGAGCTTAACTATTCAAAATAGCTATAGGGTGATTGTTATTTATTATGTTTAAGGTATAATATAATTGAAATATATTACAATTTATAGAGGGATATAAAATACATGTGAAAGCAAGGGGAGACAATTATGTTTTACATAGGAATTGATATAGGGTCAACAGCAGCTAAAGTAGCAGTTTTTAACGAAAATCAACTAGAGGAGAAATTTGTTATGCCTACTGGATGGAGTAGCGTTCAAACTGCCAATACTATTAAAGAAAGACTGGATTTATTAGGAATAAATGAAGAAAATTCAAAGGTTGTAGCAACTGGTTATGGAAGAGTAGCAGTGCCTTATGCAGATAAAATTATAACGGAGATAACATGTCATGGCAAGGGCGCAGTATATTTATCAGGACTCGACTGTACAGTAATAGATATTGGTGGACAAGATACAAAGGTTATTACTGTTCAGAATGGGTCCATAACAAACTTTCTTATGAATGATAAATGCTCAGCTGGGACTGGTAAATTTCTGGAAATTATGGCGAATACACTAGGCATGGACATAAATTCTCTTTGTGATTTAGCATCACAAGGTAGCGGGGTTACCATAAGTTCAATGTGCACTGTTTTTGCTGAATCAGAAGTTATTAGTCTTATAGGTAGGGGAGAGAAAAAAGAAGATATAGCATATGCTGTTGTGGATTCTATAGTTAGTAAGGTTGTTTCATTATGTGGAAAACATTCAGAAGCAGTGAATTATTTTCTTACAGGTGGATTATCTGAGAATGCATATATATTAAGTTGCCTTTCAAAAAAACTAGGAAAAGAAGTTACTACAGATGAATTAAGTAGATATGCAGGGGCCATAGGAGCAGGATTAATGGCTAGGAATTGCAGTTAAAGAAAATGGAAATGTAGAGGTGAGTATTTATAAAGATAGATTAATAAAGCTTATTAAAGAAGCTGAAAAAGAAGTAAGGCGTTTTTTCAAAATAATAAGTAAAATTCAAAAGGGATATATCAGTTGTAACAACTGATATATCCCTTTTGAATTTCACTGTATCACATTGAGCTTCTTCAGCATATACTAAAATCCAGTGTGCAAAAAAATCACAATACCAGCTAAGTGTATAATAAGAGAAAGCTGTAAAGAAATTCAGTGACTGTTTTAAATTAAATTTATTGTTTGGTTTTAATATGTAGCTTAATACTTAGTAAGAAAAATAGCAGGGGAAGGGGAATCCCATGCTATTTTTTAATTACTTCATTAATTTCTATTCACTTAACCAAAATGCATTTGAAAGCATTATTAAATATTTAGTAATGCTTTTGAAATTTCCTCAAATCTTTCATCCGTTATACCAAGTTTTTTCTTGAATTTTTCATCGTCTATTCTTGCAATAATTATCTTGCCCGGAGATATTTCCTTAATAATATCTTTTGTCTTTTGAATTGATTCTTCATCATCGTTATAGCCCTTAATGATAGTAATTTCAAATATAAATTTCCCTTTGTATTGTTTATTAAAAGAAACCATGTTTGAAATATGTTCCTTCATTGTATATCCGTCAATTGGTCTTTGAATTTTTTGAAAATCTTCTTCAGAAACTACTTTTAGTTCACCAATGACTTCATCACACATATTGGCAATTTTAATATATTCATCCCTACCCAGTAGGTATCCATTTGAAAGCAATCTTACAGATAATCCCTTATCTTTAATTAAATTAATAACATTAACAATTTTATCATTTACTAAAGCTTCACCTTTAGAGTTAATAAAGACTAAGTCTACATTACTATTTTCTAAGATACTTTCTAGTTCTCTTAATGAATTCTCCATTTTATCAAAGGACTGTGGCGTATCTATTTTATTGTTTGACCTTCCAATTGGACAGAATATGCAATCGAAGTTGCAATATTTCTCTGGTAGAATATTAACTTCAAGAACCCTTAGGCCATCCTCTAAATAAATGTCTTTGTAATTGAAAATACTCATTTATCATCCCTCCAAATTAAATTAATCAATGGATATCTTCTTATTATTAATATCCAAAACTGAAATTTGAGTTGTTCCTCCTAAATCTTTTTGTACTGTTTTTGCAAGTTCTTTTAGGGCAGCCTCAAATTCCATATGTCTTTTTTCATCCGTCAATTCAATACATAAAAAAGCGTTCTTTGTATTTTCAGTAAGCATTGTTCTTACTGCTTCACGCCAATTCCAGCATCTGCAAATGGCTCCTTCATCATCTTTATATATTATTTCACCTTCATATGGTGGTTCACTTTTATCTGTTCCTAATGTAACGAAATTTTCATTTCCAACTGCCTTAGTCAATCTTATATCAGAAGCAAATTTATCCATATCCTCACCACCGCAGGGCAATGCATATTTTAATGAAATAGAGTTGTAAATATCAACTAGTGGATTAATAGTACCTAAATGGTTTCCATTATGCACTCGCTTTAGTAATGCCTCAATGGATGACCTTGCACCTTTCTTTGTTTTAAATTTTTGAAAGGACTCTCTCCATACTTTTATAACTTCGTTACTGCTGAATTCTTCATTCTGCAAGTATTTTAAGGCTTCCTTTTCTGCCTCTAAAAGCGTTTCTTTATATTTTTCTTCATCCTTTATAGAGTTATCTATACCATTACAGATAACAACGCCTATCCTTACACTCGGAAATAGGCTCCAAAAATCATCTTCAATAACAAACTTTTTCATTGAAATTCCTCCTTCATATTAAAATGAGATAGCTACATACTTTACCCTTATAACTTCTCTTTAGGTAATATTATACTTATTTTTTGCTATTTCTAAACTATATACGATTATTAATCTATTGATATTAATTTTAGACCAACAATTCCAATAACTATAAATACAATACAAATCATACGCATCACATTAAACGGTTCTTTAAATAAAATAATACCTAAGACTACAGTCCCAACAGTTCCTATACCTGTCCAAATTGCATATGCATTACCTAGTGGTAAGCTTTTTAAAGACAATGATAAAAAATAGAAACTTGCAACCATTCCTATAACAGTTAATATACTAGGTAATATTTTTGTAAATCCTTGTGAATACTTCAGCCCTATTGCCCAGCCTACTTCAAAAAAACCTGCTATAACTAAATAAATCCATTCCATAAACTTTACCTCCCTAAATTAGTAGTTAAGATTAGTATAGTAATATCTCATGGCTTATTTAAAAGAAAAAAGAATAAAAAAGAAGCCATAAGAAATATTATTAAAATATCTCCCAGGCTTTTATCCTTCCGTGTACACAGTTACCTGTGCGCCTTCTCTCGGACCAGCCAGTTATAAACTGCGGAACCCTAGAAAGCTAAACTATATAATTTTTTTGTAATTTCTAATTTGTAAGTTGCAACTTATAAATCTAGATTAGCATAGCAGTCGATTTATGTCAATTTAATATTTTTTCTTCGGCTATATAAAATATCTATTGACATTAACGTTACGTAAATGTGTACAATAATCTTGTAAGGAGATGAGCATATGGAGTATACAGTGCAAAAGTTAGGAAAGCTAGCAGATGTAAGCACCAGAACACTTAGGTATTATGATGAAATAGGAATTCTTAAGCCGGCAAGAATCAATTCCTCAGGATATCGAATTTATGGTGAAAAACAGGTGGATAGGTTACAACAAATACTGTTTTATAGAGAGCTTGGTGTGAGTTTAGATAGTATAAAGGAAATAGTAACTGCGACTTCCTTTAATGGAGCTAATGCACTTATACAGCATCGTGAAAAGCTTCTGGAAAAAAGAAATCAATTGGATACTTTAATAGCAAATGTGGATAAAACAATAGCACTAACTGGAGGGAAAATTAAAATGAGTAATAAAGAAAAATTTGAAGGTTTTAAGAAAAACATGATTGTTGATAATGAGAAAAAGTATGGCAGGGAAATAAGAGAAAAATATGGCGAAGAGACGATTGAAAAGTCAAATGAAAAGGTAATGAACATGACGGAGCAGCAGTACGATGAGGTGACAAAGCTAGCCAATCAGATTACAATCACTCTAGCTGAAGCTTTTAAAAATGGAGACCCTGCAAGTGTTATAGCACAAGAAGTAGCTGACTTGCATAAAAGATGGCTTAGCTATTATTGGAGTGGGTATACTAAGGAGGCACATGCTGGGCTTGCACAAATGTATGTGGATGATGAGAGATTCACAGCATACTATGATAAAGAACAACCTGGTAGCGCAGCTTTTTTAAGAGATGCGGTTTTCATTTACACAGGTACGAAGGTTCTTTAGTGAATTTCATATAATTTAACATGATGATACATTAGTAAGTTTATTCAATAACTAATACCTAAATAGAGAGTTTTTTATAAATCAAAAGATTTAGCATACTAATTAACTTTATAATTAGCATGCTATTTTTTTAAAAAATATCTTAAAGTTCAAAAACAAATTCAGGTTTTAAAGTCTGCATATTCACTAGCTCTATACTATATAAGTTGCTGATTCTTATGACCTTTTTCGTAATAGGCTTCCATTACATCCTTTGGTACCATGCTTCCGCCAGTAGACCAAGCAATATGCGTGGTATTTTTCATTTTGTCTTTTAAATTATTGCTTTCTATATACTTTTGTCCTGCTTCATCTTTAAATATATGAGCGAGGCCAGGTATACCTGCTAAAGCAGATGGCTCAAGATTAATATTTTCAGAGTCCGCTAGCGTACTTAAAAGTACATATAAGTTTTCATCTTTTACTGTATACGATCCACTAATCAAGTTTTCTAATGTTTTTCCCACAAAACCCGAAGCTCTACCAACCGCAAGTCCATCTGCATCCGTAATATTATCTATGCCAAAATCTTGAACACATACTTTATCATGTAGCCCTGTTACGAGTCCTATAAGCATGCACGGAGAATGGGTTGGTTCAGCGAAGAAACAATGTACATTATCCTTGAATACTAATTTTAAACCAAAAGCAACTCCACCTGGTCCACCACCAACTCCACAGGGAAGATAAACAAATAGTGGATGATCTTCATCTACAAGTACATCTATTTCTGCTAGTTGAGTTTTTAACCTATAAGCGGCTACTGCATATCCCAGGAATAAGTTAGTTGAATTTTCATCATCAACAAAAAACATGTTTTGATCGGCCTGTGCCTGTTTTCTACCTTCTTCTACTGCCTTGCTATAGTCTGATTCATATTCAATTACGGTAACACCTTTACTTCTAAGTAAGTCTTTCTTCCATTTTTTTGCATCAGCTGACATATGAACATATACTTTAAATCCTAACTTAGCGCTCATTATTCCAATACTAAGACCTAGATTTCCAGTTGATCCCACTGCAATAGAATACCCAGAAAAAAACTTTTTGAATTTATCACTATCCATAATCGAATAATCATCTTCCACTGATAATATATTATTTCTAATAGCCAAATCCTCTGCATGTTTTAAAACTTCATAGATACCACCTCTTGCTTTAATTGATCCTGAAATAGCAAGATGGCTATCACATTTTAGAAGTAGTTGACCTAAAAGTTCTTGATTAAACATTTCCGCGATTTTTCTTTTCATATTAGGAATTTTAACAATAGGAGATTCGATAATTCCATTATTTTCTTTTGTTTCTGGGAAGACTTTAGCTATATAGGAAGCAAATCGTTTTAACCTTTCGTCTGCATCTTTTACATCTGATTCAGATAAAGAAACTTTTTTTATAGCATCTTCAAACTTTTCATATTTAGAATTAGTCCAAAACACTTCTTCTGTTAAAATCACCTTGTGTATTATTGGAATTTCTTGTTCCCATTCCCTTATAGTTTTTCCTACAATTGTTTTATTTTTCATTGGACACCCCTTTTTATTTAATTCATTCCCTACATAAACGTTTTAATAATGAGTAAAAATTATGGCTTAATAAAAATTTTTTAATTGAAACCATTCGAAAAAATCAGATTTAATTAATTGAATACAGTTTAACAAAAAGGCTTTATTAAGTCAAACAGTATTTAATTAATTAAACCACGTTTATTTTCTGAATATTTAGATTGTATTAATATTTTAATATAAATAGATAACTATGCTATACTAATTATGAAATATGTATATAATGGCACGCTTAAAATGAAGGGATGATTTGTTTATGGATGATATTAACGTTGGGGAAAAGATAATAGAATATAGAAAATCAAAAGGTTTAAATATTAAAGAATTGGCAAATTTAACGGGTGTAACATCTTCTCTGCTTAGTCAAATTGAGAGAGGACTCGCTAACCCTTCTTTAAATACACTAAAGACTATTTCTAAAGCTTTAGAAGTTCCTCTATTTTGTTTTTTTACAACTTCAGTAAGTACCAAAGAATTAGTTGTAAAAGCAGATAAACGCAAGAAAATGATACTTCCGGAAAGAGAGAATATTGAATATGAGCTATTATCGCCGGATTTAAGTGGTTTTATTGAACTTGCGATTATGAAGCTAACGCCAAGTTCTGATTCCTCAGAAGAATTGCTAGAACATGAAGGGGAAGAAGTAGCTTTTGTTTTAGAAGGGAAAGTAAATCTTTTTTTAGATAATAGTGTTATTGTGTTAGATAATGGAGATAGTGTGAGAATACCTGGAGGTATGAAGCATAAATGGGAAAATCTATATGAAACAGACGCTAAGGTTATATTTGCCATTACGCCACCATCATTTTAATCATAAAGAAAGGGGAATGTCTCAAAATGATTATTTTAATCATTTTGAGACATTCCCCTTTTGATCTATTTATAACAAACATCCAATTTGCAAATTTCACTATGATTCTAACAATTCCTTTGATAAAAAATATCTATCTATTCTTAATTATTTACCACATCTAATTAACAATTCTTCCCATCTTCTATCAACCTCAGCTTGCATTTCTGCAATTAGATGTTCATTGCCTTTTTTGAATAAGTGCCTGAATCTCCCTTGTGGTCTCAAAAATTCCTCAATAGGTAATTTCTTTTTAGGCATATAGCTTAAAATCCATGTCCCATCTTCTACTTCATAAAGTGGCCAGTAACATGTTTCTACTGCTAAATTACATATTTCCATTAAATCTTCAGCAGGATATTTCCATCCTCTTGGACATGGAGCCATTACATTTAGGAAAGCTGAACCTTTTTTATAAAGAGCTTTCTCAGATTTTTCATGAAGGTCTTTAAAATTCTTAACAAATGTAGTTTGTGCTACATATGGAATATGATGAGCAGCCATAATTTGACCAATATCTTTTCTGTTTTGTTTTTTACCGTCAGATTCTGTACCTACTGGTGTTGTTGTTGTATCTGCAAACATTGGTGTGGCCGATGAACGTTGGACACCAGTATTCATATAAGCACCATTATCATAACAAACATAAACCATATCATGTCCACGTTCCATTGCGCCGGATAAAGATTGGAAGCCTATATCATATGTTCCACCATCCCCGCCAAAAGTAATAAATTTGCACTCATTTTTCAATTTGCCTTTTCTTAAAAATGCTTTGTGGGCAGCTTCTACTCCACTAATAGTGGCTCCTGCGTTTTCAAAGGCATTGTGTATGAAAGAATCTTTCCAGGAAGTATATGGATACATGAATGTAGAAACTTCAAGACAACAGGTTGCACAACCTATTACGGCTTTATCTTCTTGTTTTAATGCACGTAGTACCCCTCTTACTGCAACTGGAGCACCGCAGCCTGCACACATTCTATGTCCACTTGCTAAACGTTCTGGTTTGTTCATTTCTTGCTTTAAATTATAACCCATACCATTCGCCTCCTATTCTCTTACTGAAAGATATCTGTAGGTGCTTCCGATATCTCCTGTGTTTTTGATTTCATCGAGCGTGCTATATACTTCCATTATATTTTGAGTTCTAACGTCACGACCACCTAAACCGTAAATATAATTAATCATTTTAGGCTTATTTATGCAGTCATATAAAGCACTTCTGATTTCTGCAAATAATGGCCCTCCACAAGCACTGAACCCTTCAGCTCTATCCATTACAGCTACAGCTACTTTTCCTTCTAATGCTGCTGCAATTTCTTCTGCTGGGAATGGTCTGAAAATACGAATCTTAAGAAGTCCAACTTTTTTACCTTCTCCTCTAAGAATATCTATTGCATCTTTAGCTGTTCCTGCCGTTGAGTTTATAATAACTATTGCTGTTTCAGCATCATCTAATTTATAAGATTCAAACATTTCATATTTTCTTCCAGTCATTTTTTCGAACTCTTGCGCAACTTCCATAATAACTTTTTTTGCATTCATCATTCCCTGAGCTTGTTGTCTTTTGTGTTCCATATAAAAATGAGTTGAGTCATAGGGTCCAACTGACATCGATTCTTCTGGATTTAATAGATAATGCTTTGGACAATATTCTCCAACAAAATTCTTAACTTTTTCATCTTCGATAAGTTCTATATTTTCAACTGCATGACTTGTTATAAACCCATCTTGACATACCATAACTGGTAGACTAACATCAGCATGTTCTCCAATTTTTACCGCTTGTATAAAGTTATCATAAGCTTCTTGGTTATTTTCTGAGTATATTTGTAACCAACCTGAGTCTCTTGTTGGCATACTATCTGAATGATCTGCATTTATGTTAATAGGACCGGATAGTGCTCTATTTACTACTGCCATGATTATTGGCAATCTACTTGATGCAGCTATATATAATACCTCAAACATCAATGCCAGTCCACAAGATGATGTTGCTGTGAATGTTCTTGCGCCTGCTGCCTGTGAGCCTACACAAGCTGACATTGAACTATGTTCACTTTCTACTGTCACAAATTCAGTGTCTACTTCACCATTTGCAACGTATGTTGCGAAGTATTGAGGTACTTCGGTTGATGGTGTAATTGGAAATGCAGCCATAACATCTGGATTTATTTGTCTCATAGCAGTTGCTACTGCTTCATTTCCTGACATTCTTTCTCTTATAGCCATTCTATTTGCTCCTCCTTCAATGTAGAGTTTCAATAGAAACCCTTTCTATCTATTATTTTCTCTTTTTACTCTTTTACCATTTCGATGGCCTTAAAAGGACAAACTTTTGCGCAGATTCCGCACCCTTTACAATGGTAGAGATCAAACTCTAATCGTTTGCCATCTTTTACTGGTATAGAACCATCTGGGCAAGCTGGTGTGCAAAGCAAACACTGCTTGCATTTATCTTCAATAAAAACTGGTTTAGATGTTCTCCAATCTCCGGTTTTGAATTCAACTGAATTACCACTCTCGCAAATATTCCCACCTGGTGTGATTTCAGTCCATTTTATACTCTCATCTATATTTGTTTTACCCATTTATTTCACCTCCTGAAGTGCCATTTTTAATGCTTTCATGTTACCTTCAATTACTTCAGGTTTTGTAGAAAATTTATGTTCAAAAGAGAGCTGCATTTCTTTTAAGAATACGTCTTCAGGCATTATTTTACTAATCTTTGCAATAGCTGCAAGCATTGGTGTGTTTGGAAAATATCTTCCAAGGGTTGCTTGCGAAACTTTCTTAGCATCAATTGTATATATTTTCCCTTCATACCCTTTTAAGCTTCCACGAATTTCTTCTGGGGATTTTTCTGTATTTATTACAATTGCGCCTTCACTTTTTAATCCTTTTGCTACATCAATTGAAGCTAATAGTGTTTGATCTACAACTACTACGAAGTCTGGCTCATAAATATTAGAATGCACTCTGATTTTTTCTTCGCTGATTCTGTTATAAGCCGTAATTGGGGCCCCCATTCTTTCTGGGCCATATTCAGGAAAACCTTGAACATACTTACCAGTACTAAAGGCCACATCTGCCAGCAATAAAGATGCAGTTTTTGCTCCCTGACCTCCACGGCCATGCCATCTTATTTCTGTTACTCTAACCATACTTATTCCCTCCTATAATCTTTTCTTTCTATATTTATAGCAAGTAGAATGCCAATTTGAAAACCACTTATAAAACAAGCATTCATCTAAATAATATATTGGATATTATTTCTTTTCTGTTGTAATTTTGTTATACTGTTAGAAATATAATGTTAGAATTTTTTTAGCAATTAAAAATGTGGAATAAAAGGGGTATAACATGATGATTTCTCATGATTATTTTTACAAAAATAAATTATTTGAACTTTTTTTGGATAAATCCAATGATGGTATTAATGTAGTTGACCTCAATGGTATTTTACTTTATGTAAATAAAGTTTCTGCTGATTACGCAAATACCACAATTGAAAAAATGATTGGTAAATATATTTCAAACTTTTATCCTGATGCTGTTCTTCTAAAAGTTTTAGAAACTAAACATGCATTGTTAGATAAGAAAATACACTACGTGGCAGGCAAAAAATATCTAGTTAGTTCTTATCCACTATACATTAACAATGGATTTGTGGGTGCCTTTTCAATTTTTAAGGATATTAAAGAAATTGATGATTTAAATCGTAAGATTAAGTTTCTCGAATTGCATTTAACCTTAAATAAAACAGAAGAAAATATTTCTTCTGTTATTGGAAATGATGGGAGTTTAAAGAATGTAGTTATGCAAGCTACAAGAACTGTAGGAGCACTTGGAGGTCCAAGACATTCTATTATCACAGGACAGTCAGGAACAGGTAAAACTATGCTTGCGAATCTTATTTATTCTTACGCTAAAAAAGTTGGTGTCATTGACCAAAATGCGCCCTTCATTGAAGTAAATTGTGCTCAATTCACCAATCCCGATTTAGCTGCTGTAGAGGTATTCGGATCAGAAAAAGGTGCCTTTACCGGTTCTACCCATCGCAAAGGCTTATTTGAACAAGCTAATGGTGGTATTTTGTTTTTAGACGAAGCTCATGCTTTAGAACATTACCAGACGCTACTTTTAAAAGCTATTGAGTCAGGTAAAATAAGGCGAGTTGGTGGTATAAAAGAAATCAGTGTAGATGTGATTATTATTGCAGCATCCACAAAAAATTTAAAAGAAGAATTATTGCCGGAATTATATCAACGTTTGGCCCAGTATGAGCTTTACCTACCATCATTATCAGAGAGAAGTCTGGAAGAAAAATCTTTATTATTAAAACATTTTATTACAAAGTACGAAAATGCAGTTGCTGATCTTCAAGGTATCAAATATCATGTGGATTTTTCCGCGGAGGCAAAGAGCGCTCTTTTGAGCGCAGTATATCCAAGAAATATACGCCAATTCAGGGATATTATCAACTTTAGCATTGATGCTGCCTCTCCTCTAATATCAGATATTGGAGATAAAAAAGACCTCACTACTACTGTTCTTATAGAACATTTACCTTTTGAAATTTTTAATGAAGACGCTGAGACTAATCCTAAAAGTAATAATAATAATAATAAAATAAAAGAAAATATAAGAATACTCATTGATTCACTTCATGCGCAAGGTTTAGGCCCCCGCAAAATTTCAAATAGACTTAAAGATCAAGGATATACAATTGAATATTATCAAGTAGCATACTATCTAAAAAAATGATTTTATAAAGTTATGTAGAATATATACCCACGTAGAAATTTATAATAATGTGGGTATGTATTCTATAAATTTTCTTATTTTTGTGAGTAAAGAGGTGTTTTTATGAAAGAATTATACACAATTGGAGAGACGGCTTCACTAATGGGAGTTACTGTGGCTACCCTTAGATATTACGAAAAGATGAAGCTTTTGTCTCCTAAGTTTATTGACACAACAACAAATTATCGATACTATGCTTTTAATCAGTTTCACTACATTGACAGAATAAAGTATTTACAGAAATTTGGTATGTCTTTAAATGACATTAAAGAAATCATACATTCTGGTAGTGTAGACAAGCTTCTACCTTTTTTAGAGAATCAGAAGCGAAATCATGAACTTGAGCTAAAAAAAACGGCGGATACTATTAAAGATATTCAATGGTACATAGATTACTTTACATTTCTGAACGTGGAGAAGGAAGACTTTTACAAAGTGCAACTAGAAAAACGATATATAATCGCTGTTCCTGGCTTTCCTGACGAATTGCCTATTTCTAATATGGAAGTCCGTCTTGCTGGCGCTAAATCTCAACCTGAATTGCGCAATTTAAATTATCTTCGTCAATATGCCTATATTTTAGATTATACTAAGCTGATTCAAAAAAAGTTCTGTGCAAGTAAATATTTTATATACCTTAGAGAAAAGCCTGAATTTGATTCGGAATATCTAATGGAACTACCACAAGGTGACTATATATGTTATAAAGCAAGAATACTTACAGACAATTGGGATCCATCTATGCTTGAGCAATTTTTCAAGGATAAGCCGACACCGAAGTTAGTAATTGCCAATGAATTCGAAGAAAACCTAGTTGAATATCTAGGAACACAATATGAAATTCAAATTTTGCTATAACTTTAATAAAATAATTGAATTAATCATTGACTCTCATCTTAGATGAGAGTTTATACTGAGTCCAGACAAAAAAAGTAACACCTACTTTGATTTTTCAATTTTGATCTAGACAAAATTGGAAATTAAAGTAGTAATATCTAGTTTTATTATGTAATTTCCTCAAATAACGCTGATAGGAGATGTAGTGATGATAGAAAAACTGAGTAATGATACTGAAATTCTCTACAAAGGTGGAGAAATTAAGGGTGAAACAATGCACCCTGAAGCACCTGCAATATATCCATCTACAGCCTATATTATGGCTGACATGGATGAATACGATTACATTAATAGCGGTAAAGGAGGTTATTTTTACTCCCGTACAGCTAACCCCAACAGAGATAGTTTATCAGAAGCAATTTCTTACCTTGAGAATGGAGAAAAAACTATTGTCTGTTCCTCTGGTATGGCAGCAATCTCCACTGCACTTTTGACCTTTGCAAACAATGGTAACCATATTGTGGCCAATAAGAATATTTATGGTGAAACCATTGAATTGTTTAATAATATGCTTACCCGTTTTGGAGTGGAGACTACTTATGTTGATTTCACTGATATTGAAGCAGTAAAAAATGCAATCCGACCAAATACAACAATTTTTTATACTGAGATTATCGCCAATCCACTTATTACAGTTGTTGATATTGAAAAAATTGTTGACATTGCACATAAAGCAAATTCGTTGATTATGGTGGACAGTACCTTTACCACACCTTTTGTCATTAAACCATTGGATTTTGGAGTAGATATAGTTATACATAGTTTAACAAAATTCTACAACGGTCACAGTGATGTAACAGCAGGCTCTGTCACTGCATCTAAATCATTGATGGATAAAATGTATTCTGCTTCTCTTTTGCTTGGCTGTTGCTTAGATCCAAATAGCGCATGGCTTGCACTTCGTGGCATTAGAACCATGGGTCTACGTGTTAAAAAGCAGCTTGAGAATGCACAAATACTCGCAGAGGCGTTAAATAAAAACCCTAATGTAAATAATGTGAATTATCCTAGTTTGGAATCCCATCCACAACATGCACTGGCAAAAAAAATCTTCACCAATGGCCATGGTGCAATGATAAGCTTTTGTGTAGAGGACAATCGTGATAAGGTGAATGCCTTTATGCACCAACTAAAACTGGTAAAATATTTGGGAACCCTTGGTGGTTACCGTACTTCAATTGCACACCCTGCAACTGGTTTTCGATTTGAATTTACTCCAGAAGAACTGTTAGATCTGGGAATGAACGAAGGTTTAATACGTATATCTGTGGGAATAGAAGATGTCAATGACCTAATAGCGGATTTTAACCAGGCATTAGAAGTATTTAAAGTGTAAAGAGCTTGAATTTATAACATATTATTAGGGGGGTATATATGGATACTATATTACATGTAATACAAATCATGGCAAATTTTCTTTGGGAGGTTCCATTGCCAATTCTATTAGTGGGCACAGGGCTTTATCTATCTATCCGGTTCAAATTTTTCTACCAGTTAAAAGTTAAATTTCATATTAAGAATACCTACGGTACTATGCTGAAAAAGGGCAATGGCGAAGGAACTGTTTCAAGCTTTGCTGCGGCTTGTACTGCTATGGCTAATACCATTGGCGTAGGAAGTATAGGAGGAGTGGCAACGGCTATCACTATGGGTGGTCCAGGTGCGATTTTCTGGTTGTGGTTTTCCGCATTCTTTGGTATGTCAACAAAGGCATGTGAAATCATCCTTGGTCAACGTTATCGCGTAAAATTTAAAAATTCAATTGATGAATATGTTTGTGACCGTTCTTTTGTTATGAAAAATGCTATGGGTTGGAAAACCGGTGGATTTATACTTGCCTTTTGCTGCTTTATATTCGGACCTTGGACATGCTTAGTTCAGACAGAGGCAGTTACAAGTTCTCTTAAAGAAGCCTTTGGATTAAATGTTACCCTAACACTAATAATAATAGGTATATCTATTGCTGTTACTATCATTGGAGGTCTACGCGGTATATCCTCTACTCTTGAAAAAATTGTTCCTCCCATGGCAATGGGATATCTGATAATTAGTATTGCTCTACTGATTATAAACTTTGATAAAATACCTATGGCTTTTGGTCTTATTTTTAGACATGCATTCACACCTATGGCGGGGGTAGGCGGTTTCGCAGGTGCCACTGTTTCACAAGGAATACGTTTTGGTATCGCACGTGGTATCTACTCCAATGATGCTGGTACAGGTTATGGTATAGTTGCCCATGCAGCAGCAAAAACCGATCACCCTATTCGTCAGTCCTCTTGGGGATTTGGAGAAATTTTCTTGACTTCTATTATCTGTACCGTGACAGCCTTAGCCATTTTGGTGACCAATGTTTATATAGATTTCCCAGATATCACCAGTGCACAACTTGTTACAGTAGCATTTAAGAGCGTTTATGGGAATTTTGGTTCAATTTTCTTAGCAGTTGCTGTTGCGTTATTCGCATGGACAACTATTGTAGGTATGTACTATTCTTGTGAAAAAGCAGTAAACTACTTTTTCGGTGACTCAAAAGCAAACAAAGTAGCAACTTATGCGTATATGGTTTATTTTATCTTACCAATAGTACTATGTTCTAATATGAAAGCTGATTTGCTTTGGGCGGCTACAGATCTTCTTAGTGCAATCTATGTTGTAATTACAGCGATTTTAATATTCGGTAATCAAAAGGAGATTTTTAGACTATTTAATGATTTTTGGAATCGTTTTATTCCAGCAATCAATTATGGTGAAAAACCTGAACCTGTTTCCTATGAAACCATTGAAAAGATTGAATCACCAAAATAGTAGTGTAATTACACTTTTGATAGTGGATCGACTAATAAGTGCATTCAATATATATTAAATCTGAAGAAAGTTAAGTAAGAATAAATCCAGTAGAATAGATCGATACTCTATAAAAATATCCCAATTAAAGATTGGGATATTTAACATTTTATGTTTGTCAACAGTCTGAAAAATAAGAATACCAGTTTAAAGTGGTATTCTTATTTTTATTAACCTAAAGGGATAGAGACTTTTGCTAAGGATTTATTTCCAAAAATCGGTATCCAAACCGATAGACTTTGACTCAAACTTAGCCTCACTGGATTCAGTTTCGTTGTAATTTTTTAATGCTTTTATTACAAGGCCAGACCCGATTAGTATAATGGGAACATTTACATAGACAACCATTATATTTACGAAATCGGATATATACCATAAGTTACCAAGTTCTAAGCCTGCAAGTACTGTTAGTGCGCCAAATGGGACAAAGAATAATGAACCAACTAAACGTATTCCCAAGATAAATTTTTTACTTCTAGAAATTAAATTCCCAGAGACCTCTGCAAATAATATTAAACCTACTAAAGTTGTAAATGCAAACAGTCCATAACATAGTGAAACAATAACTGTAGCTGCTCCATCTAAGGCGGTACCAGGTACTAAGTATTGGACTGATGATAGGTAAACTGTAAGTTTAGACGCCTTTATACTCTCCCATGCAACCCCGGCGGTACCTGTCCAAACATGAGCCATAACAATAAGGAAACCGGTCATGGTACATATTACCATTGTATCAAGAAAAACTCCTATAGATTGTACAAACCCCTGTTCTACAGGATGTCTATTCTCAGCTACTGCTGCTGCGATTGTGATTGTACCTTGACCAGCCTCATTAGACATTAGTCCTCTTTTAATTCCTTGAGCCAGTGCAACGCCAAAGGCACCGCCAAATACGGCGTTAGGCTTAAATGCTCCACCAAAAACTGATGTAAAGAAAAATGGAATTTGATTTAAGTTAACTATTATTATTAAAAGAACTACTATTGTATAAATAACTGCCATAATGGGTACCAATACATCAGTAACAGCAGCTACTCTTCTAATGCCTCCTAGTACAGTAAGTGCAACGGAAATCACTAAGAATATGGCGATACCATAATAAACAGCGGATTGACGTCCAAAGGTTGTACCAGAAATAGTATCAGCTATTGAACCGAAGCTTGTAAATAAATGAAAGGTTTGTCCGGGGATAGAAAACAGTGCATACATTATGAAAATCACAGATATTAAAACTCCTACCCAACGTTTATCACCTAAAAGCTTTTGCCCATAGAAAGGAAGTCCTCCTACATACTCATTATCCTTTTTCTCTTTAAAAATTTGTGCAAGGACTGCTTCAGCAAAGGCTGTAGACATTCCAAAGAAAGCCGAAACCCACATCCAAAATAATGCGCCCGGTCCACCAACAGATATAGCTCCCGTAACCCCCATGATATTACCAGGGCCCACTCGCATAGCAGAACTTAGTAAAAATGAAGCTAGGGGACTAATTCCAGTTTCTGACTTCTTGCTATTAACAAGAATTTTGATTCCTTTTTTAAACCCGGTAACTTGAACAAATCTAGTTCTAATAGTAAAATAAATTCCTGTTCCTACAAGTAAGATAATGGCAAAGGTGAACTTTCCTAAAATAGGGATGTTAGCATACCAGCTAAAGTTAGTTGGGAAATCCCAGAGAAAATCTGCAATGGGAACTATGAATTCAAAAAACTTATTTATTGCTTCGAAAAATACACTCATTTTTAATCCCCCTCTAATTATATTATAATAACATATTCTCCTTTACCTGTTATTATTCCTCTTGCAACTAGAATAACTCCATGTTCATCAGTGATTTCTGCAACCTTTTTAAACCATCTTCTAGCATAGATCTTGGACAGGCTATATTGAGTCTCATAAATCCATTACCACTCTCTCCAAACCAATGACCACTATCTAGTGCGATTTTAGCCTTTTTGAAGAAAAGATCCTCTATACTTTTTGAGTCAAGGCCAAGGCCTCTACAGTCTAACCACATTAAATATGTTGCTTCCATTTTAAATGGAATAATCCCCTTGATATTTTCATTTATAAAATCAAAAACATAGTTCATATTCTCTTCCAGATAGTGTGTTAACTCATCAACATAAGCTGCACCCTTTTCATAAACTGTCTGCGTTACTTCCATACTGAAGGCATTTGAACGATTTAAATCCAGCAAACCCAGCTCAATTTTATACTCATCCATTAACTTACTATTTCGAATTATACAGTAGGCACTATGAAGTCCTGCAATATTGAAAGTTTTACTTGGAGCTGTGCATATAATAGTATTATCACTATATTTATCTGGTAAATTCGCCATAGAAAAATGTTTATATCCACTGTATACCAAGTCAAAGTGAATTTCATCAGAAACTAGTAATACATGATTTTCTAGGCAAATATACGCAAGTTTATTTAGTTCATCCACAGTCCAGACCCTACCAACGGGGTTGTGTGGACTACAAAGAATCATCATTGTACACTCAGGATCCTTAGCTCTATTTTCCAAGTCTTCAAAGTCCATAAGATATTTACCGTCTTCAAACTTTAATGTATTGTCACTAACTATTCTTTTATTTCCTTCAATAATATTTTTAAAAGGATAGTACACAGGAGATTGTATAATAATTTTATCATTAGCCTTTGTAAATTTACGTATCATTATATTTAATAAAAATACAACACCTGGTCCATATTCAATTTCTTCTCTTTTAACATCTACATTATGCCTAGTTTTTACCCACCCTATTATAGAATCGTAAAAATCAGGCATTCTTGTGGTGTATCCAAACACTCCATGTTCAGCTCTTTTAACTAAAGATTCAATCATAAAATCTGGACATTTAAAATCCATATCTGCAACCCAAAAAGGTATTAAATCATTACTTCCAAATTTTACATCCATCTCCTCATACTTAACGGAACTAGTGTTTTTTCTATCTATTATTGTGTCAAAATTATACATAAAACCTCCATTCCAGGTTGCTTATTTAGCAACCTGTATTATATATGTCACAGGATTAACGATTAACCCCTTGCCATTTGGATAAGCAACTATGATGCCAAGTGTTCAAAGGGGTTCTTAAATCACTTAGTATGCTGTTTTTTTGTTTTCCATACTTTAAAGTGTTTAGAATTCTAGAAAAAGGTAGCAATGAATTAAAGGGGTTAATGGGTAATTAGATTACCCATTAACCCTTTTAATTCATTATTGTAGTTCCATAAGCTGGATACCTTCTATAGTAATGGTACTTCCACCACGTCCAGTTTCTACATTAATATAATTATAATTCTTAAGATCATTTAAAATTCTTCTAACGTCATACTCACTCAAATGCAAGTTATTATCAAAGGCCTTTTTAGATATACTCCGCCTTCCAAGTTTCACTTTATGCTTAAAGGCATCATAAAAAAGTTTCAAAACGAAAGTTTCATTTTTATCCAAATTCGAAATGGTTTGGCATATATTTTTAAGGTTATTAGTTTTAGAATACTCCTTCATATGGAATGGAAGATGTTCCAGTGTTATTAAATCTACCCCAATATTATCAAAGTATTCAACACAATTTCTTAGTTCGCGAATATTGCCATTCCAGTTATAATTCTCAAAAAACTCTATAACCTGGTTTGAGATTTCAAAATGAAAATTATTTTGATTTTTAAAATATTCTAACAGTATACCGATATCGCTTGGTCGTTCTCTAAGAGATGGTATGTTGATAGGAAGAACATTTAATCTATAGTACAAGTCTTTTCTAAAAAGACCTGTTTCAACTTGCTGAAATAAATTCTTATTAGTGGCAGCAACAATCCTAACGTTGACGCTTATTACTTTATTTCCACCTACTCGCATTACTTGTTTTTCTTGAATTACTCTAAGTAGTCTCACCTGTAATTCAAGAGGCATCTCACCAATCTCGTCCAAAAATAGAGTTCCATTATGAGCTAGTTCAAATATTCCAGTCTTTCCGCCCTTTAAAGCCCCTGTGAAAGCACCACCTTCATATCCAAATAATTCACTCTCAAGTAAGTTTGGTGAGAGTGCAGCGCAGTTAATAGCTACAAATTGTTTGCCTCTGATTGGGGATGCATTATGAATAGCTTGAGCAACCAGTTCCTTACCTGTACCACTCTCACCAGTTATCATTACCGCGGATTTAGAGTTTCCCATTCGAAGCACTAATTTTTTTACTTCTTCAATTGCTGTACTTTCACCTATAATATTATCCACAGTATATTTTGCCCTATGACCCTTATTTGCAAGCTGTAGTCTAAGCATATTTTGGGTGTTTTCTTGAGATTCAAAACTTTCAATTATTGCATAGGCACCGTCATGGGCTTCTATTTTTTTATTATCCCTTAGCTCAGATACCGGAAATATAGAGAGAGTTATATTATTTCCATTTATATCAATTAGTTTGTTTAATATGGGCTTTTTAGTCTTAAAAAAATCCGCAAATCCAAGGGATGGTAATAATTCATTAACATTTTTACCTATATCTCCAATGCTTTTTCTAGTTATTTTTCTAGCATTTTCATTAAAGCTTTCTATTATACATTTTTCATTAACACCAATTACACCCTTTTCCATTATGGATAATAGGGTATTAAATTGATTTTTTAATGTTTTGGATCTGCTTATTAGGAATTCAACACCTTTATCATTTGAAACTATTCCATCAAAATAATCAGATACCCTCTTTTCAGTAAGTATGTCTTCTAATTTAAGGCTAATAGCAATATCCACAATGGTATTTTTATCTATTACCCTATGTCCCAAGTCCAATATTTTAGAAACACCAGCAGGAACGTGACACCTTTCTCCAGTAGTAATAGCAGTTTTTAAATTGGGTATTTCATTTATATTTGGGTACATTGGTATTAATTCATATTCATCAAATCCCAATTGATATAGGGTTGCAATAGTTTCGATACACATTTCAAAATTCTGATTTACAAGCATTGCATTCTTAGTAAGAGTGCTTTCTTTAAGCATGGTAAATCCAATTTTAGAGAGAGTTAACTTTGAAATAATAACCTCAACGCCGTTATCTATGTGTTTTTTTAAGGCTTCATATTGAGAGTATGTACTTATAAGAATTGCGTCCACATTTTTTATAATCTCCACATTATTTGTTTCAAAGGAATACGTAACAATATCAATGTCGCCGTTAAACACTTTAGATAACTGATTTTTATATTCAAGTCCAACTTCTTTACTGGACGTTACAATTCCAAGTATCTTCCTCATAGGTACCTCCAAAATTAATTAGGATATTGAATTATGTAATTCTGATTTTTGATTATATTTAATTTTTAATAAATTGTTTGAATTATTAATTCCTCTAATGGTAATCTTGGCCTTTGTGATGGGCTTTGGTCTGGGTACCCTATAGGTAACAATGCTACTACATCATATTTTTCATCAAGTTCAAGAATTTCCTTTGCTTTTTTGCTGTTAAACATCATTATCCAACAACTTCCAAGCCCTAAGTCTACAGCTCTCAAAGCAATGTGTTCTATTGCTATTGCTGCATTTAAAGACAAATATGATTTTAGGCTTTCTTCATTCATTTGTTTTTTTCTTTTTTCTAAAGCATTCGAATCTGTACTCATGTTAGTAAGTGGTGTATCTATAAAAGCATTTGAATCTATTAATTCCTTTGTTCGAGCATCTACTGTATTTAAAACTTCTTTGTCTATACAACACACTATAATTAATGGTGCCCTTGTTACAAAGGGTAATGGAGTACACTGCGAAAGTTTTGATCTAGTTTCCAGACTTTTAATTATAATGTAACGTGTAGCCTGCAAGTTGCTCCCTGAGGGTGCAAGTCGTCCAGCTTCAATGAGCTCTGTTATATATTCATCAGGAATAGGATCAGTCTTAAATTTTCGTATACTTCTTCTGGATTTTAGTGTTTCAACGAATTCCATTAATAAAACCCCCTTATGTAATTTTTTCACAGTTTGTATTACAAATTATTCTATATATAACATTATAGCAAATGATTATTGTGATTTCATAACTAAATATAATTTTTGTTTAAAATAAATGAAAAGCTCCTATGATCTTTATTATCATAGGAGCTAATCCAATATTTAGTTGTTGCTATCAAATTTGAATAAATCCTTTTGAGGGAACAATCCAAATAGCCCACCAGTATGAATAAATAGTATATTTTTAAAGTCATTGAATCTGCCTTTTTTCAGTTCCTCTGTAAGGCCGTACATTGCCTTGCCTGTATACACGGGGTCAAGTATAATCCCCTGAAGCTTTGCAAATTCATTTATAAAATTAAGTTCAACTGGAGTGCTTAGGGCGTACCCGCGACCGACATATCCATCGAGTATATTTATTTCACTCTTATCAAACTCAAGGTTCACATCTAAATATTTGTTGCAATCTATAAGTATTTCATGAATTGCATTTATAAAATGATTGGCGTCGTCACATACATTTATTCCGTATATTTCTGATGTACTATTTAATAGTTTACTGCCAAGTAGTAATCCGGCATGTGTACCACCTGAGCCTACTGCCATAAAAATTCCATCAAAATGAATACCCATCTCTTTTTCCTGAACTAAGATCTCCTGCATAGCATTAAAGTATCCAAAGCTGCCTATTCCATTTGAAGCTCCCTCAGGTATAATGTAAGGTTTAAATCCTTTAAGCTCCATTTCGGCCTTTAACTCTTCCATTATTTCCAGTCTTCTATTTTTGTAAGCATCAGGTGTAACGAATCTTATATCAGCACCTAAAAGTTTATTTATGAACAAATTACCATCTATCTCAGTATCTTCCGTGCCTCTTAAAATAAGCCCGGATTTCATCCCTAATTTAACTCCTGCGGCTACGGTTGCTCTTGCATGATTTGATTGAGTTCCTCCGCAAGTTATTAAATAGTCACATCCCATATCAAGGGCTTCCTTAATTGAAAATTCTAGTTTTCTTATTTTATTTCCTGATAGTTCAGTTCCTGTATAATCATCTCTTTTTATATAAATATCAGGTCCTCCTATGAGCTTTGATAATCTATCAAGCTTTTCGATTTTAGTTGGAAGATTTGCTAAATTAATTTTATCAGGTATTTTAATCATAATTTTGACTCTCCCTTTCTTTTTAAGATTTATTTTTCTTATTTATAATGGGGGGCATGCTTATTTCCAAACTTCACTATCGACACCTATAGATTTTGAATCAAAGTTAGCTTGGCTGGCTTCAGTTTCATTGTAATTTTTTAATGAGTGGATTACAAGCCCAGATCCAATTAATAAAATGTGAACATTAACATAAACCACCATTATATTTACAAAATCTGATATATGACACTGGTTTCCAAGTTCTAAACCTCAAGAACTGTTAGCGTACCAAATAGAACAAAAAATAATACACCAAACCATTAAAGAAACTAATCAATAATCAGAATAGAAATAATGGGTACGAAACAAAAACTTTTGAAGTGAAAGCAAAGATAGATATACGTTTATGCAAAAATATAGTAGTATAAAAAGATACTTATTTTTACTAATGTTTTCGCTTCTTCAAAATACACAAGATTGGCAGGGGTAGATAGATATGAGACATCATCTGAAATAGCTTTAAATGGCTGGACTCAATGTGACTATGCAGTTTTAGCTTCGGGAGAAGATTATCCTGATGCTTTATGTGCTGCACCATTAGCTGGAAAATACAAAGCACCAATATTACTGACAGAGAAAGATTCAATACCGGAGACTACATTAAGTACAATAAAACAATTACAAGTAAAAAATATATTTATAATTGGGGGTACTGGAGTTATTTCAAACACAGTTGAAGATCAATTGAAATTACTTGGAATTTCAATTACTAGATTGTTTGGACAAAATAGGTATGAAACTGATATTGCGGTAGCTAAGCAGTTACAGATTATATAGTTAGTCAAAGTATAGCTAAGACCTATGTAATTGGAAGGGAACTTCGATAACCGATGAAACTGGATTACCCAATGTGACAGAAATAAACGGAGCAGATAGGTATGCAAGAAATATTGCCATTGTAAGTGCATTTAAAGATAGCTTAGATTTTAGTACAATCTATCTTGCAACAGGTGAAAATTTTGCAGATGCGTTAAGTGGCTCAGTGTTAGCAGGAATTAATGGAAATCCGCTAATATTAGTTGGGAGTGATATTACCAACGAAGAGAATTTGTTACAACTAGTTGCGCCTAATGCAACTATAAAAGTACTTGGAGGTATAGGATCAGTTCCGGATGATACTGTGATTGGTATTGATAATCCTATTACTCCGATAACTGTTGATCCGATTTCACCTATACCAACTAACGTTGAAGCTACAATAGGTAGTAACGGTGTGGTGAATATCACATGGTATCCCATAGATAATGTAAATTCTTATAAAGTATACTATAGCATTGATAATGTGTCTTACACATCCACAGATAATTTACGCGTATATGAAAACTTTATACACATAGACTTAGACGATATTTCTGCATTATCAAAAATTATAGATAAGCCTATATACTTCAAGGTTACTTCAATACTAAGTGGTAAAGAGTCTGCGTTTAGTTCGTACACTTCGGTTATACCAGCGGTAATTTCAACTATACCGACTGGAGTAAGAGCCTCCTGGGGAGGTGACGATATAGTTAATCTTGGCTGGAATCTGGTTGGTACTAAAAATTCTTATAACGTATACTATAGCACTGATAATGTGACCTATACCAATACTGGTAATACAAATGGGAGTGGAATGTTCCTACACTTAAACTATATTCCAAAATTGTCAGGAATTAAAAATAAAATTATATATTTCAAAGTTACTTCAGTATTGAATGGTATAGAGTCTGTGTTTAGCTCGTGTAGTGCAGTATTTATTGGTAAAATTACAGTAGATACTTCAGATTTAAATGTATCTCAAATTGATTTTATTTCAACTCAATTGACAAAAACTGGAGATGCTACAGCTACATTAAATACAAAATATTAAATAAAGCTGGTGTAGATATTACTAAAGCAATTCCATATTCACAGCTATATGCAGTTGCATCTGTAAGTTCATCAATAAACTTGGAGGGGTTAACTGGAACAGGTACTATAATATTCAAATCTTCTTCTGATATTGATAAATCAATTATTATTAAAATAGTTGATACGGTAAGTGGTATAACAAAAAATTCAATTGGTGAACATACTGCAGCTAAAAAAATTGTTAAGATTACTATAAAATCTACTAAGCTAGGTTATGCTAATAATTCAGCGTATGCAATGTATGAAGTATACGATCAAAATGGAAATGATATTACAAATGATGCCATATCAAGCAATTTAACATTCCAAAGTTCAGGTGGAACTGTAACAGGTAAACATGGATTGCTTACACTAACAGGTGTAGATTTTGCACAGTCAGGGATATCAATTTTCACAGTTCCAACTACTGGAGTTTCTTATAGCGTCGCAGAGCGAGGAACATTCGAAATAACTGTAACAGATCCAGCTACTAAGATTTCAACAAGTGCCAAATTGATAGTTATTGATGCTGGCAGTGAAACGGAGATTGTAAAATAACAGCAATAATCGTTTTAAAAGAAATACATGTAGGTTGTATAAGAGGATATGGTTTTGAAAATAGTGATAGTAATAAACTTATTTAATGAAAACCTAAGTAATGAATTGATAATTTAATTATTAAGACAGAATGTTCTATTTAGATTTAAATAATATTAGATATTAAGCTTATGAACAAGCGAGATGATTTATGGAGGTAATGATTGGCTTAAAGTTTTGTATGATCGTTTGCATGTTAATTTATTAAAAGAAGGTGGGTTGACTCCCAAATCAATTATGGAAATCGGCAGTATCCAGTCTATGAAACAACTTGCAATTAGTGGTTTAGGAATCATACCCTTTTAATTATACTGTAGTCTGCCTTATTGTTAAAAAAGTGCGAGATATGCTCGCACTTTTTTATGTGTTATATGCCAGGATTAACATGCACCATGCAATGTTTAATCCTATTGTCTAAGTTTTCTATTTCGTTATGCACTGTCTCTGCAATTTCATGACCTTCACGAACTGATAGATCACTATTTACAGATATTTCTACATCTACATATAATCTATTAGCACTTATCCTAGTCTTTAACTCATCTATACTTATAACACCCTTTGTTTTTTTTATTTCATTTTTTATGTTTTCAATGGTTTTTGCATCAGCGCAGTGATCAACTAATTGATCAATAGCTTGCTTATAAATATCTATGGCTACTTTGGTTATTAAAATACATATCACCAGGGAAGCGATTGGATCTAATATTGGGAAACCCATTCTAGCTCCCGCAATTCCAATTAATGTTCCAATAGATGAAAATGCATCGGATCTATGATGCCATGCATCTGCCATAAGAGCGGAACTGTCAATTTTTTTAGCACCGCTAACTGTGTATCTATACATCCACTCTTTAACTATTATTGAAATTATAGCTGCATACATAGCAATTTTAGCAGGTATTACAGTTGTTCCATTTATAATATTCTTAATACCATTGAATCCAATTAATAGTGCTGTAATTAACAATATGCTTGCCAGTATCTTAGCCATAATAGGCTCCATTTTTTCATGACCATATGGATGATCCTCATCCGCAGGCTGTTTAGCTAATTTTAATCCCACCATGACAGCTATTGTACTTAGCACATCAGAAAGTGAGTGTATTGAATCCGCAATCATAGCTCCACTTCTACCAATAATACCTGCAAATAATTTTATTGCGGACAATAAAACATTAACAATTATGGTTAGTTTAGATATTTTGATACCAATTTTGAATCTTTCTTCATTGTTCAATTTTTACACCTCATTTTTAATTGATAATATATTTTTAAAGCTATATTTCTAGTATATGACGGGTGTGTTGATTTTGCAACAGTTTTTATAGGTAAAATTAATTATCAATTGATAATAAAAACCACTATATTTTGGGAGTTAATATTATTTATATTCATGGATTGAGTAAATAGTTCCATGAGTATAAGTAATACTTTGAATTATTTCAACCTTGAGTACGTTAGAGGGATTGATTCATAAAGTTGAAATTATGAAAATTGCTTTATTGATTATCATTAGGAAATTTACTTAGCCATGCGTATCGTAATGCGAAATGCGGAAGTATTAGTACTTATATCTAGAAATATGAAGATAATCTAACTAGGTGACCTATAGGGTGGAATTGCACTCTTATTTATATGATAGAATATTCCTTGTCGTCAGTTGATGGCAAGCAAGTTGGTCTTTGAAAATTAAACAGAGAAATAGGTAAAATAGCAAAATTTATTTTGCTAGACCAGTTAATTACTTTAGATAAAGAAGTAATTTTAGTCGTAAGACTAAAAAGT
>CAYXOL010000011.1:0-106493 GCA_964467165.1 uncultured Clostridium sp.
AAGAAAAAGCCACTAAGTCTAACTTAGTGGCTTTTATTTTGCGTAAATATAAATTCATACTATAACTATCTTCTAGAACTACTTTTTAGAAGTTTTTTGTTTGTTCATATATAGGAAACAGTTTGCGAAAGTGGCTATGGATAACATCTATACGCTAGAGCTTGTCACTTTTGCCACTTGCCACGTGGGTGGCACTAGACATTGAGTTAGTGATATAATTATATAGCAAGGTAATTTTAAAATAAAAAATGAGGTGTGTTAAAATGGAAGAATTAAAGAGTGCAATCCATGAAATTGTACAACAGAATATTATAAAATTAGTTATAAGTAATAAAATCAATAAAGAGGTCACATACTATAAAATAACATTTGTATTAAAAGAAGATGAGGTCAAACAATATTATCAAATAGAAAAAGCTACTGACAAGCAAGTGTTTCATGAAAATATTGATATAGATATGCTTGAAGGAAAACTATTAGAATATGTATCTTCTAATTATAAACAAGTGGATGCTTGGTCAAATGCGAATACATTTGAACTTAAAATATCTAAAAAAGGTAAAATTCATCTAGGTGTGAAAAAAAGTGACAATGTGAAGCTTACTAATAAGGAACATAATAAAGAAAAAAATTATATTCTTAAAGAGGGTATGATAATAGAACCTCTTATAGATTTAGGGATTTTCACAAAAGAAGGTAAGGTTGTAAATTCGAAATATGATAAGTATAAACAAATAAACAGGTTTGTTGAAATTATTGATGATGAAGTTAAGAATAATGACTTTAAAGAACTTACTATATTAGATTTTGGTTGTGGCAAGTCCTATTTAACTTTTGTACTATATTATTATTTTGTACAGATCAAAAAAATCAAGGTGAAAATGATTGGCCTGGATCTTAAGGAAGAGGTAATAAAAAAATGTAATGATATAGCTAAAAAATATAATTATGAAAATTTACATTTTGAACTAGGGGATATAAATGGATTCAAATATAATAATAGTGTTGATATGGTTATTACTTTGCATGCCTGTGATACGGCTACTGATTATGCATTATATAATGCAATAAAGTGGAATACGAAGATGATTTTCTCTGTTCCTTGCTGCCAACATGAATTTAACAGTCAAATTAAAACAGAGTCATTGTCTATATTAACAAAGTACGGAATAGTTAAGGAAAGAATATCAGCACTTATGACAGATTCAGTAAGAGCCAATCTTTTAGAATGCATGGGATATAAAACTCAACTTCTAGAATTTATAGATATATCCCATTCTCCTAAAAATATATTAATTAGAGCTTCAAAAGCTAATATACCCAAGGAGAAAAAAGAAAAAGCACTAACAGAAATTAATACTTTAATTAATCAATTCAACTTAAATCCAACCTTATTCAACTTATTAAAGAAGGATAATTTAATTTAGATCTATAATTAACCTTATACAAACAGAAGAAAAAATAAAAATCGAGAGAAGATGAAGTGAAAATGTTAATAATATATGCAGTATCGGATTCAATAGGAGAAACAGCAGAACTAGTAGCTAAATCAGTAGCAAGTCAATTTCCTGATAGTGTTATAGTAAAAAAAATACCACATATTAAAACAGCTGAGGATGTTAATAATTTTATTAGTAAAATAGATACTAATTCTAAAGCAATGGTTATTTCCACTATAATAATGGTAGATGTAAAAGAATTTTTAGTTCAAAGATGTGTAGAAAAAGGAATAATGGTATCAAACGTATTAGGACCCGGAATAGGCCTGGCTTCCAAGTTATTAGGTAAACAGCCAGACTATATTCCAGGAGCAATATGGAACATGGATGAGGAGTATTATAAAAGAATAGAAGCTATGGAGTTTGCTATACATTATGATGACAGCAGAGATTATAATGGAATAAAGCATGCAGATGTAGTACTTATAGGTGTGTCAAGAACTTCTAAAACTCCATTATGTATGTATTTAGCTAATAAAGGCATTAAAGCAATAAATATACCCTTAATGCCAGAAATTCCTGTTCCAGATGAGTTATACAACATTCCTGGAAAGAAGATAATAGGGCTGAAAATAGATCCTTTTGTACTTATTGAAATAAGGAAACACAGAATGGATAAATTCAATGGGCTTAACTCTAGCTTCCAATATGCCAATGATGCAAGAATACTTGATGAGTTAGATTATGCTGAAAAAATAATGAAAAAAACAAGGTGCTTAACAATTGATGTTACCAAAAGAGCTATTGAGGACACTGCTTTAATCATTATGAAAAGTATAGGATATAATCAGTAATATAAATATAATTTTGGATAACTTGTTTAAATACAATAAAAAGAAGGTTTCCCTAACTAAAAGGAAACCTTCTTTTATTATATAGTTTAATTATGCTTTGTTATGACGCATAACGTTATCGAAGCGTGGGCTAATAAAGCAAAGTAACATACCACCAGCAATTGTTACTGCAGCTACGAAACCAAATACTTGAAGTGCACCCCAAGTTTCAACTAAGGCAGCAGCCATACCAGCAAGATAGTTACCTAGACCTGTGGCAGTTAACCATACCCCCATCATAAGAGCACCAATTTGTTTTGGAGCAAGTTTACTAACCATTGAAAGTCCAACTGGAGATAAGAACATTTCACCAACAGTGTGCAGTGTATATGCGCCTAAAAGCCAAAGAATATTTGCTTTTATAGCTACATCTGTAGAATTGCCTCCTCTTTGCAATGCTGCACCAACCATAAGTGCAAAGCCAATGCCAAGAAGAATCAAACCTAAACCCATTTTAGTTGCAGTGGGTATGTCACCTTTTGGTCTTTTTGCAAGTTTTACAAAGAGCATTGCAAAAACAGGTCCAAGTACAATACATAAAAATGGATTTATAGATTGGAACCAAGATGTTGGAACTACAAATCCACCTACATTTCTGTTTATAAAATCATTTGTGTAAAGTGTTAAGCTTGAACCAGCTTGTTCAAATCCAGCCCAGAAAAGAATTACAAAGAATGCAAGAACAAATATTGCAGTAACTGATTGCTTTTCTTCTTTTGTTAAAGCATTTTTCTTAGCTTGCGCGGTAGCTTTTTTAGCTTGTGCTTTTTCAAGAGCAACTTTTTTATCGAATGTTCCAACTTCCCCAAGAAGTTTATTTGCAAATAAGATATAAAGAATAGTGCCTATGAGCATACCTATACCTGCGGCAAGGAAACCATATTTATAACCATAACTTATTATTTCTGTTCCATTTGTAACTGCAAAAGTTTTTTCTGCAAGGGTTCCACATATAAGTGGTGCGAAAAAAGCACCTATATTGATAAATGTGTAAAAAATTGAATAAGCACCGTCTTTTCTAGGGTCATTATTTCCGTAGAAATCTCCTACTATAGATGTAATATTCGGTTTCCAAAATCCATTACCAATAATCATAAGTCCAAGTGACAACATAACCATCGCTTTTCCGTGTGCAGCAAAGAGAACGAACATTCCACCGGCTATAAATATTGATCCGATAAAGAAGGTTTTTCTTTTGCCCCACAGATTGTCTGCTATGTAACCTCCAAGTAATGGAGAAAAATAAGCAAACATAGTGAAATTTGCATATATTACAGATGCGCTTGCTGTGTCAAGTCCTAGTCCACCTTTAATTGCTGATGATGCAAGAAATAGTATTAAAAGTCCTCTCATACCATAGTAACTGAATCTTTCAAAAATTTGTAGCAAAGAAACGAACCAGAATCCCATAGGATATCCTTTGAATGATGGATGTTGATCGTGAACAGTAGTATTCATTATGAGTCCCCCTTAAATGTGTTGGATACTTATTCATCATAGAAGATTTATTGTTATAACATATATATAAATGCAATATAATTATTACTTCTATGTAAACGTATCCAGAATTGTTGCAATTTACAGACTAATTTTAACACGAAAAACATACAAAATGCAACAATTTATGTAAAGATAATTTAAAAATGATGAAAAAATTGCAAAAAGTTTACTAATCCTCAACTAAGGAATTTGTACTTGAACACTCTTTTTTATAGTCACTAGGTGTTAATCCAGTTTGTTTCTTAAAAAAACGAGAAAAATAGGTTACATGGCTAAAATTAAAAGCGTAGCTTGTTTCATTTATACTTGAATTTGCATGATTCATGTAAAGCTTGATGGCAATAATCCGCTGATCATTAATATATTCCAGTAAGGTTTTGCCCACTTGCTTTTTAAAAGCAGCACACAGGTAATTTGGGTGCACATTTACAAAAGAAGAGATTTCTGCTAGGGATAAATTATTTTCTATATTTTTATTTATATAGGTAATTACACGATTAATAAGTGGGTTATAAATATTTCCTTTGTATTTTTTCAAAACCATAATAAAATCATTTAACATTGTATATTCTAAATCTTCAACCTCAGATAGAATAGTAGTTTCGTCAATAAGGTTAATATAATAATCGCTTAACATAAAGGAGGTCTCAGTATCTAAGCCTACTTCAATTATAGCTCGTGTAAAAAGTGTACAGGAGGCTATAAGTGAATACTTAAGAGAGTTAAGGGGCATTTTAGAAAGTTCGGCTCGTTCTAGGGAGTTGATTTGTTTTAAAATATGGATACTTTTCACGTTATCCATATTTTGAATAGCTTGTACCATCTCACACTCCAGTGCGTAGGGGGGATGAACATAAGAAATGTATCTATTCCTAGCCATGGTATATTCAAGTTTTTTATAAATATTATCCAAAGAACTATCACCTCCCAAAAAATAACCATAATAAAGTGCAAAATATATTAATATTGTATAAAAAGCATACAATTATTCAGATACAATGTCAATATACTTTGAATATTTTGATTATGGTAAACTATAAGTGTAAAGGTCTTCATTGTATTTTGAAGTCATAAACAAATAAAAAATAGGGGGAATTAGCATGAAAAAATCCATGAGTACTATTTTAGCTATTATACTCGCATTATCAACTATGACTGGATGTGCCTCAAAAGCTGGGGGTACAAAAACAACTGATGCCGTTTCCAAGGAAAAAGCAGTTATTACAGTAATTCAAAACAAGGTTGAAATTCAAACCCAGCTTGAAGATGCAGCAAAGGCATTTAATAGCTCTCAAAGTAATGTTGAGGTTCAAATTTTAGGATCGGCTGGAGATAATTTAGTAACCACCCTACAATCACAGTTTGCATCGAGTCCAGAAAAAGCACCTACACTTTTTACTTGTGGGAGTGGTAGCGAGTTTGATAAATTCTTTAATTTTATGGCCCCGCTAGATTCTTCAAAAGCAGCTGCAAAAATATCTAAAGGGCAAGCTGATGACGCAATGAAAGATGGCAAGCTATACGGTCTACCAATGGCAATTGAAGGCTTTGGATTAATATATAATAAAACTATGTTCAAGGAAGCTGGAATAGATGCAGCTACTATCAAGACAATGGATGATCTAGTCCAGGCAAGCCAGAAACTTGCTAAAGTTAAAGGTGTAAAAAGCCCAATAGCTTTTGCAAAAGAAACTTACTTCCAATTTATGCACCCATTTAACTGGCCATTTGCAACAATGAGCAATTACAAAGAGGTTATCCCTAAAGTTATAAGTGGAGAATTAAAACTAAAAGACATTCCAGAAGTTATGAAATACGCAAAAGATTTAGAAGCATTAAAACCATATACAAATCTTGCGAAAGATAGTTATGATGATCAAGTTGCAGGATTTGCACAAGGGTATTTTGCAATTATTCATCAAGGAAACTGGGCACAAGGAATAATTGACGAATATAAAGTTAAATTTGAATATGGTATGATACCAATGCCTATAAATGGTAATGAGTCCTTATCAGTAGGAAACTCAAATTTCTTTAGAGTAAATAAAGCTGCATCCAAAGAACAACAAGCAGGAGCAATTGCGTTCCTTGATTGGTTATTTACAGATCCAGTTGGACAATCATTTGTAACTGAAAAATTCAAGGTAATTCCAGCCTATGATGGCTTTGACACTAGTAAATTAGATGTTTTATCTAAGGAAATTGCAACATACTCAGAAAAAGGAAAGACTATCCCATGGACATTCAATTTATTTCCAGCAGGTGTGGATAAGGATTGTTCAAGTGCAATGGAAAAATTCTATGCTGGTAGAATAAATGCAGAGCAGCTACTAGATGAAATAAACACTGTTTGGGTTAATGCAGCAAAATAGTAATCTATATTATTAAATTAAAAGCCTCTTTAAGAGGCTTTTGGTCTAATAATATAAAATAAGTTTGGAGGGCTTAAGTATGGATAAAAAACTCAAAAGCAAAATTACTACAGCTTTGTTTGTTATTCCTTCGTTGTTTATATTTATAAACGTGGTTATTATTCCCTTTGTTATGGGAATAGTATACTCATTTACAAATTGGAATGGGTTTGCTTTTAAAGGGTCTACATTTGTAGGATTTGACAATTATGCCGCAGCTTTTGGTGATGGAAAATTTATGGCATCATTTATTCTTACAACAAAATACACTTTTGTTATGATTATTCTTGTTAATATTGTAGGGCTTTCTCTAGCACTCCTAGTAACTTCGAAAATCAAACACAAGAATTTTTTTAGAGGAGTATACTTTTTACCTAACTTAATTGGGGGACTTATTCTAGGGTTTATATGGAAATTTATATTTACAAAGTTTTTTGAACAATTAGGTGTAATTACACATACAGAAAAGATATTCTTTAATTGGCTAGATGAACCTACCGCAGCATTTTGGGCACTAGTTATTGTAGGAGTATGGCAAATGGCAGGGTATGTAATGGTAATATATATAGCTTCTATAGAGAGCATATCAGAGGACGTTATGGAAGCAGCTAGTATAGATGGAGCAAATAACTGGACTAAATTAAAAAAAATAACTCTTCCACTAATAGCTCCTGCTTTTACAGTAAGTTTATTTGTAACTTTATCTACATCCTTTAAGCAATATGATACTAATCTATCATTAACAAATGGTGGACCCTTTGGATCAACCCAGCTTGTTACTATGAATATTTTTTCTACTGCCTTTAGTTATAACAAGTATGCACAGGCACAGGCAAAGTCTATTATCTTTTTCTTGGTGATAATGATAATTACTGTTATACAAATATATACTACTAAGAAAAGAGAGGTGGATATGTAATGAAAGCAAAATTTAAATCATCCACAATATTTGTTATATTAGGCTTTATAACAGCGGCATTAACATTATTACCTATGTATATTATGGTAGTAAATTCCTTTAAAAGTAGAGCACAGATATTTACGGACACTATGGGACTTCCAGAATCATTAGATTTCTCTTTTTATATAACAGCTATTGAAAAAATGAAATTTTTAAGTGCAATGGCAAATTCATTATTTGTAACCATTACAAGTATTGGTTTAATAATAATTTTTTCATCTATGGCATCATGGGCATTGGTTAGAAGTAATTCAAAGCTTTCGGATTTTGTACTATACACCTTTGTAGTAACCATGCTTGTTCCTTTTCAGTCAGTTATGATTCCATTAATGCAGTACATGAGCGGCTGGGAAATTAAAGCTATTAATTTCACCATGATAGACAGTTTTTATGGGCTGATATTTATGTACATTGGGTTTGGTTCCAGTTTATCAATATTCCTATATCATGGCTTTATTAAGAGTTTTCCAAAATCACTGGAAGAAGCAGCAATGATAGATGGATGCAACAAGTTCCAGGTATTTTGGACAATAGTATTTCCCAACCTAAAGCCTATTACAGTGACAGTAGCTATTTTAAATGTAATATGGATATGGAATGATTATTTACTACCATCCTTAGTACTTAGAAGTCCAGGACTTCGAACAATTCCTCTTTCAACCTTCTATTTTTTCGGCGAATTTACAATACAATGGAATTTGGCAATGGCAGGACTTGTTCTTACCATTATACCAATAATTATTTTTTATCTATTTTCACAGAAATATATTATCAAAGGTGTTATGGCTGGAGCCGTTAAATAATTAAGAGTTATAAGTATATTGTGTGTAACTCAAAGGGAGAGTGGACGTTATGAAAGATGGATGGATTATTAGCGATAATAGTTTAAGTAAAGAGGATCTTTTAAAAAATGAAAGTATTTTTAATGTTTCAAATGGATATATAGGGATTAGAGGAAACTTCGAAGAGAAATATCCTGAGAATTACGGAACAATTAGAGGAACCTACATAAATGCGTTTTATGAGGAAACTCCTATACGATATGGGGAAAAAGCCTATGCTTTTCCAGAAACAATGCAAAAAATTGTGAATATTACAGATGCACAAAATATTAATATACTAATTAATGGAGAGAAATTTTCTCTGTTTGAGGGTACTGTAAAGAGCCTAGATAGGTACCTAGATATGGAAACCGGGTGTTATGTTAGAGAAATATGGTGGGTTTCACCGGGAGGATTTGAACTTAAAATAAAGATAACAAGACTGGCTTCATTAAAACACTTGGAATTATTTGCTATTAATTACCAAATAGAAAAAATCAATTTTAATGAAGAAATTATTATAGAATCCGGAATTGATGGGGATGTAACAAACTTTACAGATGAAAACGACCCTCGTTTAGCTACAGGACACGCTAATATTTTATCTGTAGTATCTATGATGGTAGAAAGTGACATTATGCAGGTGGTGTCCGAGACCCAAAATTCTAAGAAACTTGTAGCTGTTACAACAAAGCATAGCTGTAATGTTAACTGTGAAGTTTCACTTGTAAAGCTAGGAAAAGTGGCAAAGACTATTTTTAAAACAAAGCCTGGGAAAGAAATTATAAACTTTACAAAATATAATGTATACACGGATTCGAGGCGTTACAATAATCCAGTAACTGAAGGAATAGATAGAGTAGAAAACCTAAGCACAGAACCCTTTGGACAATTATTAAATGATCAAAGAGAGTATTTAAAGGGATTTTGGAACCTGGCAGACATCAATATTGAAGGGGATGAAAAACTTAAGTTAGGCCTCAGATATAATCTATTTCAACTTCTTCAAGCAGTGGGGAAGGATGCAAAAAGCAACATATCAGCAAAGGGATTAAGTGGTGAAGGCTACGAGGGTCATTATTTTTGGGATACTGAAATTTATATTCTTCCATTTTTCACTTTGTGCCAGCCAGAGCTAGCAAAGGGACTCTTAAGATATCGCTACAGCATTTTAGATAATGCAAGGAAAAGAGCAAAAGAGTTAGGTCACAAAAAAGGAGCAGCATATCCTTGGAGAACTATAGTAGGTGAGGAGTGCTCAGCTTATTTCCCAGCTGGAACTGCTCAATACCATATCAACGCGGATATAGCTTATTCTTATATACAATATTATTTAGCAACTGGGGATATAGATTTTATAAAAGAATGTGGAGCAGAAGTTGTTTTTGAAACTGCAAGAATATGGATAGAGTTAGGACATTTTCACAAGGGGCAATTTAAGATTGATACAGTAACAGGACCGGATGAGTATACTGCCATTGTAAATAATAATTATTATACAAATGTCATGGCAAAATATAATTTAAGGTGGGCATCAAAATTGTATTATGATCTCTTAGAGAAGGATTCGAACATGTTAAGCAGCTTATGTGAGAAAATAAGTTTAAAAGGGGAGGAAATAGAAGAGTTTGCAGGCGCCTATAAAAATATGTGTTTGCCCTATAATGAAGAGCTTAAAATTAACGCCCAGGATGATACTTTTTTATCTAAAGCAGTGTGGGATTTTGAAAATACACCCAAAGAGAAATACCCACTATTACTTAATTTTCATCCACTAACTATCTATAGATATCAAGTATTAAAACAGGCAGATACGGTACTTGCACATTTTCTTGTGGAAGATGAATCAGATCCTATGACTATTAAAAATTCTTATGATTACTATGAAAAAATAACAACACATGATTCATCCTTATCTTGCGCGGCCTACAGCATTATGGCATCCAAGATAGGATACCCCCAAAAAGCATATGAATATTTTATACAAACAGCAAGATTAGATTTAGATGATACCCATGGAAATACTAAGGATGGTGTCCATACTGCTAACATGGGCGGAACCTGGATGGCAATAGTGTATGGCTTTGCAGGCCTTAGAATAAAAGAAGATTATATTTCTCTTACACCAAAGCTTCCTGAAAAGTGGAAGGAGCTTAAATTTGAATTTTTATATAAAGGTGCTCATATTCAGGTAGATATTAAAATGGATAAAACAGAAATAACTGTTCAATGTGATTGCTCCATTAATTTGAGAGTTAATAATATACTATACGAAATTGCAGAGAGTGGCAAAATAGTGATAGTGAATTAGAGAGTTTCTATCATTGATTTCTGCTTTTCTTTAAGGCTGTATGAAGCAATTATAGTAATAATAGGGGATAGATAGCATAGTACTGCAAAGGGAGCATAGGAAGTAGCAGAAACCCCTGTAAGAGATTTAAGTATAAGAGCATTAATATTCCAAACCATTAAAGGCGCAATTATGGTACCTGTATCTGAAATAGTCCTTGCAAGGATTGAAGTATCAACACCAAGTTTATTATATTTATCCTGCAGAAGTCTTCCAGGAAGCAATATTCCAACTGTCTGATCGCAGGTTATTATGGTTAGGAAACTACTAATTAGAGCTGTTTTTAATATAAGCTGCCTCTTGTTTTTAATACCAATGGTTAGTTTATCAATTAAAGGAGCTATCATACCAGTTTTCTCAAATAGGCTTGTTAGACTAACGGCACCCATAACTATAAGAACCACTTCTATCATAGATTTAATACCACCACTTATAAGTATTTTATTAAGCTCAGTTGAGGCAGTAGAACCGTGGTAGCCAAAGAAAAGTGATTTTATAAGTGAATAAAATGATATATGCTGAGAGAAAACACTAACTAGGCAACCTGCAAAAAGACCTACCAGCATTGTGGGTATTGTTTTAGCACCACAAAGAGACATTATAAGGATTATAGTAGGAAGAAATGCAATAAAAGGTGATATTTTAAAGCCAGCTAATATAGCATTTTGGTAATATACAAGACTTTGGGCGCCAGTGCTGGTGGTGAAATTTCTACCTATTAAGTAATATATTGCTGCGGTAATGACAAATAAGGGTATAAAAGTTGGAAGCATTGCAGCTACAACTTGTTTATAACTTTTTTTTGTTACTGTAAGCGTAAGATTAATTAAACCAGACAGAGGTGATATTTTGTCTGCAATAAAAGCACCAGATATTATTACTCCAAGAAGTAATGGAGTGGGAACACCAAAGCCTTTGCCAACACCAAGTAGTGCAATGCCTATAGTGCACACTGTTCCAATTGCACTACCCATAAATATGGATATTATTGAAACTATTATAAAGGCAGCAAAAAGAAAATTCATACCTTTCATATATTCAAACCCATAGTACATTAGAGAAGGGACAACACCAGATGCTAGCCATATGGAGGCTGCGGCACCAATAAGTAGAATTAGCACATAAAGAGTCCAGGCTTCTTTTAGTCCTGATAATAATAAAATCATTATATCTTTTAGGGTGTATTTATATTTTATAAGTATGGTGGAGGTAAAAATAATACTACTTAGAAATCCATATGCCAATGATATTTTAATTATAATGCAAGAAGAAATTAGAAGAATGCTCACTGCTATAATAATAAAACAATGCAATTTTGATATGCTTTTTTCGTTCATTTGCCACCTCTATAAATTATTTAATATTTACATATATAAAGCAATATATCTCATGAAAAATCCGAGTGTTATTTGTATATATTACCATTAAAATTAGGGATATTCAATCTATTTTATATAACATATATAAACATAATGAACCTTAACAATTGTTGAGGTTCATTATGTTTATACTGGTATATTTGAAATTTACCTTATATAGCATTATCAATATAGTAATAATATGGTATAATTGAGACGAAAATTAGTAAGAGATTAATGGAAAATTAATATAGATGATGCCATAGGAGGGAAGTATGTATAAATTAATTTTAGTGGATGATGAAGAAGAAGTGAGAAAAGGCATAATAGAGAAAATAAAGTGGGAGCAATATGGCTTTGACCTAGTAGGAGAAGCTGAAAATGGTAGAGAAGCCTTGGAAATGGCAGAAAAATTTACTCCAGATGTAATTGTAACTGATATTAAAATGCCATTTATGGATGGACTTCAACTTTCCCAGGAATTAAGAAAACGATTCCCAACTATCAAAATAATAATATTGACGGGTTTTGATAAATTTGAATATGCACAAAAGGCTGTAAACCTAAATGTTGTGGAGTATGCTCTAAAACCAGTTTCTTCAAAAGACTTCATTGAAGTACTTTCCAGGGTCAAAGCACAAATTGATGAAGAAATGCTACGGAAAAAGGATATGGAAGCACTTGAAGAATATTATGTGAAGAGCTTGCCCATTTTAAAAGAAAAATTTCTTACTTATCTAATTACAAGTAAAGTAGCTAAAGCTGAAATTGAAGAAAAATGTATAAATTATAATATTAATTTAAATGGGAATCGATTTGTGGTAGCGGCTATAAACATTGATGGTAAACTTAAATATAAAGATAAAAAAAATGATAATAGCAATGAAGTAGATTTGCTGAAATTTGCAGCTATTAATATAATTGAAGAGATCCTTTGCGAAGATAAGCAGGGACTAGTTTTTATACATAATGATCTTATTGTATTAATTAGTCCACACTTGGAAGAGGATAGAGGTTTTATTTTTAACAGTATTAATTCCACCCTTGAAGAAATAAGACAGAATATTGAAAAATACTTGAAATTCACTATTACTATTGGTCTTGGAACAATTATAAGTGATGTTTCACATATAAATGATTCTTATCAGAATGCTGTTCTTGCCTTAGATTATAGATTTATCATGGGAAATAATCGGATTATTTGGATAGAAGATATTGAGCCTAGCAGCAGTAAAAAAATAGTTTTTGATGAAATTATGCAGCATGACCTTAGTAGTTCTATAAAGGTAGGAACAGAGAGTGAGATTATTAAAAACATAGACACCTTGTTTTATAAACTTTTAGAAGTAAATGCACCCTTTAAGCATTTTCAGATATATTTATTAGAAATACTCACAACTATAATTAAAACAGCAGAAGGTATAAATGTAGACTTAAATTATATTTTTGGTGAGAATTATAATTTATTTGTGGAACTATATGAATTTAATGATTTAAATCAGGTTAAGAATTGGTTTAAATATATATCTATAAAAATAATGAACTACATTACAAAAGATAGGCAAGACAATTGCACACTTTTAGTTGAAAAGACAAAGGCATACGTAAATAAACATTACAGTGATAGTACCATAACTGTTAATAGTCTTTGTAGTTATTTATTTATAAGCCCAACTTATTTTAGCTTTATTTTTAAAAAAGAAACAAAAATGACTTTTATAAATTATTTAACTCAGATTAGAATGGACGCTTCAAAGGATTTAATTAAAACTACTAAAATGAAATCTTTTGAAATTGCATATAAAGTTGGATATTCAGAACCGAATTATTTCAGTTACTGCTTTAAAAAACATTTTGGGATGTCACCATCTGAGTATAGAAATAATTAAACATTCTTCATACCTGAGAGGAAATGACATTAGTGAGATTACATTAAAAAAGGTGAATTAGAGGAGATGAAATTTTGAAAAACAAGATTGGAGGATTTTTAAAGAAACATTATAACATAGCAGTTACGTCCTTTAAAGTACGAGGAATACAATTTATTATTACTATATCATTTACTCTTATTACAGTTTTGGCTATGCTTTTTGTTGGAATTATAATCTATAATAAGTTTTCGATTTCCTTAGAAGCTAATGCTACTTTGAGTACAAAACAATTAGTTAATCAGGTTAATTCAAATATTGAATACTATTTAAAGAGTACTAAGGAAGTATCTAATCTATTAGATAAAAATATTTATCTAAATCAACATATTCCAAATAGTAAGTTAAAAGATCAAATGAATATAATACAAAATATTAGAGGTGATATTGCAAGTCTAGCTGTATTCTCAGATAAGGGCGAACTTATAATTGAATCGTCTACTTCCGTATTAAAAGATAATGTTAATGTAATTGACCAAGATTGGTTTAAATCAGCACTAAATAAATCGGATAACCTAAAATTTTCGCTGCCTCATGTTCAAAACCTTTTTAGTGGGAAACATGATTGGGTTGTTTCATTAAGTAGAGTTATATACTTTTATAAAGGTAATGAAAGAGTACGTGGAGTGCTGTTAGTTGATATGAATTACAGTACCATAGGTCAGCTTTGCCAAAGTATATCTATAGGGAAAAGAGGTTATATGTATATAGTTGATTCTGATAACAATATAATATATCACCCAGAACAACAGCTCATAAACATAGGTTTAAAGTCTGAAAATCGTGAGGATTACTTAGGCAGTTATATAGAAAATACTGATGAAGGAAAGCAGCTTATCACAATAAAAACAGTAAATTATACTAACTGGAAGGTTGTAGCAGTTGCATATATGTCAGAAATACTAGATTTCAAACAAACTAGTACTAACTTTATAGGATGGATTCTGTTTGTTTCTATTATTTTGATTATGCTTATATTTGGATTTATTTCAGCTAAAATATCGCATCCCATAAAGCAGTTAGAAGAGTCAATGAAGATGGTAGAGGCAGGAGACTTTAATATATATATTGACGTTAAAGGTGAAGATGAGGTGGAGAGATTGTCTACAGCCTTTAATCTTATGATTTCTAAGGTTAGGTATCTTATGGCACAAATAGTAATAGAGCAAGAGGCAAAAAGAAAAAGTGAATTAAATGCGCTCCAAGCTCAAATTAATCCGCATTTTCTATACAATACCTTAGACTCAATAGTTTGGATGGCGGAAAATGAGAAAAATGAGGGTGTAATTACAATGGTAACAGCTCTTGCTAGGTTATTTAGAATAAGTATAAGTAGGGGTAAAAATATTATTACAGTCCAGGAAGAAATGGAGCATGCAAAAAATTACTTAATAATACAAAAGATCAGATATAAGAACAAATTTGAATTTGAGATTATGGTGGAAAAGGAAGTTTTAGAGTACAAGACCTTAAAGTTAATATTGCAGCCACTCATAGAAAATTCAATTTACCATGGCATCGAATATATGGTAGACAAAGGATACATAAAAATATCAGCTTGTATTAGTAATGGTAAATTATTGTATGAAATAAGTGACGATGGACTTGGAATTGAACCAGAAAAATTAAAGCACCTACTTGCGTATAAAGAAAAAGATAATGCTGGGTCCGGAGTTGGGGTGAAAAATGTACATGAGAGAATTCAACTAACCTACGGCACTGAATTCGGTCTTGAAATACAAAGTGAAATTGAAGAGGGAACTACAATTAAAATTTGGCTGCCTCTTACAAAAGAATAGAGCTGAGGTGTTGCATATGTCTAGAAAGAATGTCTTATTAATTTTTTTGTTTATTATACTTGTTTTATCACCCTTTTTATTTGGAATTATAGATTTAAATACAAAGGGAGAGGATGAACCTAAAAACATATCATTAATATTTAAAACACAGCGTGGAGACTACTTTAAAAATGTTAGAATGGGTGCTGAGGTTGCAGCTAAAGAATTTAATGTAAAGGTAGATTTTAGTTCTCCAAAAGATGAAAATGATATAGATGGACAAATAGCTCTTGTGAATGCGGCTATTGAAAGAAAGGTTGACACACTTATACTGGCGCCAAGTGATTATAACAAACTGGTAGATGTAACTGAAAAAGCTATAAGTGAAAAGATACCGGTACTGGTAATAGACAGTAAATTAAATACTAATAAAATTAGCAGTTATATAACTACTGACAATATTAAGGCTGGAAAGATGGCAGGTGAAAAGCTTGTTACACTATGTGGTGTAGGTTCGAGAATTGCTATTATTAATTTTGTTGAAGGAGCAAGTAATAATAAAGATAGAGAAGTGGGTCTGTGGCCTATAATTTTAAAAAATTCTATATTAAAAGTTGTATATAAGGATTACGTGGCAGCAGACTCAGAGAGTGCCTCAGTGCTTACAAAAAAACTTGTGTTAGGTGATGATAAAGTTAACACAATAATAGCATTAAATTATATAAGCTCTATAGGGGTGGCAGAGGCCATTGATGAAATGGGTCTTGCAGGAAAAGTAAATGTGATAACCTTTGACAATACACCGCAGCAGATAGAATTTTTAGAAAGTGGTGTAATACAAGCTACTGTTACCCAGAGTCCTTTTGGAATGGGATATTTAGCGGTTAAAAATGCAGTTCTAAATTTACAACATAAGAAAATTCCAAGCTATATCGATACTGGAGTAGTTGTAATAGATAGGGTTAACATGTATAAACCTGAAAATCAAAAGATATTATTCCCTTTTACTCAATAAAAATATGAGAAATATATAGGGAGATGATTTAATGAACAATATGAAAAAAATCATAATATTTTTATCCATGTTGCTTATTCTAATAGCTGGTTTTAAAGGATGCGCAAACAGTGATAATTATTCAAACACAGGATATAAAGGTGGTATTCCAAAGGTAGGAGCAGCCATTTATAAGTATGATGATGAATTTATGTCATATATACGTAATTCCATGGAAAATGATGCATATGGAAGAATAGCATTGAATATGAACGATTCCCAAAATGATCAAAATATACAGTTACAACAAGTGGATCAAATGGTTTCAAAGGGAGCCAGGGCTCTTGCCATAAATTTAGTGGATCCAAAAGCTGCAAAAGCTGTAATTAGTAAAGCAAAAGCCGCCAATTTACCAGTTGTATTTTTTAATAAGGAGCCAGATGCAGCAGCATTAAACAGTTATGATAAAGCCTGGTTCGTAGGTACAGATTCAAAGGAATCTGGAATTTTACAAGGGAAAATGATTGTTGACCTTTGGAATGGAAATAAGAGTAAATGGGATAAAAATCAAGATGGCAAACTATCATACGTATTACTTAAGGGTGAGCCAGGACACCCTGATGCAGAGGCGCGTAGCAAATATGTACTAGATGAAATTAAAAAAGCAGGTATTTCTGTAGAAGAACTAGCACAGTTTTCTGCCATGTGGGATGCAACAAAAGCTAAGGATAAAATGGACGGATGGATATCGGAGTTCCATGATAGGATAGAATTTGTAATATCTAATAACGATGATATGGCACTGGGAGCATTAGATTCACTAGAAAAAGCAGGATATCTGTCAGAAGAAAAATTTATCCCTGTAGTTGGAATAGATGCCATACCAGATGCTGTTAAGAAGATAAAAGAAGGTACAATGATGGGGACAGTATTAAATGATGCTAGTAGCCAGGCTAAAGCAATAATCGATTTAGTTACCAATGCTGCAAAGGGTAAGAATATTATTAATGGTACTTCTTGGAAGATAACTAATGACAAATATCTACGAATTCCTTATATAACTATAATTAAGGATAATATAGATGTAGCAGAGCAGGCATATAAATAGTTATGGAATAACCATTAAATTGAAAAACACCGTAGGATTTTAATATATCATAGTAGGATTTTGTATTAATATTAAAGAAAATCCATGGTAATATTAATACAAGTTAACGTTTACAATAAAATCTGAGGGGGAAAATTCATGAAAAAAGCAATTACAATGATTCTAGTATCAGCAATGGCTGCATCAATATTAGCTGGGTGCTCAAGTAAACCAGCAACTACAACTACTGATCCTGCGGCAACTACAGCTACTACGGCTGCAAAGGTATCTATAGGATGCACAATTTATAAATTTGATGATACATTCATGACAGGAGTTCGTAACGCAATATCTGATGCAGCAACTGCAGCTAAATCAAGTGTGGATATTGTTGATTCTCAAAACTCATCCGCAACTCAAAATGATAAAATTGATTTATTTATTACGAAAAAAGTAAATGCATTAGAAATTAATCCAGTTGATTCTGCAGCTGCAGGTGCTATTGCAACTAAAGCTAAGAATGCAAATATTCCAGTGGTATTCTTTAATCGTATGCCTTCAACTACTGATATGAACCTTTGGGATAAACTTTATTATGTAGGAGCAAAACCTGAACAGTCAGGAATAATGCAAGGTAAGATATTAGCTGAATACTGGAAAGCTCATCCAGAAGCAGACAAGAACAAAGATGGAGTTATGGATTACGTTATGCTTACTGGTGAACCAGGACATCCTGATGCTATTGCTAGAACTAAATCCTCTATTGATGAAATAGTAAAAGAAGGAATAAAAGTTAATGTTATTGCTAGTGATACTGGTATGTGGGATCGTGTTAAAGCACAAGATAAATTACAATCAATTTTAGCTGCTAATGGCGATAAAATCGAAGCAGTACTTGCTAATAACGATGACATGGCACTTGGTGCTATATCAGCTTTGCAAGCTAAAGGATACTTTAAAGATGGTAAATACATGCCTGTTGTTGGCGTTGATGCTACAGCTCCAGGACTTGCAGCACTAGCTGATGGAACTTTACTTGGAACAGTACTTAATGATGCTAAAAATCAAGGAATTGCTACTTTTAAGATTTCACAATTACTAGCTGAAGGAAAAGTTCCAACTACTGAAAATGTTGGTTACACTCTTACAGATAATAAATATGTATGGATAGATTACAAATCAATAACTAAAGACAATATGGGTGATGCTAAATAAGCTTTATATTTATAATATAAAAAATGTTCCAAAATCAACTAGAGTACAATAGATTTCTATTGTACTTTGGTTTATTAATGAAATTATAAAATTTATTTATTATTAAGATACAATTTATTATTAAGATATAATTTATTATTAAGATATAATTTATTATTACGGTATACAGGAGGCATTAGAATGAAGGAAGATAATTATTTGCTGGAGTTAAATAATATATCCAAAGCGTTTCCTGGTGTAAAAGCATTAGATGATGTAACTCTTAAAGTGAGAGCTGGTAAGGTTCATGCACTAATGGGCGAAAATGGTGCGGGTAAATCTACGCTTATGAAATGCCTTTTCGGTATATACACACAGGACTCAGGAGAAATACTCTTAAATGGACAAAGGGTAATAACAAATAGCTCAAAAGAAGCTCTAAACCTTGGAATAGCAATGATACATCAAGAGATTCACCCGGTTAAATTTCGTAATGTAATGGAAAATATGTGGCTTGGGCGTTTACCAATGCATGGTATTGGGCCTTTTAAATTAGTTGATGAGAAAAAAATGTACAAGGATACACAGGAACTTTTTAAAAGTCTTGGACTTGATGTTAATCCTAATACAATAGTGGGAAATTTATCTGTGTCTACGGTACAACAGATGGAGATAGCAAAGGCAGTTTCCTACGATGCAAAAGTAATTATTATGGATGAGCCTACATCATCTCTTTCTGAAACTGAAGTTGAACATTTATTTAGGATAATCCGCGACTTACAAAAAAAAGGCGTTGCAATAATTTATATATCCCACAAGATGGAAGAAATTTTGAAAATATCCGATGAAGTATCTATAATGAGAGATGGTACTATGATAGGCACTTGGGATGCCGCAGAACTTACAACTGATATGATAATTAAAAAGATGGTAGGTCGTGATTTGACTAATAGATTTCCTGAGAGAACAAATGTACCAGGAGAGGAAGTTTTAAGAGTTGAGGGATTCACTTCAGCATTTCCAAGGTCCTTTAAGAATGTTTCTTTTAATCTAAGAAAGGGAGAAATACTTGGCATAGGTGGTCTTGTAGGAGCTCAAAGAACAGAGCTAATGGAAGCAGTTTTTGGACTTAGAACTTTGGAGTCAGGAAAGACTTTTATAAACAATGTGGAAGTTAGTATTAAGTCAGCAATTGATGCAAAAAAACAAGGTATGGCATTAATTACAGAGGAACGAAGAGCTACTGGTATATTTCCAGTTTTATCAGTTATGGAGAATACAGTAATAGCAAACCAGTCAAAATATCTAAATAAAATAGGGATTTTAAATGATAAATTGCGAAAAGAAGATTCCATTAAGAGCATAAAGCAGCTAAACATCAAAACACCTTCATTTAAACAACTTATACAAAATTTATCTGGTGGTAATCAGCAAAAGGTGTTATTAGCCAGATGGCTTCTTACAGAGCCAGACATATTAATTCTTGATGAACCCACACGTGGTATTGACGTAGGTGCAAAATTCGAGATTTATACAATTATTACTGAACTAGCAAAGCAGGGTAAAAGTATTATAATGATATCTTCAGAAATGCCTGAGCTTTTAGGTATGTCTGATAGAGTAATGGTAATGTGTGAGGGTCATCTTTCAGGTATTATCGATGGTAAAACAGCTACAGAGGAAGCTGTAATGGTACTTGCTAGCAAGTATATGGAATAGTGAGGGGGAAAGTTAAATGGAAATGGAAAAGAAAAAATTCGGCAGTAAAGATATACAAGCATTTTTAAAGCAATATGCTATATATGTGGTACTGGTAGTACTGATAATAGGTATTGCTATAAAGGATCCAAGATTTATTTCACTGGGAACTTTTCGTGATGTTTTGGTTCAAAGCTCAACAAGAATAATTATAGCACTGGGAGCTTGTTTTGCAATTTTAACAGCAGGAGCCGATCTTTCTGCTGGACGTGTAGTAGGACTTGCCGCAGTTATATCAGCTTCAATGATTCAAGCTGCTGAATATTCAAGTAAGTTTTATCCCAATTTAGGTCACTTAAACATAATGATTCCTATAATAGCAGGTATTTTAGCTGGTGGTGTAGTTGGACTTTTAAATGGTTTCATAGTATCAAAATTTGATGTACCACCATTTATAGCAACACTTGGTACAATGGTTATCGTTTATGGAGCCAATTCTATATATTTTGATATGGCTCCAAATAAATCACAACCTATTGGTGGTCTAAGGGCTGATTTTACTAAACTTGGAACAGGATCATTTTTTAACATTCCATATGTAATAATTATAGCAGCAGTTGTTACTGTGATAATCTATATTGTTTTAAATAAAACAAAGCTTGGTAAAGATGTATATGCCATAGGCGGAAACAGAGAAGCTGCAACTGTTTCGGGAATTAATGTACGAAGATCACTATTAATAATATATGTTATAGCAGGACTTCTTTATGGATTAGCTGGAGTTCTTGAAGCTGCAAGAACTGGTGGAGCAACAAATAATTATGGAAATGGTTATGAACTGGATGCAATTGCTGCCTGCGTTGTAGGTGGATGGTCTGTATCTGGAGGAGTTGGTACTGTTCCAGGAATTGTAGTAGGGGTATTTATATTTAGCGTAATCAATTATGGCTTAACATTTATAGGGGTTAACCCATATTGGCAACAAATAATAAAAGGACTAATTATAGTATCAGCAGTTGCTGTTGATATAAGAAAATATCTTCGTAAGAAATAAAAATAGAAAACCTACTTCAAAGGCTCAAAATATATCGCTGGATTGGCTTATTTATTAAACAATTCAGCGATATTATTATGTTATAGATTAATACTATTGTTAAATTAGAGTTTTTTTGTTAAAATGGTAAGGTAGCATACCTAGGTTATTGTCCCAGTGGGACGATTTAGTTCCAATGGGTGTTAATACATATTAAATTACATCTACATAGGGAAGGAGATAATATTATGATTTATTCAACAGAAGTTTCAGAAATGATGTGTGTTGCAAAAGGACCTAATCATGGATCTGCACCAATTCCAGAAGAAGGAAAATGGGTACAATCTAAAGAAATTAAAGATATCTCAGGTTTAACGCACGGCATAGGCTGGTGTGCTCCTCAACAAGGTGCATGCAAACTTACTTTAAATGTAAAAGAAGGTATAATACAAGAAGCGTTAGTTGAGGTAATAGGATGCTCAGGCATGACTCACTCAGCTGCAATGGCTTCAGAAATACTTCCAGGAAAAACTATTTTGGAAGCATTAAACACAGATCTTGTATGTGATGCAATAAATACAGCTATGAGAGAGCTATTCCTTCAAATTGTTTACGGAAGAACTCAAACTGCATTTTCAGAAGGTGGACTACCTATAGGTGCTGGCCTTGAAGATTTAGGTAAGGGTCTTAGAAGTCAAGTTGGTACAATGTATGGAACACTAGCTAAGGGCCCAAGATATTTAGAAATGGCTGAAGGTTACGTTACTAATATTGCACTAGATGCAAATAATGAAATAATAGGTTATAAATTTGTTCAACTTGGGAAAATGATGGATATGATTAAAACAGGTATGGATGCTAATGAGGCTATGGAAAAAGCTACTGGAAGTTATGGTAGATTTGATGAGGCTGTAACAGTAATCGACCCAAGACACAAATAATAAAAGAAGGAGGAATAATTAAATGGCTTTATTTGAAAGTTATGAAAGAAGAATAGATCAAATATTACCTGTATTAAGTAAGCACGGAATAAATTCACTAGAAGAAGCAAGATCAATTTGCGTGGAAAAAGGTATTGATGTTTTTGGTATAGTAAAAGGAATCCAACCTATAGCATTTGAAAATGCTTGTTGGGCATATGTAGTAGGGGCAGCTATAGCAATTAAAAATGGTTGTACTAAAGCGGCTGATACAGCAATATATATAGGCGAAGGTCTTCAAGCATTTTGTATACCAGGTTCTGTAGCTGACGATAGAAAAGTTGGAATAGGTCACGGTAACCTAGCAGCTATGCTTCTTTTGGAAGAAACTAAATGTTTTGCATTTTTAGCTGGACATGAATCCTTTGCTGCTGCTGAAGGCGCAATTGGTCTTGCAAGAGCTGCCAATAAAGTAAGGAAAGAGCCACTAAGAGTAATCCTTAACGGTCTTGGAAAAGATGCAGCTTTTATAATTTCAAGAATCAATGGGTTCACATATGTTCAAACTAAATTTGACTATTATACTGGTAAATTAGATATAGTTAAAGAGACAGCTTATTCTACAGGAGAAAAAGCTAAAGTTAGATGTTACGGAGCAGATGATGTACGTGAAGGCGTTGCAATAATGCACTTTGAGGGAGTAGATGTTTCAATTACAGGAAACTCAACAAACCCAACAAGATTCCAACATCCAGTTGCTGGTACTTATAAAAAAGAATGCTATGAGCAAGGTAAGAAGTACTTCTCAGTTGCATCCGGTGGTGGTACTGGAAGAACTCTTCACCCAGACAATATGGGAGCAGGTCCAGCTTCATACGGAATGACTGATACTATGGGAAGAATGCATTCAGATGCACAATTCGCAGGTTCTTCATCAGTTCCAGCTCACGTTGAAATGATGGGTCTTATCGGAATGGGTAACAATCCTATGGTAGGAGCTTCAGTTGCAGTTGCGGTTGCAGTGGAAGAGGCAATGAGTAAATAAAAATTTGATTTGTACCATAATAATAAAGTTCCCCAAACTCATAATAAAGTTGGGGAAAAATAGATGATGGACAGCCCTGTATTTAGCACTAATCAGCTAAATACGGGGCTTTCTTTTTTTATCTTTTACTCCATAAATCGTAGATTGAAGAATATAGTTAAATATAAGTTATATGTAAATATAGAGCTTAATTGGTATAAATGGTATAATAATTATAAAAGGATTTGAATTGAAGATATAAATTAAATAATGTAATTTGTTTTTTTTATAGGAGGGATGAATATGCCTAAAAATTTTGTTAATGATGATGAAAAAGTATTCGGTGAAAAGCTTAATGGTGTAAATTACATTGATAGAGCTGGTGTATATGGGATAGTTATTAATGATGAAGGTAAAGTTGCTACGATAAAAACACCAACAGGGTACTTTTTACCCGGAGGAGGAATTGAGGATGAAGAAACACATATAGAATGTCTTGTAAGAGAATTTATTGAAGAGACAGGATATGAAATTAAGATAGGTAGATATATCGGGAAGGCTTCCTTGTACCACATATTAAAAACAAATAAATACCTACATGGTGTAGGATACTTTTATTTCGTGAATTTTGAAAGTAAGACAAGCAATAAAATTGAAGAAGACCATCAGTTACTATGGATTGAACCAGGGGAGTGTATTAAGGGTTTATTTTTAGAACATCAAGCATGGGCGGTTTCAGAGGCTTTAAAGTTTAAAGGATAGTTTAACTTAGTAATATATGATGAAAATTATTTATATAATCAGGAGGTAGTGGTATTGTATTACGTAAACCAATAAAGGAAGATATTACAGCCCGTAAAAAATTAAATGGTGGAAAAGCTTTAAAAAAATATCGCTATATTAAAAATATATAATAATATGTTTATATTGAGCTTTATGGAGGGACTACCAGTTGAGAAGTGAAGAAGAAGTATTGAAACAAATTCTTGAATTTGCCAGTAATGAGGATAGTGTTAGAGCGGTTATATTAAATGGGTCACGTTTAAATATAAATGCTCCTAAAGATATAATGCAGGATTACGATGTAGTTTTTTTTTATTAAAGAGCTTGAAGATATAAGCTATAAGACTGACCAAAACTGGATTAAACAGTTTGGTAATCTTGTAATACTACAGCAAAATGATTTTGACGATGGTTCATATATATTTCTAATGCAATTCAAAGACGGTTTAAGAATAGACCTATGTTTTAAGGCCATAGAGAAATTAAATATAGTGGCAGGAGAAGATTCACTTAGTAGAATACTGCTTGATAAGGATAGTCTTGCAGATAAAATACCTGAGCCAAACGATACAATATACTTTGTAAAAAGACCTACTGAAAAGGAATGGGACTCAGTAATTAATAATTTATGGTGGATACAGACTTATGTTGCAAAAGGAATTTGGCGAGATGAATTACCTTATGTAAAGTATATGTATGATGTAATATTTATGGATGACATAAGAAAGCTTTTGTCATGGCATATAGGTTTAGAATATGATTGGCAAGTTAATGCTGGTAAATGCGGGAAATGGTTTAAGTTTCTTTTGAAAAAGGATTTATATGATGAATTTATATCTATATATTCGAGAACAGATTATGATGATATTTGGAAAAAACTCTTTAAAGCAGGGGAGTTAATAAGAAAAATTGGAATGGAGCTTAGTGAGGTGCTAGGATATACATATCCTATGGAATACGATATAAACGTGTCAGAGTTCATAAGAGTGATTAAGGTGTTACCTAATGAGGCACAGTCATTTAATGATTAAAATTGTTAAATATTTTGTCATATATAGATAAAGTTTCAGATGTGTTTGAGAATAATTACAATAGAATTATTACAGGATAAGATAATTATAAAAGATGTTTTATGGAGGGGTATAATGATTAAATCACAAGAATGGGATTGGGAAAAGGTAACAGATAGTTTTTGGAATGAGCCAAGTGAAGATGTTTATTATTACGTGGATAGGTGGAAAAAGAAGAATTTTACATGTTTCTTGGACTTAGGCTGTGGACTTGGAAGACATTCTATTCTATTTGCTGAGAATGGTTTTAATACATATAGCTTTGATTTATCACATTATGGAATAGATGTTTTGGATAAAAAAGCTATTGAGGTAGGACTAAAGATTAAAACAACTATAGGTGATATTAATAAGCTACCTTTTGATACAAGTATGTTTGATTGTTTATTAGCCTATCATGTAATATCGCATACAGATAGCAAAGGAATTAAGGTTATTGTAAGTGAAATCAGCAGAGTATTAAAAAATAGCGGAGAATTTTTCATTACATTATGTTCAAAAAGTAGTCCATCGTTTGCTGAAAAAGATTATCCAAGGATTGATGAAAATACTATTATTAAAACTGAAGAACCAGAATTAAATGTACCACATTATTATTCAGACTTAGACAGTGTTAGAGAGTTATTTAAAGATTTTGAATTACTTAGAATTAGGCATATACAAGATGTTTTTAAGGATACAAGCAGTTGGCATTATTTTATTCATGGAATAAAGAGATGTGAAAAACTTAATTTGTAAACTAAGTTGGTAGAGCTGGTACATATGTAATCGCTGTTGAAAATAAGGGGAAAATAGTTGCTATAAAAACACCAATAGGACACTTTATGCCTGGAGGCTAATTGAGGAGGAAGAAACTCATAAAGGATGTAAGAGAATTTGTAGAAAAAACTGGTGAGTGTCTTAAGTGTTCGTTTTTGAAACATTAGGTTTGGGCGATTTCACAAACTCAAAGTTCTAAAGTTTAGTTAACTTAGTAATTAATCATAAAAAATAAATTATTTATATAATCTTCATAAAAAGGGAGGAATGATGTAATGCAAATTAGAAAAATAAAGAACAGAGGAGTTTTATTTACACATAGTAACCCTGGATGGGATTTAAATGTTTATTTAATCATGGGGAAAAAATATAATTATATTATTGATACAGGGTTAGGGTCTTTAAGCATTGATCCAGTTAAGGAATACATAAAAGGTGATAATAAAAAGACAATTGTGATAAATACACATTATCATTGGGATCATGTTTGGGGAAATGCCTCATTAAGAGATTGTATAATTATATCTCACAAATTATGTAGAGACATGATTGAATCAAAATGGGAAGATATGATGGTTAAGAATAACCAGTATTGCTATGGTGAAGTTGGAATGTATCTTCCAAATCTGGTTTTTGAAAGAGAACTGTATTTTCCAGAAGACAAAATTAAATTATTTTATACACCAGGACATACAGTAGATTCAATAAGCGTTTTAGATGAAAAAGAGAATGTGCTTTTAGTTGGAGATAATGTTGGTGACAGTATGGAGGATATTATCCCAAGCATTTATTGTGAGAGAGATGTTTATATAAATACAATGAAAAAATATGAGAAAATAGATTTTGACATTTGTATATCAGGACATAATAAAATCCTAAAAAAAGAAGTTATACGAAAAATATTAAGTATGATGTAATTAAAGATGGAGTCATTCACAATTTTCATAAAGTAAGTCATATTGGTATAAAAGTGTGTATTGAATTATAAATAGATAATTAAAAAGGGGCGATTATTATTAATAAGAAAATTGTATTATCAATTTTATGCTTGTTGATGATTTTAACTGGATGTACAACCCAAAATTCAAAGGATAAAAAGAATGACGTGGCTTTATTAAAGCCAAGGGAGGTTATAGAAGAATTTTTCAAATATTATAACCAAAAGAACTTGCAAGGTATAAATTCATTAAATACCGAGAGAAGATATTCTGATTCTGAAAAAGGTTGGGAATTTGATAATTTAGAATATATTAAAGTTATAAATATTGTTGAGGATACTAATCAAGCAGAAAAGGAAATCCACATACGTAATGTCATACATGGTAAGGAAAAAAACTATATAATAGATATGGATAAAGAAAAACTAGAATTAGAGAATGTAATTATTTTCAAAGTGGAGTTTGAAGTTAAATATAAAAAGGACGGGATAGGTCCGAGTGATAGTGGGAGAGATAATTATGATTATATCTTAACCAGAAAAGACAAAAATTCACCTTGGCTAATAGACGGGGCTGGTCACTAGTATTATCAAACAACATTAATAGAATGTGTAAATGCGGACTGTTAGTTCGTAGTCTTCTTATATGTTGTCGCAAGGGTATCTTATGTTGAAGCAAATGAACCCATATTAATAATTGATGGTGGTTTTTAAAGTATCAATTTTATATTGGTTAGTAAGAAGGGGGTGATATTTTGGTTGCATTTTTTTTCTACGGTTCAATTATTGCTGGAATGGTACTGTATGGCAACACCGTTTCTATTATGAAAAAAATAAAGAGTGGAGAAGATACAGAATTAAATACTTCTGTAGGGTGTATTTTAGTAGGATTTATTTTATTCTCTATTTTTCAAATATTTATGAACTAGTTTTCATAATTACATTTAAGATTACTTCGCATGTTTCTAAATGAAGGACACAAGTAATAAAACCACCAAGGAGGTAGAAAAAAATGAAACTTACGCACAGTTGTATTATTACTGATAATGTAAAAAAATTAAGTGATTTTTATAAAGAGGTATTACAGATTGAACCACAGTCCTATGGGGATGATTATGTTGAATTTCCAACTGATGGTGAAGTTCTTTCTTTGTTCAGTTTTAAAGCACATGAAGAACTTGCAAAAGGTTCAACAATACCATCATCAAATAGGTGTCTTGAACTTGAATTTAACGTAGATAATGTAGATGATGATTTTGCCCGTTTAGAACAATTGAATGTAACCATAGTAAAACCACTTACAACACAACCATGGGGAAATCGTTCATTCTATTTTAGAGACCCAGATGGCAATTTAATAAATTTTTATACTCGCATAACATAGAAATTACTTTAATAAACTAATATAATATTTTCGGAGATTGTTTCTAAACTGTAATCCATTGTTCAATAATTTATACTGAATTTCGTTAAAAATAATCTCTAAATTATAAGTAATATACATTGAGGCAGTGTATTACATTTATAGAACAATATGATATATGAAAGATGTAAAACAACTCAATAAATAGTAATTTGTAGAGGAGATGTGAGTATGAAAACAAGAACTATTATGATTTTTCCTGAATTTGATAATATTGATATGGCTTATGATTATATTCCACATATGACAGTTGGAAAAGTATCTTCTAAGGCGTTGCTTGATAAAGCATTTGATGATGTAAAAAAATGTAATGATAAATTTAGCACTATGGTCAAAAAGATATCAGTTGAAGTGATAGGTGAGCATGATGAATCAATTATCATAATAGAGCATGAACTAAATTGAAAGATTCCTTTGCAAAAATTTAAGAGAATTATTAATAACTTTCTCATTTTAACTGGTACCTTTTATTTTTTTGTTATATGTAAGATTATTTAATAATGGTATAATATAGCAGATATTTGTTGAAAATGGTGTATATTGTAATGCGTTTGAACCACAAAAAAATATGGTTAACAAATGGAATGAATAATTAAATATCAATTTTGGTATAGAAAGGTGATAAAAATGATATTCTGTAAAACTGAAGAATTAATTATTCGTATTTTGGAACATGGTGATAAACATTTAATTATAAAATGGCTTTCTGATAATAAAGTTCTTAAATATTATGAGGGAAGAAATAATCCATATGATGAAGATATGGTTGAAGAAAAGTTCTATAATGGGAATACTGATGAAACAAGATGTATAATTGAGTATTCTAGAATAGCCATAGGATATATACAATTTTATCCTGTTAGTAAAAAAGAATTTGAAGCGTATGGATGTGGAAATTTTCAAGGTGCTATATTTGGTATGGATCAATTTATTGGAGGGACTAAATATTGGGGACAAGGTATAGGAAAAATGTTAATGAAATTAATGATAAATTTTTTAATAAAAGAAAAAGATGCACAAAAAATCATATTAGATCCGCAATCTTGGAATAAAAGAGCAATTAGGTGTTATGAAAATAGCGGGTTCATAAAAGTAAAACTACTTCCTAGACATGAATTACATGAAGGTGAATTTAATGATTGCTGGTTAATGGAGTATGACACAAAGTTCATAAGGGGGCAATATTGTGCTATAGGGTTAAATAAAGAATATATTATGAGGTGAATAAAGTGAAAAATATAGGAATGATTGTGGCTGTTGAAATAGAAGCAGCATTAAATAAATATGGGGTACCGATTAAAAAATTAGAATTTGTAGGATATTCGGTATATCAATATAAATTAGGTGAAAATAATTTATTTGTTATACATAGTGGGGCTGGAGAAATAGCTGCTGCTATGACAACACAGTTTTTGATATCACAATTTAGAGTGGATTTTATTGTAAACTTTGGTGTTGTAGGTGGTTTGACACATGAGATGACATTAGCGAGAACATGTATTGTTGAAAGTGTTGTGCACTATGATTTTGATACATCAGAGGCTGATGGCTGTGATGTTGGAAGATATCTTGATTACCCAAGTGTTTATATATCTACAACAAAAGAAATCATGGATAAAGCCCTTGAAAGTGAGCCATCGTTAAGAAAAGTAATTTGTGCTTCAGGAGATAAATTCATTGCAAAAAAAGAAAAAAAAGAAGAATTGCATAATATTTTTAATGCAGAGATATGTGAAATGGAGGCAGCTGGAATTGTTTTGACTTGTAATAAAAACAAAATTCCATGTTTATTGATAAAAACTGTATCTGACAGCATTACTGGTGGAGTTAGTGAATTTAAAAATGCGATTAATGAATCCGCAAGAATTTGTATAGAGATAACAGACAAAATCCTTACTAATTTTTAAGCAAAGAAGGCGTGAATATAAATGAAATTTGAAATTATTGAGGAACACATAAGCGATAATCCAACACCAATTACAGTTGAAAAAGGTGCAATAGTAATGGTAGGAGAAAGGTCTAATAGTGCTGGAAGTTGGCCTAATTGGATTTATTGTTACAATCTAGATGGAAATGGTAAAGGATGGACTCCTGTACAGATTATTCAAATTGAAAGTGAATATGGAATTGTATTAGAGGATTATTCTGCAATTGAATTATGCGTAAAAAAAGGCGATACAGTACATGGGGATATAGAATTAAATGGCTGGGTTTGGTGCAGTAAACTAAATGGGTTAGAAGAGGGATGGCTACCTAAAGAAAAAATGATGAAATTGAGGTGAAGAAATGAAAGCATGGAAAATTGGTATACCAATTATAGGCGGTGTGGCAATAATGCTTATATTGATGAATATTATTACTGGAAGTGGAAATACATAGCATGTTGGTATTAGTGGGGTAGGGCTGATTGACAAATCTGCTTTTTATTAAGGTATAAAAATCCTCGCCGGTTTCTGAGGCTCTAAAGTTTAAATGTTATTTCAATAGTTGACATTAACATATTATAGGAATATAATAGTATCATACTAGTACAAAGTAATAGAAAAAGTAGTGAGGGCAACCTCATATTTTTAATAATCTTACTTTGTATCATTATAATACAAAGGAGGTTTGTATGAAATATACTGCAAATAATATTTTGGATATGAAAGAACCTGGTGAGTTATTTTCAGATAATATTGACTCGATTAAAGAAGAATATCTAAACTTAGCTAAAATTTATCATCCAGATCGAAATGATAATTCAAAAGAGTCTAATGATGTTATGACACAAGTAAATTTTTTTTACACTGAATGTATAGATATGATTAATTCTGGAAGATACGAAAAACCAGGACTTATAAAAATTACCGGCGTTGATAAAAAAACCTATGAAATAAAATATCGTATATCTCATAAATTCGAACTGGGTACTATGTATGTTGGAAATACCATAGTATTGTATCTCCTTGATAAGGAGTATGAAGATTTATTTGTGAATAGCATGAAAGTCATAAATGATTTTACGTTCATTGATGAGAAAATGAAGTTGGAGTTTGAGGGATACTTGCCTAAAGTTATTAATAAGTTTGAAACCTTGGATGGTAGCTTTGGTATAGTGGTTAGTAAAACACCAGACCTTATATTACTTTCGGATGTGCTTGAATATTATGATGGTAAAATACCAGTACGCCATGTTGCTTGGATAATAAGTAGCCTTATGAATATTGTTTGCTATATTGATTATAATGAGCTATCTCATAATTCAATTTCATTAGATAATTATTTTATATCTCCAAAATCCCATAGTGGTTCGCTGCTGGGTGGTTTTTGGTATTCGGTTCCTATAGGGAGCAAGATGCTTTCAGTATCTGAGAAAACTTATTCAATTATGCCACCACATATAAAAAATAAAAAATGCGGAGATATACTAACAGACTTAGAATCAGTTCGCTTAATTGGTAGAGAATTACTTGGTGATAAGAACGGTACGAGACTTCTTGAAAGAAGAGATGTACCTTTAGCTATGGCCCAATGGCTTCGTAGTGTAGCTTCAGATAAACCATCAGTTGAATATTCTAAATGGTCAGAGGTTTTATATAAAAGTTTTGGTGAAAGAAAATTTATTGAAATGGATTTAACAGAAAATAGCTTATATACAAAAATCAAAAATTTGAAATAAAATTAGAGGAGGAATTATAATGGGAAAATCACGTTGGGACGATAAAGCATGGGAATCCTATTCTTTAAAAAAGATAAAAAGCACAACTACGGTGGAAGAAATTTATACCGCAAGATCTATAACTAATGAGCTTGACCCTAAAGGAATTACTATAAGGGAATCCTGTGATTCGGAGAGCAATCCTGAGTCTACACCGCTTATTGTTGCACTAGATGTAACTGGGTCAATGGGGAATATTTCAAATTCAATGGCAAGAGAAGGACTTAAAACACTTGCTACAGAAATATATAGTAGAAAACCTATAACAGACCCACATATTATGTTTATGGGTATTGGCGATGTAGAAATGGGAGATAAAGCACCACTTCAAGTTACTCAATTCGAAGCAGATATACGAATAGCTGAGCAACTTGCAAAAATATATCTTGAAAATGGTGGAGGAGGTAATAATTATGAATCCTATGCCCTTGCGTGGTTCTTTGCTGCTCAACATACTCGTATTGACAGTATGGAGAAAAGAGGCAAGAAAGGTTTCTTATTTACAATAGGAGATGAGTTGCCAACACCATATTTAAGAGCCCGTGATATTGAAAGAGTTATGGGGTATAAACCTCAATTTGAAAAAATATCTGCAAAGGAATTGTATACAATGGCTTCAAAGCAATACGAAGTATTCCATATTGTTGTAGAAGAAGGAAATGGATGTACCTATATGGGAACAGATAAAGTTGTTGATGCTTGGAGTGAAATTATTGGACAACATGTTATTAGGTTATCTGACTACACAAAAATGGCAGAAGTAATTGTATCTACATTGCAGATAATGAGAGGTGATTCAACTTTAGATGAAGTTGTATCAAGTTGGGATGGTTCAACTGGAGTAGTGGTTTCTAAAGCAATCAAAGATTTAAGTAGCTCAGTTCAAACAACTGGCGGTGTGGTTAAGTTTTAATTATAAAACATGAGGGGAGTATCTAAAATGAGAAATATAAAGGTAGTTATTGGTGCAAATTATGGGGATGAGGGTAAAGGACTTATGACTGATTATTTTTCATCAGTATTAAAAGATGGAATAGTTGTAAGGTTTAATGGGGGTTCACAAGCGGGGCATACGGTGGAGAGGTCAGATGGAAGGAAACATGTATTTGGAAATATCTGTTCTGGGTCATTTGAAGGTCTACCAAGCTATTTTAGTTCTTTCTTCGTAGTTAATCCTATTACTTTCAACAAAGAACTAAATGAGTTAAATAAACTTAATGTATATCCCCATATATATATGGACAGTAATTGCTTAGTTACTACCCCTTATGATATGTTACTTAATCAAGTTGCGGAGACTTCTCGTGGTAGCGCGAGGCATGGAAGTTGTGGATTAGGTTTTAATGAAACCATAACCAGAAGTTTGTCTAAGGCTTCTTTTAAAATTACTATTAATGATTTATTAAATGAAGAAGTGACACGAAATAAGCTTAAAACTATAAAGGAACTCTATACTAGTCAGAGATTAAATGAATTGGGGATAAGTGATATACCTAAAAGATTTTCTGAGTTATTCACCAATGAAAATATAATAGAAAATTTTATATTAGATATTAAAGAGATGTTAAGAGTAGTAAAAATTACAGATGTTGATATTTTAGCTGCTTACAATTCTATCATTTTTGAAGGAGCACAGGGATTATTACTTGATCAAGATCATAAAAATTTTCCTCATGTTACTCGCTCAAATACAGGAATGAAAAATGTGTATTATATCCTAAGTCAATTAGGGTATAATGATGAAGAAGTTGAAATAGTGTACGTTACAAGGGCTTATCTAACAAGACATGGAGCAGGTCAATTTCCTACTGAATTAAAGGAAAAGCCCTATACTAAAATAGAGGATTTAACAAATATACCTAACCCATATCAAGGAACACTTAGGTTTGGATTTTTAGACTTAGATGAACTGTCGGAAACAATAAATAATGACCTTAAAAATGCAAGTGGTTTAAATTACAAAGTTAAATTAGCCATAACATGTTTAGATCAATTAGAAGAAGAAGTGGATTATGTATTGAACTCAAAGACTGTTAAGTCACCTGTTGCTGAATTTATAGAAAGTGCAATCTCTGCGGTTAAGGTAAAGGAAGGATATCTAAGCTATGGACCAACCCGAAAAACTATTACAAACAATAAAGTTTAGTTAAGACTGTGTAGTCAGTGAAAGTTTATCTTTCACTAATTGCATAGTCTTTTTATATGTCGAATTATGGAGAAAAAATGTAAGAAAGTAGATTATTATGGTATTGCTTGTAAAAAAAAACAATGATATAATAGATTATCAAGTAACATTTAAATTAACTATTAATGAAAAAAATATTATGTATAAAAAATAATGTAGCAATGTATTGATAGCATTTAATATAAAAATTAGTGAAAAGGAATAAGAAAATGGGATGATTTCTGGATTAGTCTTTAACATATAGTTTAAGATATTTTAGGAATTTTTTTAGTGGTGAAATTTAGTAGACCATTCATTGATTAGAACAATAATAATGGACCAATGTAACTATGAAATTGATTTAATGTAAAGAATATAAAATTTATAGGAAGGTGAAATATAAAAAGTGATATATAAAATAGGATTAAATATTTTAGTTGTTTTATTGTTAATAGTATTGTTAAAATGTTATTTTATAATAACAAAAAAGAATAAAAGCATAGATGAATTAACAATATACAAAATAGAATCTGGTGAAAAAGAAAAAAGATATATGTTGGCTATTGATGGAGCAAATGATGTTATGTGGGAATGGGATTTGAGAAATAACCATGTATTTATTTCAGAGAAATGGACAAGTATCACAGGATATTCTCAAAATATAAATGTGAATTTTCTAGATTTTATGAAAACTATAATATATGAGGATGACTTTAATAATGTATGTACTAATTTCAAGGATTATATGGAGAATAAAGTAACCTGTTACCAAAGTGAGTTTAGAGTGAAAATTAAGGATGACACTTATAAATGGTTATTTTTAAGGGCAAAGGGATTAAAAAATGAAGAAAATAAAACAATTCAATTATCAGGGTCCATAACAGATATTACAGATAGAAAAGCAATTGAAGAAGAAATTAAGCATAAAGTTTATTATGATTATTTAACAAATTTACCTAATAAATTGTTAGCTACTGATATAATTAAAAAAACCATAAAGGAATCTGAGACAGATAGAAAACAAGGAGCACTAATTTTTCTTGATTTAGATGATTTTAAAAATATAAATGATACTTTGGGTCATAATTATGGAGACCAGTTACTAAAAATCATTGCAGAAATATTGAAATTAACATTTGATAACAAAGATACAGTGGCAAGACTTGGTGGCGATGAATTTTTAATTGTGATGAATGATATAAAAAGTAAAGAAGATATAATTTTAAAATGTGATAAATTACTAGATACATTTAAAAAAACTTTTGAGATAGGAGAGCGTCATGTTTATACCTCTGCAAGTATGGGAATAACAATTTTCCCAAGAGATAGTGATAACATAAATACTTTGCTAATGAATGCTGATGCTGCCATGTATAGGGCTAAAAAAAATGGTAAAAACAAGTATTGTTTTTTTGATGAAAAAATAAGTAATGAGTTAATAAGAAAAAATGAAATAGAAAAAAATCTTAGACACGCAATAGAAGAAAATGAGTTAGAATTATATTATCAACCTCAAATTCATAGTCATAAAAAAATAATTGTAGGATTTGAAGCTTTATTAAGATGGGATAGTAAAAAACTTGGAAAGGTTTCACCCTATGAATTCATACCAATTGCAGAAGAGACAGGACTTATTAATAGTATTGGTGAATGGGTTATAAAAAATGTTTGCACGCAAATTAAGCTTTGGGAATTAAATTGTCATGAACTTATGAATGTTTCAATTAATGTGTCCCCAGTACAATTACAAGATGAAAAACTTGCTGAAAAAATCAAGCAAATAGTATATGAAAACCATGTTGAACCAAGGTTAATAGAAATTGAAATAACAGAGACATCCCTAATGAATAATTTAGACAAGGGTATTGATATACTAAATGAATTAAAAAATAGTGGTTTTAAAATTGCATTAGATGATTTTGGAACGGGCTATTCATCCTTAAAGTATTTAAAGACATTACCTATAGATAATTTAAAAATAGATAAGTCTTTTATTGACAATATAACTGTGAATAAAAAGGATGAAGAGATGGCGAAAGGAATAATACAATTAGCCCATAATATGAATTTAATTGTTATTGTAGAGGGAGTAGAGACAAAAGAGCAGTATGATTTAATGGAAAATATGAATTCAGACATTATCCAGGGATATTATTTCAGCAGACCTGTTCCTCCAAAGGAAATAGAAAAAATGATTTTAAATGAGAATAAATGATTTATATAAGGGAGGAGAAAAATGATTGAAGAATACGAAATTAAAGTGAATTTATATAGCAATTTAGATGTTTATAAAAGTATATTTGATAATGCTCAGGATATAATTTTGCTTTTTTCTCAGGAGGGCAATATTTTAAAAGCAAATAGTGAAGCAGTTAAATTATATGGATACACATATGAAGAATTGTTAAGTTTAAAAATACGCGATATCAGAAATGTAAAATCAGATGATGTAATAAATTCTCAATTAAGTGAAGCGTTGAAAAACAATATACTTTTTGAAACATATCATTATAGGAAAGATGGAAGTAGCTTTCCAGTAGAAGTAAAGTCTTCTGGTGTATATGTTGAAGGTAATAAGATAGTTATAAGTATTATTAGAGACCTGTCAAAAAGAAAGCAACAAGAAAAAGAACTAAAAGACAGTGTAGAAAAATATAGATTAATATACTCTAAAATGAATCAAGGAATGGCATTACATGAGATAATTTTAGATGAGAACAATAAACCTATAGATTATACTTTTATTGATATAAATGAAAGTTTTGAAAAGATTGTAGGCATAGATAAACAAGATATTATTGGTAAAACAGTTAAAGACGTGATGCCTAATACGGAAGATTATTGGATTGAAAAATATGGGCAGGTTGCATTAACTGGTAAAGATATGTACTATCAAAATTTTTCAAAAGAATTGAATAAATACTTTGAAATTTATGCTTATTCACCAGAATATAAAAAATTTGCAGTTATATTTACAGATACTACTGAAAGAGTTATAAGGGAAAGAGAATTAAAGGAGAAATATGAAGAACTGTCAGCAATATATGAAGAACTTACTGCAACAGAAGAAGAACTTAGAAGCAATTATAAGGAATTGGAAACTGCAAAGGAGGAAGCCGATAGGGCCAATGCTGTAAAAACAATGTTTTTAGCCAATATGAGTCATGAAATAAGGACACCATTAAATGGTATTATAGGTATTGCTGATTTATTAGAAGGAACAAGTACTAATAATGTGCAAAATGAATATTTAAAAATGCTAAAGATATCATCCACATCTTTACTTGCTATTATTAATAGTATATTAGATATGTCTAAAATAGAGGCAGGTAAATTGGAATTGTATAAAAGTCCATTTAACTTAAAAGATGTATTGGATACAATTGTTAATTCTCTTCAATTAATCGCTCACGAAAAACAATTAAAAATAATGTACTATATAGAACCATTTATAAACTTAGAAATTATTGGTGATAAAGTTAGGTTAAATCAAGTTATTATTAATTTGATAAATAATGCAATTAAATTTACTGATAGTGGATATATTATTTTAAGTGCTAAAAAAATTTATAGTGATTCTAAGATAATTAACATTCAGTTTTCAGTTGAAGATACAGGTATAGGAATTGATAATGATTATAAAGATAAAATCTTTGAAGCCTTTTTCCAAGGTGATTCGTCTAAAACAAAAAAGTATGCTGGAACAGGACTGGGTCTTGCAATATCAAAAGAGATTGTAGGACTAATGAATGGTGAGATATGGTATGAAAGTAAAATTGGACAAGGAACCACAGTTTATTTTACTGCAGAATTTAATGTAAATGAAAAGGAGTTAATAGTTGAAGATAAAAATATTTCATGGTCAAAACAAGCTAGTAAGAGAATTAAAATTTTGATTGTAGAAGATAATGAAATAAATATGCAAATAGTAAAAGCATTTTTAAATATTAAAGAAATGGATTATTTTTGTGCTAATAATGGTAGGGAAGCAATAAAAATCTTAGAAGATAAATATGTAGATTTAATTCTTATGGATATACAAATGCCAGAGCTAAATGGATATGAAACAACTAAAGTTATTAGGGAAAAAGAAAAATTAACGGGTAATTGTATTCCGGTTATTGCAATGACTGCTTATGCAATGGAAAGTGATAAGAAAGCTTGCATAGAAAGCGGAATGGATGATTTTATATCAAAGCCATTTAATCTGGAGGAGTTAAGCAAAATAATAAAGAAATATACATTGTAAGTAAATAAAAAGGGGATGATAACATGTATCATACAATAATGGGTTTGCTTATGATAATTACTGGGATTATATCTATTGTATTTGGGAATACTCCTAAATTTACAAAAAAACAAAATATTAAGGATGAAAGTTCCTTAAAAAAATATCTCCTAGCTCAAAGGATATTATATACAATAGCAGGCTTGAGCTTTGTGATAATTGGAAGATATACTCTTTTAGATCCCTTAATAGAATGGCAATATAATCTTTTGATTGGACTTCAATTGTTGTATTTACTGATTAATTTTATATTAAATAAAAAATATAAAGTAAAACACAAGTAAGTAATATTAGGCAAAACTGCTTACCTTTTTTTTCCTAAGCTTTACCCATGTTATTAGTAACAATATCAAAGCGATGGTACAAACGCCTGACAATATGAAGCAAAATCTAGCGCCATATTTCTCAGCTATATATCCAGAAAATAGACTTCCTATAGGAGTAAACCCAGCAAATACAAGGGAATATACGCTCATTACACGTCCTCTGTATTCATCCTTAGAATTTAGTTGCAACGTGGAATTAGCAGTAGTGGAAAAAAACATATTAAATATTCCAGTTATAGCTAAACTTAGTGCAGTAAGGTAATATAAATTACTCATGCCTGTAAGAATTAGCATTATACCAATGGCAGTGGAGCTACCTATCATAAGAATTCTGTTTGGACCATTTTTACTTTTTAAAGAAACAAGGATTGCTCCAACAAGAGAACCTGCGCCAAGGGCAGATAATAAGACACCATAAGTTTTTGCATCCATATGCAGTACATTTTTAGTAAATACGGGTATTAAAACACTGTAGTTAAAAACAAATACCCCCATTATACTAACTAATATCAGGGTTTCCACTAAAATAGGATTAATTATAATATATTTAAGACCATCAACTATTTCGCTAAATATGTTTTTCTTAGAAGTTTTCATTCTTACATAAGCAATTGCTTCAATGTGTACCAGTCCATAGATTACTGCCATAAAGCTAAATCCATTTAATAAAAAACACCATCCTGCTCCAAGGTATCCCATAAGCATAGCCCCAATAGCGGGTCCAATAATTCTTGCTAAATTAAATGTAGCAGAATTTAAAGCTACAGCATTCATTAAATCTTCTTTGCCTACTATTTCCATATTAAATGCTTGCCTAGTTGGCATGTCTAGCGTATTACAAAATCCTAGACAGAGAGCTAAAATTATTATGTATTCGTATTTTAAAGTTTTTGTAAATACTAATGCTGACAATATAAAAGCTAGTAACATGGATATTGTCTGAGTGAAAATTAGTATTTTTTTCTTTGGAAATTTATCCGTTACTACCCCAGCAAACAATGAGAAAAAGGTCACTGGTAAAAATTGCATAGTTCCAACAAGTCCAAGTAAAAAGGGGGAATTTGTTAAGGAGAGCACTAGCCAAGATTGACCGATGTTTTGTGTCCATGTGCCTATTAAGGAAATACATTGTCCCAGCCAAAAATATCTATAATTCTTATGTGTAAGAGCATGAAAATTATTGTTTGCAAATCTTTTAGTAGAAGCTATTATATTCATTATTATCATCTCCTAATATTCTAAATCGTCATTAAGGCAGTCATTTATGGTTGTGGCATTTTGTCCCATTCTTTCCAGTAGGGTTAAGGCAGTTTCCTTTTCCTCTTCACTAAATCCTAAGAACAAAATATCTGTCCAAGCCACCATGGCTTTTCTTACCCTAGGTTTTATGTTTAAAGCTTTCTCCGTAAGGTAAACATTATATGCCCGCTTATCTTTTTTATCTACTATTCTAATGATATATTCATCATCCTCTAATTTTTTAATAGCCTTTGCTGTGGTGCCTTTATCAATCTTAAGATAATCCGATAATTCTTCTTGGCGTATTCCATCTTTCCTGTATAATGCGTTTAAAAAAATATATTGACCTTTGTTTATATTATATTGTTTAAGTTGTCTTCCTACATATTCATGGCCATGTCTGTGCAAAAGAGAAATCCACCTTGCCACAGAGTTTTTATTTTTATTCATTAATAAATACCTCCAAAATTAGTTGCATTCACTACTAATTTAATCATATAACATTATAGTTTCCATTGCAACTATATTAGTGTTATAAATTAAAATTGTAATATTTTATATAATGTTAATAATGATAAATTTGCCTAAAAAAAGAGACCTATAGAAGGTCTCTTTAAATAATTGTCTTAGAACATATATTATTTATGGGATTTCAGTTCATTTTCCGTTAAAAAATCCACTTGGGCGTTTAAAATCTCATCTTCAGCGGAACAGGATTGTTTGTAATACCAGTCTTTAACAGTTTTATCTATTTCAGCATCTGTACCTTGTGGTTTGAATGGATATACAACAATAAGTTTTTTTGTTACTTTGTCTCTTAAGCCGATTTTTTCAGCACTTGCAAAATTTTTCATATAATTTGCCTCCCGTTTGATAATCAGTCAACAAAGACTGTCTATATCTGCTTATTTGTTTTCTCGCAATAACATTGTCAATAATAATTATAACACTAATAATATACATAAATTCTTAATAATAAAAATATTAAGAATAAAAGTTTGTGATAACTTACTTAACAAAGGTTCCATTATCAATATCCTTAAAAGCTTGCTGAAGCTCTTGTTGGGTATTCATGACAATAGGTCCACCCCATGCTATTGGTTCATTTAATTGGGCTCCTGAAAAGAGAAGGAAACGAAGTCCTTTTTCTGATGCTCTGGCTAATAGCTCCTCACCATTATTAAAAAGCACCGCTCGCTTACTAGAAAGCAAATTCTCATTGGAATTATCAAACCAACCTTCACCTTCTACGATATAGATAAATAAGGTTGTATCTTTTATGGTTTCTAATTGCCAGGTTGCACCTGCTTTCATGGTTACGTCCAAAAATAGCATTTTTACATAGTCACCTTGTACTGAAGCTTTATTACCCTTATAATGTCCAGATATAATTCCTATTGTACAACCATCTTCTTGAATTTTAGGAACCATATCTGCTCTTATATCTCTGTACTTTGGAGCCGCCATTTTATCCCTGCGGGGTAAGTTAAGCCAAAGCTGAACACCCAACATTCTGTCTGAGGACTTAGGCATTTCTTGGTGTAGGATTCCACCACCAGCAGTCATCCATTGGCAGCAACCATCTAATATATTTCCCTTGTTTCCTAAGCTATCTTCATGTTGGATGTCACCACTTATGAGGTAAGTAACTGTCTCAATACCCCTATGAGGATGCCAGGGAAAACCATTTATGTAATCAGCTGAATCATAAGAGTCAAAAGCATCCAACATCAAAAATGGATCAAATTCCACAACATCTGGGTGACTAATAACTCTAACAAGTTTCACTCCAGCTCCATCATATTGAGTGGTTCCAGTTATTACTTTTCGTATTGTCCTAAGTTTCATAATCTTCCGCCTCCTTAGCTAATTCTACTATAGAATTTGTATAATTATAGCATATATATAAGAATAAATACTTGAAATTGTGTAAAATTAATTTGGCAGGGTTTTATAGAATTTAATATGAAAACAATTAAAAAATAGTTCTATAAAAAGGTTATTAGTATAATTTGTAGAATAAAATATATGTATGCAAAACAAAAGTAATATTATTATGGAAGCAGCGGCTATAAATAATAAAAGTTAAATCCACTACTATTCTATTTTAATTATAAATATATGAAAACTTAGGAGGGAAAATAGTATGTTTGACAAAAATTATAAGATTACAGATGAAGCAGTTTGGCAGGGACGGACTGACAGTGAAACTGATTATGATGCTTTTAGATGGCATCAATGTGTAAATATAATAGACTTAAAAAGTGATGATTTAGCTCTCTTTACTGGAAAGCTGGGGTTTGCTTTTATTGGGTTTTGTTGTGATGAAGGTGTAAGGGTTAATAGAGGAAGAACAGGTGCTGCAAATGGACCCAAAAGTATAAGGCATGCACTGGGTAACCTACCATGTAATTTTTTACAAGATGTAAAACTTTTTGATGCTGGTGATATATTTTGCGAGGATTGTACGCTTTCGGAAAGTCAAGATATTTTAGCCAAAGCTGTACAAAGGGTTTTAAGCTTAAATCTCTTTCCTATAGTTTTAGGGGGGGGCCATGAGGTTGCTTTTGGAGACTATATGGGTATATTAGAATATTTATCAGAAAAAAACAAGAAACCGAGCATTGGCATAGTAAACTTCGATGCTCATTTTGATTTGAGACTTTATCCACAAGGAGCGAGTTCAGGGACAATGTTTAGACAAATAGCAGATATTTGTAGCAGTAAGAGCCTTGAATATTCATATATGTGCATTGGAATTCAAAAGCATAGCAATACTACTCAGCTTTTTAAAACTGCGGATAAGCTAGGAGCAAAATATATGCTGGCAAAGGATATTATAGACGGTGATGATTGTGAAGTTATAAGTAAAATTAATGATTTTATAAAATTAAGGGATTATATATATGTAACTATATGCGCAGATGTATTTTCTACAGCTTTTGCCCCTGGGGTAAGTGCAGCACAGCCACTTGGACTCGACCCTGAACGTGTACTAAGGTATATTAAATATATTTTAAAATCAAATAAGGTAGTATGTTTTGATATTGCTGAAGTTTCGCCAAGATTTGATCAAGACGATATTACTGCAAACTTAGCGGCAATACTAATTTTTTCTGTTGTTAACACACTTTGTGAAATAAATGGTTTATATATCTAAAGTGGATCATAAAAAATAAGAACCTGAGTAAAATGAATACTCAGGTTCTTACTTGGTAGTTTTTCAGTAATTTAATCTTTATTTCCCATGTCTATATTTTTATCCATATAAATTATTTCCCAAAGATGGCCATCTAAATCCTGAAAACTCCATCCATACATAAAACCTTGATCATTAGGGTTATTGGAGGTCTTTCCACCAGCAGCCAGAGCTTTGTTTACAATCTCATCAACTTTTTCCTTGCTATCAACGGATAATGCTACAATAACCTCTGTATTTTTTTTTGCATTACATAGCTCTTTTTTTGTGAATGTTTTAAAAAATCTTTCAATTAATAACATGATGAATATGTTTTCACCAAGATTCATACATGTTGCATTTGTATCAGTAAATTGGGGATTAAAAGTAAAACCAAGTTTAGTGAAAAAATCTACAGATTTAGTAAGATTTTTAACCGGTAAGTTAACAAATATTCTTGTATTGCTATTCATAACGTCATCACCCTTCCTTTTTACTTTTATATAAAAATAAAAGTTATAAAAAATAGTTCCATTTCAGTTAACTAAAACAATAACAGATAAATAGTAATTATTATTAAGTAATTATAGCATAAGAGGTCCAATTTTAAAAGATGTAAATTGAATAAATATTTCAAATATTTTGCAAATTTTATTGACAATTATGAAAATTAGAAATATAATAGTATAAATTATATAAATCGATGAATAAGAAGAGTAGATATGTTTGAAGATTACAGCGAGCCAGGGATAGTGTGAGCCTGATATTTTAGAGCGTTTTGAATGGACTTATGAGAGGGAACCGAAATAATAGTAGGGGACACGGCTTCCACCGTTATATGGATATGATATCGGATTTATTCCTGTATCGGAAAGATACTTTTGTTTTTTTTGCAAAAGTAATTTGAGGTGGTACCGCGAGAATATTCGCCCTCTATGTGTTTATAGCACATAGAGGGCTTTTTTTCGTTAAATAGGAAACAGTTTGCGAAGGTGCCTGTGGATAACAGCTATACGCTAGAGCTTGTCACTTTTGCCACTTGCCACGTGGGTGGCACTATCAAAAATTAAGAGGAGGAATTATTATGGAAAAGAGTACTGGGTATTTTGGTGAGTTTGGAGGAGCATTTGTTCCACAAGAATTACAAGAGGTGTTAAAAGCTGTTGAGGAAAGTTTTTATAAAAATATAGTGGATGAGGATTTTTTAAAGGAACTAGCTTATTATCAAAAGCAATATATAGGAAGAGAGAATCCACTATATTATGCTGAAAAATTAAGTGAAAAACTTGGTGGAGCAAAAATATATCTTAAAAGAGAAGATCTAAATCATACTGGGTCTCATAAAATAAATAATGCCATAGGTCAAGCATTACTTGCAAAGAGAATGGGCAAAAAACGAATAATAGCAGAAACCGGAGCAGGTCAGCACGGCGTTGCAACAGCTACAGTTTGTGCATTGTTTGGAATGGATTGTACCATATATATGGGAGAGGTTGACACAAAAAGGCAGGCTCTAAATGTTTTTAGAATGGAGCTTTTAGGGGCAAAGGTTGTAACCGTAACAACAGGAACTGCAACATTAAAGGATGCTGTAGATGTTGCCTTAAATGATTTCGCCCAAAATGCAGAGGATACCTACTATCTTCTAGGCTCTGCTGTAGGCCCTCATCCATATCCTACAATGGTTAGGGAATTTCAAAGTATAATAGGTACTGAAGCAAGAAGGCAAATACTTGAGGCAGAGGGTAGACTTCCAGATTATTTAGTTGCCTGTGTAGGTGGTGGCAGCAATGCTATCGGGTTATTCCATCCATTCTTTAATGATAAAGATGTAAAAATCATTGGCGTTGAACCAGCAGGTAAAGGCCTTGATACGGATGATCATGCTGCCTCACTTACAAAAGGTAGCATAGGTATTATTCATGGCTTTAAATGCTACAATATTCAAGATGAAAATGGGGAGCCACTTCCGGTTTATTCAATAGCAGCAGGTCTTGACTATCCTGGGGTAGGACCTGAGCACTGTCACTATAGGGATAGTGGAAGAGCGGAGTATGTATCAGTAACAGATAAGGAATCAATTATAGCCTTACTGGAGCTCTCAAGAGTTGAAGGCATAATTCCTGCCATTGAAAGCGCACATGCTATTGCCTATGGCTCAAAGCTTGCAGCATCACTTCCAAAAGACAAGATTATAATAATAAATCTTTCAGGGAGAGGAGATAAGGACGTTGCGCATGTAAAAGAAATGCTTGAGCAGGGGATCTTAGAATAGAAAAAGCGTATTTTAAAAATATGTAAGAAGCCTTGGGAATACTTGCTCAAAGCTTCTTATTTTTTTCGATAATATTGAAGGATAATTATGGATGATTATTGAATTATATCAATAGAGTATAGCTATACAAGTTTTGGGGGTGTTTATCACGTATTTAGAAAAAAAATCTATAAAAAGGTCTAAAATAAGACTTTTAATTGGTAGGGCATATTACTCCGCCAAGAGATATAAGCAGTGGTATTTTCGTGGTAAAGATTATGCAAAAGATATCAGTGATAAGTTATATTTACATGTTCTATTTACTCACAGTACACCTCTTTTAAGAAAGCTTAAAGATGTAGATATGCAACTTCAATACAATAAAATTACAAATCTTAAACTTGCAGCTGCGAAAATAAATGGTATAGTTATAATGCCAGGACAAACCTTTTCTTATTGGAAGCTTATAGGCAAGCCCACTTATAAAAAGGGGTATTTAGATGGATTAGTATTGTGTGCTGACGGCAGCTTTAAAGCGGGGGTAGGAGGCGGACTATGTCAGCTTTCAAACCTTATATATTGGATGACCCTACACACAAATCTAACAGTAGAAGAGAGGTACAGGCATAGCCATGATGTTTTTCCGGATGTTAATAGAAAACAACCTTTTGGAACTGGGGCTACATGCTCATATAACTCTCTGGACTTACAAATTTATAATGGCACAAGTAGTGAATATCAACTTTTAATATATATAAAAGGGGATAATTTAGTTGGGCAGTGGTTAAGTGAAGAAGAGTCTATGAATAAATACGAAGTATATGAGAAAGAACATTCTATTACACCAGCTATGTTTGGTGGATATGTAAGAAATAATAAAATATATAGGAAAGTTTATAACCAAAATATAGGTTTAATTAGGGACGAATATATCACAGAAAATCATGCATATATGACTTATGCTCCATACTTAGCTGAAAAAACAGATTAATCTTTGTGGCGTAATTAGTTGAGAATATTTATATGATATTTGAATATTAATTTTCAAGAGAAAATATTAATTAATGATGGTATTAAATAAATGTTTTATGATATAATCAATGTTAAAATAACAATCCAAGGTTTTTGAGATAAAATAAAGCAAAAAAAATAGGGAATATTTTTATTAATAAAAAATCTTATACAATTAGGGGAAGTTTACATGGATGATTTTGTATTTCAAATTAAACATTTAAGAAGTTCTAATTTGAAAGAAGGTTCTATAACGGATATAGACTTAGACTTAAAACGTGGTGAAGTTCATGCTTTAGTAGGAGATGAAGATTCTACCACAAGAAAATTGTTTAAGGCTATTTCAGGGGAAGAGAATAATGTACAAGGAAAGGTAATATTTAATGGAGTAGATTATGATATTTCGCAAATTCGTAAAATTGATAAGGTGTCATTCTTATTTCAAAAATCAAGGTTGGTTGAAACTTTGTCAGTTGCTGAAAATATAGTATTAGATTATCTTCCAAAAATGAAAATCATTCATTTTGTAAATTGGGGAAAAGTTAAGAAGAATTCAAAGAATTTATTAGAAAAATTAAATTTTCAAGTAGATTACAAGCTGAAAGTATCTAAATTATCCAAGGAAGAAAAAAAATTAGTTAATATAACTAAGGTTTTTTATAGTAATCCAGAATGTATAGTAATGCATAATCCTACAGAGGATCTAAGTTCGGAATCTGTTCAAAAATTATATCAAGTGATTGATAAGTATAAGACTGAGGGGAAAAGCATAATCTATATAACTAAGCAATGGGAAGAAGCTTTAAAGGTTGCTGACAGAATTTCTGTGATATCTGAAGGTGATATAAAAAAAATATTTTTAGCGGATGATGCCAAAAGGAATCCTCAAGAATTATTGAATATTTTAGGCAAATTTAATCATAGAAGTAACGATATAAAGCTAGGTTATGATGGCAAAGAAGTATTAAATGCAGTTTTTAGAGCTGCTGAATTTTTAACTTCTGAATATGAACTAAATGATGTTTTATTGCTGCTTGCTAAGCAGGTTACAGAATTCATGAATGCAGATGGGTGCAATATTCAGCTAATTGACGAAGGAACCAATGTAGTTATAGATACATTAGAATTTAAGATTAAAGATGAATTACAAGCTAAAATAGAGGAAGATGTAATTTTTAAAATTGCAGATAAGCAGAAAATTTATTATACTAATCAACATGAAAAGGATTTTCTTGCAAATTTTGAAATCAATAATAAAGTTAAAACAATTATCTGTGTTCCTGTTTTAATAAGGTCACGAGTTACAGCAATTATCCAAATTTTCTATGAAGGCTTCTATGCTCATTCTGAAGAAGAAACAAGCTATTTATCAGCGTTTGCAAGAAATGCTGCATTAGCCATCGAGGATACTAGATTAATGGGAAGTTCTGCCCTACTTCAAGAGAGCCATCATAGAATAAAAAACAACTTGCAGTCTATTATTAATATCATATCACTACAAAAACAAGTAAAAGAGATAGGCGTAGAGAATAAGCTAAATGATGTTTTGGATAACATTATATTAAGGATTAAAAGTATAGCAGCTGTTCATGATTTGTTGACTAAAGATAAATTGGGAAGAAGTATAATTAATATTGCGGATATAGTAGGGGCAATTGCGAATTTCTTTACTGAAATGAATACAGAACTAAAGATTGACCTGGATATGGATAATATATTTATTCCATATAACAAAGCTACGTCTATTGCCTTAATTGTAAATGAGCTGATAAATAATTGCTTGAAACATGCATTTCCTAATAAAAAATCGGGTTTAATTAGTGTGAAATGTAAAAGAATTCAAGAATCTGTATTATTGTCAGTTGAGGATGATGGGGTAGGAATTCCTCCTGATTTTGAGATAGACAATATGAATAGTTTAGGCCTATCTATAGTTTCGTCTCTTATAGAATATGAATTTAAAGGAAAAATTGAATTTATCTTAAAGGAAAAAGGAACAAAGGTTGAGATTTATTTACCTAATGAAAAGGTTTTTGTAACTTATAAGAAAAAAGATAAAATGTAAAGGGGGGACTTTTTTATGAATAAATCACTGAGAATTTTATTAGCAGAAGATGAATATTTGTGCCTCATTGGACTGGTTACTAACTTAAAACAACTTGGTCATGAGATCATTGGGCAAGCTTCCGATGGTGAAGAGCTTGTAAAAATGGCTCTAAAAAAGAAGCCGGATTTAATTATCACAGATATTAATATGCCGCTTATGGATGGAATTGAAGCAATTAAAAAAATTAATGAACAAATATTTATTCCAAGTATAATAATAAGTGGTTATCATGACAGAGAGCTAATTGAAAGAGCGACAAAAGAAGGTATATTTAATTATTTAATTAAACCTGTAGATATTTGGGATTTAAAAGTTGCTATTGAGGTGTTCATATCCAAGTTTGAGGAGTTTCAATTAATAAAGGTCAAGCTTGATGATACTGAGAAATCTCTTGAAAATCGTAAGTATTTAGAAAAATCCAAGGGAATTATAATGGATAGGTTTCATATAAGTGAAGATGAAGCTATGAAAAGATTGCAGAAAATGAGTAGAGATACCAACAAAAAAATGTTGGATATAGCTAAGGAAATTATAGCTGCCCATAAAATCTTAAGTCCATAAAAAACTTTTTAACCTATTGACAGGTGGCTAAAAATATAATATTATATAAATATGGAAACATAATAATTGTAAGAAGATTGTTAAGATTAGAAAAATTCAGACATCTATGTATACGATTAAATAGAAATGAAATTTTATAAAAAATAACATTAAAATGATTACTAAATGTTTAATTGTTAATTTTATGTTTATGATTGATGTAAAATGGCAAAGTTAAAAATTTAGTTATAGAAGAGTAAAAATTTAATATTTGGAATTGTGGGTTTATGGTAGACTTAAAATTCTGGAGGTCATGGTGCCTCGTATATATATGGGAATTGGATTAGTATCCGTTTTTATATATGTACGAGGCATTTATTTTTTTGAAATTTCAATCTAAATAAAAAGAATACATTAGAAGTATGCTAACGTAAAGGAGGTGTAAACTGGTTTAATTGTGATCTTTAAATATATTTTTTAAAATTAAATTTAAACACTAAGAGAATTATATTTTGTTAAAGATATCATATTAAATTAATTAAGGAGTGATTTTTATGAAAAGAATATTAGCTATATTAATGGTGGCAACATTAGGATTTACAGGATGTAGTAATGCTACAAAAACAGCAACCCCGGCAACTACAGCAGAAACAGCTACAACTGCAAAAACTACAGAGGCTGCAGGTAAACTAGTTATAGGAATGTCTTTCCAAGAAATGGAGAACCCTTATTTTATTACAATGAATGAAGCTGTAAAACAGGCTGCAGATGCAGTTGGAGCTACACTTATTGTAACGGATGCTAAACATGATGTAAATAAACAAACTAGTGATATAGAAGACATGATTCAAAAGGGTGTTAAAATTTTATTGTTAAACCCAACTGATTCTAAAGGCATAGAAACAGCCGTTATTGCAGCTAAAAAAGCTGGCGTTACAGTAGTTTGTATTGATGCACAAGCAAGTGGCCCAATTGATTCATTTGTAGGTTCAAAGAACTATGATGCAGGTTATTTAGCAGGAAAGCAAATGGCTAAAGATTTAGGTGGAAAAGGAAAAATCGCTATTTTAAATGGTATTCCAGTAGTTCCTATACTTGAAAGAGTAAAAGGATTTGAAGCTGCTATGAAAGAATTCCCAGACATGAAAGTTGTAGACAAGCAAAATGGAGAACAAGACCGTGCTAAGGCAATGACAGTAACTGAAAATATGATGCAAACAACTCCAGATTTAAATGCAATATTCAGCGTTAATGATACTGGTTCTTTAGGATCAGTTGCTGCTATTGAAAGTTCTGGAAAAAATATTGGAGTTTACAGTGTTGATGGTGCTCCAGAAGCAGTTAAAGCAGTGTTAGAAGGAAAAATATTTAAATGTACAGTAGCTCAATTTCCACGTGATCAAGTAAGAATTGGTTTTGGAATAGCTTTAGCTAAGTATTTAGGAGCTAATGTTCCAGCTACAATACCAGTAGATGTTAAAACTTTGACCAAAGAAAATGCAGCAGGATTTGCTTGGTAAAAAGTAATTAATAAAATAAAGGCACTCTATTTTTATAGAGTGCCCACCTTAAAAATATTAAAATAGGCAAATAGTGAGGTGATATAATGGATAAAATTTTGGAACTCAAAGATATAGTGAAAGTATTTCCAGGAGTAAAGGCCTTAGATGGTGTAAACCTTGAAATAATTCGTGGAGAAATTCATGCGCTGGTAGGTGAAAATGGAGCTGGTAAATCAACTTTAATGAAGATTTTATCTGGAATTTATAGACCGACCAATGGTAAAGTTTTTTTCGATGGAAAAGAGATAGTGTTAGAGAATACAAAACAAGCACAGGGGCTGGGGATAACTATTATACACCAAGAATTTAGTTTGATACCTTATCTGAATGCTGTAGAGAATATATTTTTGGGAAGAGAATTAAGAAAGCGTAATGGACTTCTAGATAAAAAACTCATGAGGGAAAAGGCACAGGAACTGTTAAAAAGGATTGACGTAGAAGTTAATTTGGAGAAAAGTGTGGATGGTCTTAGTGTGGCAGAACAACAATTTATTGAGATTGCTAAAGCACTTTCTGTCAATGCAAATTTTTTAATATTGGATGAACCAACAGCAACACTAACCGAGGGAGAGGTAGCACATCTCTTCGATTTAATGAGAACTCTTAAGAAAAATGGAGTGACCATGATATTTATTTCTCACCATATGGATGAAATATTTGAGATATCAGATAGATTCTCTGTTTTGAGAGATGGAAAATGGATAGGAACCGAAGCAACAAATAAGGTTACAAAAGATGATATAATTCGTATGATGGTAGGCAGAGATTTAAAGGAAACTTTTCCGGAGCACACATGTTTAGAAATAGAAAAAGAAGTGCTTCTTAAAGTTGTGAAATTAAAAAACAAGAGGGTCAAAGATGTATCTTTCACGCTAAACAAAGGTGAAATTCTAGGTGTTTGTGGACTGGTAGGTTCTGGAAGAACTGAAGTGGTTAGGGCATTAATTGGTGCTGATAAAGTGATGGAAAAAGAGATCTACATGAAGGGTGAAAAGATTGATATAAAATCTCCTTATGAGGCCTTAAAGTATAGTATAGCATTGATTCCAGAGGACAGAAAAAACCAAGGATTAGTATTAGAATCATCTGTTAAAAGTAACGTAAGTTTATCGGGACTTAATAAAATTACAAATAAATTTAACTTTATTAATAAAGAAAAAGAAATAAATATCGTTGAAAAATATGTATCCAGTTTAAAAATAAAAACACCGGATATATATCGATTGGTAAAGAATTTAAGTGGTGGAAATCAACAAAAGGTAGTAATAGCTAAATGTTTAAATACAGGATGTGAAATACTAATTTTTGATGAGCCTACCAGGGGAATAGATGTAGGAGCAAAGGCAGAAATATATAAGTTAATGAGAGAGTTAGTTGATAAAGGGATTTCAATTATTATGATATCATCTGAACTACCAGAAATCTTAGGGATGAGTGATAGAATATTAGTTATGTATAAAGGAAAGATAACTGGAGAAATAAGTTCTAAAGAAGCAAACCAAGAGAAAATTATGTATTATGCTACTGGAGGTGGAATAAATGCTTGAAAACAAAAAAACAAATGAAACAAAAAACTTTACATTCTTTGCAGATAAGTTCAAAAATATAGAATTAAAGAAGGAAATGGTAACTTTTATAGGGTTTCTTGGATTATGTTTGTTAATGACAATAGCTTCTGGAAAATTTTTAGAACCTGACAATTTAATTAACATTGTAAGGCAGGTATCTATAAACGGAATTTTAGCCGTAGGTATGACTTTTGTTATTCTAACATCAGGAATAGATCTTTCTGTTGGAGCGGTTATGGCTCTTTCAAGTACTATAATGGCCGGTGCCATGATTAATTTCGGCATTCCTTTTTATATAGCTGCATTAATTGGGATCTTAGTCGGAGCATTTTGTGGTCTTATTAATGGTACATTGGTAGCATATGCAAAGATACCAGCAATTATTGTCACCCTTGCAATGATGGAAATTCCTCGAGGACTAGCACTTATATATACAGGTGGCTACCCGTTATCAGGGTTACCTACTGAGTTTTCTTTTATAGGAAGAGGATATTTATTTAAAGTAATACCAATGCCAGTGGTTATAATGCTTATTATTTATGGTGCTGCTTACATAATTTTAAGCCACTTACCAATGGGTAGATATATATACGCTATCGGAGGGAATGAAGAAGCTGTTCGTTTATCAGGTATAAAGGTGAAAAAATACAAGATTATTGCTTACCTTACAAGTGGCCTAACTGCAGCGATTGCTGGAATGGTTTTAACTTCTAGATTAATGTCTGGACAACCGAATGCTGGCGTTGGATTCGAATTAGATGCAATTGCTGCGGTAGTATTAGGTGGTACTGATATAGCAGGTGGACGAGGAACAATACTTGGAACTTTTTTAGGAGTACTTATAATGGGAGTACTAAGTAACGGATTAAACCTTATGGGAGTTTCACCCTATGTACAAAGAGTTTTAAAAGGATTAATAATTATTTTAGCTATCTACTTTAGTTCTAAAAAGAAAAAGTAGATTATTAAATTTTATTCATAACTTTCATAATAACAAATATTAAGGAGGATTTAATTATGACAAATTTACCTAAAACAATGAAAGCTTTAGTAGCATATAGCAAAAGTGATTATCGTCTCGAAACAAATTATCCTACACCAGAATGTGGAGTAGATGACATCATCATCAAAACTGAAGGTTGTGGAGTTTGTGCTGGCGATTTAAAATGTCAACATGGTGCAGCGATGTTCTGGGGAGATGAAACTCAACCTTCTTGGGTAAAACCTCCATTCATACCAGGCCATGAGTTTGCTGGGATAATTGCTGAAATTGGTGACAATGTAAAGGATTTTGCAATTGGGGATAGAATAACTGCAGATCAAATAGTTCCCTGTGGCGAATGTAGATTTTGTAGGGATGGACATTATTGGATGTGTCAACCTCATAATATTTTTGGATTTCAGAAAGAAAATAATGGTGGTATGGCAGAGTATGTTCGTTATCCTAAAACTGCTGTGGTACACAAAGTTCCAAAATCAATGAAACTAGAAGATGCATTGCTAATAGAACCTTATGCTTGCTCAAAACATTGTGTGGACAGAGCTCAAATAGGCTGTGAGGATATTGTAGTAATCTCCGGTGCAGGTACACTTGGACTTGGTATGGTTACTTATGCAAGAATGAAAAACCCTAAAAAACTAATTGTACTGGATATGGTTGATTCACGTCTTGAAAAAGCAAAAGAATTTGGTGCAGATATTGTAATAAATCCATCCAAAGTTGATGTAGTTAAAGAAATACTTGATATGACAGAGGGTTATGGCTGTGACATTTATATTGAAGCAACTGGTCATCCTTCAAGCGTAACTCAGGGGCTAAGTATGATTAGGAAATTAGGACGTTTTGTTGAGTTTAGCGTCTTCAGTGGTCCAACAACAGTTGATTGGTCAATTATCGGAGACCGCAAAGAACTTGATATTTTAGGTGCACACTTAAGCCCATATTGCTATCCATTTGTTATTGAAAACATTGGTAATGGGAATCTAAAAACAGGTGGTGTAGTATCCCGAACTTTCAAAATTGAGCAGTGGGAAGAGGCATTTGACTATGCATCAGGTAAATATGGTGATTTTAAAGTAGCAATCACATTTTAATAAATCCCAAAGTGGAATTAATAGAACATAGATACAAATTAGCTTAAAATTAGAGTAGCAGAATATTATTCAAGTTAAAGATAATTTTTTTATTTATAAAATATAAATTAATCACTATAGCAATTTATAAATGTAAATTGCTATAGTGATTATATTTTCTGAATGATATAAGAATTATTTAAAATAAATCAAATATAAAGGAAAATTTATAGAAAAGAGGTAATACGTTTGAATTCATATTATTTGGGACTTTATGAAAAATCAATGCCTAACTTCTTATCTGTTAGAGAAAAACTCATTGAAGCTAGGAATGCAGGTTTTGATTTTATGGAAATAAGTATTGATGAAACTGAAGAAAAACTTGGTCGTTTAAAATGGACTAAATCTGAGAAACTGAAAATATTAAATGCAATTTCAGAAACTGGAATTAGTATAATGACTATGTGTCTTAGTGGTAATAGAAAATTTCCAATTGGTAGCGAAGATGAAAAAATTAGGGAGAAAGGTATGGAAATAATATCTGATGCTATTAATCTTGCGGCTGATATTGGAGTGAGAATAATACAAATTGCTGGATATGACGAGTATTATAAACCATCAAATGAAAGTACTAAGAAGTTATTTTTAGAAAATTTAAAAAAGAGTACGAAAGTAGCTGCTAAAAAAGGTGTTATTCTTGCGTTTGAAACCATGGAAACAGAGTTTATGAATACAGTTGAAAAAGCCATGTATTATGTTAATAAAATAAACTCACCTTTCCTTCAAGTGTATCCTGATCTTGGAAATATTACCAATGCATCACTTCAATATAAAACCTTAGTAGCAGATGATTTAAAAAAGGGTTCAGGTCATATTAGTGCGATGCATTTGAAGGAAACCGTACCCGGGGTATTCAGGGAGGTCACTTATGGTACTGGTCATGTGAATTTTGAAAGTGCTATTGAGGTTGTATGTGAAATGGGCGTTAATTTATTCGTTGGTGAATTCTGGTATATTGGCAACGAGGATTGGAAGAATCAGCTCAGTATTGCGAATGATTTCTTAAGGGACAAGCTTGATAAATGTCATAAGGAGGGCTGATAGATATGTCAAAATATTTTATGGGTATAGATAACGGTGGTACACTTTGCAAAGCCGTAATATTTAATGAAAAAGGTTTGGAAGTTGGAAGTGCTTCAGGTAAACTCAAAATGATTACTCCGCATTCCGGCTATACAGAACGTAATATGGATGAACTTTGGAGTGCCAATAGTGCAGTAATTAAAGAAGCAATAAATAAATCAGGAATAAATGCTAAAGAAATTAAAGGAGTGGCCTGCAGTGGGCATGGAAAAGGACTCTATTTGTGGGGTAAGGATGACAAACCTTGTTATAACGGCATTGTGTCTACTGATGGCCGTGCGTATATGTATCCTGAGAAGTGGAATAAAGATGGTACAGCAGATAGAATTTTTGAAAAAACTTTTCAAAAAATATTGGCCTGTCAGCCAGTTTCACTTTTATGTTGGTTAAAGGACAATGAGCCAGAAGTGATTTCCAAAATAAAATGGATTTTTGAGGTGAAGGATTATATTCGTTTTATGCTTACATCTCAGGCATTTGCTGAAATAACTGATTATTCTGGATCAAACATGATGAATATTAGAGATATGTGTTTTGACCGAGAACTACTTGATGAATTTGGTTTGGGAGAGCTTTTCGAGGCACTTCCTCCTCTCAAAGCTTCCACAGATTTTTGTGGTGGAGTAAGCAAAAAGGCAAGTGAGCAGACAGGACTCCTGGAAGGAACTCCTGTAGCAGGAGGAATGTTTGATATTGATGCCTGCGCAGTAGCTATGGATATTACAAACCAAGATAATATTGCAGTTATAGCTGGAACCTGGAGTATTAATGAATATATTTCACAGAAACCAGTATTAAATAAAACAATTATGATGAACTCATTATATTGTATCAATGGGTACTATTTAATAGAGGAGTGTAGTCCAACTTCTGCGGGAAATCATTCGTGGTTTGTAGATATGTTCATGGGTGAAGAAAAAATAAAAGCTAAGGAACAAGAAATTAATATATATGATTATTGTAACAAAATGGCAGATAATGTTGCTCCTGATGAGCAAAACATCATTTTCTTACCTTATTTGTTTGGGTCTAACTATGATTCGCAGGCCAAGTTAACACTTGTAGGACTGGATAGCCATCATACAAAAGAACATATAATTCGTGCAGTAATGGAAGGTATTGTATTTTGTCATATGGTACATCTAGAAAAGCTTTTGGCTAATAGAGAGACAACAAATGCAGTGAGGCTTTCAGGTGGAGCTGCTAATTCCTTAATTTGGGCACAGATATTTGCTGATGTATTCAAACTGCCTATTGAAATAATTGAAACTCAGGAGCTGGGTGCACTAGGATGTGCAATGGCTGCTGCAGTAGCTTCAGGAGAGTACAAGGACTTAAAAGAAGCGGCTGAAAACATGGTAAATATAAAATGCAGAATTGAGCCTATTTCAATAAATATACCAATATATGAAAAAAAATATGAGCTCTACAAAAAAGTTTCAGGTGCATTAAGCGAGGTGTGGAAGGATTTATGTTAGAAGAACTTAAAAAGAAAGTATTAGAGGCTAACTTGGAACTCCCTAGAAAAGGACTTGTAACTTATACTTGGGGAAATGTAAGTGCTATTGATAGAGAAAAAGGATTAATAGTTATTAAGCCTAGTGGAGTTTCATATGAAGAAATGAAAGTAGAACAGATGGTAGTAATAGATATGGAAGGTAATATAATAGAAGGGGATTTAAATCCATCTTCGGATACACCCACTCATATAGTTTTATATAAAGAATTTAGTGGAATAGGAGGTATCGTTCATACTCATTCAAGCTGGGCAACAAGTTGGGCTCAGGCTGGGAAGTCCATACCTTGCTATGGAACAACTCATGCTGATTATTTTTATGGCAATATTCCTTGTACCAGGAAAATGACACAGGAAGAGATTCACGGTGAATATGAGCATGAAACCGGAAAACTTATAGTTGACACCTTTGAAGGAATAAACCCAATGTTTGTGCCAGGAGTAGTGGTAAATAATCATGGTCCCTTTACTTGGGGAAAAGATGCTTTAGAAGCAGTGCATAATGCCGTAGTTATTGAGGAAGTAGCAAAAATGGCTTATCGCAGTGAAAGCTTAAATACTAATATAAAACCTATTGATGGGAATCTTCTAGATAAGCATTTTTTAAGAAAACATGGTGTAAATGCGTACTACGGTCAAAGATTAAAATAAGTAATACTCAGCTGAATAAAAATAGCAAGCATGTATTTAAGCATATTTTTTACAAAGATTTATTGTCATAACTCTCACATAGTAAACTATGAGGTGGTTATGACTCTTTGTTTATAAACATTCATAAACTATATATATTGATTTATTAACAAAATTATATAATAATAGGAGGATTTTTTAATGGAGCTTGAAATTAATGGTGTGAAAAATGCTATCATCAATGGTAAAACAGTACTTGGAATTGAACTTGGTTCGACACGAATTAAAGCAGTTCTTATTAATGAAGATAATGTACCTATCGCTTCCGGCGGCCATGACTGGGAAAATAGCTATGTTAACAATATTTGGACTTACAACTTAGAGGATGTTTGGGATGGTATACAGGACAGTTATCAGAAGATGGCTGAAGATGTTAAGGAGCAATATGGAGTAACCATCCAGACCATAGGAGCAATCGGTATTAGTGGCATGATGCATGGTTATATGGCTTTTAATAAAGATGGAGAGCTTTTAGTGCCATTCCGAACATGGCGTAACACTATAACTAAGCAGGCTTCTGAAGAACTGACAGAAATGTTTAGCTACCAGATTCCTCAAAGATGGAGCAGTGCTCATCTGTATCAGGCTATCTTAAATCAGGAGGAGCATGTAGCTGAAATTAGTTTCCAGACAACCTTAGCAGGATATATCCATTGGAAACTTACAGGACAGAAGGTATTAGGTGTTGGCGATGCATCCGGTATGTTCCCTATTGATATAATTACGAAAAAATTTAATTTACATATGATTAATCAGTTTGATGAATTGGTAGCTTCCAAAAATTTCTCATGGAGACTAGGGGATATTTTCCCAAAGGTTTTAGTAGCGGGTGAAAATGCTGGGGTTCTCACAGAAGAAGGAGCAAAGCTTTTGGACATCACAGGACAGTTGAAACTGGGCATTCCACTTTGTCCTCCAGAAGGTGATGCAGGAACAGGCATGGTAGCAACTAACAGCGTTGCAAAGCGTACGGGTAATGTTTCTGCTGGAACATCCGTTTTTGCAATGGTTGTGCTTGAGAAGGAATTGTCAAAGGTATATTCTGAGCTTGACCTAGTTACAACACCTGCCGGTGATCTGGTAGCTATGGTTCACTGTAATAACTGTACTTCAGATTTGAATGCATGGGTTGGATTGTTTAAAGAATTTGCACAAGCATTTGGTGTAGAAGTTGATATGACAAAGTTGTTTTCGACTTTATATAATAAGGCACTTGAGGGTGATGCTGACTGTGGCGGTTTATTGGCTTACAATTATTTTTCCGGTGAACATATTACTAATTTTGAAGAAGGACGCCCATTGTTTGTGCGTACACCAGAAAGTAATTTCAACCTGGCTAATTTTATCCGTGTTAATTTATTCACATCATTGGGTGCACTAAAAACTGGTTTGGATATTCTTCTGAAACAAGAAGGCGTTCAAGTGGATGAAATATTAGGTCATGGCGGTTTGTTTAAGACGAGAGGTGTAGGTCAGGGTATTCTGGCTGCAGCTATTAATGCGCCAGTTTCCGTTATGGAAACAGCGGGTGAAGGTGGAGCGTGGGGTATCACATTGCTTGCATCCTATATGATCAACAAAGGGTCAAATGAGTCTTTAGAGCATTATCTAGCACAGAAAGTATTTTCAGGTGAAACTGGTACAAGAATGAATCCTGATCCTAAAGATGTTGAAGGATTTGAAGAATTTATCAAACGTTATACAAAGGGACTTGCTATCGAAAGAGCGGCGGTAGATTGCCTTAGATAAAAATTTTAAAAAACATATGAATGCTAATGTAATATTATTACCTCATAAATCACTATTTCCTATTAAAAAAAGGTATAATTAAATTGAGAGGTTGATGAATTTACTGAAATTTCATGGCCACCGATTTTTTAAGGGGGAAGATTTAATTATGAGTATAAAAAGAGATTTTGGAATTGTAGATGGGAAAGAAGTGTATCTATTCACTATTAAGAACTCCAAGGGTATGAGTGCAGAAATTATCAGTTATGGGGCAACTTTAGTATCATTAATGGTTCAAGATAATAAAGGCGCGTTTGATGACGTAGTCTTAGGTTATGAAAAATTAGAGGATTATAGAAAATATAAAAACTTTTTTGGAGCAACAGTAGGTCGAATTGCTAACAGAATAGAAAATTCTTGTTTTGAAATTAATGGAGTACAATATAAAGTAGCTAAAAATGAAGGAGAGAATCATATACATGGCGGAGTAGTAGGATTTGATAAGGTAGTTTGGGAAGAAGAGATGCATGGAGACGAAAGTATTGAATTATCTTATCTAAGTGTTGATGGGGAGGAAGGGTACCCTGGAAATCTTAAGGCACGGGTTAAATATACGGTTACTGAAGATAATGAAATTAAAATAGAGTATTTTGCCGTTTCGGACAAGGATACCATAGTAAATCTTACTAATCATTCTTATTTTAATCTCACAGGGCAAGGCTCAGGGGATATTTTAAAACATAAGTTGATGATTAATGCTGAGGAATTTACCCTCAATGATAAATACTCCATACCCACTGGTGAAATAGCCAAAGTTAATAATACACCAATGGATTTTAGAAAACTTACCTACATTGGTGAGAATATTTCTAGTGACTATGAGCAAATTGTATTTGGAAGCGGATATGATCATAATTGGATAATTAATAGTAGTAATGAAAAACTAAGCAAGGCTGCCGAAGTTTATGATGAGAAAAGTGGACGGGTTATGGAAGTTTACACAACTAAACCTGGGGTGCAATTATATACTGCAAATTTCTTAGATGGTTTAGAACCAGGAAAAGGTGGCACCAGATATTGTAAAAGAGGAGCATTCTGTCTGGAAACTCAGTATTTTCCAAATGCCATTAACAATGCAAATTTTCCCTCACCAATACTTAAAGCAAATGAGAATTATGAACATAGTACCATATACAAATTTTCTACTAAATAGAATATAGCTAGCAGAATCACTTTCAAAGAATAAGAATATTATTGACAAAAAAATACTTCGGTGCTAGAATTAAAATATAGTTCTAGGCAAGAACTATTATGGAGGACGTTTATGGATATAAACAAAATAGAGAATATTATTTTTAATCATATTGATGAGTTTAAGGTTTTGTTTTTTCCGGAGCAGTGGAGTGATATATTCTTAGATTTCTCTAAAAATGAAATATTAGCGCTATTATTTTTATACAGAAAAAAGAATGCTAATATGACTGAAATAGCAGAATACATAATAGCACCACTAAATACAGCCACAGGGGTTATTTCTAGATTAGAAAAGAAGCTAATGGTAGAAAGAATAAGAAGTACTGAGGATAGAAGAATAGTTCTAATAACCCTTACAGAGGCTGCCAGTATAGTAATTGAAAAGGAAAAGGTCATGATTATTAAATATCTAATTGATATTTATGGGAGGCTTACCCAGGAAGAAATTTCTTCAGCCTTTAGTATTTACAACAAAGTACTGGGAGTTTTTAAGGAAGGTATGAAGGAAGTTAAAGAAGAAGAGATTCCTGTTAAAAAATTAAGAAAAATAATTATTGAATAGCTCGGCATTGCTGAGTTATTTTTAAAGCAAATACTTCGACAAAGGAACTATTCATTAAAAGAATTAAAATTAGGAGGGATAATATGAAAAGAATTATTATTTTTACTGGAAAAGGTGGAGTTGGTAAAACCAGCACTGCAGCAGCTCATGCCCTGAAAGCTTCATTGGAGGGTTTAAAGACACTAATTGTTAGTACAGATATGGCACATAATTTAAGTGATATCTTTATGCAGGATATAAAAAATGAGCCTACAGAAATTGGAGAAAACTTATGGGGACTGGAAATTGATCCTAATTATGAAATGGAGAATTATTACGGAAGCATTCAAGCTGCGTTTAAGAAAATGATGACTTTTAAAAATGAAAATGGAATAGAAGATTTTGAGGATATTGTTGTGTTTCCAGGAATGGAAGAGTTGTTTTGTCTTTTAAAAATCAAGGATTTGCATGACAAAGGTATATATGACCTAATAATTGTGGATAGTGCGCCAACTGGAGAAACTATTTCGCTTTTGAAATTTCCAGAGCTTATGAGCTGGTACATGGAGAAATTATTTCCTATAGGAAAGGTTGCAATGAAAGTCATAAGGCCTATATCTAAGATAGCTTTTAACTTTGAAATGCCAGATAAACAGGCTATGAATGATATTGAAAAACTTTATACAATGCTAAAAGAACTTCAAAATCTATTAAAGGATAGGGAAGTATGTAGTATAAGACTTGTTACAATTCCAGAAAAAATGGTTATTGAAGAGACAAAGAGAAACTACATGTATTTAAATCTTTATAATTTCAATGTAGATGCTATATATATTAATAGGATAATACCAAAAGATATAGGTAATAGCTTTTTTGATGAATGGAAGGATATTCAAACAAAGTATATGGAAGAGATAGATTCAGTATTTTTGAATTTGCCTAGGTTTAAAATTAAATGGTATGAGGTAGATATTAACGGTATTTCCGGATTAAAAAGAATAGTTGTGGATTCCCTAAATGTGAAAGATATATTAAAGGTTCAAAAGATAACTTTTAATGAACAGTTTGAAAAGGTAGAGGGGGGTTATAAGCTTCAAGTATACGTTCCCTTTGGCAGCAAAAGAGACTTAGAAGTATATGAAACTGGCAGCGATATATCTATTAAAATAGGTAATTTTAAGCGAAATATTCCTTGTCCAAATTCACTTAGAAAGTACTCAATAAGTAAGGCTAATTTTAATGAGGATTATTTATCTATATATTTTGAGGAGAAGGTGGATTAAATGAATAGTCAAATAATTAAAAAATTGATAAAAATAGAAAAACTTAAATATGAAATTATTAAGGATGTTTTACCAGAAAAAGCCTTGAAAAGGCTTAATAAATTTGAGAAGGATGCAGCTTTGGTTATAAAGGATGTTGCCTTAGAAGTTATGCGGGAGTTTTCTTACAAAGATGAAGAAGAGGCAAAGAAAGAGAGTAAAAAGGTTAAGGTGGATTTTTTATAATTTAATTGGAGGGATTAAAATGAGAATTATTTTATATACAGGAAAAGGTGGAGTGGGAAAAACTAGTGTTGCAGCAGCAACAGCTTGCCAAATTGCAAAGCGGGGAAAAAGTGTACTTATAATGAGCACTGACCAGGCTCATAGTTTAGGAGATGCCTTTGGTGTAAAACTATCTAATACACCCACCCAAATTTCAGAAAATTTGCAAGCAATTGAGGTAGATGCTTTTGTTGAAAATGAAGCTATTTGGGGGAATATCAAGGGATATATAGAAAAACTAATGCTATCAAAAACCGTGAAAAGCATTGAAGTTAAAGAATTATTGGTGTTTCCAGGCTTTGAAGATCTAATTTCCTTGCTTAAGATTAAACAGATTAGTGATGAAAATAATTATGAGGTGCTAATAGTTGATTGTGCTCCTACTGGGGAAACTATGTCACTTTTAAAGTTTCCAGAGCTTTTTAAATGGTGGATGGATAAAATATTCCCTATGAAAAGAAAGGCGGCTAAATTTGTAAAGCCAATAATTGATCGTACAATAAAGATTCCACTTCCTGATGATAAAACTTTTGATGAAATTGAAACTCTTTATAACAAAATCGATGAACTCCATAAGTTAATGCTAGAAAAAGATAAGGTAAGTCTTAGAATAGTTACTACTCCAGAAAAGATTGTCATCAAAGAAGCTAAAAGAAATTTTTCTTATTTACATCTCTATGATTTTAATGTAGACGCAATAATTGTTAATAAAATAATTTCAGAAGAAGGTGGGAAAGGATATTTCGAAAAGTGGATGAAACTTCAAAGTGAAAACATTAAAGATATAAATGAAAGTTTTAGCCCAGTACCAATTTTTAAAACAGAGTTAATGCATAGCGAGGTTAGGGACTATGCAACCTTACTTAATATGGGGGAGAGTATATTTAAAGATGTTTCTCCTGAGAAAGTGCTGTTTAAAGATAAAATTTTTCAGGTTGAAAAATCAAGTAGCGATGAAAGCTATTATTTAAATATAAACATGCCTTTCGTAGATAAAAGTGAATTGAATTTACTTCAAAAGGGGGATGAAATTAGTATATCCATTAAGAACGAAAAAAGAAATTTTGTACTTCCACAAAAATTGAATTCAAAGAAAATTGTTAAAGCTAGTTATGAGGACGGAAAGTTAAAAATACAATTATTATAATAGGCACCCCCTATAGAGAGTGCCCAATAATTATTTCATTTTAAAGCCTTGTGCATCTAAAAAATCTTTCATATGCGGTCTTTGAGGTTTATCCATTAGATCAGATACTTGGCTAGTCCAGGTGTCTGATCTTTTTCCTTTGGTTCTTCTTATATAATAAGCGCTGATTTCTGCATCGTATTCTTCTATTAATTCTGCATCACCCTCTGTATTATACTCTTCAGTTTTAAATATTACGGAAAGAGGTAATCTTTCTTTTACATCTGGATCATGAGCTGGATAACCCAGGCACATTCCAAACACAGGGTATACGCCAGAAGGTATATTTAAAAGTTCGCATATTTCTGAAGGGTTATTTCTTATACCACCTATATAAACTCCGCCCAGGCCCAGTGATTCTGCTGCAATTAAAGCGTTTTGTCCAGCAAGAGCAGCATCTACTGTGGATATGATAAAGGTTTCTGTATATCCCTCTGACATAGTTTTATGGTTAATTTCGCAAGATGTTTTGATGCGGTTTAAATCAGCACAGAAAACTAAAAATAATGGACAATTTTCCACATAGGGTTGATCTCCTACAAGATGTGATATAGTCTTTAGCTTAGACTTATCCTTCACTCCTATAATTGTATAGGCTTGAATAAAGCTGGAAGTTGAAGCGCACTGTGCGCACTCTATAATTGCTTTTATTTTTTCAGCTTCTACTGGCATATCTTTATATTTTCTTATGGATTTGTGAGCTTTTAATAAATTTATAGTATCATTCATATATCTAACCACCTTAATTTATTTTTGGAGTATTTTCCTTATATAATAATATACCATAAATTAGCCAAAAAAAAATTATCCTTTGGAATTATCATTTTTTTTAGAATTTTCAAATAAGTATATACAATTCTATGATATACTTGATTATGGAATTAGGTATAGTTATTGTTTTATATACTAAATTAAACATGTTTGCCAAAACATAAAAGGAGACTTGAAATGATATCTAATAAGATGAAAAATTTAGTTGCTAATAGTTCTATAATAAGAGCTATGTTTGAGGAAGGTAAAAGATTATCTGCAATTTATGGAGAAGAAAATGTATTCGATTACAGTTTAGGAAATCCAAATGTTGAGCCACCTGAAAATATTAAAAATGAAATCAATAAAATATTAAATGAAACTCCTTCGAAACTTGTACATGGATATATGAATAATTCGGGATATGAAGATGTAAGAAGTAAAATAGCACAATTTATAAATAAAGAACATAACATAGATATTAGTTCCAGCAATATAGTTATGACCTGTGGAGCAGCTGGTGGATTAAATATTTTGCTTAAAACATTACTTAACCCTGAGGACGAGGTTATTGTTTTTGCACCATTTTTCGGTGAGTACAGAAACTATGTAAATAATTTTGATGGTAAACTTGTAATAGTTTCTACGGATACTAATACCTTTGAACCTGATATGAAAGTATTAAAAGATAAAATAAGCAGCAAAACAAAAGCAGTTATCATAAACTCTCCAAATAATCCTACAGGTACTGTTTATTCAGAGAAAGTAATACAAGACTTAGCAAAATTGCTGCATGAAAAAGAAGAAGAACTAGGGACAAGCATCTATCTAATAGCTGATGAACCTTATAGAGAACTAGTTTATGATGATGTTGTTGTTCCATATATTTTAAAATACTATAAGAATTCATTTATTGGATATTCATATAGTAAATCCTTATCACTTCCAGGTGAGAGAATAGGCTATGTAGTTGCTAATAGTACTATGGACTGCTTTGAGGATATAATGGGATCATTAAATGTGGCAAATAGAATTTTGGGCTTTGTAAATGCACCATCACTATTCCAGAGGGTTATTGCAAATTGTCTAGAAACTAAAGTTGATGTAGGTGTATATAAGTTAAATAGAGATGTTTTGTACAACCATCTTACAAAAATAGGCTTTAAATGTGTAAAACCACAAGGGGCATTTTATTTGTTTGTTAAAACACCAATAGCAGATGATAAAAAATTCTGTGAGGATGCAAAACAATTTAACCTATTACTAGTGCCGGGGTCAGCATTTGAATGTCCAGGACATGTAAGGCTTGCTTACTGTATTTCTCAGGAAAAAATACAAAATTCACTGCCAGCTTTTGATAAATTGGCTGAAGTTTATAAAATTAAATAATAATTTATATTAAAAAATCAAAGTAAGCCCTGAGTATGTATTTACTCAGGGCTTACTTTATTTTATATTGTAATATATACTAATTACATGTTATTAGAGTCAAAGCTTCCTTCAATAGATGTATTAGGATTAAATACATGTTCTACTCTAGGTAATGATATTCCCAGGGTTTCCCTTAGTACATCCTCTACAGTTTCTACTGTCTTAATAGTTAATTGGTTTTTAATTTCAGAAGGCACATCCTTTAGGTCAATTAAATTATCCTTTGGAATCAATATCTTTGTTATTCCAGCTCTTTGAGCTCCTATTAATTTTTCTTTAAGGCCTCCGATTGGAAGTACTGCTCCTCTTAAAGTGATTTCTCCTGTCATTGCAAGCTTTGGATCTACTTTTATCCCTGTAACAAGGGAAGCAAGTGCAGTGAACAGTGTAATACCAGCTGAAGGACCATCTTTAGGAGTAGACCCTGATGGAACATGAATATGAAGGTCTCTTTCCTTAAAGTTTATAGTATTAATTGGTAGTCTTGACTTAAGGAGACTTAAGGAAATTTTTGCTGACTCTTTCATAACATCGCCTAGTTGACCAGTTAAGGTAACTTGTCCAGTTCCTAACATGTCTGTAGCTTCAATGAAAAGTATTTCTCCACCTACTGATGTCCATGCAAGTCCTGTAACTACTCCTGGTGGATTATCCACTTGAGCCTTGTCGTGACTTGAAACTTTTCTTCCAAGTAAATCATCTAGTGACTCTGCTGTAACTTTAAATGGTAATTCTACAGTGTTTGATACAATTTTTTCAGAAGTAACGCGAGCGAGAGTTGCTAGCTGCTTTTGAAGGCCTCGAACTCCAGCCTCTAGAGTATATTCACTAATTATCCTCTGTAGGGCTTCATCCTCTATAACTAACTGCTGTGAATTTAATCCATGTTCTTCAAGCACTGAAGGGATTAAATGATTTTTACCAATATGGAATTTTTCATTCATAGTGTAACTAGATATTTGAATTATTTCCATTCTATCTAGTAAAGGCCTTGGGATATTTTCTAGAGAGTTAGCTGTTGCTACAAAGAATACCTCAGACAAATCATAAGGTAAATCTAAATAATGATCTGTGAAAGTATTGTTTTGCTCAGGGTCTAATACCTCGAGTAGAGCACTAGCTGGGTCTCCATTATAACCCATCATTAACTTGTCCACTTCATCTAAAACCATAACAGGATTTATTTCTCCAGCTTTTTTTATACTTTGAAGAATTCTTCCAGGCATAGCGCCTATATAAGTTCTTCTATGACCACGAATTTCAGCCTCATCACGTATTCCACCTAAACTAAGTCGTATATATTTACGGTCAAGCGCCTGGGCGATACTTTTTCCTAAACTTGTTTTGCCAGTACCAGGAGGTCCAACCAGTAGTAAAATGGAGCCCTTTTTATCGTTTTTAAGCTTCATAACTGCTAAATGTTGTATTATTCTATCTTTCACTTTTTCTAGGCCATAATGCTGCTCGTCCAGGATTCGTCTTGCTTCTCCTAAGTTAATAGTCTTGTTTTCAGCCTTTTTCCAAGGAAGTTTTACTAATAAATCTAGATAATTACGTATAATATTATAGTCAGAACTATTTTCGCTTTGGCTTTCTAGCTTTTCAAGTTCTTCTAAGGCAGCAATTTTTATTTCTTCTGGCATCTGGGCTTCTTCAATCTTAAGAGCATAATTTTTATCTTTTTTAGAACTTTCACTCTTTCCTTCATTTAATTCATTTTGTATAGCTTTCAATTGTTCGCGAAGTGCAGACTCTCTATAATTTTTGTTAGCTTTTTGGGTGAATTTTTCTGCCATTTCAAATTGTAATTTTAAAGATTCCTTTTGTTTTAATAAGTAATCCATAAACTTAAGGCTTCTCTCTTTTAAAGATTGAATTTGAATTAATTCATACTTTTCTACATTTGTAAGAGGCATAAATTGAGTGAGATGACCTATTAGTTTATTTAAATCCCTTTGCTCCTCAACTATTTTCATAAACTCCTCTGAGCCCTTAAAATGTTCACTAACCTCACGAGTAACCTTTTTCACATATTCAAGCATCTCATTTTGACTTTGCTCCGAAAGATCAATAAGATCTGGCACAATATCAAATTCTACACGGGTAAGGCCATTTTCTATATTAAGTTGTATAATTTCTACTCTGTCTAATACTTCAATTTTTACTTGATATCCTTTTTCTGTTTTTTCAATACCATTTACATGGAAGGAAACTCCGACTTTATGGAAGTCCTCTTGCTTTAACTGATTTCCATTAAAATTCTGTTTTAAAGGTAGGGCAATGCTAAATTGATCCTTCTTACCCAAATTTTCAAGTTCCTCCTGGCTAATTCTACTTAATTTTAAAGTATAAGACATTCCGGGTAAAAGTACTATGTCCGATACAGGAATTACCATTCCATCTTTATTTTTCTTATCCATATTCATCATTATAATCATCCTTTCTTTAACAACATTCATAAGTGAATGTTCGTTTAATTACTTATTGTTTAACAGCGAGATATTTTGTATTTATCAGTTTAACAAAACTCTCTCGCATTAATAATAAATTTATAATTACAAAAGCAGGGCATCTTGAATTATTGTAATCATTTCCTCAAGCAGTGCATCCTGTTCAAATTCACCAGTACATTGTTTAATAGCAATAGACTTTATGGGGTAAAAAAGTATAGCTACTAAATTATCATTTCTAAAATTTCTAATTATTTTATTGGTTTTTAGTTCTTCTAGTAAGGTGTTTAAATTACTTATGTTATTTTGCCTTGAACATTGACTAGACAGGGCCGGGCAATTTGAGAATTGATCTACAAAATGAAATATTTCTCCATTTTCACGGATATAAGTATAATAACCTCTAGTGAGCATTTCAATAAGCTCATGTCCATCCATATCTTTATAAAGCTTGCTAAGTAAATAATCTGAAATTTCCTGGGAATACTCAAGATAAATATCTCTGAGCATAACCTCTTTATTCTCATAATAAATATATACAGTAGCTGGGGAAACCCCTGCTTCTTTTGCAATCTTTGAAATAGAAGTACCATGAAAGCCCTGCTGAAGTATTAGCTTAATAACTGCTTCTCTTATGCTCTTTTCTTTTTCGTCATCTTTTCTTCGCATTGGATCACCTCTAATAAGTATATAATAAACGACCATTCGTTTATTGTCAATAGGATGTATAAAAAAGAATTTAAAGGGAAGGAAAAATTAATCCTATAGGTCAATTGTCATTTAGGTTTCATTTAGGATGAATGCTTTATTATAGAAGTAAAGGAAAAAAAACCAGAAACTTAAAAACAATTGGGCATAGTAAATGTAATAAGTAAGGGAATATAATACTACTATTTTTAAAGTCTAAAGGAATCTGTAAAAAAGCTAAAAAACTAACAAGCACTGTTGAAGAAAATTGCGGGTTAATATAGTAAAAAAAGCGCACTAATTAATGAAAATTTAATTGTAAAACGAATGAAATTAAAAAAGAGATAATATTGTGGCAATAAGAAGAAGATATAAGAAAAACATGAAATTTATTACACTTGATTACATGAAATGCATTGTAAAAAAAACTTTACCGTAATATAATTACAATAACTATTCATGGAAAAAAGATAGAATGTTATTGTATACAAACAATCAATCAATGAGAATAACGTATAGCAAGCAAAGGAGCATTTTATGAAGATTATGGCGAAAAAAAGATTAGGAGATTTATTAGTAGAATCTAGAAAAATATCTTCAGAACAACTCAAAAAAGTGCTCATGAAGCAGCAAGGTTCAGGAAAAAGATTGGGAGAAATTCTTATTGAAGATGAAATTTTAACTGAAGAAGACATTTTACAGGTACTAGAACAACAATTATGTATAAATAGGGTTTATCTAGATATGGAGCATATCGATCAAAAGGTAACTCAATTGATTCCGGAAAGTATTTCTAAAAAATATAACTTAATTGCTTTTGGCATGGAAGAAAATAAATTAAAGGTGGCCATGTCTGATCCACTAAATATATTTGCAATAGATGATGTTAAGATATCTTCGGGTTTTGACGTTAATATATATATTGCTGCAACAAAAGATATTAATAATGCTATTGGTATATATTATGCTAGTCAAAATGCTAAGAAAGCTGCTGAGGATTTATCAAAATCTCAAGGAATAAATGAAAGTAAGGAAGAAAGCAAAGCGCAATTAGATGATATAAAAAGTGCTCCAGCGGTAAGGCTTGTGGATTCCATAATAAGTGATGCAATAAAGCTGAAAGCTAGTGATATTCATATAGAACCCTTTGAAAATCATATAAAAATAAGGTATAGAGTAGATGGTACGTTAAAAGAAATATCTAAATACAACAAAGATATATTTAATGCCTTTATAACTCGTATAAAAATACTTGCAGAACTTAATATTGCAGAGAAGAGAATTCCACAGGATGGTAGAATTTTAACGGTTATTGATAATAAGAAGGTAGACCTTAGGGTATCCACTTTGCCAACAATTCATGGTGAAAAGGTGGTTATCCGAGTATTAGATAGAGAGAATTTCTTAGTAGGTAAAGAAAAATTAGGAATGAATCCAAATGACTTAGAAAAAGTACAAAGAATACTCAAAAATCCATACGGAATAATTCTTGTTACTGGGCCTACAGGTAGTGGGAAGTCCACTACACTATATACATTGCTCAGTGAGCTTAATGATAATAGTAAAAACATTATAACAGTAGAAGATCCTGTAGAATATGTGGTAGATGGGATAAACCAAGTAAATGTAAATGTAAAAGCAGGACTAACTTTTGCATCGGGACTCAGGTCAATTTTAAGACAGGACCCTGACGTGGTAATGATCGGGGAGATAAGAGACAATGAGACAGCAGAGATTGCTACAAGAGCATCCATAACAGGTCATATAGTGCTAAGCACAATACATACTAACGATGCACCTTCGGCCATTGTAAGACTTATAGATATGGACATACAACCCTACCTAGTAGCTAGTGCTATAGCGGGAATTATATCTCAAAGACTTGTGAAAAAAATATGTCCAATGTGCAGTGAAATTTTCTCAGCAACTGATTTCGAAAAAGAAATTCTGGGAATTCACTCAAAGGAAGAGCTATTGCTTCATAAGGGTAAAGGTTGTGGACACTGTGGAGGCGGTGGATATTCAGGGAGAATAGGTGTATATGAAATAATGGAAGTAACTCGCAAACATAGAGAATACATAATGCGTAATGCCAGCGTAGATGAAATAAGAGATATAAGTGTGCAAAATGGAATGAAAACGCTAAAAGCGGCCTGTATTGATTTAGTTTTAAAAGGAATGACAACCACAGAAGAGCTGGTTAAGATAGCATATTTGAAAGAATAGGGGGGTGAGAAAGTGCTTACTTTTAAGTATAAGGTTATGAATCACCAAGGCGAGAAAATAGAAGGGTCATTTAAGGCTAATAGTAAAAATGAAGTGTTAGCTATGATAGAGGATAATAACTACTATCCTATAGAAATAAAAGAAGTTTTAGAACGTGAACAGCAGGATTTATTTGAATCCTTTTCAAAAGTTAAAACAAAGGATTTATATATTTTCTGTAGACAGTTTCACACCATGATAAACGCAGGTGCTAATATTTCTAATGCGCTGGATGTTTTAAGAAATCAAACTGAGAATAAAAAATTGAAGAAGTGTTTAAGTGAAGCACATGATGATGTGCAAAAGGGTATCTCCCTTTCAGAGGCACTTGGAAAGCATAAGGATGTGTTCCCGGATTTGCTTATAAATATGATTAACACCGGTGAAGTTAGTGGTAATTTAGATACAATAATGGGCAGAATGGCAACCCATTTTGAAAAAGAAAACAAAATAAACAACCAACTTAAGAGTGCAATGACTTATCCAATTGTATTAGCAAGTTTATCAGTGGTAGTAGTAATTTTTCTTTTAACCTTTATAATGCCCACCTTTGCAGGAATGTTTGAAGGCTCAGGAGTAGCACTGCCAGCACCCACCAGGATAGTTATGGGTTTAAGTAAGTTTATACAAACTAAATGGTATATTTTACTTGTAGTTATAGGAGGCGGAGTTTATGCTATGCAAAGGTATGCTAAAACTTCAACAGGCAGATTAGCACTAGATGCATTAAAACTAAAATTACCAATAATTAAAGAGACTACAGAAAAAGCAATAGTATCTAGATTTACTAGAACACTATCTACTGTACTTGCTAGTGGGGTACCTTTGGTACAAGCCCTAGAAGTAGTGCAAAAGGTAGTTGGAAATAAAGTAGCAGAAAAAGCCTTAGAGGCAATTAAAGAAAAAGTACTAAAAGGTGTGTCTTTAGGTGAAGCCATAGGAGAAACAACAATATTTCCAATGATGCTGCACTCCATGATAAAAATAGGTGAGGAATCAGGTTCGCTAGACGATATATTAGATAAGACAGCAAATTTTTATGATGAGGAATTAGAGACTTCACTGAAGAAAATGACTGCAATGATAGAACCGCTTATGATAATAGTAATGGGCGTGGTTATAGGGTTTATAGTTGTTGCAATGATGCTTCCGATATTTGATATGGGTAAGACAATTCAGTAATAGTTTGATTAATATGATCAAACTACAAAATATATTCAGGATAATTATGAATACTAATAATATGAAGATTTTGTAGTTTTATCATTATTATATATTTTAAATGTTAATTTATAAGGAGGAATTATTAATGGAGATGAATTTAGTTAAAATGGAATTAATGAAGAAAAAGAAGAAAAAGGGGTTTACGTTGATTGAGCTTATTGTTGTTATTGCGATTTTGGGGGTTTTAGCGGCGATTGCAGTTCCGAGCTACAGCAAATATATAACTAATGCAAAAAGTCAGCGTACTATACTTGATAATAAAACGGTATCAAAAGCTATTCAGGCCTACGCGGCTTCAAATGATATGCTACCAGCTGATGTAACGGATGCGCAGGCTGCAACTTTGTTAGACTTTACTCCAAGTACGGCACAAATGACTGCTGCGAAAGCGTTAATAAAATAGATATAATAAGTTCGTAGAAAGGCGTCCCATTTGTCCGCCAAGCACCCCCAGGGGTAGCTCAAATTATAGCAAGCTCACTACCTTAGAAAGTACCCACGGTGGTCGTGAATAAACTGTGAACAAGAATATTCAAAAGGAAACTTCCAGTTCTTCTTACACCTTAGGGTAGTAAACAAGAACTGGAAGTTTGTATTAAATAATCATTTGCAATGCTGAAATATTAACAACTTTGGAAGCAGATTTAGACTGTCACCAAAGAAATCTTACTAGGCTAGGCAACTGTCATTTATAGAGGATGGTAGACTTAAAGCTTCCAAAATGTTGTTAACCATTTCAACTAAATAAACTAATAAAGAGGTGACTACTCATGTTCAACTCAAAGGTCTTATCCCTAGACATAGGTTCAAAAAACACAAAAATAGTTTTAGGAGCTCAAAGTAAAAAAAATGTTGTAATAGAAAAAGCTATCACCATGATTACGCCAGCAGGATGTTACAATGATGGAAACATTATAGATATCACTAAATTTAAAAGTGAAATTTCAGATGTTTTGGAAATGGAAAATATAAAGTATAAAAATATTATTATCACATCAAAAAGCACCTCAGTTATTACTAGAGATATTGATATTCCAGTAGCTAAAAAGGAAGATATGGACTCTATAATTAAGTTTCAAATGGAAAGATATTTACCAATTATGTTTGATGATTATATAATGCAATATAAGGTATTAGAAGAGTTTGAAGAGGACGGCGTAAAACAAGCTAGGGTTACGGTAGTGGTATATCCTAAAATTATGGCAGAGGGATATTATAATTTAGTAAAGGAATTAAAGGGCAATGCGGTGGCATTAGATGTTAGTTCAAATAGCATTAATAAATTATTTATTGAAGATATAAAAGTTAATGATGAAAATTACAGTTTAGAAGATACTGTTGCGGTTATAGATTTAGGGTATGATTTTATAAGTGTAAATATTATATCAAAGGGAAATGTGCAGTTTACTAGAATTATTAATTACGGTGGTGGTCATATAGATACAGATATTGCTAGTCAATTATCTATATCAGAAGAGGTGGCAGAAGAGGAAAAACTACTACATTGTAACTTAGAAAGCGAAGATTCAAGTAATAGTCAAAGTTCAGTGGTAAATGATATTGTAAAAGCGCAAGTAAGAAATTGGATTCAAGAAATAGAAAGAATGCTTAACTATTATAAAAGTAAAGATCAGGGAAATAAAATAGATAAAGTTTATATTTATGGAGGAAGTTCAAATATTAAGGGGATAGAAGCCTTTATGGCAGATGCCTTTAACTTACCTGTTACTAAAACGCGAAGCCTAAGTAATGTAGACTGTTCTAAAACAAATAAGGCTAAGGATAAGAAATCTAAGGTGGATGAACTTAAAGTGGATTCATTTAAAGTAGAGGAACAATTAAGCAAATATTTAAACGCTATAGGAGCGATAATAAGACTGGGGTAGGTGGAACTTATGAAGGATTTTAATTTTTTTAGTTTTTATGTAGAAGGTGGTAAAAACAACGGAAAATCATTACGTTACGGTGTACTTACAGCAGTTGTTGCGGGGTTTGTTATGGTATCAGCTTTTGGAATTAATTATATAAGGATAAATAAACTGAGCAAAGAAATAGTTTCAATGGAACAAGTAATTAATTCAAGTGATAATAAAATTAAACTTAAAGAAATTGGAGCGGAAGAGCAAAAGGTATCCATTTTGAAGGAATATTATACAAAAGTGGAATCTATATACAATCGAATAATCACACAAGATATGTTGAATAGTAAAGTAGTAAATATGGTATCCTCATGTATACCAAAGGATGTATATTTTAAGACTGTTTCTATGGATTCAAGTGAAATTCAAATACAAGGAGAAGGAATAAATCGAGTTGTAATAGCAGAGCTTGAGCATAATCTTAAAAATTTAGATATAGTTGAAAATGTTCATATTGCAAGCATTGGCAAAGCCTCTGAAGAGAATGCAATATATGTGTTTTCTTTAAAATGTATGTTAAAGGATGTTGTGAATAATGAAAATAACTAAAAGAGAAAAAATATTACTTATAGTTTTATCAATTATATTGCTAGGTTTTCTTTACAATAAATTTGTTCTTCTAAATCAGATAGAAAAAATTAAAACCCTTCAAGTACAAAAGACTGACTATACTGAAAAGGTTAGTCAAATTCAAGCAAAGATTGCTTCAAAGGATAAAAAACAACTGGAAATTAAGGTTTTAAACTCTAAGATCATTGATAAAACAAGTAGATTATTTCCTTCTATGGAGCAAGAAGTAATCATTATAATGTTGGACAAGATGTTTGAAAATAGTAAATTACAAGGTGATGTTGTTAGTTTCTCAGAAATTAGCGATGATAAGTTAGTAGCTGGAAACATTGAAAAGAAAAATGATGTAGCCGTAGATAATGTGTTGAATAAATTAGTTGAAAATTATAATAATATTGGGTCGGATAAAAAAGTTATAGAAACTCAAAAGGATAGTAAGACAACTGAAAAGACTATAGAAAAGACTACAGAAAAAACTGCAGACATAGCAAGTGCAAATAAAATGCAGGTTACAATAAGTTTTAAAGGAAATTATTCTGGGTTTTTAGCTTTTATTAAGCAAGTAGAAAGTTTCAAGAAAAAAATCATTATAAATAAAATAAATTTAGCAGCATCAGAAGATAATGCAATTTCAGGTAACGTGATATTAGATTTTTATGCTATTCCAAAGTTCAATGAAGAAGATTATTTTCCATGGAAATTTCAAATGACAAGTGGCAAGGATAATCCGTTTGAAGGAGCAGTGACTTCCGTTAATGTAACTGAAACTAAAAAGGTAGAGGTTAAAAATGATTTTGTAATGAGTGCAAAACCTATTACCTCAGATTTACCAACTATAAGAATAGGAAAAGCAGAAGATAATTCGAGAAGTTCTTATATATATGCAGATAATAGAGGCATGGAAGAGGTGGAATTTCACTTTAGTAAAAAGGGTGACAAGTATTTCTATAAGTATAAAACAAGCATAGAGGCATATCCAAAGGATGCTAACAATGTTAATGAATTTGTTTTATCATCAGAAAATATTAATCTGGAAATATTTTCTCAAAAGAGAGGTGGCGAAACAGATCTTGCTGGTGCAAATATAAAAATATTTAATGATACTGATAAGACTGTTGTGGTTAATGTCCAAAATGATGATACGGTGAAGCCAAGGGTTAATATACTAAAAGAAAAAGGTGACGTTTTGGTTAATAGATAGTAAATGAGGAGACACTATGAAGTTTATAAAAAGTAAAAAAGGTCTTACTTTAATAGAGATTATTATAAGTTTAGCTATTTTATCAATAATTATTGGTCCTATTTTGTCATTAACTTTAACTAGTGTAAAAACAACTAAAAAATCAGATGAAAAGATGGAGGCTTTATCCTTAGCACAAAAGAAGATGGAGGGAATAAAGTCTTCTAAGTATATTATTGTTAAAAGTAACTATACTACGGTAGGAAATGAACTAACTAGAAATTATACTGAGGGTAATTACAAAATAACAGAAACTTTAATAATTCCTAGTCAAGCACAAGTAGTTGATGAGTTTAGTATTATTAGTGATGCTGATGCAGATGTTGTGGTGAAGTTTGATGGATCAAATATTGGGATTTACAATAAAAATAATGGGGCATTAACAAAAGATTTGGGTACTGTTGATAGTAGTTCAATTCTTGAAGTTAAATGTACTGCCACTATGCTAGATTTGGGATTAGATGAGGCTAATAAATTTTCTATAGCTACAGGTACTAATACTGAAAAAAATATAAAGATTTATCTATCCAATACCAACTTAAAAATGAATATTGTAAATGTTATTGATAATGTAAAGTTGAAGATACATTTTGTAAAGCAAGATGAAGCTTCACAATTTACATTTAATAAACTTATTGGGAATGTGGAGTATTATAGTATTAATCCATCTGATTTACCTAATAATGAAGGTGACCAATACAGGCTTTACGAAGTTAAAGTAAAGATTCAAAAAATGGGTACTGGAGAAATACTTCAGGAATTGAAAGGCTATAAAAAAATTTCTTAAACTTATACAAACTAGGGATGTGATAAGGTAATGAGAAAATGCAAAAGAGGTTCTACATTGGTTTTAGTTTTGGTAATATTTTCTGTTTTAAGCATATTAGGCACCGCTTTTTTGGGGTTAACGCTGTCTAATTATAAGTATAATATTGTTAAAGGAAAAGTAAAAGAAAATCTCTATGCATCTGAAGCTGGAATTGATGAGTCTTATAAAATCATTAGTAGTGTAATAGATAGTGCAATTAATGATAGTAATACTAAGATTGATGAATTCACTAAAGAGGAGATGGACAAAGAAATTGAAAAGCAACAGGCAAAAGCACAAGAGATAATCAATAATCCGGCAGAAAAAGCAACTTGGGAAGCAAATTGGGAAACAAATTGGGATAGTACTCATGATGGCAACGACTATATTACTGTAGATTCAAGTGGAACATTTAATACTGATGAATTGAAAAATCAACAAAAAATAAGATTTAAGGCGGATTACAAGAGTTATATTGAAGATAAGTTATTTAAAAATGCTGGAAGTACAGTTACTTTAAATGATACTTATAGTTATGAATTATCGGGAATAAAGCCTGTTGTTACTGTAGTTGGAGCAAAGCCGAGTTTTGCAGGGGAGTTATTAAGTGTAAATTTAAAATCTAGCTTTAAGGATGTTAAGGGGATAGAAAAAATAATAGGAGCTATTTATGATATATCTGTACCAGAGTATGGACAAGAGTACAACTTTAGTACTAATACTATTAAAATTCCTAACATGGTTTGGTCAAAAGCTTTAACAGTGGATGGAAATATGTTCGTTACGGAAGGGGCTTTAACGGTAGGACAGAAAGTAAGTGACATAGAGATGTATCCTGCAGACATATATGTTAAAGGAATAAATGGAGCAAATGGTGGAATAAATTTTAATGATCAAGATTCTAACACAACGATAATAGGGGATATATCTACAGCAGAGGACTTTACAATAAACAAAAAGAGTGATAATACCATATATGGGAATATATTTGCTAAAAACTTAATTGTTAGTGATGGGGCTACTGGATCTAATTTAAAAGTTAATAAAATTGCTGGTGACACTGAAAGTGGATCTGTATATACAACTGATGATTTAGAATTAAATGCCAATAATAGTAATATTGATATTAAAGGGAGTTTTTATGGTATTGATGATGGTAGTTTAGACGATATAAATGAATTTACTAATAATAAATTTGGGCAAGCGAATAAATCTAGCACTATTATTGTTAATGCGGATTTAAATAGTGGATCAAGTTTAGCAATAGCAGGTGATAGTATTATTAGTGGTGTTGGTTACATTGATGTTCCTTATGTTAACAGTATTACATCGGAAACTGGTCAATATCAAACCGGTGAATCAGTAGCTATAAAGGGAAATTATAGAGCCTATATGTATCCACTTACAGGTGGTATCAAAGGGGAAAATGATGCAAGTCTTGAAGAAGACAATGTAGCTTTTGGATATTTTGAACCCCTGACATTAGCATCAACTCTAAATAGTGAAAAAAGAGCTTTATCTGCACAAGAGAAAAGTATTTATTTTAAGGCTTATAATGATGAATACAAAGATAAAGGTGGAAGTGGACTAGTACTTGATGGAGTATCTCTGGGTGGTGGCACAATTAGCACTGGTGCAATTGTTTCGGGTGGAGTGATTAAACCACAGAATATTCCTATTGAAGAGGGCATCATAATTAAAAAAAGAAATGAATTTAATAAGATGGTTAATAATATGGGAGTTAAAGTTGAAATTCCAGCTAGTGCAGAAGAAAAAAAGGATACTTATCCAAATGCGCCTAATAAAATATTTGGAAATAGTTCAACAGATGCATGCAAGATAGATAGTAGTAAACTAGTAGAAAGTGATAAATTGGAAAACCAAGAACTGATTCTTATTCATAAAGGAAGTTATATTTTAGATTTCAATTCAGATGCAAAAAAAGCTGCTAAGAAAGGTATAATAATTGTAACTGGAGATTTGACAATAAAAGGGGATATGGATTTTACCGGTACCATAATTGTTGGTGGAAACTTAACGTTCCAGGGTTCTGAAGAAAAAAAGCTTAAATACGACAGAAAGTATATTAGCGAACTAATAATTAGTAACTATACTGAGCTTTTCAACGATGTATTTATTAATGATAATCCCAAAAATGGAGAAGAGGCATATGATATATTTATTAATTCATCCTATGGATTAAAAATAGATGGTGATAAGCTTATACAAAAGGATAACCTAATAAAGATTAAAAATTGGACAATAAGTAAATAGGAGCAGTGATAGGAATGTATAGAAATAAAAAAGGATTTACGCTTTTAGAACTTATAATATCTATGGCAATTTTATCAATAGTTATGAGTGCTATATATTCCTTCTTTTTATCTGATTATAAATCTTTGAATAGGGTGTCCTCAGAAGTAGAAATTCAGACTCAAGCTGAAAAAGCTATTGAAAAAATAACTAATATTGGTATGGAATCTAGTAGTGTAATCATAAGCACTGAAGGTACTGATGAAAAAATAGATAATAGTGTGGAATATTTAAAGTTATCTAAAAATTTAGTGATGGAGCACACATTTACAGTAGAAGACAATAAGCTAATGCTAAGTACTATTGATAATGGTGTTGACAAGGGTAAAATAGAAATAGCGAATTTGGTTAAATATGTTATTTGCAAAGAAATTACAGTGAATGACAATGGGATAAAGGTTATAGGAATTGAGATTGAAATAGACTTTGAGGCAGGAATTAAAGATAAGGTATATAAAGTTGTAAAAAGTGAAATATATTTTAGAAACTAGACTGAATATGCAAAAAAAATAAAGTAATATATTAAAATATTTAGACAAACAACCTAAGGACTTATGAGATTATTACATCTATATTAAAATTCATTTTAGATTTATGAGGGGGGGCATTTAAATGTATTGTAAAAGAAACTTTAAAAAACAGGTAAGTTTATTTGTAAGTGTTTTCATGTTAATTAATTTGATTGTTTTTGCACCAATTACAGCGTCGGCAGCAACTACAAATTCTGACGGGAATTGGGTTTCAAAAAATGTAGTGCTTAAAGATACTTCTGAGGCTCAATTAATGGTGAGAAGTGGTGATATTGATAATTTTGGATTTGGATGGGCTTCAAATTTCAATCCTTTTTCTGGGAATGATACAGCCATACACAAATTTCCTTGGAGTACTCCCGATGGTGAACCAGACGGTTTAGATAAGATTATGGTAGTGACAGGATATAATTACAATAAAAGTAGTGATGGTTATAGTACAGAAACTAAAAGAGATCGTTATTATAGAAATGGAGTAGGATATATAGAATCAAATAAAGTTCAATCAATAAATCTAGAGTATTCAAGCCAGTTGAATGATGTGAAAGTAAGAAATGCAGTTTTACAGATGTTTGTTGATGATTTTCAGCCACTAAAACCTAATGGAACGCCACCAGCAGGAATTTCGGGAGGAAATAATCATTATACAACTAAAATTACAGCTAATGTTAATGGTCAAGTAAGGGAAGAGGCTGTACCAGAAATAGATACTATTATTAATAATTTAGATCAATCAGGACCTAGAGGAAAATTAATTACAGTTCAAATTCCAGATAGATTATTATACTTGGTTGAAAGTGGAAACATATCAATAAAAATTGATGATACAAGAAGTGGAATTACAGGTGATGGATATGCAATAGATTTTGTTAAACTTTTAGTTAACTTTAAATCCTTTGCAAGTACTGCAACTGTAGAAGGATATGTTCGAAACAGCAATAATACTGCATATTTATCAGATGCTACAGTAACAGCTGGTGGTATTGTTACAACAACAACAGATAAAAATGGATATTATAACCTTGAAGGAGTTCCAGCTGGTCAAGCTATAATAACAGCTACTAAGCCAGGATACATGTCACAGTCTAAAACAATTCAACAAGTTGTTGCTGGTGGCGGATATAAACAGGACTTTAGTTTAACTGCAATTGCTAAACTGGGTACACCTACATTTACACAAAATCCAACAATTGCAACTAAGGAAGATGTTCTTGTAACTATAACTTATCCAAGTAATCCAACTATTAAAGAATATAAAATTGGTGAAGATGGATTATGGCAATCATATACTGGGCCAATTACAATAAAAGAAAATACAATTATTAAAGCTAGAGGCAAGGCTATTTATGATAATTATGAAAATGTATCAGATATAGCTGAATATAATGTAACTAATATAGATAAAACCAAACCACTAATTACAATAACAACACCAGTTATGGTTGATAATAAAGTAGATATTGAAGAACAAAAAAATGTAATAATAAAAGGAACAACGGAACCAAGTGCAAAAATAACAGTAGTAATTGCAGATAAAAACAATAAAAGTGTGAATAACGTTATATCTGTGATAGGTGATAATAATGGTAATTACACTGTAAGTGATTTAGATGTAACTGGGCTTGCAGAAGGAGAACTTACAATAACTGCAACAGCAGAAGATGCAGTAGGAAATTCCTCACAGGCTAGTGCAAAAATACAAAAATATCAAATTGCACCAGAAGTTAATATAAAAGTTTCAGATGTTACTGGAATAAGGGACACATATGAAGCAACAGCTGAAAATTTCAATAAAAGCGTTAATAAAATCTTGAATCCAAATATTACCCTTAAGGGAGATTCTTTTGCTAATATAAATGTTAAAGCAAAAGATGTGGATTTTTTCAAATATCAATTTATAACTGGCACTGAAACACCTCAAATCATGCCCGAAAATGGATGGAATAATATCGACTTAAACCAAGAAACAATTAATGAGGATGTTATTTTAGAACAAATAGGTCATTTAAATCAAAGATCTTATGATGTTAGTAATATGCCTCTTCTAACAGGTACCGCTCAATGGAGTAATGCCGAAGAAGTTTTTAAAACTCCATTTGATGCTACAACTTATAAAGCAACAACGTATTCACAAACTCCAACTGAATATGGTAAGTATGAAGATTATTTAAAAAATGATGGAACTAAAGGCAGCAGATGGGTAACTAATTCAATGTTTATGAAAAACATGAGTATTGGTGGCGCTTATAAAGAAGCATCGAAATTTTGGGGATATATTAAAGTGCCAACAGATGGCAACTATAAATTTGGAGCACTTTCTGATGATGGATGTAGGGGATATATAACCGTTGATGGAGAAACTAATCCTTTTGTTAATATGTTTGTGCCACAAGGATCAACTTTTGGAACTACTAATAATGTATTTGCTTTAAAAGCAAATCAATTTTATCCCATTTATTTAGAATATTTTAATTGGGGTGGATCAGCTAATTTCGAACTTAGATATAGTGTTACTGGATCTGTAACATCTGGTTCTTTGAGAACTCCTGAAAATTGGTTTTATCCATCTAAAAATATTACTCCAGGAGAGTATGCTACAACTATATTTACTGGAAACAAAGGAGTAAAATTTCCTGAAGAATCAAATGATTACTACATTGCTTATAGAACAGGTAAAGGAACTAATGTTACAAGAGAAGGTTTCTATGGTCCTTTTACTGTAAATGGAAAAACACCATTAAGCTTATCAAAAGCTGTTGTTGGTGGAAATACAGTAGAAGAAAAAGAAGATTTCATATTAGAATATACTATTCAACCTGGGGATATAGTGCCTAGAAGCACATTTAAAAACCTAGATGGAACATTTAAGGACAAGATATATTTAAACAGTGTACAATTACAAGATGAATATCCACAGAATATAGAAATAAAAAGCAATGTTAATAACGCTAATATAGTTAAAAATGGTCAGAGGATTACAGTACAAATTCCAAATATAGAATATAGATTAGATACAAAAAATGGAAAGAATATGTATTTAGCACAACCAGTAAAAATTCAAATTCCGTTAAGTGCAAAAGTAATAGGAAACTATGATTTAAGTGCAGAAGGCAAATCAATAATTACTTTTGTAGATGTTAATGAAGCTAAGGCACAAATGGAGTTTAGGAAAATAGCGGTGGAAGTAGTAGATACAAAAGTAGATGCACCAGTAATAACAGGGCCAGCTTCAGGACTAACAAATGATAATACACCAACCATAACAGGAACAGGAGAAGTAGGAGCAACAGTAACGATATATGATGGTACAACTTCTATAGGAACAGCAGTGGTAGCTGCTAATGGAACTTGGAGTCTTGTATTAACAACTCCATTATCAGATGGAAGCCATGAAATAACAGCAAAACAAACAGATATAGCAGGAAATGTAAGTGCAGTGTCAAATATGGTTAACTTAACAATAGATACAATTGCATTAGCACCAGTAATAACAGCACCAGCCTCAGGAGTAACAAATAATAATAGACCAACCATAATAGGTACAGGAGAAGTAGGAGCAACAGTAACTGTATATGATGGTACAAGGTCTATAGGAACAGCAGTGGTAGCTACTAATGGAACTTGGAGCCTTGCATTAATAAATGCATTAGCAGATGGAACACATTCAATAACTGCAAAGCAAACAGATATTGCAAGAAATGTAAGTGCAGTTTCAAATACGGTTAATTTAACAATAGAGACAAGTTTGCCAGCGCCAATACTAACTCCAGATAAAACAGCAGCAACAAATGGCAATGTTATAGTAACAGTAGCATATCCAGGTGGAGTAACTGATGGAAAGAATATGGAGACATCAATAGACGGTGGAACAACATGGGTAGCATATAAAACATCAGTAGTAGTAACAGCCAATCTAACAATAAAGGCAAGGTATCAAAGTTCAATTGGAACAACAAGTGCTATAGGTAGCTTAGTGATAAGCAATATAGATAAATCAGTACCAGCAGCACCAATACTAACTCCAGATAAAACAGCAGCAACAAATGGAAATGTAACAGTAACAGTAGCATATCCAAGTGGAGTAACTACAGGAAAGAATATGGAGACATCAATAGACGGTGGAACAACATGGGTAGCATATACAGCACCACTAGTAGTAACAGAAGATGCAACAATACAGGCAAGGTATCAAAATGCACTAGGAACACCAAGTCTTGTAGGTAGCTTAGTAATAAGCAATATAGATAAATCTGAAATTAAAACAGGTTTATTTATAAATAATAAATTTGTGGAAAAAAGTGATAGGATTAGCATAGTAAAAGGGTTTTCTACTAATTTAGCTTTTCAGGTTACAAATTTAAAAAGCAAAGATGTTACTTTGAAAATGGATAATGATGGATATGTAAAAATTTCAGAAGTAAAAGTATATTCAACTTCAGATTCAAGAACACCAATTAAAACTTTGAATATAGTAGGCAATACGTTTACTATTAAAGATTTACCAACTGACAAAACAGGTTATATTTTTGTATTTAAGGTAACAGGCCTAACACTAGGAACATCCATTAGTGATGGCATCATAATTAATAGTATAGAAAGGGCCGAAAAACATATTATTGATATAGTAAAATTACCATCATTACAGTAAATTAGGGTGACTGTCACCTGTCGAAATGCTTGTCGAAATGTCGAAAGGTGTGAAGCCATAAAAAGACTACCGAAATATATTTATATATTTCGGTGTTTTTTTTCGGCGTTGAAGTGAATATAAAAAATTCTGTTGTCTAGAATTAAAACAAATTAAAAAAGTAATTAGGAAGTGGATTATAGATGACAAGAAAAAGTAGAGTATGGTACCCAAATGTCATGATGCATATTACATCTAGAGGCAATAGAAGAAATGAGATATTTAGGGATGCTGAGGATTACAAAGTATATTTAAGAACTTTATCCTACGTATTGGAAAAAACCAGTGCTCAGTTTGAAGTTATGAGCTATGTATTAATGACTAATCACGTGCATTTGCAAGTGCAAACAAAAGAAATGCACATAAAATGTTTTATGGGAAGGTTAAATAATTTATATGCTAAATATTTCAATAATAAATATAATTATGTTGGACATCTTTTTCAAGAGAGATATGGGTCAGAAATAATCGCTGATGATAAATATGTATTAGAAGCAAGTAGGTATATTCATCTAAATCCAGTGAGAGCAAATATGGTAAAGACGCCAGAAGAATATATCTGGAGTAGCTATGGAATGTACATAAATATTGTTCCAGAAAAAATAATAGAAACTTTCAGGATACTATCATACTTTAAGAGCGAAAATAAAAGGGTATCTTATAAAGAATTCGTTGAGGGTGGAATGGTGACTGTCACTTGTCGAAAGGAGCCACTTTCGACAAGTGACAGTCACTAGAGATGGTATAACCAGACAGGATGTGGTATAATTATATTTGATTTGTATAAAGGGGAACTTATTTAATTTATTTGTTATATTAAGTCTTTAGGTAGGCACGGAACTGTTATAGATGATATTGAAATAAAGAGTGGAATGGTAACTAGCAAGCCACTTTGAAATATAGGTTTATTAATAAAACATGAAAAGTAATTTACATGAACTAATGTAGAGAAAACACAGAGAAGATAAGGAGGCAAATTTTGAATAATAATTATAAAAAGAAAACTAAAAACAAAATTAGAATTATTCCACTAGGTGGACTGGGGGAAATCGGGAAAAATATTACGGTGATAGAATACAAAGAGGAAATTGTTGTTATAGATTGTGGAATTTCTTTTCCAGATGTAGACATGTATGGGGTAGACTTAGTTATTCCTGATGTAACTTATCTATTAGAAAATAGAGACAAGATAAAAGGAATTTTTCTAACCCACGGTCATGAGGATCATATTGGAGCTTTACCATATGTATTAAAACAAATTAACGTGCCGGTTTATGGAACAGAATTAACATTAGGTATTGTAGAAGGTAAGCTTCAAGAACATGGTATACTTACAGATTGCACTCTAAATGTAGTTAAATCTGGCGATATAATTAAATTAGATAAGCTTAGTGTGGAATTTATAAGAGTCAGCCATAGTATAGCCGATGCCTGCGCCATCTGTATACATACGCCTATTGGCAGAGTTATAGATACAGGAGATTTCAAGATAGATTATACCCCAATTGATGGAAAAATTATAGATTTAGAGAGATTTGCAAAATTAGGTGGTCAGGGAGTACTTCTACTAATGGCTGATAGTACAAATGTAGAGCGTCCTGGATTTAATATATCTGAAAAAGTAGTTGGAGAAAATTTAGACAAACTATTTTACAAAGTGAAGGGCAGAATAATAGTAGCTTCCTTCGCGTCTAATATCCATAGAATACAATTAATTGCCAATGCTTCCATTCAAAATGGAAGAAAAATCGCTTTTAGTGGAAGAAGTATGGAGAAAATTTCACAGGTAGCTATGGACCTAGGATATTTGAATATACCAGAGGGATCTATAATTACTGTGGCAGAACTTCATAATTATCCAGATGATAAGGTAACAATAGTAACTACAGGTAGTCAAGGTGAGCCCCTAGCAGCACTCACAAGGATGTCAGCAGACACACATAGAAGTATTCAAATACAAAAGGGAGATTTGATTATTTTATCGGCATCTCCAATTCCAGGAAATGAACAAGCTATATACGGTGTTATAAATGAATTATTTAAAAAGGGTGCTAATGTAATATATAATACTACAGAAGATATCCATGTTTCTGGGCATGCATGTCAAGAGGAATTAAAATTAATGCATACTTTAATTCGTCCTAAATATTTTATGCCAGTCCATGGTGAATATAGACACTTAAAGCAACACGCACAACTTGCAGAAAAAATGGGAATGGATCCAGAAAATATTTTCATTGGAGAAACTGGACATATTTTAGAAGTATCTCAAAATGAATGTACCCTAGCTGGAAGAGTTCAAACTGGAGCTATAATGGTAGATGGACTTGGTGTAGGGGACGTTGGTAATATTGTACTTAGGGACAGAAAACACTTAGCAGAAGAGGGTATTCTCACTGTGGTAGTTACTATAGAAAGAGAAACCTGCAGTATACTAGCAGGTCCAGATATAATAACTAGAGGATTTGTATATATGAAAGATTCGAGTGGACTTATTAGTGAGGCTAGAGAAATTGTTAGAATAGAATTAGAGAAGTGTTTAGGTAATAAAATTAAAGAATGGATAGTAATAAAATCATGTATAAGAAATGTTTTAGCTGAGTTTTTATATGTAAAAACTAAGAGAAGACCTATGATTATACCAATAATAATGGAAATTTAAAAAACTATAAAGGGAAAAACTCCTACAAATCAGAATTTACTGGTTTGTAGGAGTTTCTCTTTTATGCTTGATTTTCAGTGAAAGTGGGGGAACATATCAGGTGAAATAATGTTATACTATTAATATTGTGAATAGTATTTGCAATGAATAAATCTTTTTTAGTCAAAAGGCAAGGGGAGATTAATTATTATGGCAAAGCTTACAATTGAACCTATGAAACAACCAAACAAAATAATTAACTACTGGAAAAAACAAAAGCTGGTTACAGCATGTATTGTTATATTTGGATTAACCTGTAATAGTGCAATAATTGCAGGACCAATTTATCAGGGGAAGTTAATTGATTCAATTATTGGCGGGTACAAACTATCCCATGTGCTAATACTTGCGGCTACCTTTGTTTCCATTATTGCAATGATTCAATTGATGAGGTATTTTAAGCGCTTTTACATAAGACGCTTTGCAAATAGTACTAGCGCTACTATGAGGCTTATGATATACAATAACATAATGCATAAAAGTACTGTGAAGCTAGATGATGAGAATATGGGTAATTTAATGACTAGGGCTATTTCTGATGTAGACCTATGTGTAGAGGGTATGCGAAAGTTCACCACAGAGGTTTTTGATACGGGGGTACTAATGGCATCTTATTTTATATCAATGCTCTTTTATGATGTTAAAATAACTGTTTTTTCTTGTATTTTTATTCCTGTGGCCATTTTGCTTGCAGAAAAATTGAAAAGCATTATTTACAAATACACCATAGCCTATCGCATAAAAAGTAGCTATGTGGCGGATATTACCTATGATGCCATTGAAAATGTCATGATTTATAGAGCAAATGGTATGGAAGAGCAAAATATAGCAAGTTATAATCTAGAATTAGAGGACTTGCAAAACAAAGCAATAAAAGCCAGCATTTTAGAAAATTCAATGCAACCAATTTATAATGTTATTGCCATGCTTGGAATAATTATAGTAATTTATTTTGGCGGGACAAAGGTTATTAATGGCGGCTTTACTATAGGTAATTTTTCTACCTATCTCATTATGTTTGCTGCTATGGCAACTAAGGCCAGCAAAGCAGCAAAGCTTGTTAATTCTGTGCAAAAATCACGGATATCTTGGAAACGCATTAAACCATATCTTACAGAATACCAAAGTAAAGCTAAAACAACCATGGAAATAAAGGATAATACAACACTTTCAGTAGAGAAGCTTAGTTTTTCCTATGCTAAGGGGAAAGAGAACATACTGGAAAATATTAATTTCCAGGGAAAGCAAGGGGAAATTATAGGGGTAACCGGTTCTATTGCCTCAGGAAAAACTACACTTGGTTTATCTTTGCTTGGATTATATCCTTATTTAGGAAGTATTAAAATAGATGGCAAGGAGCTTCGGGACTACTCTGAAGATGAACGGAGTCAAATGATTTCTTACCTAGGCCATAAGCCACAATTGCTCTCTGATAGTATTTATACAAATATTACCCTTGGAAATTATGAGGATATTACGTCTGTTTTAAAGGATGTTTGCTTCTATACTGATTTAAAAGCAATGCCGTTAGGTGAAAGCACACTTGTTGGTAATAGCGGAATAAAATTAAGCGGGGGTCAACAGGCAAGGATAGCTTTGGCAAGAACTCTTTTAAAGAAAAATAAAATTATGATTTTAGACGATCCGTTCTCAGCAGTTGATATGAAAACCGAAGAAGAAATTATTAAAAATCTTAAAAATAATTATAAGGATAGTTTAATTATATTAATTTCGCATCGCTTAACTATTTTTAAGGAAGTGAGTCATATTATATTTTTGAACAATGATAAAACGGCAGAATATGGTACCCATGATAAACTACTGAAAAGCTCTGAAGTTTATAGAGCTATATTAAAGCTACAATCTACGGGAGGGGATAGTTATGAACAGTAGCCTAGTGAAAAACTCTATTAAGGGCGTCATTAAGAAAAACATAAAGATGGATATATTACTAGTATTTTCTGTTTGCGGCGTTGTGATTGCAAGCTTAATTCCTCCCCAAATTTTGAAATATATAATTGATGGTAACCTTGTACCAAGAAGCAATAATAGATTGCTTTTTCTAGCCACAATTTATATGGTGGTACTATTATTTATTGGTATCTTTGATTTTATGAAGGAGGCTGTGCTTACAGTTTTAGGTCAGAAAATCACCAAAGAAATTCGACTGGAAATGATGGAAAAGCTAAAAAAAATAGGCGCTGCATTCTTTTCCTCAAATGCTACAGGCACTCTTGTTTCAAGGTTTACAAATGATGTGGAGGCAATAAACTCCATGTTTACAGGTGGTATTATTGGCATGATGGTTGACTGCCTGAAAGTTATAGGAATTGTGGTTTCTATATGCCTTTTTAGTGTAAAGCTTGGGGTTATGACCTTACTTCTTTTACCTATTATTTATGGCATTACTCGAATTTTTCAAAAGAAAATGCTGAAGGCACAAATAGAAAATAGAATTTATGTTGGCAGAGTAAATAATCATATATCAGAAAGCTTAAAGAATATACAGATGATTAAATCCTATAGTAAAGAAGATTATATGGAAAAAAAATATACTTCCTATTTGCGAAGCAACTATAAAACCATTGAAAAAGTAAATTTTTACGACTCTGTATTTTCTCCAATAATCCAACTTACTCGCGCTTTAATTATTGCCATTATTGTAATACTATCCACAAAGCAGCTAAACTATTTGGGTATATCCCTAGGTATGATTGCGGCTTCCATTGAACTGATTTCTAATTTGTTTTCACCTATTGAAAATTTAGGCATGGAGCTTCAAAACATTCAACGGGCAATATCAGGTATACATAGGGTAAATGATTTTTATAATTTGCCAGAGGAGCAGCAAAAACGAAGGGAACTTAAACAAGTGGATATTGTTCCAGCACGTGATCATATTAGAGTATGTTTTAATGACGTAACTTTTCAATATGAAAAAGGAAATGATATTCTAAAACACATTAATTTAAATTTAAAACCACAGGAAAAGGTTACATTTGTAGGCAGAACAGGGGTGGGTAAATCTACATTATTTAAGCTAGTTATGGGATTTTTAAAGCCCACCCAGGGAGATATTACAGTAAATGGAATTGATGTTTGTGACATACCAAATTTGGAAAAACGAAAAGTATTCGGATATGTAGGTCAAAATTTTCATATGATAAAGGGCACAGTGGCAGAGCAAATCAGTCTTAAGGATGAGAGCATAACAAAAGAACATATAGAATATGCTCTAAACTTTGTGGGACTCACTGATTATGTAGAAGCCTTAGAAAAGGGCATTAATACTCCCATAATTAGCGATGTGCTTTTTTCACAAGGCCAGAAACAACTGCTTGCTATTGCAAGGGCAATTGTGACAGATCCTCCAATTTTACTGTTTGATGAAATCACTGCAAATCTTGATTCTATAACAGAAGAAAAATTTATAGCAGTACTTCAAAAGGCAAGTAAATCTCACACCATATTATCTATAACTCATCGTTTGTCCTCTATGATGGACTGTGATACAGTTGCCATTTTAGAAGAGGGCAGCATCAAAAATGTGGGATCTCCTGAAATGCTTTTACAAAATGATGATTGGTATCGCAATCATATTACACTAGAGAGACTAACTTGGAAATAAAACGTGGATAATATTCATAAGAGCGACATAAGTTTATGATATATTTCAGAATTGTGTGCAGGAATTAAAGTTATTTTGTAGAATAATACTATTAACATAAATATAGTTAGACTTGTTAAAATGTAATATTAAATGTATATTTATGTATTTAAATTAAGGTAATACACGTAAATACTCATTATATTAAAGGGGGATTTCCTATGAAAAATAAATCTTCACTATTAAATAGTGGAGAATGGTTTAATGTACTAAAAACACATCTTTCTATGGTTTTTTATGCTTTAGATAGGAATGGAGTATTTACTTTATCTGAGGGGCTTGGTCTTTCAAAACTTGGACTTGTACCTGGTCAAGTAGTTGGACTTTCCGTCTTTGATGTTTACAAGGATTTTCCAGACATACTCGCTGCTATAAAACAAGCGTTGACAGGTGTAAAGGTAGTTATTGAGCACAATATAGGGGATTATTATGTGGAAAATTCTCTTGTTCCGCAGTATGATGAAAACAATGAGGTATCAGGACTTATCTGCGTCGCAGTTGATATATGTGAAAGGAATATTATGGAACAGTCGCTTAAAAAAGAGAGAAATTTATTGAAAGCGATTTTCGATAGTGTACCTGGAATTCTCTATTTATATAATGACAAAGGAAATTTGGTTCAGTGGAATAAAAATCATGAGGAAATATCGGGATACTCCTCTGAAGAAATGTCAAAAATGAATTTATTAGACTGGTTTAAGGATAATGAAGAAGATCAAAAATTGATTGCAAGGGAAGTAGAAGTTGCTCTGCAGGGAAAAGTAACTTCTTCAGATGCAAATTTACGAATAAAATCTGGGGATACAATACCTATGCATTTTACTGCTGCTGGACTTATTATTGATGGTATGCAATATATTGCGGGAATTGGAATTGATATTAGCGAGCTTAAGAGCACACAACAAGAACTCATGGATATCAATAAAAGCTTAGAGGATAAGGTATTAGCGCGTACTAAAGAATTAAGCTTAGCAAACGAAGAACTCACTGCCTCTTATACAAAGATGAGAGAAATGCAAAGTTACCTGATTCAATCTGAAAAAATGTCTGCCCTTGGGAATCTTGTTGCTGGAATTACTCATGAAATTAATACGCCTATAGGAATAGGAATTACAGCAGCCTCTCATCTAATGGAAATCACTCAAGAGATTATCAGTTGCACAAAATCAGAGGATGCTGATAAAGAAAATATTATATCTTATTTAGAAGATATGGTACAAGCATCAAACATTATTTTGAAAAACCTTGATAGAGCAGGGAAATTAGTAAGAAGTTTCAAGCAGGTTTCTGCGGATCAAGCAAGTGAACCCAAGCGCCAATTTAATGTAAAAGAATATTTAGATGAAATACTTATAAGCCTTAGCCCTAAGCTTAATAAAACCAAGTTAACAATTACTGTACATTGTGATGCATTATTAGTGATTGATGGATATCCAGGTGCATTTGCTCAAATTATATCTAACTTAATTATAAATTCACTGATTCATGCGTATAACACCGAAGATAAGGGGAACATCTGTATTTCTATTTCAAAGGTAATGGATATGGCGGAGATTGTGTATTCGGATGATGGAAAAGGTATCCTAAGTTCAGATATATCTAAAATATTTGATCCGTTTTTTACAACAAACAGGGGAGCTGGAGGTACTGGAATCGGACTTTCGCTTGTTTACAATATTGTTACACAGACCTTTGGAGGAACAATTCACTGCGACAGTCATATAAATAAGGGGACAACTTTTGTGATACGTTTAAAGTTAGGAGGGATTTAGATGATAGAATTAAAAGAACATGCGTCTTCGGAAGATATAATAAAATATGTACAAGAACAAACACAATATCTAGATTCCATAAATTCAACTTGGAAAATACTTATAGTTGACGATGAAGAGGATATACATTCTGTTACTATTATGGCTTTAAAGCGCCTCACCTTTGATTCAAAGAAATTAGAGTTTTTGAGTGCATATTCAGCGTTAGAGGCTAAGAAAATTATGCTGTTAAATCCTGATATAGTAATCACTTTACTAGATGTAGTAATGGAAGATGAGGCGGCAGGATTAAATCTTGTAAAATATATTAGAGAAGAATTGCATAATGATATGATAAGAATTATCCTTCGTACAGGAAACTCAGGCCAAGCACCTGAAGAAAGTGTCACAATAAATTATGATATTAATGATTATAGAAGTAAGACGGAGCTAACAGCACTAAGTTTACGTACTATTATTATTACAGCATTACGTTCATATAAAGCAATTGCAACCATAAAAGGATTAAATAAGGAAATTGATGATACACAGAAAGAGATAATTTATACCTTAGGAGAAATCGCCGAATTTCGTTCAGCTGAAACAGGACATCATGTTAAGCGAGTGGGAGAAATATCTGCATTATTAGGGCGAAAATTGGGGTTTGCAGAGAATGAAATAACTATCTTGAATTTAGCTGCATCTATGCATGATTTAGGTAAAATAGCCATTGATGACATTATCTTAAATAAACCAGGGAAACTTACCTTTGAAGAATTTGAAGTTATGAAAACTCATTCAATTATTGGGTATGAAATTTTAAGAAAATCCAATAGGGTGCTACTTAAAACAGCAGCTATTATTGCTAAAGAGCATCATGAAAATTATGATGGAAGTGGTTATCCTCTTGGATTACGGGGTGATGAAATAAATATTGTCAGTAGAATTGTAGCTTTGGTTGATGTTTTCGATGCTCTTGGTGCTAAGCGTGTATATAAAGACGCGTGGTCTAAAGAAAAAATATCAGAATTTATTCATGCTGAAAAGGGGAAAAAGTTTGACCCTGAAATTGTGGATTTGTTTTTTGAAAATATTGATGAAATATATGGTATAGTTCAAGATAACCTTACGAAAGTATTATAGATTGGAAAATAAAGCCATTGAAAATCAATGGCTCATTTTGTATGATGATTTAATCACATTTTTCTTCTAAAAGGATTTTATTATATTTTTGTAATTTGGCTATAATGCGCTGCTTAATAATATCTAAGATGGAAGTGCTAGCATTTTCGTTAAAATCAAAATCGTATAGGATATTGATGCAATCTTCTATAGTTTTAACTGCATAAATATTAAACAAGTTATTGTCAATAGCATCTAATATTTTCCTATCTAATATCAAATCATTAACATTGCTATATGGAATAATTACTCCGTGAGTTCCATCTAAGCCAAATAAATTACATATGTCAAAGAAGCCTTCAATCTTATCATTTACACCGCCAATAGGTTGAATTTCACCTTTTTGATTTATAGAGCCTGTAATTGCTAGACTTTGTTTTATTGGAAGGTCAGAAAGGCTGGACAATAATGCAATAAGCTCAGCACCAGAGGCACTATCTCCTTCAATTTCAGAATATAATTGTTCAAATACAATACTTGCATTAAAGGAAAGTGGAATAGTTTGTCCTAGTAATTCTCCCACAAAGCCAGATAGAATTAGAATTCCTTTACTATGCATACTACCACTCATATTTGTTTCTCTTTCAATATTAATAATACCTTTTTTGCCAGCATAGGTGGCTATGGTGATTTTGTGTTGTTGCCCAATAGTACAATCTCCCGTATCTATTACGGATAAGCCATTGATTTGGCCTACTCTAGTGCCCTTTAAATCCACCATATACATACTTTTTTTATACATTTCAAGTATCTTTTTCTTATAGAGATTGTGCATGTTTTGGAATTCTTCAATGGAAGCTAAAATATGAGATTCATCTATCAAATTAGCTCCTTGCTTTCGCGCTAGCACGGAAGCTACGTCAATAATTTCAAGAAGTTTGTTCATAGAAGCAGTTAAATAGTCTCTATTTTCAGCTAATCTAGTTGCATAACGTAAGATTTCAATAATTCCATTTCTTGTGATGTGTAGAAGAGAATTTTTAGTAATATAGTGAGTTAGAAAACCTAATATTTTTTCTAGGTTTTCATCTTCATTCTCTATTTGATGGTCAAACTCAGCTTTGATTTTAAATAATTTGTTAAAATCATCATCGTTGTCGTTTAAAATAGAATAAGACAGGTTTGTTCCAATAAGGATAATTTTAACCTGTAGGGGAATGGCCTCAGGACTTAAGTTAATTATAGGATATAATTCTAAATTAGATTTAGCATTTTCTAGTATTATGGAATCAGATTTTAAACATCGCTTTAATACTTTCCAAGAAATTGGACTAGCGAAAAACTGCTCAGCATCCATAATTAGGAATCCTCCATTGGCAAGATGTAAGCTGCCTGAGTGAATCATAGTAAAATCGGTGACAATACTGCCCATATCATTTTTATATTCTATATTACCAAATATATCATTATACTCAGGAGAAGCTTCAAAAATAACAGGAGCACCTTTGCCTTCTCTATTGGTTACTAATACATTTACTTCATATCTTTTGAAGAATTTTTTGGCAAGGATTTTATCGGTGTCTTTATCCTCATCCATATAATCTAAAAACATATATATATTTTCTATAATATCCTGCCTTAGTAGATTTAAAAAATGGTTTATCTTTTCATTAGAACCATATTTACTCCGAATAATACTGATTTTGTTATCTATGAGGCTTATTGTAATAGCGTCATCTAGATCTTTTAATTCCTTATCCATTTCTTTGTTTAAAGCTCGCAGCTTATTTAGTAATTCAAAGGAAATTAATTTAAGTTTATTTGAACCCTCATTTAATAGATCTTTCTCCGATTCGGAAAAATTGTTGTAGGTTTGTGGATCCATATCTTTTCCATCCGTTAAGGGGATGAAAACAAAATTTTCCTCTGGAGTTGTATCAACTCTGAAATGTAATGAGGCAGCAGTATTATACAACTCATTAGAAAGATGAATATTGCGCTTTTCATATTTTTCAATAATACTCGCCTTGCCTTGTTCATAGATTTTATCATTGAAAAGGGTAGGTGCTTCTTTGAAGATGGATGCAATAAATTCATCTAACTCTTCCTTAAATTCAGTTGCGGTTTGTGTTAAAAGAGGAATAGCTAAAGGTTTGATTTCTTCTTCGAAATTATATGCATAGCACCAATCACTAGGATCTGGAAGGCTTTTTGCATATTCTTCTACCTTTTTTATTATATAGCTTGTCTTACCGGTACCACTTTCACCAGAAATAAAAATGTTATAGCCTTTTTTATCCATTTCTAGGCCTAAATTTATGGATTTAATAGCTTGTTTTTGACCAATAATATTTTCATAAGGCAGAATTTCCATGGTGGTTGAGAACATAGGTAGAGTATCAAAGGATAACTGTAGGTCTTTTCTTTTTAATTTTACATAATTCGTCATTAGAAAACCTCCCTGCATAAATCTATGGTGAATAAAGTGCATTAATAGAAAAGTTCGGAATATTTAAACTAATTGTATCATAATTTGTTGGTAGAGAGTATGAGTAGATTTTATTATCTACTCATTTTTATGTGGTTTTAGTAAATGTCAACAATGGTACCGTCAACACCCAATACTAATGTTTTAAAATCATTAATGTTAACATTAGTTATAAAATTTTCAATACTACCGTCATAATTAGTAAGTTTGGTTTTATTGAAATACTTACTAAAGGTGTAGTTTACGTTATTAATCGTGAGTCCTGTTGGGTTAAGTATATCTGGTATGAAAGCTGTAATAGTACCAATAGCAACTTTATCATTTACGTAAATGAAGGTGTTTTTATTCCAGATATCTGATACAAAATAAACTACATCATAAGCATTTAAATCAGCTGACTGTATATTTGCGCCTCTATAAATAAAAGCATATTTTGTGTTCTTAAGCTGATTTACAAGTTTAACATTATCAGCTCTATAAACTTCGGGTTCGCCAAAATTAGGATCTACAATAACCAAATTTTTATTACCTGAATTATCACTATTCTTTGTTAGAATAATTGAAGAATAAGCTTTAATAGCTTTTACTGCAACGTCATAATCTATGGATACTCCATGATAGTAATATGAAGAAGCTTCTGGTAGTTTCATAGTTTTAGCCATATCATTATTATCTTTATAAGATATAATTGGACCAGAAACACTACTTACAGCATAGTTTTCAACGGAATTTTCTGCGGAATTTTCTTTTAGACATACTTTAGTAATAGTGGCACCATCAAGATAGAGTTTATATTTTGAGCCAAGTTCTAAGTTGCCAGCATCCCTCTTAACTGTATATTTTACTTTATCCATTAAACCTTGCCCAAACATATAAACCTCATTATCTCCTAAATCATCTGAAGTTTTTGAATTTCCAATTATAGTACCCTCTATTAATTTACCTGTAATTTCATTGTTGGGATATTTACTAGTAAAGTATTTATCAGAAAAAAACTCAGTAGTAGAACCTTTAATTAAGCTATCAAAAAGTCTATCAAATAAAACTGCTTCAGCCCAAATAGGAATAACATCATCTTTTTTCAAATTGATCTGATATGTCAGCTTTAAATCAGCAGCCTTTTTCATATAATTAGTAGGGTAACTTCCTGTTAAATCAGATTTTGAATAACCTAGCATACGTACTATTGTGATGCAAGCTTCTTCATAGGTAACTCCTTTGTCAGCATGATAATAACCATCATCTGTGCCATATAAAAGTCCCTGAGCCATAATAGCATTTATATAACCACTAAGACTACTTCCTGCATTTACATCTGGAAAGATAGTTGCCCCTCTAAGACTTTCTGCCGTATCCTTTAAACCATAAATTATAGTCATATGTTTTATAAATTCACCCTTTGTTAATTTTTTGTTAGCATCCTCTGCAGAAATGTTCATTATGCCAAGCTGTTTCATTTTATTAATAGATGTTTTATTATCTAAAGTATTTGCATAAGCCCCAGTTGAAACCATTGCATTAATTAACATTGATAGTATCAATACAACACTTAATATTGATTTTTTAAATTTCATTCTTCCCACCATCCTATCTATTTATTTAGTGATATTTACCTTTTCACCGTTATTTAGAAAACTTTGCCCTTCAGTTACCACAGAATCACCAAGTTTTATACCACTTTTGATTTCAATTTGTTTATTATTTGTAATTCCCACAACAACTTCTGTTTTCTTTAGTGTATTGGATTCTACTGCATATACATATTGTACACTATTTTCTGTAAATATTGCGCTATTTGGTACAACAGGTATATTATTTTTGATTTCATCTGGAAAATTCGCCCTAACTATCATACCTGCTTTAATAGAATTATCTTTATTATCTATTCGTAGCTTTACTGTATATAGATGTGTTGTAGCATCTGCGGAAGGACTTATGGTATCTACTTTTCCTTCCACAATCTTATTATTCATAGAAGCTATTTGTAAAGGTATCTTCTGTGATATTTTTACTTTTACAACACCTTTATCTGTCATATTTACCTCAGCAAGTAAACTACTGGTATCAATTATAGTAAATGCAATAATTGCACTTGATACCATTTGACCAACTTCCACATTTCTTACAGAGACAACTCCATCTATAGGTGAAGTAATGGTAGAATTATCTATTTGTATTTGAGCCAAATCAAGAGCTCCCTGAGCCTGCTCAACTTGACCTGCAATAGCTGCATTAGATTGTGGTCCGATTTTTGACTTTAAAAGTTCTAAAGAACTTTTAGCGGCGTTAAGTTGCGAAGCAGTACTATCTAATTTTGATTTTGCAGCGTCTAGTTCTTCCTTAGAATAATCTCCTATATTGTATTGCTGTTTTACCATATTATAATTGGTTTGTGCATCATTATATGAATTTTGTGCAGTATCTACAGAAGATTTTGCAGGTATCAATTGCTGTAGATAACCTGAATCGCTGGTTTTGATAAAGCTTGCTTTAGCTGTATCCAAGGCCCCTTTAGTTTGATTGTATTGTGCTTGCAATTCCTTTGTTCCCACAGTAAATAAAATATCCCCTTTTTTCACTGCTTGACCAATGTTTACTCTTACACTTTCAATATTACCAGCTACTTTAGAACTAACGCCAATCTTACTGCAAGGAGCTACTTCACCTCCATATGTTATATCAGTTTCTATGGAAGAAGTACTCACAGAAATCGCTTTAACATTTTTTATAGCTTCCGGAGGAGCCACGTCCTTTTTGGCACAACCTGTTGCAGCTAGAGTTATACTGCATATTAAACTTATTGCTAAAACTCTCTTAATCCCTGAAAGCTTTATCATACTGTAACCTCCTTTTTATATTTGCTAGATTTTCTTTTCTTTTTAGAAAATAATTTTTCCTGCATATCATCCATTATTGTATATACTACGGGAATAATTATTGGTGAAATAAGTGTAGATGTAATCAAGCCTCCTATTAGTACCACGGCCATACCTACTCTAAACTCGCTACCTTCACCACTAGCAATTGCAGAGGGTAACATTCCAACTATCATAGTTGCAGTAGTCATAAGTATTGGTCTTAATCTTGTAATTCCAGCTTCTAATAGTGCTTCTCTTAAAGGCATTCCTGTTTGCCTAAGAGTTAGTGTATAATCTACTAATAGTGTTCCACTTTTAGCTGACAGACCATCAAGCATTATTAATCCAATAATTGAAACAATATTTAAAGCATTTCCTGTAATCGCTAGTCCTATTAATGCTCCAATTAATCCACAGGGGAGGGAAAGCATCCTTAGGAAAGGTGTTAAAAAAGATTCATATAAAACAACTAATATCATATATACAAGCATAATGGCTAAAGCCATAACTTGAATTAGTGAAGCAAAGGATTCTGTCATCTGCTTTTGGTCACCGCCAAAATTCAGTTCATAATTGGCTGGTATGGGAATTTCGTTTACTTTTTTTTCAACATCTGTGGTAATACTGCCAAGAGCTCTTCCTTCAATATTAGCTGAAATGGTACCTGTTTCCATACGGTCTAGTCTTAATGATTGCTCAGCACTGTCAGACATATAGACTCTTGCTAATTGATCAAGAGGAAATTGCAGACCAGCTGAATTAGCTACCTTTATTGAGGACATATCAGCCATTGTGACTATTTGGCCTTTAGCAAGTTTTACAACCACATCATATTCATCACCATTTTGCCTAAATACGCCACCATCTACTCCTTGCTGCGAAATAGCTCTAATAGCGCTTGATATCTGAGAAGGTGTAATTCCATATTTTGCAGTGGCAATTCTGTCAATTTCAACAGCAATTTGATTTTCATTTGCTTGAATATTGTTACTTAAATCTATTATACCTGGCACTCCTTGTAGTGAATTCTGCACTTTAATGCTTAATTCTTTTAAAACCTCCTTATCAGGACCAGTCACATTTATTTTAATTGGCTTCCCAGCAGAACCCATTGCGCTACTTTCATCTATAGATATATCAACTCCAGTAAGGCTTTTTGACCATTCACGTGTCTCTGAGGCAATCTTTGCTTGACCCTTTTTCCTGTCGGTTTTTGCCAATAACTTAACATCGATTTGTGCAGAAGCTTCATTATTTCCTATACCTACAATAGTAAAGTAATTTGTAACTTCCTTCACCTTCTTTAAATGCTCTTCAACCTCTTTAACTTTAGCATTGGTAAGTTTAACATCACTGTCTGATCTCAGTTTCATATTAATTGTAAAGGCACTTTGATCCGTTGCAGTCATAAATTCAGAATTAATAAATTTAAGAGGAATTAATGCAATACTACATATCAATATCAAAACCACGCTAATTACTACTTGCCATCTGTGATCAAGAGCAAATATAAGGAATTTTTTATAAAAATAATAGAATTTATCAGTTAGCTTATCAAATATTCCCCTTTTCTTAGGCTTTTTATTTTGTAATTCTCCTTCTGCAATGTTTTTATTTTCCTTTAATAATTTTGAAGCAAGCATAGGTGTAAGAGTAAAGGAAACAAGTAGAGAGAACAAAGCAGCAAAAACTACTGTAAGTCCAAACTGTGTAAAATATTTACCAACCATCCCTGATGTGAAAGCTAATGGGCCAAATACAGCTACATCGCATAAGGTTATGGATATAGCCGCCATAGCTATTTCCTTTCGCCCATTTAAAACTGCCGTCTTTAGATTTTCTCCTAGATTTAAGTGCCTTTGAATATTTTCAATTACAACCACAGAGTCATCTACAAGAATACCTATGCACAAGGATAAAGCCAGTAGTGACATCATATTAAGGGTAAATTTAAAAAGATACATACACAAGAATGTTCCAACAAGAGAGGTTGGTATTGCAATAAATATTATCAAAGAAGATCTTGTACTTTTGAGAAAAAGGAACATAACTATAATTGTTGTAATAATCCCCTCCATAAGACCAGATTGAACTTCTCTAAGCGAGGAGGTTATATAGCTTGATGAATCCTCTGTTACAGCTACACTTGTTCCTTTTGGAATAGTCTTTTTTAAAACCTCTAGCTGTTTTTGTACAGCTTTAGCGGTTTTAACTATATTTGCATCACTTTGTTTTTGAACAAGTATACCTATAGAACTCTTTCCATTATATCGCACTATTTCATTTTCCACTGGATAATCTAGCTTTACCTCTGCAATTTCAGCAAGTCTTATGGTTCCACCACTTACCATTGGAATTTGGATATTTTGTGCGTCTTTTACATCTTTAAATTGACCAAGTACTCTTATACTTTGATTAGAATCTCCTTGTTTAAATTGACCTGCTGGTATATTTATGTTTTCACTTTGAAGTCTTTGGGTCACGGTATTAATAGCTATTCCATACTTCTCTAAAAGTACTTTGTCCACATTAATAACCAATTGTTTTTTAATAGCGCCCTCTAAAGTTACATTACCAACACCCTCGACCTTTTGTAATGATTTTTTTATTAAATCCGCACTGTTATACAATGCACTATAAGGGAGTGAACTTGAGACCGAAAGACTTATAATAGGGGCAGCATTTGAATCTAACTTGCTTATTACTGGTTTTGAAGCGGACATAGGGAGTGCTACAGTTCCTAAAGCTTGTTGAACATCTAAAAACGCAGTGTTCATATCAGTTCCCATTTTGAACACAATTGTGGTATAACCGTATCCTTCTGAAGAACCTGAATTCAGAGTATCAATACCACTTATTCCTGAAACTGCATCCTCTGTTGGTTTAACTATATCATTCTCTATTTCTTCTGTACCAGCACCGCCATAGACAGTTGATATAGTTATTATAGGCATATCAACTGAAGGAAGTAAATCTGCACCAAGCTTTAGATATGAAGATACTCCTAATACAACTATTAACAAAACTACCGTAAGAACGGCAAGTGGTTTTTTTACAGAAATTTCTGTAATACTCATTGTCAAATCCTCCTTGAAATTAATTTGGAAACTCTCATGACCCAATATACCAAATTTTATCTAAATAGGTTATTTAAAATTACTCCTCCATTATATTCTAATATGATAGTGGAAACAATTGTACCTTTGGGCAAAAAACTAATTCTAAATAGGAATTTAGTTTAGTTATTAAAAGCATAATGGGGGGTGCCACTAAAGTTTGGCGACACCCCCTATTATGCTTGTATGCGAAACTATTTATAAATGTGAATAATCCCTTGTTTTATAGCTACTGCTACAGCTTCTGCTCGAGAAGCAACTTTAAGTTTAGAATATATGTTGGTTAAATGTGCTTTAACAGTTCTCTCAGATATATCCATATCAAAAGCTATCTCTTTACTTGGATAACCTCTAGCAATAGCTTGCAAAACAAACAATTCTTTTTCAGTCACTATAGGATTTAAGGAGTAGTTTGGTTGTATTTGATTTTTGGTAGAGTTAAAAATTTTGTCACTTATTTCTGGTTGAAGTAGTATCTCTCCTCTTAGAGCAGCTTCAATAGTTCTAATTATATTCTCCCGTGTAGTGTCTTTTAGTAAATATCCTTTTGCACCCAAGGAAAGCCCTTGTTTCATTAAATTACCTTCATTGAAGGTTGTCAAAATAATTATTGGAATCTGATTATTTTTTTCATTCAAGGCTTTTATGGCCTCTATTCCATTCATTTTTGGCATACTTAAGTCCATCAAAACTACATCTGGTTTTAATTGGTCAATTAACTTTAAAGCCTCCTCTCCATTTTCTGATTCACCAATAACTTCATAATTATCTTCTGTTTCAAATATTAATTTTAATCCTTCTCTAACAACTAAATGATCATCCACTATTAATAATTTAATTTTCCTCATTCAATACCCCTTCTTTATTGGAAGTTTAACATTGATACTTGTACCAGTTTTCTTTGTGCTTTGTATTTCAATAGATCCACCAATTACTCTTATGCGCTCAGTTATTCCCAGCAAGCCATAATGTCCATATAATTTATTTAAAAGTTTTGCATTAAATCCTATTCCATCATCTAAGATATTCATGCACATTTGATTAGTATCTTCTATTATTTTAACAGATACATTTTTTGCTTTTGAGTGTTTTGTAATATTAGTTAAACATTCTCTCACAATGTATAAACTATGTTCCACTAGCTTTGTGGGAAGGTTGGATTCTACTCTAATATCTAGCGTAGTAGAAATATTTACTATAGCCTTAAAATGATTAATTTCATTTTTTATTTGATTAACAAAATCTATATCAGAGTCTGATTGAAATCGTAAGTCATCTATAACAAGTCGTGCATCTGATAGAGTTCTTCTTGCTTGTTTCATAGAATTTTGCACAATTTCTTGAGCTCGTTTTGTATTTTCATTAGATAAATGAGTATTTACTGCTTCTAATTGCATAATTATCCCTGCAAGTCCTTGAGCTAGTGTATCATGTAAGTCCCTTGCCATTCGCTGTCTTTCATTAGCTAAGGTTAATTCTTCCACTTCTTCATAAGCAAATTCTAATTCTCGTAAAACTTTTTGAGTTCTAATACGAGCTTTTACTTGTTTAGAAAAGAGAAGGGAATATGCACTGACAAAAATAATTATAAACAAAAATAAAGGAACAAATGTAACTAAATCCTTACTCCTATTAGCAATATAAATATCTATAAAGAATATAATATAGAAGAAAAAGAAAGTGCAAATAACCTTTATAGAATGATAATAAATACCTATACTTTGCGATATCATAATAGGTATAAGTCCAAAAAATATAGCTGGAGAACCTGTGGGCATTATAAATGCACTAATAACAATTAATAGTCCTTGTATCCCAAAGTAAATCCAGGGCACTTTTACAAATAAAGTACTAGCTACGAAATATAATGCTAAATATAAAGCCATTATTATTGTAAAAAATATACTTGCTACCAATAAGGGTTGTGTTAGATTTTGCAAAAATAGTGCAGTTCCATAAACTAAAGTAATCCATACTGCTACAGGGACCCTTGATTCAATAAATTCATTTGAATCTATGGGTTTTAATTTATTACGCAAATTAATCACCTGCCTTTTTATAAAATTATGTCACATATTAATCTTTAAGTCAAAATCTAAAAAATTTAATTAAGGCATCAGCCGTGTTTTTGAGAAGAGATGGAATATATTTTTTACTTCGTGTGTCATTATTGATTTTAGAGTGAAAAATTATGAACAAAATGTAAATTAGTAAAATTAATGTGGATTTTAATTGAATATAATGGAATTAAATGAATTATTATGTGTAATGACTAATATAATAATTAATCATTTAGGAGCTACCTAGCTTTTACGTGGATTATTTTATACATTTATAGGTATAAATATGAAAAAAAAGTTTTCGTGGATATTTATGCCTTGTTTTTGTTGTTATACATAACAAATTGAATGTTTGTGAATATATATACAATGAAATAGCGAGTTTTAAAATTCAAATCGGTATATGTATAGTATAGTCAAGCAAATTAGATACTAGAAGAGTAAACTTCTTGTTAAACTAATATCAAAGCTTCTGAATAAGATATATATATATTTACACCCAAATATGAGGTTTTAATTGTGAAATCGTATACCCTATAATGAGGGTATAAACAAACAAATGGATATAGGAGGCAATTTAATGAAATCTTTTATAAATGTAACTTCTGAAATAGGAAAACTTAATAGTGTAATGTTACATAGACCCGGTAGAGAAATAGAAAATTTAACACCAAATCTTCTTGAAAGATTACTTTTTGATGATATTCCTTATTTAGACGTAGCTAGAAAAGAGCATGATATATTTGCTAAAATATTAAAGGAAAACCATGTGGAGGTTCTTTATTTAGAAGAACTTGTTACTGAGGCTTTAAATGATGAAAAGGTAAAGAAAATATTTTTACAACAGTTTTTACAAGAAAGTCACATTAGCAATAAAGAAATATATAAATCTCTATATGACTATTTGATGTCCAAGCCTACAAGAGAAATGATAGATATTCTTATGGCTGGTGTTAGAAAAAATGAGATCGATGTTAAGGATATGTATTCTCTTAGAGGTTTAATAGGAAACCAGTATCCATTCTATTTAGATCCTATGCCAAATCTTTATTTTACTCGTGACCCAGGTGCTTCAATTGGAAATGGTATTACTATAAATACAATGCAAACTGAAGCTAGAAGACGTGAGACCTTGTTTCTAGAATTTATTCATAAATATCATAGCTCTTTCAAACAATATGAAGTTCCACTTTGGTATGATAGAACACTTCCAAATAATATTGAAGGTGGAGACGAGCTTATATTATCTGCAACAACTCTTGCAATAGGATGTAGTCAAAGAACTTCACCTGAAGCTATAGAAGTTGTAGCAAGGAATTTATTTGAAAAACATACTACTTTTGAAAAAGTATTAGTATTAGAAATCCCATCTAGTAGAGCATTTATGCATCTTGATACTGTATTTACTATGGTTGATTATGATAAATTTACAATACATCCTGAGATAGAAGGACCACTTAATGTCTTTGAAATTACAAAAGGCGTTGATGGAGAATTAGTTATTAATCAAGAAAAAGATATATTACAAAATGTATTAAAATCCGCATTAAACTTGCCTTCTGTTGAATTAATAAGATGCGGTGGTGGTGATTCTATTGTAGCTGCCAGGGAACAATGGAATGATGGATCAAATACACTTGCCATTGCACCAGGAAAGGTTATAACTTATGAAAGAAATTATGTTACAAATGAAATTTTAACAAAGCGTGGAATAACAGTTATAACAATGCCAAGTGCCGAGCTTTCTAGAGGAAGAGGCGGTCCAAGATGTATGAGTATGCCACTAAATAGAGATGACTTATAAAAAATAACAACAATGCTAGGAGGAAATTATTATGTTTAACTTAAGAAACAGAAATTTTTTAACACTTATGGATTTT
>CAYXOL010000012.1:0-102536 GCA_964467165.1 uncultured Clostridium sp.
AAGTGGGGGATATTTCAATTAGAATTGTGGTGTAGTTTTAGATTAACATATACAGTTTATTTACTATATTCATATATAATCATAATTAGTAAGTTTTTAGGGGGTATATATATTGAAAAATAAATATAAAACAAAATATTTTAAAAAGAATATAGATGAAGTTTTTCAATATATTGAGGAGGATGACGTATATGAATAATAATCCAACTTTTATTACAAATTTAGTTATATTCACAATGGTTTTAGGAGCGCTAACTTCATTTCGTTTTGATAGAAAAAAAAGAGATGAAAGAGAATGCGAAGCTTTTGAAAAAGCATTAAATTTTACAAGATATTATCAAAGGTTAATTCTATATTAATGTTTGGATTTATTGCAGGTACTTTTTATAATTTAAATATACGATCTATTGATTATAAAACATTTCCACAATACTCATTTGAAATTTATATTTGCCTATATATAGAATTTACTATATCAAGACTAATACCAAAAAAAAGCTAAACCTTATAAAAAACTCAACGAAAAACTTACCTTAATGGAAATATTAGTAATTTTACACGGTGCTAGAACAACACACCACGAAGATGTAGTTGCAGAGCTTAAAACCTCATCTTTATAGGAGTCTCGCCAATATAAGTCTGAATAATACCAGTAAGAACTTTAAAGCATCTCCATATAGGTTAATATACTTTACGTAGATCAGTTTGTTTTAGCATAAAACTATAGTTTGTAAAAATGGTTTTTGATTGTATGATTTGTATAGTAGTTAAGTCACAAGTGTAAAATACTGCGGTGATTAATTTAATAAGATGTTTACTCGCTCCCTACAGGCTATGATCGGCAACTTTGGGTACAGTGCAGCCTATGGAGTTTTGATGTTCTATCTCCTCTCCACACTCTATCTAAATGCGGCACAAATCAACTACAATTACGAATTTCTTGGATTTGGTGGTTTAGTGGGAAGTATTAGCGTGGTTCCTTTGGAACGCTATTTTCGACGGGGAGCAATTATACCTATAATCTTAATTGTGGGGACATGTGGTTTTCTATATGCATTAGTTACCCGCTTTTGGCTAGGACCAGGAATCGCGTTTGGTATCGTTACAATCTGTAATGTGGCATGGAACACGCTTTCAACGTCGATACGGCAAGAAACTGTCCCTTCGAATATGTTAGGAAGAGTTCTTGGTTTCTCGCGTGTGCTTACCCGATTGGCTGTGCCACTTGGAGTTATGGCAGGTAGTTTAATCTCGAGTTCAATCAGTCCAGTTGCAGTATTTGCGATTGCAGCTGTTTCCAAGGGAGTTGAGGTATTAATTGCCTTATGCTCCTCAATTCGCAAGTTATAAAAAATTTACCCAAACTGTAATATGGATGAGTTATTGCTTAATATGGATTCAAAGTTGAGTGGAATGGATATGATAACGTGATTTTAAAGAAATTTATAATTATGGAGCAGCGAGTAAGTTTGGCCAAAATTTCGCATGGGAGGACTTAAACCCTTACCTTTCAGGTAATATATTTTATATAATATAGTAACTTAAAAATTATAATCGTTTAACTAAATTTAACAGAATGCCTAACAACCTATATAAATCAAGATATCATGAATAGAGAAAATAGATATTAACCCCACGAGAAGTATTTTTATATCGATACTCGTGAAATAGCGTATCATTCCATCAGTGAGTATTTTGTGTTTTAGCTGGTTGGGTTTCCTAATTTGGAACTACCCCTGGCACTAACAGGGTTACAAATTAACTTATAGAAGTGGAATCGCTACTCTATCTCAATTTAAATAAAAGGAGATAGAGAAAATGTCTTAAAGGCCAAGCAACTTGTGGCTTTCTTCAGTGTTGTCCTCACCGTAAATCAATCTGATAACTTTAAAGGCGATAGGGTTAAAATTTATAAGTGTGATACTCGTTTTGGTAGACGAACTCTCTATGCAGTTGCTTTATCATAAATAAGAAGCCTATCATTAAGATATCCTAAGTTGCATCAAAGAATGTATCTAGAAAATCACTCTAAAGCTATACCTTAGTTTAAACCACAATAATTCTTAAATTTGCCATTGTTCGTATTTTAAAATTGTCTTTTTGTTGTGCAATGATATTAATAAGTGTTTTTTAAAATTACTATTGCAATGCTCAAGATTATCACAATACCTCCTGTTACAGCTAAAGCAATAATCATATATAGCGGAACAAACCTTTCATAAGTTGCTACGCCAGTAATTCCTACAGCACCAAGAAAACAACCAAATATACTAAGCATTACAAACCTAAAATGACCTATCTTATGTAAATAAGCACTTCTTTTCTCCTTCATTATTCTAACCTCCAAATTATTTTAATCCCATTATCTCAACTATAATCATTTTTCCTTTTTAGTTTCATAACTATACAGAATTAATTCTTCGTTAAAAGGATACAACATTACTTTTTTTATCTTTTAAACTATTAAAGTGATTAATGAATAAAACACCTAGCCCATTTAACTCGATTTCTTTTTTTCATTTCCCAATAACATAATAAAAGCAATATACCAACATCTTCTTTCTTCAGATGTCCGCTCAATAACCATTTTATATTGTTTCACACTTAACTTTTTCGAAAAATAAAATTGAATTATTGGAGCAATAATTATGACTAATACAATCCAAACTTTATAAGTTACTATTATAATAATTGAAGAACTAATAGTAATTACTTGTTCAAAGATAGACCTCCAATGAATCTTCCTTTTTAAGCATCAATACCTCAATATGTTTAGAGGATTTTTCGGTAAAATTTGTAGAATATAATATATACAGTTCTCTCAACCCTAATGCTATTATCTATATTGAAACAAAGCCAAAAATATGTCCTACAAACGCATTTCTGCCAAGGTTATGAGTTTGAATTGCATTTAATATGTTTTTCATTATAAGTAATGAAATAACTGGAACTATTCCTTGAAAAATAGCATTTAAAAGGGCTATAAAAATATAACGATAATTAAAATTCCAAATTAGACTAATGCACATTACGATTAAAGTGTATATTAGTAAAAAAGATAAGATTTGATATATTTTTCATAATATGGTTTTGTGTTTTCCTTGTTATATCTTTCTAGTTTACTCTGGAGCTCCATTGAAACATCTTCAGTTTTATGCCAATCCTTAAAATTCATAAGCTTAATTGTTCCCACATTACACTGTTTAGTAATATTTCTTATTATATCTTGATAGTCTTTATTGTTAAGAATAACATAATGTGTGTTTGTAAATATTAGAATATTACTAAATAATACTTTAGTTATTTTTCCTTTGGACTTATAAGTAATAATTCCATGTTTAGTAGGTATATCAAGACTACTAATTTCACTAACATCATGTGAATATCCGTCATCTTTTACTATTTGATATAGTGAAATAAAACACCCTTTTTCAACTTTAATATGTGTTCCTAAATTAATATTTAGATTTTCATCGTTTAGAATTGTTATGTATGGTTTTGATATAAATTCTATTGTTTTAAAAGAAGTAAGGGGATTTCGTGAATTACTTAAAATATCATCAAGAACAGGAGTCGTAATTTTATTTTTTCCAAAAATCTGGGTATATGGTATATCATAAGGATTGTCTCCAGAAACACTATAAGGATACTTGTTCACAATATCTGCTATGTTAAATATCGACATAACTTCATTTGTCCTAGTTTTTATCATCAAGTATCATTGGGAGCATGACATTTTCTTTTAGTGTAAGGCTATCTAATAAATTAAATTCTTGAATAACAAAACCTAAATGGTGAATTTGGTTTTAGTTTTTCACCGCCAAACAATAATTTACATTATCAAAGGCTGTTATAGGATGATCTGAATTTAATTTATTATATTTTTTGAAATATTGCTCTGTTATCTCAGGTGGTGTCAAATGCTCATAAACCAAGAAATTACTATCAGCTAATAAGTTCTCCAACTCTAAATATGAATAGCTTGCAATCATTTTCTCATTAGCTCCACCAGCCAGTGCTACTTGCTTTTTGGCTCGTTCTCCTGCTTTTGTGGTATATGAATCATCATCTGGATAATCAAAAATAATAATACTACCTTTTGGCACAATACATGAAATAGTTTTGAGTGTTTCAGCAAAAGTATGCTTAGATAAATAGTAGCTTATCCCAAGCAAACTGCAAAAACTGATTTTACTTTGATCAAATTCTGAACAGGCAATTAAATTGCTTTCCCAGCTGTTTTCTGTAAAATCAACTGATACGTAGTGCAGGTTGATAGGTTTTTCTGATAATACTGATTGAATACGCTTTTGTTTGTCGGAACCAGTGGCTGGATGGTCAAGTTCAAAAATTTGAATGTTTGATGCCCAATTAGGCTGTCTATATGCAAATGTATCATAACCGGCAGCAAAAATTACATATTGCTTTGCACCATCTCTCACAGCAGTTTCAAGTGCTTTTTCTGCAAATGCTGATCTACCAAGTGGTGTTGGAGATAACTGATTATCTACAATCCAATGCAATGCTTCTTCCTGTGTACCGTCAAATGATGGATTGAAAAAATCAATTCCTTTTGACATATTACTTGAAATTTGTTCATATTCATTCTCAGTTAATATATCTTTTGCCAAATAATCATCAAATACTTTTTCTGTATTTTGTACTGAATGATATGCCCTTGAGAATGCGCTTATCAATGCGGTCATGCTTTTTTGTTCCATAAAATTATCACCTCTAATAATTAATACCATTTCATTATCAACAGTACAAGACTTGAAATTTTCCTTGTTTTGTGGTATAATATAGGCTACAAATATTAAAATTTACAAAATATCCACATTTATAACCACGACTTTTGTAATTCAATAGCATAGCAAAATATATTTCATCTATAAAAGATTATATAAAAAAACATAATAAATAATAATGAAAAAGTTGAATGCCGTGAACCCAAAATTTCCTGACATTTGTTATGTACCTATATCTATCCGATACACTCATTCATGCTCTTTTACTATGCAATAAGTCTCTATTTTACGGTATAAAAAGTGTCTAATTGAGAATGTGCACTCCATTTATGCATTATCCATCATTTTACAGCTGATATTCAAAGTACCAATTTTTTTATAAAAATAGTATACTAATATAAATATTGCTAAAACATAAAGGAGATGTTAGATATGTATATTTTAATGTTAACATATGTAAAACCAATTGAGGAAGTCGATAAAGAGATAAATAATCACATAGAATATTTAGAAAAATTTTATTCGTTACAAAAATTTATTTTTTCAGGTAGAAGGAACCCGAGGATAGGTGGCACAATCATTTGTAACGCAAAGGATAAAAAAGAAGTTGAATCAATAATAGGACAAGATCCATTTTTTGTTAAAAAAATTGCGGAGTACGAAATAATCGAATTCCTGCCTACAAAATGTGCTGATGGTTTGGAACGTTTTATTTAGAAATATTCCACATAATATTTGAATGCATAAGAACTATTAGTTGGTATTAAGAATGAAATATAATAAGTGTTATAGCCAATCAAAATAATACATTTTATTAAAACAAGGTTTACAAAAGAGACCCTATAAAATAGAGTCAGTTAATTTATTTGAGACAAGCAGGTCTCTTTTTTTAACTGTCTACCTTATAGGGTCCATTATACCGTGTATTTTTTATATATTAAGTTATGATTTTTAATTTTACAATTCGGTTTCTACTAGTGTTTTGTATAATAAATTTAGTATCGTTATAAGTAATAGTCTCGCCAGTCTTTGGAAGTCGTCCATGTATTCCAGTGACGAAACCACCAATGGTATCAAAATCCTCTGATTCTATATTGAGGCCTATCATCTCATTAACCATATTTATTCGCGTATTACCAGCAACTATAAATTCATCTTCCTTGATAACTTCAATTTGATCTGTATCATCGTCATATTCATCATCTATATCTCCAACAATTTCTTCAACTAAATCTTCAATTGTTACAAGTCCAGCAGTACCACCATATTCATCCAATAAAATTGCAATAGGAACTCTCTTTAATCGCATGTCAGCAAATAAATCCACAGTGCTTTTAAATTCGTAGGTAAAATAAGGAACACGCATATGTTTCTCTATAGTAAATTCTTCTATTTCATTTTCGAAGAAAATTAGATCTTTAAGATACAAAACTCCAATAATATTGTCAATAGTCTCTTGGTATATAGGAATTCTAGAAAATTGTTCTTGTTTAAATAATCGTATGAGTTCTTCATAGGTGGAGGTTACATTTGCTACAATCATATCAGTTCTTGGAGTCATAACATCTTTTGCTTGTGAATCTCCAAACTCAAATACATTATAGATCATTTGTTTCTCTTCGCCTTCTAAAACGCCTTCTTCATGGCTTACACTGACCATAGTTTTAAGTTCTTCTTCAGTAATAAAAGGTCTCTGCTTATTAATCTCTCCACCAAGTATTTTTATAAATGCATTTGTTATATAAATTAACACAGTAATAAGTGGAGTTAAAATGAAAACAATTAAGCTTATTGGACCGGCAACTTTTAAAGCAACTTTTTCAGAGTTTTGTGCAGCTAATGATTTTGGGGTTATTTCCGCAAAAATCAATACAAGAATTGTCATTACAGCTGTAGCAATAGCTACCCCTGAACCTGATGGTCCAAGTTTGTGGATTGCCAAGGATGTTGCTAGTGAAGAAGCACCAATATTTGAAATATTATTTCCTACTAAAATACCTCCTAAGAGTTTACTAGGATTTTTAAGTAATTTATTAATCACCGTAGCACCTTTGACTTCTGAATCCACCATATGCCTTAACCTAATTTTACTTAAAGTCATAAGTGCAGTTTCGGCAGCAGAGAAAAAGGCTGAAAATAGTAATAAAATTATTAGTGCTATGATTTGCCACGCATCGGGGTCCATAATATGTTCACACTCCTTAAGATATAACCTATGAAAAATTATAACATAAAACATTAGACATTCAAATAAATTTATCATTAATATTTAAATGTATTGTATTATATTGTATTTTTTATTAAAATATAACACAAAAGGGCAATATTTTAAATAAGCCCTTTTGTGTTATATTTTATTATTTAGCTTTTGGTTCACCTTTTTCTACAGGGTTTTTAGGATTGGCACTCCATTCATACCAGCCATTACTGTATAATGAAATGTTTTTTAGTCCCATTATATCAGCGTAGGTTAAAACTTCGGCTGCTCTCCAACCTGAACCACAAAAGAAGGAAAGTCTTTGGTCAGGTGTGATGCCTTGCTCTTTCCACATAGCTAGTATTTCGTCTTTATTACGCATTGTATTGTCTATATTTCTATAATCTTGCAGATGATTTGGGTCGCTACCAGCATGACCCCATGTAGAGCCTGCGGGTCTTCCCATGAATTTCAAATCACTATAGCCAGATATCTTGCCAGTATACTCATCCCAACTTCTTACATCTACAAGCTTACTACCGGTTTTATCTGCTAATACTTCTTTTGCAGTATTTATGTCCACTATATATCCCTTATTTACTGGTATTACGGCACCAAAGGAGGCTACAGGTTGTTTTGGATTAGAAACTGTTTCTGTTTCATATCCAGCGTTTTTCCATGCAGCAGTTCCGCCATTTAAAACTCTAACGTCCTTAACTCCAATATACTTTGCTATAGCAGCTATTCTAAAGGATGCCATAGGATCAGGTCCATATAGAACAACTGTAGTATCTTCAGTTAAACCATTTTTTTGTGCGAAGGTTTGAAGATCCTTGTCTGAGTTAATACTCCAAAGTGGTGGTGATTCTATTTCATCTGTATTTATATGCACTGCACCTTTAATATGTCCTTGTATATAATCCTCATCTTTAGATTCTTCCCCCCAAGCAACTTCGAAAATCTTGTATTTATCATTAGTATAGGTTTCTGGTTTTTTACCATTAATTAAGTCATTTATAAAAGATGGTGGAACTAACATTTTATAGTTTTCATAGGTTTCCATGGGAAGAGTATTGTCATCAGCCCATTGTTTAACATCATATGTATAAATATTAGTTATTCCCTTTAGCTTTAAATATGTTGCAACGGAGGTTGCATCTTTTCCATTTGCATCGTATAGTACAATATTTTTATCAGCGGATATATTCTTTGTTTTTAAAGCTTGCGCTAAAATTGTATCCTTATCTTTATCTTCTGATTTTAGCCAGTTAGCTGAGAAATCTGTAGCTCCCGTAATGTGTCCACCACGAACTACCTGGTCAAGCTTCCAACCATTAAAGGCATCATTCATTCTTGTATCAACCACTACCCAATCTTTGCTTCCAATTTTGTCTTTTAAATCTTTAGTGCTTATAGTTTTACTCTCAGATGTATTATTAGTTGCTGCTTCTTCTTTTGCATCTTTATTATTTGAACACCCAATAAAAGACATTGCAGTACTTATTGCAATAAGAGTAACTAACGTGAATTTTGTAAATTTTTTCATAAAATCCCCTCCCAATCAGAATAATTTTATCATAATACGACAAAATATTCTAATAATTTTTATAAATATGTAACCGTTGAACTATTTAAATTTACTATAGCAGGGGAGTAGTAGTTTCTGAAAAGTAAAAAAATATAGTATTAACTCTTCTAATTAGTTGTTTTATGCAAAATGTAAGGTGTTTATTGAAGAAAATAACATATAAAATAATATTTTATATGTTATTATATAGGTGGTTATATAGATGTAAACCATACAACAAATATAAGTATAAGTTAAGAAGGAGCTAATTCATGGCAAAAATTAAGTTGCATAAGATAAAAATATCTATTTTACTAGTAATAACTTTAATTAGTATTATTGCAATAATTAAAGCAAGTAGTGAAATTAACCATACAGAAAAAAAAATACCAATGGCAGTGAAAGGAGTACTGGACCTTAGAAATTGGGATTTCAAAAAAGATGGTATGATAAAACTTAATGGGGAGTGGGAGTTTTATGATAATAAATTGCTACTACCGGAGGAATTTAATGGTGAGGTTAAACAAAACCCCATATACGAATATTTGCCAGGTGTTTTTGGTGAAAAAGGATATTGCACATATAGATTAAAGCTGCTAACGAAAAATGAAGAAGAGCTTTATTCAGTAAAGGTGGAGTTTATTCAAAATGCATATGAACTTTGGTCTTCCAATAGATTAATAACCTCATCTGGGCAAGTAGGTATAACTAGAAATGAAATGGTGCCAGAAATGAATCCTACTATAGGGTCCTTTTATATAGCGAATGGAGAAACTTATTTACTCCTTCGCGTTAGTAATTTTTATAACAAATATGGATTTATAGATACATTGATATTGGGAAAATCAGATGAAATTACTGCTATGAGAGAGAAGAAAATAGCATTAAGTTTATTTATTTTTGGGTGTAGCATGATGGCTTCAATATATAGTTTTGGGGTCTTTATTAATAGAAGAAAAGATAAGGCTCAATTATATTTTGCAATTATATGTTTAATTATTGCCATTAGAACTGTATTTATTGGAGAAGGATTTTTAGTTTCATTATTACCACACATTAACTATATATTTTCTTTGAAAATAAAAATTTGGACTTTTTATGAATATATTGCTTTTATTATTCTGTATATAGATAAATCCTACGAAAAAACAATAGCACCTAAATTAGTTAAAACATCCAATTGCTTAGCTGTAATTTATACTTTGATTGTAGTTTTTATACCCACCGAATATTACTTATTTTATATAGCACCTTTTGAAGTATTCGCGCTACTTTCTATATTTTATATGATGTACAAAATTTCTAAAATATATATAGAAATAGGTCAAACTGATTATATAGTGGTAGTAGGATTGTTTGCATTATTTATTACAAGGATTAATGATATTTTATATGAATACAGTATCATATTTACAGATTCTTTTGCCTCCCTTGGTATATTAATATTTATTATTGTAAATTACTATATTTTAGCAAAACGTCAAGCAGATGAGCTTTCAAGCGTTGAAAATATTAGTGCTAAACTTAAATCCTTAAACGACTTAAAAGATGATTTTCTTGCTGTTACCTCTCACGAATTAAAAACTCCATTAAATGGAATTGTTGGTTTGACAGAAGGAATAGTTAATAATAAAGGTGGTAATTTAGATCTAGAGTTAAGACAGGATTTAATTTTAGTGAATTCCAGTGCTAAAAGATTATCTAACTTGGTTAATGATATGATGACTTTTTCAAAGATTAAAAACAATGAAATTGTGTTACATAGGAAACCGGTTAATATAAGCAATTTGGCAGAGATGGTAATAAAATTTAGCCGAGTATCTCTAAATAATAGAAATGTTATTTTTATAAATACAATTGACAAAAATGCACCCTACGTATTCGGTGATGAAGATAGAATACAGCAAATACTATATAATCTCCTGGGAAATGCTATAAAATTTACACATGCAGGAAAGATAACCCTGTCATATAGGCTGATAAATTCTTTTATTGAGATTTGTGTAACAGATACTGGAATAGGAATCCCACAGCACAAGCTCCATAAGATTTTTAATAGATATGAGCAGGTGGATGGAATTTCCGAAAAGTATGGTGGAACTGGGTTAGGGCTTTATATAACTAAACAACTTATTCAAATACAGGGTGGTACTATATGGGCTACTTCAATTGTAGGAAAAGGAAGCAAATTTACGTTTACCATTCCATTATGTACGGAAGAAGATCTGAGAATTAATCCTCAGAGAAATCTATTTAAAAAGGATAATGAGGACAGCGAAGAGAACCTTGCTGAATATCCAAATTACCTAGAGGAAAAGCCTAATTTAGTAAATAGATCACTGGAGCATGGTAGACAAATTATTAATGAAAATATAAAATCAAGAAGTATTGATAAATATAGGATTTTAATAGTTGATGATGAATACGTTAATCGAAAGGTGCTGAAAAACTATCTGTCTGTGGGCACATTTGAAGTTTTAGAGGCAACCTCTGGTACTGAGGCTCTTAGAATAGTAGAAGAAAATCCAGATTTAGATTTAGTGATTCTTGATATGATGATGCCAGATATTTTAGGGTATAAAGTATGCGAAATTATTCGTAAAAAACAATCTATTTTTCAACTGCCGGTGCTAATTATGACTGCAGACAGTAGCTTAGAGCACTTAGTTATATCCTTTGAATGTGGTGCAAATGATTATTTAAGGAAACCTTTTAATATGCATGAGCTACTCTGTAGAATAAATACCTTAATAACATTAAAGCATTCAGTAAAGCAAGAGTTATCCCTAGCGCATGAACTTGGAATAGCTAATGACCAAGTTAAAGAACTTAGTATTCAAAGCGTGGAGACTAGCAGACGGGTTGAGGAACTTATGGCCTATGATAAGGTGAAAACAGAATTTTTTGCTAATTTGTCACATGAACTTAGAACTCCATTAAATGTAATTTGCAGTACAATACAACTAATAAAATCTCTTGATGGATCAAAAGAACTGGGGGATGAGAAGATAAAATATTATATTAATATCATGAATCAAAATTCACTTAGGTTACTTAGACTTATAAACAATATTATAGATACAACTAAAGTAGAAGGAAATTATATAAGCCTTCAATTAAAAAATGCAGATATAGTGTATGTTATAGAAGAAATATCACAATCTGTAGCTGAATATGTAAAAAGCAAGGGAATAACTCTTATATTTGATACTGACATAGAGGAAAAGACCATTGCATTCGATGAAGAGAAAATCGAAAGAATTATGTTGAATTTACTATCTAATTCAGTTAAATTCACAAAGGAAAATGGAAGCATTCTAGTTAACATGCATGATAAAGGTGATTTTGTTGAAATATCCATAAAGGATACAGGGATAGGAATTCCTAGTGATAAATTAGAATTTATTTTCAAACGATTTGCTCAAGTTGATAAATCCACATCAAGACATAATGAAGGTAGTGGAATTGGTCTTGCATTAGTAAAAGCTCTTGTAGAAATGCATGATGGAGAAATCCATGCAAACAGTATTGAAGGACAGGGAAGTGAATTTATTATAACATTACCAGTTAGAATAGTTGAGATGTCACAAGAAGAAAATAACCTTAAAAATAAAGAAGTATTTGAAACAAACTATGAAGAAAACTTATCCATAGAATTTTCCGACATATATAAGTAGAATAAGTGCATATTAAACCATAGAATAAAAAATTAACCCCTTTGAAAATCCTTTAGAATTTTCAAAGGGGTTAATTAGGTTAAGTGAGATGAATTTATAATTTACTAATATGCTCTTGCATTTGTTCAAAAGACATTCCCCCTTTAATAGTGGAGATGATATTGCCTTCCTTGTCAATAAAGAAAGAAGTTGGGATAGCGGTTATATTATACTCTGCGGCTATACTTTGATTTGAATCTAATAAAATTGTAAAGTTATATTTATTGTTATCAATAAAAGATTTTACTGTTTTGCTGTCTTCACCTATATTTACTGCGAGGATAATTAAATCAGAATCTTTTGTTTGTCCGTATAATTTTTCAATATCAGGCATTTCGGCTTTACAAGGTGGGCACCAACTTGCCCAAAAGTTTAAAAATATTTTTTTTCCTTTAAAATCACTAAGTGACACATCTTTACCGCTTAAATCTGTTAGTTTAAAATCTATTGCTGCAATTTTATAAGAATCTGAACCTATTATAGTTGAAGCTATTTTAGAACTTTCTTTGATAGTTACACCTAAGTCTCTAGATTTACTTTTATTGTAGTCAACTACTGTATAAATACTTATGGCAAATAGTAAAATAGCTATAAGTGGTAAAATTATTTTTTTCATTATTATGCCTCCAATAAATTAAATTACGATATAGTGAGTATAGAGTATATACAGTTGGAGTCTTTCTTTCTAAAATGTGGTTAAAAATTAAAAAAATCTAAATAACGACTTAAAACATTTACTTTATTTGTGAAAATAAGTATACCCATTAAAAGCAGTAGTATCCCGCTTATAGTAGATATTACTGGTAAATATTTAAAAATAGCATTTTTGTGTTTTGTAAAACTACCTATAGCAAGTGCTGTTAATATAAATGGAACAGCAAGACCTAATGAATATACGCTGAGAAGTAAGATACCCTTTACTATGGTTTCAGAACTACTGGCATATATGAGTATAGAAGATAAAATAGGTCCTATACATGGCGTCCAACCAGCTGCAAAGGCCATACCCATAAGTATAGAACCAAATTTGCCGCTAGCTTTATTAAAGGAAAAAAATCTTTTTTCCCTATAAAGTAGTTTTATTTTTAGTAGCCCCATGGTGTGAAGGCCGAAGACTATCATTAAGGAACCACTTATTTTTCTAAAAATGGTTTGGTTTGAAATGAAAAGTTTTCCAAGAGTAGTTATAGAGGCTCCCATTAAAATGAAAATAATTGAAAAACCAATGACAAATCCAAAAGATTTATATAGTATATTCAATTTAACTTTTTTGTTGTCTAATTCAGTAATAGCTGTTCCCGTTATATAACTTATGTAGGCCGGTACTAGTGGTAAAACGCAGGGAGATAAAAAAGAAAGTAGCCCTGCTGAAAAAGCTAATACAAGAGAAATATTGTTCAATTGTGAGCACCTCCTATAATATTGAAAAATAAAATTAAAATACTTGAATATTAAATGTTTTTTATATAGCAGTATGATATCATATTGCTATGGAATATAATAGTACTTAATATAACATATTATTGAGATAAATAAATAATACAATGTAATTGCATATTAAAATATTCTATTACATTAGTATTTATATTTAAAAATTTGGCTAATATAACTATAGAATATTATATGCCGTAATTTGAGGTATGCATTTAGTAACTATGGTTCATATAAGTATCTACTTGCAAAAAATGAACAAACAGTATAAAATTATGATTGAATGTAAAAATATTATGATATTTATGGTATATCCTAAGGGGAAAGGTTGATATGATGATTTTTAAAAGACTTACAATAGAAGATAAAGATACTTTGGAGAAATTTATATATCCATATAAATTCTTAAGTTGTGAATATTCTTTTACAACTTTATATATATGGAGAGAGGCTTGTGATATTTGTTTTACTATTTATAAGGGGACCCTTATAATAAAGAAACAGGATTTTGCAGGAAGATACTATTTTATGCAGCCACTAGGCTACGATGCTGAAAATCTTAAAGAAATAATAGATGCGCTAATGGATTATAAGACAGAAAACAATATGCATTACTTATTCAAAGATCTTGATGAAGAGTTTATGGAACAAATAAGTAATGTATATGATGATGTTAGAGATATTTGTATAAAAGAAGATAGAGATAATTTTGATTACTTATATGAAGCTGAAAAACTTATAAAGCTTTCGGGTAAGAAGCTCCATGGTAAGAAAAATCACTATAATGCGTTTATCAAGAATTACAAATATGAGGTTAAAGACATTAAAGAAGAGCAAGTGATAAATGATGTAATAGTTGCTGCAGAAAAATGGTATCAGGGAAATGAAGGCGATGATGATAAGCTTTATTACGAATTACGGGGAATAAAGGATGTTCTTAAGAATTTGACTATAATGGATATTCAGGGTATTGCTGTTTACGTTGATGAAAAAATAGTTGCCTTTAGTTTAGGAGAAAAACTAAATGATAATTTGGCAGTGATTCATATAGAAAAGGCAGATATGGATTATAGTGGTGTATATAGCTTTATTAATAAGACTTTCGTTGATAGATGTTTTAGTGATGTTAAGATAATTAATAGGGAACAAGACTTAGGAATTGCAGGTCTTAGAAAATCTAAACTATCTTATCACCCTTTCAAATTAGAAAAAAAATATATTTTTAGTTTTTCTAAATGTCTAGTTAGTGAGGTTTAATAAAATGAAAAATCTTTTGGTTGGTGAAAAAATTAAACTTACTTCTATAAATGAGGAAGATGTTTTAGAATTTCAAAAGTGGTATAACGATGCATCCTTCATGCGGCATTATGATATAGTAAGTGCAATGCCAAAGACTATAGAAGATGTAAAAGAGTTAGTAAGGGAAGCACAGAAGTCTAATACAGCATATATTTTAGCAATTAAAGATCTTCATAAAGAAGAATTTATTGGAGTTACAGGTTTTGAAGATATATCTTGGAATAATGGAACCGCTTTAATATATATAGGAATCGGAGGAGAAAAACATAGGGGATGTGGCTATGGAGAGGAAGCACTTAAGCTAACTATCGATTTTGGATTTCAGGAGTTAAACTTCCATAGAATACAACTTACCGTGCTAGAGTACAATGAACCTGCTATAAAGTTATATGAAAAATTGGGGTTTAAAAGAGAAGGGGTCTACAGAGAGTTTATTCATAGAGATGGTAGACGTTATGATATGTATTTATATGGAATACTTAGACCAGAGTGGGAGAACGCAACCATTTAAAAAATGAAACTAAAAAGAGTAAAAACGCAGCAGATAAATATAAAATCTGATGCGTTTTTTTTATTTGTATTGTTTAATATATTTGAAGGTGTTTTAATATATTTGTAGAATATCCAGTATAAAAGAATTTATAATAGGGAAGGAGCAATTATGTGGATATAAAAAATAAGAACTTAGCACAAATTCATCTAGCAGTTTTTCTATTTGGGGTAGCAGGTTTATTTGGAAAATTGCTTTTATTGCCACCTATGATAATAGTACTGGGAAGAGTTTTCTTTTCAAGTATTTTTTTGCTGATTATTATGATTTACCTTAAGAAAGACATAAAATTAAAAAAGAAAGAGCATTATTTTTACTTAGTAATAATGGGGATTATATTAGCAATTCACTGGAGTGCCTTTTTTAAGTCTATTCAAGTGTCAACAGTAGCAATAGGACTTCTCGTATTTTCTACCTTCCCTGTTTTTGTTACTTTCCTCGAACCGTATTTCTTTAAAGAAAAAATTATTAAAAGGGATATTGTAATTGCAATTATTACTCTACTTGGAGTAGCACTTGTAGTTCCCAAATTTCAGTTAGGAGATAATTTAACGCAGGGTGTGCTATGGGGAGTGCTTTCTAGCTTCACTTACGCAATACTTTCAATGCTTAATAGAAAATATGTTAAAGAGTATTCAAGCGTAGTTATTGCTTTTTACGAACAATTTGTGGCTACAATTGTGTTAATTCCTTTTTTATTTTTAATAAAACCGGTTTTTAGACCTATGGATATAATATTATTAATTTTATTAGGTATCGTATTTACTGCTATATCTCATACATTATTTATTAGCGGTTTAAAAAATGTTAAAACACAAACAGCAGGTATTATTTCTAGTTTGGAACCAGTATATGGAATTATTTTTGCTCTTATTATTATTGGCGAGGTACCAACAGCAAGAGAAATTTTAGGCGGAATTATTATTTTAGCATCAGCTTTTTATTCTACTGTAAAAACGCAATAAGGGTTAGATGCGGATAAAAGTGAATCTATAGTTAATTAAATTTCCATCTATAATGAGCATGTATAGGTGAGGTAAACCAAGAAAGCTTCATTGTACTAGCATGTGGCTTGGTATTATGAATAACATAGGGAATACCGTTTTTATCTCTTTTATTAGAAATAATACCAACATGCTCATATCCTTTTGTAAATACTACAATATCACCTGGTTGCCACTCTTCTAAATTTTCAGCATTTCTAGATTTAACTTCAGTGGTTAAGCCTAGGCAATTTCTACTGAAAAATACATCTTGATTAGGGACTCTTCTAAAATCAATATTGGGATCAGGGCTTCCGGCCACTCTTGGATAAAGCTTAGTATTATTTTTAATGTCTTCATCCATAAGAGCTTTTAGATTAATGTCAGCAGATTTAAATCCTCGCCAAATAACGTCGGTGCAAACCCCTTCATTATCAGGTGGGTAGCCACCACTATAATAATTACTAATATATTTTGTTTTACGCAGAACCTCATTATTAGCGCCATTAACTATATCTAATGCATCTGCTACTCCATTTTTGTTATTATCTACTTTTGAAAAGTTTTCAGATACTTGAAATTTTGGTTTGAAAACATTGAAAATATATTCATTAATAATCTGCTTATATGGAATAAATAAATACACGGAAGTTAGGACTAAAAATATAAATATTAAAATAAAAACACTTCTTTTTTTCATATTACCACCTTTCCTGAAAGTAATGCATGTTTTATTAGTAAATTATATACAAATATTATAACATAATAAGGTTGAAGGACCATTAATTATAAAAAGGTTGTGGGTTATAAGTTGTAGTCTTTTGATATTTCAATCATCATTTTATTTAGTGTTGAATTTTTAATCTTAGAAATGTTATCTTTGTATTTTTTCTTGTAGTCTTTTTCTCTGCATAATACACTTCCTAAAATTTCTCTAAAGGCTTTATAGTCTTCGGAAGTCTTATCTACATGTTTAATTTCTTTAAGAGCTTGAATAAAATTACTTTTGTTACCGTTATAGAGGAAACCACTTATATTCTGTGATAATTTTAATGATTCATCAAAATCTTCAAGGTAGAGTTCTAATAGCGGATAATCATACAAGTAATCAAGTCCCAGGTTTCTAGCTGTTTTGAAGTTTTCTTTGGCACTATTAAAGTCTTTAAGCCTTAAATTTATATCAGCTAAGTCTAAATATTGTTCTTTTTTAATTTCTTCTTTAGGTAGGTTTAAAATCTGTTGTAAGGCCCACTTGTAATCTTTGGTGGTATTAACATCTCGATATATACTGTTTAACACATATTTTACTGCTTCAATATCTCCTGTTAATTTATAAGATCGATTTGCAAGGTTCATTGATTTATAGATATCTTTACCTAGATATTCTCCTGTGTTTTTCATATCATATCTTATTCCTATCTTATACATTCTAGTTAATACATCAATTACATGAACATCATTAGGGTTACTAACTAAATAATTTTCATAGCTTTTTAATGCCTCTTCGGGCTTTTTCTGAGTTAAAAGTTTATCGCCTTCTAGTATTTCTACCTGTGGGCTAGAAATTATATTCAAGTTCTCATATTTTTCTTGGATAGCCCATGAGCTAGAAATAATGTTGTTTCTTTTGTCATAAGCAGTAACACTAAATGGCACTTTTAACCCTGGTGAAAATACTCCTAAATAAGCCTGTATATTTACTAATCCATTTTCATTAATATTATATGACCTAGATTGATTATTTACACCATCGGTGCGCAGGGTATAGGTAGTACCAGTTATTTTTTCATTAACTGGAGCGGTTCCACTGCTTCCAACTAAATTTATTGGATCCTCCATGGTTGTTAAGTTTACATAATAATATGCAGCTCCATCAACCTTTTCCCACTTTATATTCACCTTATTATCTTCAGGGTGAGTTATCCCTTTTGGGGATATATTCATAGGATGTACGAAGGTGAAATTCATTTCTTTGCTTTCATTTTCAGAAAGTTCTATAATTTTATTTATACCAATGTTATCCTGATAAACTGTTCTATTTTTAGCTAATAGTATTAAAGGAATATCTACTTCAATGTTATATTCTCCTTTAGACAATTTGGGAATAGAGTAATTTCCGCCTTCATCTGTCCAAAAGGGGTATCCCTTTTCACCACTACTAAAAGTATTTAAGCCAATAAATCTACTGTCTCTCAAATAAAGCTGTGCATAGGCTAAGGGCCTGCCATTTATAATAACTTTGCCATGAATATCACCACTTTCTTTGTAAATATCTATCATTTCATTAAAACTGCATAATTGGCCCGCACCAACAAAATTTTTGGTCTCTAGATTGTAAACGGTAAAATCACCATAATTTTTTGATTTGGTAAGGGAGCTATTTAGAATGTTTTCCCTTTCCTTATTTTGTTTTTCATAATTTTCAACAGCCTTTTGAAAATTCATTTGGGAAGAATAAATATCAGCAAGGATTGCATATACGTCACCTATATAATAATCATCCTTTTCAGTTAGAAGCTTTTGCCCAAGAGAAATTGCTTCATCATACTTCTTTTCAAGCATTAAATAGAACATATTATATTTTTGTGCTATAAAACTCATTTGTTTATTGGTAGATTTTAATCCGGTTTCTATGAGAGTTTTGCTTTTATCATGTTCCCCTAAGGCAATATGAATATCTATAAGTCGTTTGTAAGATTTAACATATGAGGGGTTATCAGGGTAGTGTGTAAAGATCTCTTCATAATATTCACGTGCATTATTAACTATTTCTAAGGTAAGTGTTTTACCACTAGTGCTACTTCCAAACTGAGTTAACTCATACATGCTTAGCACATCATCATGGGGCGCAATCTGATTTGCAATTTTAAACATTGCATCTGCTTTTTTAGTAGAAAATGGGACAAGACTTATATAACGCTTATATAAAACTTTTGAAGCTTCCATATCAACAGTCTCAAGTGCCTCTGCTCTGGCATATATGGCTTTAGGAACAAGATATGCAGAAGATGCAATTATGATTAAAGCCATTAACAGCAAGTATTTTACTTTTATTTTAATTTTCATAATGTTTTATCACCTCACTGATATCTTTAGGCAAAATCACATTACTTCCACTAATGCTTATAACTCTAATATTAGTATATCCTTGGAGCGTTTTATCCATTTTCATATTATTTGTTACTATAAATGTTGATAAGGTGGAGCTAATCAATACAATTAAGAAAACTGTACAGATATAAGAGACTGGAATTTCTATTGTTCTATTTAGAAACTGAGAAAATTTTCCGGATAAGTTCTTGGGTTTTTCAATTGTACACTGTATTATGTTTTGCTTAAGAATATGGGATATTTTAACATAAGACAGTTCTTCCTGAAGTTTCTCTTGTAATAAGAGGTCTGTAGCGCTTTTATTACATGTATCTGTAGATAATTCATCATCTATATTATTAAAGCTCTTCATAAGAAAGCTCCTCCTTTATTAATATATCCTTTAATATTTTTCTTCCTCTGATTAATCTGCTTTTAACTGTATTATCATTTTCATTTAGAACTTGGCAAATCTCTTTTATTGACAAGTCTTGATAATAATACAAGGTTATAATCTCCCTATATAGCGGTTTCATAAGAAATATGCAATCCTTAATTTTATTAACTTTAATACTATTTAGAACCTGGATTTCTATATTACTCTCCGATTCTATATCATCATAATCTTCAAAATAACTGTTTTTATTATGTTTTTTAAGTATATCTCTACATTTATTTACTGCTATTTTGCTTATCCAGGTATATAAGGAACATTTCCCTTTAAACTTGGCAGCGTGCTTGTAAACTGAAATAAAAACTTCTTGGGTAACATCTTCTCCTAAATTTATATCTTTTAATATTAAATAGCATAGTCTTAAAATCTTATCTCCATATATTTCAAGCAAAGTCTCAAAAGCTGGAGCTTCTTTATTTTTAAGACCTTGTATTAAAGCTTTCTCGTCAATATAGCTAATCTCCATTCCCATCCCCCTTCTAATTGCCTTTATAATCATATAGACTTGTATTTTAAGTAAAAAGTTGCATAAAATCATTTGAAAGTTGGGACTATTAATTAATGATGATAAGTTGTTGTAAAATATTATAGCCACCTTTAATATTGTATCAATATTTATTAGAAAAATATACCAACAGGTAGGGCCAGTTTATTCTTAACTTCGCTTGGGGATGTGATAAGCTATGAAAATTGGGGTATAATTAATTATTGTAATTAAAACTGCAGTTAAATTTAATAAGAGGGGGATGTAGTATGAATAAGAAAATTAACACAATGTATTTTAGTGCCACTGATACAACTAAAAAAGTGGTATGTGGTATAGGAAAGAGAATTTCACAAAACTTTGATAGTGAATTATTTATAAATAATATTGATTTTACATTACCTGAAGCTAGGGAAAAAATTGTATCCTTTTCAAAGGAAGATGTTCTAATAATAGGAGTTCCAGTTTATGCTGGAAGAGTACCAAATGTATTGTTAAAATATTTAAATTCTATAAATGGTAATGGTGCATTAGCAATTCCTATAGTTGTTTATGGCAACAGAAATTATGATGATGCTTTAATAGAGATGAAAGATATACTTGAATCAGATGGGTTTAAAGTAATTGGGGGAGGCGCATTTATAGGAGAGCATGCATTTTCTAAAACCCTTGCTAAAAATAGACCTGATGAGGAAGATATGGCTATTGTAGATGAATTTGCAAAGCAAATATACAGAAAATTATTAACTCAAGATAAAGTTCAAAATGTAGCAATAAATGGGAACAAGCCATATAGAAAGCATTATGTCCCTAAAGACAAAGATGGTATGGCTGTTGATATTAGAAAAGTTACGCCAAAAACAAATAGCGATTGCAATGATTGCAAAATCTGTTCAAATATTTGTCCTATGGGTTCAATTGACTTTGAAGATGTATCTAAATTAAATGGTATTTGTATTAAATGTGGGGCTTGTGTTAAAAAATGTCCAATGAATGCAAAATATTATGATGATGAAGGTTATTTAAACCATAAGCAGGAATTAGAAGTTAATTTTACTAAGCGAAGACAGGCAGAATTATTCATATAATCTTTGGAATAATGACAGTAAGAAGCTTATGATAAGGGCCGAACTTTGGTTGGAGTTGAATTTTTGTGGTATACTTTAAGAAGGCTAGAATTAGGAGGCAAAACAATGGCAAATATATTGATGTTTTCAAAAAAACAATTAGACAAAACACTAAAGAATTTCGGGAAGAATCAAAGATTAGGTTCTAATGATACGGCTGAGTGGATAAGACTCATAAATGATTTTATATATGAATTTAGTTTGAAATCTGAAGTTAACGAAGAGGATAAACCTTCAATAACAACCAATAAGGAAGAGCAAGTTGTTATTGAAAAAATGATTTATGCACTTGAAGGTACAAAAACTTCACTTACTTATATTTTTGATGGTAATGTTACTTATATAGAAGAGTAGGCAAAAAAAGTACGAAATATTTCGTGCTTTTTTTATTATAATTATGATTATTGAATCTCTTTACCCTCAGTTCTTTTATTCATAAAATCTTCTAGCAAGATTTTTATTAAGGCTATAGTTGGAACTCCAAGTAACATTCCTAGAATTCCGAAAAGTCCACCACCAAGAACAATCCCAAGGATTATAAGCAGTGGACTAATCCCTACCTTATCCCCAATAATTTTTGGTTGTATAAACCATCCATCAATATTACTTAAGGTTACAATAAATAGTACTAATTCTACAGATTTTAGGGGACTGAAAAATAATGTTATTGCCGCAGCCGGGATCATCCCCATAATATTTCCAAAATAGGGTATCATATTTGTTAGTGCTATTATTAAACTAAAAGGTAGCGCATAAGGTATTCTTAATATCATAAACCCTATAAAAGTAATACTGCCAAAGATTATGGAGTCAATTATTTTTCCAACAAAATATTTTTTGAAAGTTGCATTAACTATTTTTAAAAAGTCAACTAACTTAATAGCATGCGACTCACTTAAGATCGAATAAAAAAACTTTTTGAAATTAAATATAATGGATTCTTTATCAATCAAATAGTAAATTGAAATTACAATTCCAGACAATAATTTTATAAATAGTGAACTTAAGCCCATTAGGTAGTCAATTATCATTTGTAATCCTGGGGCAAAATATGTTGATATGTCTTTATTAAAAGTAGTAAGGTAATTTTTTAAATAAGATGTAATATCAAATTTATTTAACAGTTCATTTTCAGATAGAATATTAGTAGACCATTTGTAGGATTTATCTGCAAATTCTGGGATGTTATTAAATAAATCAGCGGCACTTTTAATAACACTAGGGGTAACCAAGGTGAAAATTAAGAATATTAGCCCTATAAATAATGTGTAAATTATGCTTATACTATATAATCTTTTTATTTTTGTTTGTTTTTCAATATATACCATAAGTGGATTAAGTAAATAAGCTATAAAGAAACCCCAAATAAAATAAGTAAGTAATGAAGATATTTTATTGAATACTGAACCAATGCTTTCAAGGTTATTTATTATTCTAAAAAGAAGAAAAGTGATTATAATCATTGGGATAAGCTCAATAAAAGGTATTTTTTTATATCTGAACAATGTAATTCCTCCAATCAATATCTATAAATATGATTATATCAGTTTCCCAAAAATAATGAAATAACTTCTCATTACATTTATGTGGTATAATATAAATAATTACTAATGTTGCCTTTTGAGTAATACGATGGTTTTTTTTATTGGTTATAATAAATAATATAAGCTGAAAATTATTATCGGTAACATATGTATGGAAAAGAAGAAACAAAAGGCTTTATAAGCCAAGAGGAGATTATTATTATGGAAAAAGTAATTTTAGATGCATTTGAAAGAATTTCAGGAACTAAAAAATTTAAAGAGGATGGTTTTACTGCTGGTGTAATTTATGGTGATAATATCAGTGAACCAATTTCTGTAAAGTTTGAATTAGTACCATTAAAAAAAATTCTTGCAAAACATGGTTCAAATGCTAAAGTATGGGTTAACTATAAAGAGGAAAAGAAATTTGGATTTATAAAAGCTATACAAAGACATCCAGTAAGTGCAAAAATTAATCATATAGATGTACAAATTGTTTCTATGGATCACGAAATAAAATTACAATTACCTTTATCATTTAAGGGTGAAGCCAGTCTTATAGATAATCTACTTCAATTACTAGTTCAAAAATCTGATGTAGATGTTTTTGGAAATATGGGATTAATGCCAGATATGATAACTGTAGATGTTGCAGATAAAAAACTTGGAGATACCATTACAATGAAGGATTTTGATTTAGATAAAAAAATAAAAATTACTGATGATGAAGATCAAGTATATGCTTCTGTAATACAAATTAAAGAAGTTACTGACGAAGCAGTAGTTGCTACTGAACCTGTAATTGAGGCTTAATTAGATTATTTTATCTAATATATACAAGGCATAAAATAATAAGAGTGCTACTGAAAACTTTGTTTTCAGTAGCACTCTTATTATTTTAAAAGGATTTTATATAGGGATAAAAGATGCTGTTCATAAATTATTATCATATTTGACATTTCGTTGTCACATAAAAAGTATATTATAAAAGAATAGGAACCCCCCTATAAAATCCCCTATAAAATAGATGTTAACACTAGCTATAGAGTTAGTGTTATTTTTTAGCTTGAAATAGATAAAATCTACCTTTACGTTACTGCGGCTTGATATTTACAATAACAATTCCCTTGTATTTATAGTGCGTTTGTTGTTATAATAAATAAGTAGCAGAATTTGTATAATTATGTCTATAAATATTATTTCACCATAGAAAGAAGGTGTATGGGTGCAATTTACTTCGTTGAATTTTTTAATGTTTTTCTTATTTATTTGTACTATATATTTTACAATTCCCCATAAATTCAGATGGGTTTGGCTCTTAATAAGCAGTTATTTATTTTATATGACTGATAACCCTAAATATGTAATATATATTGCTGCATCTACTATTATTACCTATTTAAGTGGACTATTTATAGAAAATGCAAATGAAATAAGCGATGAAAAAAGAGCTATTAAGATAAAAAAAATATGGGTGATTGCAAGTATTTCTAGCAATTTAGGTATTTTATTTGTATTTAAATATTATAATTTTTTCAATGCTAGTTTAGTGAAAGGACTAAATATATTTGGCATTTCAATTCATATGCCAACATTTAGATATTTATTGCCTCTAGGGATATCCTTTTATACCCTTCAAGCGCTAAGCTATATTGTAGATGTTTATAGAAAAGATGTAGCGGCAGAGAGAAATTTAGGGAAATTAGCTCTATTTGTATCATTTTTTCCACAAGTTGTTGCTGGTCCCATTGAAAAATCTAAGAATATGCTACATCAGTTTGATGAGAAACATGTTTTTGATTATGATAGAGTGAAAAACGGTCTATTATTAATTTTATGGGGTGCTCTTGTAAAAATAGTAGTAGCAGATAGATTAGCTCTACTGGTTAATACAGTTTATAGTAAACCTAATAATTATAAAGGATTTGAAATTTTGGTAGCTACACTACTTTTTACTTTTCAAATCTACCTTGATTTTATGTCATATTCCGATATGGCAAGAGGGGTGGCAGAGGTTTTAGGGTTTAAGATAACTAATAATTTCAAGCAGCCTTATCTTTCAAAATCAATAAAAGAATTTTGGAGTCGTTGGCACATTTCACTTACTAGTTGGTTTAAAGATTATTTGTATTTTCCCTTGGGTGGAAATAGGCGTGGTAAATTTAGGACTTATTTTAATATTATGATTATATTCTTAGTAAGTGGATTATGGCATGGTGCTACCTTTAATTTTCTTATTTGGGGTGGACTTCATGGATTTTATCAAATTTCTGCATATCTTCTTAAACCAATAAAAGAAAAGGTTATAGAAACCTTTAATATAAAAACGCAAGTGTTTAGCTATAAGTTTTTTCAAGTACTAATAACTTTTTCTCTTGTTAATTTTGCTTGGATATTTTTCAGAGCTAGCTCATTTTCAAATGCTATAGCAATAATTAAAAACACTTTCTATTTTAATCCATGGATATTACTTAATGGTTCCATATTTAAATTAGGATTAGATTCAAAGGACTTTTTAATTGCAATGCTTGGTATAGTTTTGGTTATAATAGTTGATCTGATGCAAAGAAAAATGAGTTTGCGAAATAAACTATCTAAACAAAATATTTTGTTTAGATGGACAATCTACTTTGCTGCAGTTCTAGTTATTTTAGTCTTTGGGATGTATGGACCAGCATTTAGCATGCAACAGTTTATATATTCACAATTTTAGGAGGGTAACCCATGGTAAAAAAAGCTTTTTTAAAAGGGTGTAGTTTTGTTATTATATTATTGCTAATTACTATGGCCCTTAACTCCGTTTTCATCGTAAAAACAAATCATCGTGAGAAACTGTTAGGGGGTATATATGGTAATACAGAAGATAAGCTAGATGTTGTGTTATTAGGCTCTAGCCACATGAATAGTGGAATAAGTCCCAATGTGCTATGGAATCAATATGGGATAACAAGTTTTAACTATGCTACTGGGGGTCAACCAATAGATGTAACATATTATATACTAAAAGACGTTTTAAAGTATCATGAAAATCCAATTGTGGTAGTAGATTTATATTATTTGGGATTAACTGATAAATTTGGTGCTGATGGATATGTAAGAAATGCTTTAGATAGTATAAAGTTTTCATTTAATAAATTAGATGCGATTATTAACTGTACGCCTCGAAACCAATGGCTTAATTATTTATTTCCCATTTTTAAATATCATGACCGATGGAAAGAGTTAACAAAAAATGATTTTGAATTTAATCCTTTAAGTGCTTATTATGAAAAAGGATTTGATGCAGGTATCGCTGAGTATGGGGAAGAAAACACTTCAGATACTTCAATAACTGGAACGGTAGACCTTGTACCTAAGTCAGAAGAATATCTGAATAAAATTATTGATCTTTCTAAAAAAGAAGGTTTTAAATTAATTTTCACTGCTACTCCTCATGATTATAATAGCACTGCTACATTAGATCATTGGGTGGAAGAACCTGCCAAGATGTTTAATAAAATAGAAGAAATATCAAAAGAGAACAACATTCCTTTTATCAACTATAACAAAATCACAGAGGAATTAGGGTTTGATTTTAAATCAGATATGTTTAATACGGGTCATCTAAATGTTTTTGGTGCTGAAAAAATTACTCTTAGCTTAGGGGAGTTTTTGAAAGAAAACTACACCTTAACTGATCATAGTACTGATGTGGAATTTGAAAAATGGGAATCAGATTATATCCGTTATTCAAAAGCAGAGGCTACTAAGATTCTTACTACTGAAGCAGATATTAAAAAGTATATTTCATTACTAAAAAATAAAGATTATATTGTTGTTGTTAGTTCAAATGAGGCAGGCATTTCAAATAATGAATATTTAAAAGCTTCATTAACTCAGCTTGGACTAAAATTTGATAAGATTAATAGTAGCGATTCTAATTACCTTGCAGTTATTGATGATAACAAGGTAAAATCACAAATATTTAGTAGTTCCAAATTATCTGTTGAACTTTTATTAGACAAAGATAATAAATTGAAGGTAACTACTAAAAGTGATGATAAAAATATACCAAGCATGATTTTAAATGGAACAGAACATTTAAATAAACATAAAGGAATAAATATTGTAGTTTACGATAAAGTCTCTAAAGGTGTGCTAGATAATGTTTATCTGGATTCCAATAATAAGATTACAAGATAATAATAAGAAACCAATGTCAGAATAATTCACTAATTATTTATAATATTATTTAGTAATAACTATTGACAAACTTCGTAAAGGGAAGTATACTAAAGTTACACAAAGAAGAAAGCTTTCAATTCAGAGTGTACAGTTTAATATTAAAAAACCATTAGACTAATCTTAAAAAAGAAAGGGTGTGGCCTAAAAATTAATAATATTAAAAAACCATTTATTATCATTGAAAGTGGGGTGGTTACACCAGGAAATTTACTTTAAAATGTTTGGATATTCAAAAACAGCTGAATCAGCATAGAAAAGCAACTTAACTCATAAGTGGTGGAGAAAATATCGATTAGGCCTATAAAAGATACTTTGATCCAGTACTAAAATATTAATAAAAATAATTTAAAGTTACCCGTACCAAATTAAACCTTAAGAGTTTAATATCGTAGTCATTAGACAATATTATTTATGAGCGGGAAATTAGTTAGGAGAGTATTATTGGAAGAAGAATTTATTAGAAAATAGAAGCTAAACCCATCGGGATTAATATATGGGAATTAGCTTCTATTTTTGTGCGCGCTCATAATAGCAGTACAAACTCAACTTGTTTATATATAGTTTAAATATTGTATGGAAAGTTTAGTTAGAACTAATATCATAAAAAATTCGTATGTAAAGTGATATTGGAATAAAAGATTAAAAGATGTATAATAACAATAAAGAAAGTATAAAGGAGGTAAAAAAATGAAAAAACTTTTCCTAATTACTAGCTTGATTTTTTCTCTTGTATTACTAAGTAGTTGTGCATCTAAAAAGATTGCTGTTGTGACAAAGGAGGAGACTAAAACTCCAACTATGACTAACTTTACACCTACTATTAAGGACTATTTTTTCTATAGTGAAAACTCGGAATATGTTTATGAAGGTAAAGGGAATGAATATGCCACTTACAATGTTTTTGTAGACTATTTAACAGAAAATCGTGTTCAACTAAGAACAAACAATGGCGGTACAGAAATGGCTAAGGTGCTAGAGAATAAAGATGGAAAATTGACTATGATTTTATCTAGACCTGAATGTTATTATAGAGAGGATTTAATCCAAAGTCCTAACACTGATGAAGAAATTTTGCTAAAAGAGCCACTTGTAGAAGGAACCACATGGGTACTTAAAGATAATAGAAAAAGATATATCTCAAATGTGGACATTGAAGTAACCACGCCGATTGGCAAATATAAAGCACTAGAAGTTACTACTGAGAATAAAGAAGGTAAAAATTTAGATTACTATGCACCAAATGTTGGTTTGGTTAAATCAGTCTTTGTTTTTAATGGAGATGAGATTACCTCTGCTTTAAGCAAAATAGAAAAAGACAAGGGCTTAACTCAAACAGTAAAGTTTTATTATCCCAATGTGAATGAGGATAAACTATATTTCGTAAATAAGCAGCTTTCTTTTAAAACTAATGATATAACAAAAATGATTTTTGAAAGTGCTTTTAAGGATATGCCTAAGGGGGATTTTAGCAAGGTTCTTGGGACTACTGTCAAAATAAAAAGTCTTTATCTAAATAAGGATAATATGGTCTACGTTGATTTTTCAAAGGAGTTAACTAGTGAAATGAATGCGGGGTCAGGATATGAAAGCATGATTTTACAGTGCATTACAAATACATTGGGCGAATATTATGGTGTAGAGAAAGTTTATATAACCATGGAAGGAAGTCCTTATTCTTCAGGTCATATAATGATGAAAAAGGGTGAGGCTTTTACTGTGAATTATAAGGATAATGTGGAACTTAAATAAAAATACATACAAATACTGGCAAAGAATATGAGCCACGTTATTATAAAGTGTTATGCTTTATTTTGATGTGGTTTTTTATATATTAAATTGTAAACGGTTCATATTACTAATTTTAAAAGGGAGTTTTTCACAATGGCTAAATATATAATGGCGCTAGATCAAGGGACAGCATCGTCAAGATGTATTATATTCAATAAAAAGGGGCTTATTGTAAGTTGTGTACAAAAGGAATCCACACAGATTTTTCCCAAAGCTGCTTGGGTAGAGCAAGACGCAATGGAGATATGGTCAAACCAAATTAGTGTTGCCACAGAGGCAATGTCTAAGATTAATGCTACTGCGTCCGATATAGCAGGTGTAGGCATTGCAAACCAAAGAGAAACCACTATTGTTTGGGACAGGCGAACTGGGGTTCCAGTATATAATGCAATTGTATGGCAATGTAGAAGAACGGCTGAAACTTGTGATGAATTAACAGAAAAAGGCTTTGATAAAATAATCAGGGCTAAAACGGGATTGATTTTAGATGCCTATTTTTCAGGAACAAAAATAAAGTGGATATTAGACAATGTAGATGGTGCTAGAGAAAAAGCAGAGCAAGGTAATTTATTGTTTGGTAACATAGATACTTGGCTAATTTGGAATTTAACAAAAGGTAAAACCTATATCACGGATTATTCCAATGCTTCAAGAACAATGCTATTTAATATTCATAAACTTATATGGGATGAAGAAATTTTAGAAACTTTAAATATACCCAAATCAATGCTTCCAGAAGTTAAACCTTCAAGTTGTGTTTATGGATACACAGAATATTCCTTGTTTGGTGGTGAGATTCCTGTTGCTGGAGCAGCTGGAGATCAACAAGCAGCCCTGTTTGGACAAACTTGTTATGAACCAGGAACGGCTAAAAATACGTATGGTACGGGATGTTTTATGCTTATGAATACAGGAGAGAAAGCAATTGAATCTAAGCAAGGGTTACTTACTACTATTGCTTGGGGAATAAAGGGTAGGGTAGAATACGCGCTTGAGGGGAGTGTATTTATTGCTGGGGCGGCTATACAATGGTTAAGAGATGAGCTTCATATGATTGATAATGCAGCAGATAGTGAAGAATTTGCAAATTCAGTAGAAGATACAAATGGAGTATATGTGGTGCCTGCTTTTGTTGGACTTGGAGCGCCTTATTGGGATCCTTATGCTAGAGGAACAATAGTAGGGCTTACACGAGGATCAAAAAAAGAACATTTGATAAGAGCAACTTTGGAAGCTCTTGCCTACCAAACCCATGATGTTTTAAAAGCAATGCAAGAGGATTCAGGAATTACGCTTACACAACTTAAAGTAGATGGAGGAGCTTGTATGAATAATTTTTTAATGCAGTTTCAATCTGATATTTTAAACGTTCAAGTAGACAGACCTATAGTTACTGAAAGCACAGCATTGGGTGCAGCTTATCTTGCAGGGCTTGCAGTAGGATATTGGGAGAGCAGAGAAGCACTAGCAGAGCATTGGGCGATATCAAGAAGTTTTAAGCCTTCTATGACCGAGGAAAAAAGAAAAGAACTACTTCATGGATGGCAAATAGCTGTTAAAATATCAGGTATAAGGCTTAAATAGAGAATAAAAAATACCCACAAGAACTGTCATCTACTTTGACATTCTTGCGGGTATAAGAACCTTTTCCTTTTTTGATCTTTTGAATACCTGTGCCTCTTCCAATTTCACTGGATTTAAATTTTCTTCGATTTAAATTCAGTTTGTTCATGTCAATTGTGAAGGACATACCCTGAATTAATTGTTTTTTAGACTTTTTCATTTAAATCATCCTTTTCATAGTGTATTTATTATATAATATGATAAAACATATACAAAATGCAATAGTTTTTTTTAAAAATCAGCAATTATGTTGGAATTTTTTTGTGGAAATAAGCTGCTTAAAGTAGCTATATTCTTAGTTCCAACGGAGACTTTGTAAGAGAGTAGTCAAGGCAGTATGAATTATGAAAAATAATACTTCTTTAGTATACCCCCATATGGTATACTTTAAAGTAATAAACATTAAACTTTATTGGCATAAGGGGGTACGTAAAAGATGCTATTTTAATGCCTGTAGATACTATTAAGGAAGAGTCTGTAAAAAATATTATGAATAAAGAGGCTACTATATTTGTTTATTGTAGAAGTGGTAGCAGAAGTTCTCTAGCAGCTAAAACATTAGTAGAGCAAGGCTATAAAAATGTATATAATTTAGGTGGAATAATTAATTGGCCCTATGAGGTTATAAAATAATAAAAATTATATTATACAAAGGAAGGGATAAAATGCATAAGTTTAATATTAAAAATATAAAAAAATTAGATAATCCAGAAAGAAGAAGAACTATGCCACCAGAAGAAACACTTTTGAAGTTTAAAGTGGAGGATAATGGCACATTGTTAGATGTAGGCTGTGGTATAGGATATTTCACCATTCCAGCTTCAAAGCTTCTTAAAAATAGTAAAGTTATGGGCATAGATATAGTTCCGGAAATTCTAGATTTTGCCAGAGAAAAAGCAGAGGGAATAAATAATATAGAATTTATAACCAGCGAAGAATATACTTTTCCAGTTGAAAGTGATTCAGTTAAATATGTACTTATTAGCAATGTTATTCACGAAGTTGAGGATGTAGCAAGATACTTTGATGAGGTTAAAAGAGTATTAAAAGATGATGGCTACTTTTTAATAATAGATTGGGCTAAAACAAAAATGGAGGTAGGTCCTCCCATTGAGGATAGAATATCTGTAGATGAGATGATACTATTATGTAATAGTGCAGGATTTAAAGCAATTGAAACCATAGATATTTCACCTACTCAATATGGTTTAAAATTAGAAAAGCAAAAATGATTTAAAAAACTAAGGCAGGATCATCCTGCCTTAGTTTTTTATTTCATAGCACCTTTATTTGCTACTGATTGTTCATTTAGTTTTTTGGTTTCTTCTAAAGTAGAATTATTAGTGCTACTAGTCATATTAGACATGGCAGCATTTGAAGCACCGCTATTACCTGAATTTGTAGCTGATTGTTGATTTAGTTGTTTTGTTTCCTCTAAAGGAGCACCACTAGTGCTACTACTCATATTAGACATATTAGTCATAGTGTTCATACCAGAGACTGAAGCATTGGCAGTACCTGAATTTGAAGCTGATTGTTGATTTAATTGTTTTGTTTCTTGTAAAGTTGAGGCATCACTAGCGCTACTAGTCATACCAGAGTTTGAAGCACTACTATTACCTTTATTAGTTGTGGATTGATTATTTAATTTTTTTGTTTCTTCTAAATTATTATTCATAAACATGCTCCCTTCGAATATAAGATTTACACCATATGTAATCAGTGCACTTATAGTTTAACCATTATGTTATAAAATATAGATGGAAAAATAAGGTTTTTAATTTAAATTTAAAATTTCAATGAAATATTGTCTAGTTAATGATTTAAGACTCGGATGGCAAAGTAATAATTGTGTTTAATAATTTGTTATGGTATTATTAGTCCATGAAATAAAAGTGAATAACCAAGCACAGGGGAGTTGGATAAGCCAACTGAGATTAAGAACTATAATTCTTTGACCCTAATAACCTGAACTGGATAATGCCAGCGTAGGAAGTTGTTTAAGGGTGTATTATATATGTTTATATTTTTATATAACATGGTAATTTAAACACAGATCCTATGGATTTGTGTTTTTTTGTTGTGCATCTAAGAAAAACAAACTACAGAAAAAAATGGTTTATTCATTTTTAATTATATCTGAAAGGAGGAATCATAGATGAAAACTAAAAAAATAACTATATCATCAATGCTAATAGCTACAGGCGTGATAGCCGGGAATATTATTTTTATACCAGTAGGAGTATCAAAATGCTTTCCAATGCAGCATACAATTAATGTACTAGCATCGGTGATTTTAGGGCCAGGATATGCTGTGGCTATAGCCTTTTGTATATCACTACTTAGAAATATATTAGGGACAGGCTCTCTTTTGGCGTTTCCAGGAAGCATGATTGGAGCACTTTTGGCTGGAATTTTATATAAGAAAACCAAAAGTAATTTGCTTGCAGTAGCTGGAGAGATATTTGGGACTGGAATTTTAGGAGGATTATTAGCATTTCCAATTGCTAACCTTATAATGGGTAAAAAGGTTGGTGCATTGTTTTTTATAACGCCATTCTTAATAAGTACACTTGGAGGAAGTCTAATAGCATTTTTTGTTCTTAAAGTTTTAGATTTAAAAAGATTTACTAATTTAAATAAAGAAGCTTAGAACGGGAGGTAATACGTATGAAAAAAGTTTTGACTATTGCAGGTTCTGACAGCTCAGGAGGCGCAGGCATACAAGCAGATTTAAAGAGTTTTAGTGCCAATGGAGTTTATGGAATGAGTGTTATTACAGCAATAACAGCGCAAAATACAATGGGCGTTTTTGCAGTGCAAGATTTGGATAAAGAAATTATTGTGGCACAAATTGACGCTATTTTTACAGATATAGCAGTAGATGCAGTAAAAATTGGAATGGTATCAGTGATTTCGACTATTGATGCCATAAGTGAAAAATTAGAACAATACAAGCCTAAAAACATAGTACTGGACCCTGTAATGATTTCTAAAAGTGGTTATTCACTGCTAAGGGCAGAGTCAAAAACCGCACTAATCAAGAAATTAATACCATTAGCAACTCTTATTACGCCAAATGTTCCAGAGGCTGAGGAGATTCTTCATGAAGTTAATTCAGATATTACAAGCATTGAAACAGTAGAAGATATGGAAAGGGCAGCAAAAGAAATGCACAAGTTAGGCTGTAAAAGTGTGCTTTTAAAGGGGGGACATATGCAAGGAGATGCCATAGATGTGTTTTATGACGGTAAGGAAATTACACATTTTAAATCTGAAAGAATACATACAAAAAATACTCATGGAACGGGATGTACGCTGTCTTCTGCCATAGCTGCAAGTTTGGCTCTAGGTTTTAGTATGAAAGATGCAATAAAAAATTCAAAAGAATATATAACAACTGCTATAATGCATTCCTTAGATATTGGACATGGAGTTGGACCTACTAACCACTTTTATGAATTATATAAGAAAGCGGGTATAGAAAATGATTAACGAAAGTGAAAAATTAGGATTTTGGACCTTTATATTTTTATGGTTTGGGGCTGCAGTTTCTACTGCTGAAATATTGACTGGGGGACTCATTGCACCCCTAGGATTTAAAATGGGAGTAATAGTAATTTTACTGGGACACCTAATTGGAACAGGAATATTAGTGCTTGGAGGTATCATCGGTACTAGGGAAAAAGTTCCAGCAATGACTTCAACCAATATTTCTTTTGGAGTATATAGCACTTACTTATTTTCTGTATTAAATGTACTCCAGCTAATTGGTTGGACGGCAATTATGATAAAAGTAGCAGCGAATTCTGTAAACTTAATATCGCAAAGCTTATGGAATTTTGATAATGTTTTAGTCTGTATATTGCTTATTGGAGTGCTTACTATTTTGTGGCTTTGTTTTGGAAACAAGGGTATGAAAAAACTGAATATTACAGCAGTATCTTTGCTTTTTGTACTCACATTAGTTCTTGGAACAATAATTTTTAAGGATAAAATACTACTTGCAAAAGCAAGTTCCGGAGGGATATCCTTTGGAGGTGCACTAGAACTCAGTATAATAATGCCTCTTTCTTGGCTACCTTTAATTGCAGACTATACTAGATTTGCGAAAAGCGAAAAGGGAGGAGCTTATGGAAGTTTTATAGGATATTTTTTAGGCAGTTCATGGATGTTTATTATAGGACTAGGGGCTGTTATAATTTCAAATAATTCAGACCCTTCAGCTATTATGCTTGCTGCAAATTTAGGGATTACAGCTCTAGGCATAGTAGTTTTATCTACGGTAACTACTACATTTTTAGATGTGTATTCCGCTGGAGTTTCTTTTTTGAATATTATGCCAAAGATTAGTGAAAAGAAAATTGGTATTGTTATGACTATTATTGGAACATTCGTGGCTATAGTATTTCCTATGGGAAATTACGAAGGTTTTTTATATGCTATAGGTTCTGTATTTGCACCACTATTTGCGATTTTAATTACTGACTATTTTATAATAAAGAAAAAAACAAAGGTGCAATCTAGTGTACTTATAAATTGGGGAGCAGTTATTGTTTGGATTATAGGAATAGTACTTTATTATGTATTTATAAAAAAAGATTTATTACTGGGAGCTACAATGCCGGTTATGGTTATTACAGGGTTTATATATGCAATAAGTTGGAGGGTGACATCTAAATGGAAATTAATAAAAAAATTATAGAATTACTAAAGAAGGTAAAAGAGAAAAATCCATTGGTACATCATATAACAAATTATGTTACAGTTAATGATTGTGCTAACATTACTCTTGCCATTGGTGGATCACCAGTTATGGCAGAGGATATTAATGAAGTTTCTGATATGGTATCACTTTCAAGTTCACTTGTAATAAACATAGGTACTTTAAACAGTAAAAGTGTGGAATCTATGCTAGTAGCAGGAAAAATGGCTAATAAATTAAATATCCCCGTTATATTAGACCCAGTTGGAGCAGGGGCAACTCCATATAGAACAGATACTGCGAAAAGGATTATTGAGGAAGTAAAGCTAGCGGTTATTAGAGGGAATTTATCGGAAATTAAAACACTATATGGTATAGAAGCTAAAACAAAAGGTGTAGATTCCTGTGATAGTTGTTCTGGAAATGGTAATGAGCTTAAAGCGGAAAAAGAAATGGCAAAGGCTCTTGCAATTAAGCTAAATACTGTGGTAGCTATAACTGGGGTAGTAGATATAATAACAGATGGAAAAATGCTATACTCTGTTGAAAATGGACATAAAATAATGGCTAAGGTTACTGGTACGGGATGTATGTGCACTTCGATAATTGGTTGTTATTTAGGAGCTGGAGAGAATAATTTAATAGCTGCCTGCGCCGGAATTGTTTCTATGGGAATTGCAGGAGAAATAGCGTATGAAGGCTTAGATAAAAATAACGGTGGTACAGGAAGTTTAAAAGTAAAAATACTAGATGCTATTTATAATTTATCTCAAAGTGAAGTAATGGAAAGGAGCAAAATAAATGAGAAGTAATATAGATTATAGCCTTTACCTTGTTACAGACAGGGATGTGCTTTTAGATACGGATATATACACTGAGGTTGAAGCAGCTATAAAAGGCGGAGTTACCTTGGTTCAGATTAGAGAAAAGCAGGTAGGTACACTAGAATTTTATAATATTGCCGTGAAAATAAAGAGCATCACAGATAAATATAAAGTACCATTAATAATTAACGACAGACTTGACATTGCCCAGGCAATAGATGCTGCAGGGGTTCACTTGGGTCAAGATGATATGCCAGCAGATATTGCAAGGAGTATACTAGGCAGTAATAAAATAATAGGTGTATCAACCTCAACCCTTGAACAAGCTAAAAAGGCAGAAAGCCAAGGAGCAGACTATGTAGGGGTTGGAGCTATGTTCCCTACAACTACTAAAGATGATGCAAGGGCCGTGACCATAAACTGTTTAAAAGAAATAAAAGATGGTATTGCTATCCCTGTAGTTGCTATTGGTGGAATTAGTGAAAAGAATGTGTCACAATTATTGCCAGCAAATATTGATGGTATAGCAGTAGTCTCAGCAATTCTCGGTAAAAAATCTGTAAAAGTTGCAGCAGAAAAATTAGGGAATCTATTTAGAAAATAAAAGCAAAATATTTTGAAAATTCGCAATAAAACTTGTAATTGTTGTGGATATAAATTATAATTTATTTAGAATTTAATAATTACTGCTTTGTTTATAAGATGTCTAAAAACATTAATGTAAATTAGCCCAGTATGATGAATAATCACATTGGGCTTTTTTTATAATGTTTTTATTATTTAAAAATATAGTGATCTTGAAGTAATTTCAAAATTATAAGGAGTGTAAAATATGGTAATCGAAGGTAAGGTTTTAATTGCACAAGGTGGAGGGCCAACTGCCGTTATAAATCAGTCACTAGTTGGCGCTGTGCTAGAAGCAAGAAAATTTGCACAGGTAACAAAAGTCTATGGTGCTATAAATGGAGTAAATGGGATAGTTAATGAAAATTTCCATGATTTAAGCCGTGAGACAACTCATAATCTAGAACAGGTTGCTATGACTCCATCATCAGCACTTTTATCTACAAGAGACAAGCCAGATGAAGAATATTGTAAGGAAATATTTAGGGTGCTTAAAGCTCATGAAATAAGATATTTCTTTTATATTGGAGGAAACGATTCATCTGATGCAGTTAGAATAGTAAATCAGCAAGCTAAAATTGCAAGTTACGAGCTTCGCGCAATCCATATACCAAAAACTATAGACAATGATCTTATGATTAATGACCATACCCCTGGATATGGATCTGCCGCTAAATATATAACCAATGCATTTATTGGAATCAATCTTGATAATAGAGCATTGCCTGGGGTATATATAGGGGTAGTAATGGGACGTAATGCAGGTTTTTTAGCAGCAGCAGCTTCCCTGGCTAAAAAATACGAAGATGATGGACCACATTTAATATATGTGCCAGAAAGGGTTTTTAAAATAGAACAGTTTTTGCTTGATGTAAAAGATGTTTATGATAAATATGGAAGATGTGTAATAGCTGTTTCAGAAGGTATTATAGATGAAAAAGGTAAACCTATTATATCAAGTCTTATGGAAAAAGTAGAAAAAGATGAGCATGGGAATATACAATTATCAGGATCAGGGGCATTAGGTGACCTTTTAGGTAACTACATCAGGCATAATCTAAATATTAAAAGAGTTAGAACGGATACCTTTGGATATGCTCAAAGATGTTTTATGGGGTGTGTCTCAGATGTAGATAGAAATGAAGCTAGAGAAGTAGGAGAAAAGGCTGCACAATTTGCACTTTGGGATAATGTTGATGGTTCAGTTACTATTCATAGAACAGGACATTATTCAGTAGATTATAGACTTACGCAGTTAGATCTGGTAGCAGGTAAGACAAAGGTAATGCCCGATAATTTTATTAATAGCGCATGCAATAATGTAACTGAAGCCTTTTTAAATTACGCTAGGCCACTATTAGGTTCTGAAATGCATTACGCACATAGACTCCGTGCATCTAAAGTACCAAAAATTCTAAAAAAATAAGTCTTAAGATTTCGGCATAATAAAATAAAAAAACAAGGCAAAATTCAATTTTGGCTTGTTTTTTTATTTTATTGTACTAATTTGAAACTTTATGCGTGGCTATTATATGATCTTTAACCTTGTTGTAAGCATAATCTAGTGAGGAATCTAAGTTATTATTATTCTTACCGCCACCTTGTGCAGACAGTTCACTTCCGCCACCTTTTCCATCTATAAGTGTTATAGCATCCTTAAGAAGGGTATTCATACTAATCATATTTAAATCCTTTGAACACATGAATAAAAGATTTGCCTTATCAACGGATTTTACTCCAAATAAAACTATAACCTTTGGCGCTGCTACTAATTTTGTTGCTAAGGTATTAGTATATTTTAAATCGCCATTATCATAAATCAATTTAATCACTTTAATGTCTTCTATTTTTGTAGCTGTGGTTAGCATATTTTGGACTTCATACTCAGCAACTAATTCCTTTAATGTTCTTTTTTCAGAAAGTGCCTTATTAAGTTCACCAGCAAGTCTGTCTACTTCTGTTAAAAGAGTAGCACTATTGCAGGATAAAAGTTTAGACATTTTCTCTATAGCTTCATGTTTTGAAACATAATCGGAAACTGCTCTTGAGCCACATAAAAATTCGACTCTCATGCCGTTCTTGTATTTTTCAAATTTAATAACCTTGATTAACTGTACTTCAATAGTTGAACTAGGATGTATGCCACAACAGGGGTTTATATCAATATCACCTATTTTAACTATTCTAATTTTTTCACCAGCTTTTACTGGGATTTTTTTTAGTGTTAATTTCTTTAGCTCAGAATTACTTGGATACAGTACTTCAACTGAAATATTATCTAAAACTATTTTGTTAGCCTGCATTTCGGCAATTTTAATTTCATCACTTGTAATAATTTTATCAATATCAATAGTTGTAGAATGGATGCCAAGGTGAAAACCAATAGTAGTGGCATTAAATAAATCAGATATACAAGCAGAAAGAATATGCTGACCTAGATGCTGCTGCATATAGTCATATCTTTTGCTAAAATCTATGCTACATTTAACCTTATGTATTTTTAGTGGTTTAACTGCTACTACATGATATATTTTTTCATCTGATTCATATACGTAAGTTACTGGGGTACCATTTATAGTCCCAGTATCAGAGGGCTGACCACCACCCTCAGGATAAAAACAGGTTTTATCTAGTTCAATATGATATTCTTTTTCTTTTTCTATTACATTGATAACTTCAGCTGTAAATTCTGTTTGATATGGATTTTCATAATATAATTTTTCCAAAGTTAAGCAGCTCCTTTTTATAATTATGGAGAATTTTTTTATATCATCAAGGGAAATATTGTAGAAATCTCTTATTTTTAGTGTGGGAGATAGTTAACAGTATAAAATATTTTTTGAAAATATATAATAAGTACAATTTATATTGTAACATAAAATATTCTGGTGTAAAAACATATTAGGCGCATTAAAAAAATAAACAAGTCAGGTGGTTTACTGTTGCCACTAATATATATTTGCATTTTCCAAATAATTCATTTATTATATAATCATATCCTTTCCTTTTGTTTTATTATGTTTTTTTCACAATTAACATTAAAACATATTTGAAAAGGATTTTTCTATATTTATTTATAAAATTGGCTTGCTATTTATTTTAATATGCCTTGCAGTTATAAATATAAATATAAATATATATCTTTGAGGTTTATTTAGATCAAAATAATAAGTAGAGGGGATAAAATATGATCGGAGTATCTAAATTATTATGTGGAACTGAAAATTTCGGTGACAAATTAAGGTATGTAAATGGAGCTAGCAAGCAAAAAAATGGGGTTAGTAATGGACGTGGGCCCGTTGTTGTATGGAATTGCACAAAAACTTGTAATTTAAAGTGTATGCATTGTTATGCAAATTCAGATAGTAAAGAATATAAAGGTGAATTAAGCACTAAAGAGGCTATATCTCTTATTGATGATTTTCATAATGCTAAAGTTCCAGTAATACTATTTTCAGGAGGAGAACCTTTACTTCGAGGAGACTTATTTGAGTTAATAAAATATGCAGGTGAGAAAAAAATAAGAAGTACTATTTCTACTAATGGAACACTTATTGATAAGGATGTTGCAAGGAGAATTAAACAAAGTGAAGTAGGATATGTAGGAATTAGTTTGGATGGTATTGGTGATAGACATGATGAATTTAGGCGTACTAAAGGATGTTTTGATAAGGCTCTAAAGGGAATTGAAAATTGCAAAGAAGTTAACCAAAAAGTTGGGGTACGATTTACTATTAACAGCCACAACTACGATCAAATAGAGGATATATTTCATTTAATTAAAGAAGAAAAAATAAATCGTGTTTGTTTTTATCATTTAGTTTATTCAGGAAGAGGAAGCGAATTAATTAAAGAAGATATATCTCATGAAGAGTCGAGGGCTGCAATGGATTTGATTATGGAAAAGACTATAGAACTTGGAGATAAGGTGGAAATCCTCACTGTAGATAATCATGCTGATACAGTTTATCTTTATTTGCAAGCGTTAAAAAAATACCCTCATTTAGCTGACAATATATATAAATTAATGGAAATGAATGGTGGAAATCGTTCGGGTATTGCTATTGCAAATGTTGATTACTTAGGAAATATACATGCAGATCAGTTTACGCCACAATATACTTTTGGAAATGTTAAGGAAAGACCATTTAAAGAAATTTGGGAAGATACAACAAATTCAATTATGAAGGGCCTAAAGGATAGGAAACCTTTGCTTAAGGGAAGATGTAGTAAATGCAAATGGTTAAGTGTATGTAATGGTAATTTTAGGACAAGAGCTGAATCTATAACTGGAGATTTTTGGGCATCAGATCCTGCATGTTATTTGAGTAATAAAGAAATAGGCGTGCAAGAGGAAATTGGGTTAGTATAACACTTAAAAAGCTGATTAGGAGGCATAAAATATGATAATGTCATGGAACACCACTAATAAATGCAATATGTATTGTAATCATTGTTATAGAGATGCAGGTATTGAAGCCAAGAATGAATTAAATACAATTGAAGGTAAATTACTAATAGATGAGATAGCTAAGGCTGGATTTAAAATAATGGTGTTTTCAGGTGGAGAGCCTTTAGTACGGCCAGATATTTATGATTTAATAAAGCACGCAGTGAAAGTTGGATTAAGGCCAGTTCTTGGTAGTAATGGAACTCTTATAACTATGAAGGTTGCTAAGGACTTAAAGGAGGCGGGGGTTATGGGTATTGGAATTAGTTTAGATAGTCTTAATCCTAAAAAACATGATGAATTTCGAAATTATACGGGTGGATGGAGAGAGGCTGTAAATGGCATGAAAAATTGTAGAGATGTGGGACTACATTTTCAAGTACATACAACAGTAATGAATTGGAATAAGGACGAAATACTTGATATAACTGATTTTGCTGTTGGAATGGGCGCTGTAGCGCATCATACTTTTTTCTTGGTACCAACAGGAAGAGGAGCAGATATTGAAGAAGAATCATTAAATCCAGAGGAATATGAGAAATTATTAAAGGATATAATGTTAAAGCAAAAAGACGTAAGCATAGAGTTAAAACCTACTTGTGCACCTGAGTTTATGAGAATCGCAAAGGAAATGGGAATGAACCCTAGGTTTAGTCGCGGGTGTTTAGCTGGAACTAGTTATTGCATTATTAGTCCAAGTGGAGATGTGCAGCCTTGTGCATATTTAAAACTTCCAATTGGAAATGTCCGAGAGACACCTTTTAGTGAGATTTGGAGGGATAACCCTATATTTAAGGAATTAAGGACTATGAACTACACAGGTAAGTGCGGTAGTTGTAATTATAAAAAAGACTGTGGTGGATGTCGTGCACGCGTTGCATATTATAATGATGGAGACTACATGGCTGGTGAAGATTGGTGTTCATATTCTAACAATGTGATAGGAAATACAAAGTAATGGAGAAAATAAATAAAGATATACTTAATTTAATTCAATCTGATTTTCCAATTGAATCTAGACCTTTTTTAAAAATTGCAAATGAACTCAATATAACAGAGATGCAAGTTATTACTATTATTAAAGAGCTTAAAAATAACGGATATATTAAACGGATAGGTGGAATATTCGATTTAAGAAAATTAGGATACCATAGCACTCTGTGTGCTATAAAAGTGCCTATAGACAGAATTGAGGAAGTCGCAAATCTTATAAATAGTTATAATGGCGTAACTCATAATTATATTAGGAACCATTCATATAATATGTGGTTTACGATAATTGCACCTTCGCCAGAAGATGTTAAGGGTTTTTTAAATACAATTAAATCTAAAACAAATATTGAAGATATAATTGAGTTACCAGTAGAAAAGCTATTTAAAATAAATGTTGTTTTTGACCTTAAGGAGTGATTACATGTTAAGTTGCTTAGATAAAAGTATTATACGCGCAGTTCAAGAAGATTTGCCTTTAGTTCCCGAGCCATATAAAGAAATAGCACTAGGACTCGGTATTACAGAAAATGAATTAATGAATAAAATTAAAGAATTCCGTAGCAGTGGTGTTATTAGAAGATTTGGCACTATTGTAAATCATAGAAATATAGGGTTTATTTCAAATGCAATGGTTGTATGGATAATTCCTACCGAGTTAATTAAGGACGTGAGTAAAATAATGATATCATTCCCTCAAATTAGCCACTGTTACCAGCGACCTACATTCCCAGAGTGGCCATATAATGTGTTTACGATGATTCATGCGCAAAATAACCAAGAGTGTGAAAAAATAGTTAAAGAAATTTCGGAGGCCATTAATATTGAGGACTTCAAGATGCTATATAGTACTAAGGAACTTAAAAAGGTAAGTATGAAATATTTTTTAGAAAAATAATTTTGTATACTCTCTTTCCTGTGGCAAAAATGCAAATTAAAGATAACAAACACTTTCGATTTGTCATCTTTATATAGTAGATTATTCCCACTTGGATAGTTTCGCCTATGCACTCCAAAAGGTATGTTAGGCAAATGGAATACCAGTTTAAGGTAGTTATTTTAAAGTTTCGCATTATTAATATCTATTAATTGAAGGGCAATTTATCATTATAGGAAGGAGAGAACTAGTATGGATTTTGAGAAATCCTGTGGTGCGGTAATTTATAGGAAAATACATGGAAATTTAGAATTTTTAATCATTAGTCATAGAAACGATGGACATTGGGGTTTTCCCAAAGGGCATATTGAAAAAAATGAAAGTGAAGAACAAGCGGCCAAAAGAGAGGTTTCTGAAGAGACTGGAATAACAGCTACTTTAATGCCTACTTTTAAAGCATCTGTAGAATATTTAATAAAACAAAATACAGTGAAGGAAGTTGTATATTTTTTAGCCCAGGTACAAGATCAAACTGTATATATTGATGTAGAGGAAATTATGGATTATAGGTGGTCAAGTTTTAAGCAAGCAAAGCAACTATTATCTTATAAAAGTAGTAAGGAAGTTTTAGAACAAGCCTATGAATATATTGTTGAAATAGATAAAAATCCAATGAAATAGGTTATTATTTCATTGGATTTTTTTCTGTATTTTGTGATGAAATAATTATAGGGTTTGAGATTGAAATGAATACAAAAAAAGAGGTTTATACCATAATATGTAGAATATGTAGAATATGACATTTGAAAATAAAACAATTTAATTATAAGTTGCACATTAGTTTGGTGGGTTAAAGGAGGATTAACATGAGTGGGAATATTGATGTTAAGGTATCAGAGAAATTAAATGTTGATAAAAATAAGTATAAAAGCGAAAGTAAATTCAGAGAAAATGAAGAGATATATAAAGGACTATTTGATTTATCTCCTGATCCGATGTTTGTTCATTGTGATGGCAAAATAGTCTTAGCTAACCCTGCAACTGATAGATTGTTTAGTATGAAGGAGTCTGAGAATATAATTGGGAGAAATGTTATGGATTTTATTCATCCAGATTATTTTGAGATTGCTACTAGTAGAATAAATACAGTTTATAAAGGCGGAATTGTTGATCCGTTTATTGAAGAAAAATTTATTTCTAGTGATAGTACAGTTATTGACGTAGAAATTGGAACCTCCGCCTTTACGTATAAGGGTAAATCTTCAATTTTAGTGGTTGTACGAAACATTAATAAAAGAAAAAAAGTGGAGAGAAAGCTAAGTGCAAATGAAGCACTGTTAAGAGAGATAACTGATAATATCTCAGATATGATTGCTAAGATAGACATAGATGGAACGATTAAATATATTACACCTAATAAAAATGATATTCTTGGGTACGGATTAGAAAATGTAATAGGTGAAAACTTTTTTGATTTTGTTTATATAGATGATAAAGAAAATGTACGGAGAGATATTCAAAAATTAATTAATACAAATATAAATCAAAAGCTCGAATTTAGAGGAATGCATTTCGATAAGCGTATTATTTGGGTAGATGTTTCATTTAATACACTTCTGGATAATAAGGATAAAGTTGTTGGAATAATCTTATCAGCAAGAGACATTACTAAGCGCATTGAAGATGAAAAGGCTATGAAAAAAAATGAGGAGAAGGTAAGGCAGCTAAATTATGAAATAGAGTATGATAGATTTAGGACAGATTTCTTTGTAAACATATCTCATGAATTAAGAACACCAATCAATGTTATTTTAGGAACATTGCAGCTTATGGATCTAAAATTCAATGATCTATTTAACGCAAATGAGAAAAAGAACAGGGTATATTTAAAAACTATGAAACAGAACTGTTATAGATTAGTAAGATTAATTAACAATTTAATAGATGTGACAAAAATAGATGCTGGATATTTTGAAATTCATTTAAGTAATTGTAATATTGTTAGTGTTATAGAGGAAATAACGCTTTCTGTAGCTGGATATGTTGAGAATAATGGGATATCACTTTTGTTTGATACAGAAATGGAAGAGAAAATAATAGTCTGTGATAAGGATAAAATAGAAAGAATAATGTTAAATCTAATTTCAAATGCAATAAAGTTTACAAAGCCTAAGGGAAGTATTTTAGTAAACATATTTGAGAGAAAAAGTAATGTGGTTATTTCTGTTAAGGATACAGGCATAGGGATACCAAAAGAAAAGCAAGAATTAATTTTTGACAGATTTATTCAAGTAGATAAATCTCTTACCAGAAATAATGAAGGCAGTGGCATAGGGTTATCCTTAGTAAAGACTTTGGTAGAAATGCATGGTGGCAAAATATTTTTAGAGAGCCAAATCAATATAGGAAGTGAGTTTAGCTTTGAACTTCCTATAAAACAGTTGCCAGATAGTGAAGTAGCTTGCATGAGTAACAATTTTAATGACAATAGCAATATTGAAAAGATCAACATTGAGTTTTCAGATATATATTTTTAATGGTGCCATCCACTTGGATGGTACCATTTTATTTTTATTATCTATCATGTTGGGGGTTTGTTCTTGCATATAGTTAATAATAATAAAAATAATTCTATCTTAGGGGGTAGCATATGGAATTTGAAAAAGTAATAAAAAATGATAGAGAAGCTAAAATCAAGAATAAATTTGAAGGAAGCTTTCTGGAGTATTTAGATATAATTAACAAAGATCCTGATAAGGCAAAGCTTTCTCATAAGAGGATGTATGACACAATAATAAAAAAAGGCTTTGAAATTCTAAGGCCGGAGGAAAACCCTAGGGCAAGAAAAATATATGGTAATGATATTATAAAAAGGTATGGTTTTTTTAAAGAGGACTTTTATGGAATAGATAAGGTCCTTATGAAAATAGTAAGTTATTTTTATTCTGCATCTATGAAGGGCGAGGAATCTAGACAGGTATTATATTTAGCAGGACCTGTAGGAGCTGGGAAGTCATCCTTGGTAGAAGCACTTAAGAAAGCCTTTGAAAACACAGAGGCAGTTTATGTTTTAAAAGGATGTCCTATGAATGAGGAACCGTTGCATTTAATACCAAAGCACCTTAGACGAGATTTTGAGAGAATGCTTAATGTAGAAATTGAAGGGGACCTTTGCCCAGATTGTAAATATAGATTGCTTCATGAATACAATGGCGAATATGAGAATTTTCCTGTTACCACAACTTCTTTTTCAATAAGGTCAAGAAAAGGCATAGGGGTTGTCCCACCTGTAGACCCTAATAATCAAGATACTTCAATTTTAACGGGATCTGTTGATATATCTAAAATGGATATGTATTCAGAGGATGACCCAAGGGTCTTCTCTCTTAATGGGGCATTTAATGTTGGGAATCGAGGCTTAGTAGAATTTATAGAAGTATTTAAAAACGATGTTGAATATCTTCATACTATAATAACTGCTACACAAGAAAAATCAATACCATCACCAGGAAAGGGATCTATGATTTACTTTGATGGTATAATTATTGCCCATTCTAATGAAGCTGAATGGAATAGGTTTAAGTCAGATCATACCAATGAAGCTATTTTAGATAGAATTGTAAAGATAGAAGTCCCTTATTGCCTTGAGTTAAATGAAGAAATTAAGATTTATGAAAAGATACTTAAAAAGAGTAACTTTAAGCCCCATATAGCACCTCACACCATTGAAACTGCAGCAATGTTCGCATTGCTTTCAAGGTTCAAACCTTCAAATAAGGTAGATCCTATAACAAAGTTAAAGATTTATAATGGCGAAGAAATAGTAGAAAAGGGAACTACTAAGAAAATGGATATTAGTGAACTTAGGGAAGAAGCAGGTCTTGATGAGGGGATGCATGGGATTTCCACAAGATTTATAGTAAAGGCCATTGATAATGCTATTTCAAATTCAGAATTTGATTGCATAAATCCACTTGGTATTATGGAAAGTATAATTAAATCCGTAAGAGAAATGGACGTTGCCGATGAGGAAAAGAAAAAATATATGGGCTTTGTTCAGGATACTATTAGAAAAGAATACAATAAGATATTGGAAAAAGAAGTAACTAAGGCATTTATACACAGCTATAAGGAACAAGCGGAAAGCTTATTTAATAACTATATTGATAATGCAGAAGCCTTTGTAAATAAGGCCAAATTAAAGGATAAAGCTACAGGGGAAGAGCTGATTGCAGATGAGTCCTTTATGCGTTCAATAGAAGAGCAGATTGGAATATCTGAAAGTTCTTCAAAGGGATTTAGAAGCGACGTAACTTCCTATATGTTTTATGTGGTTAGAAATGGCGGGAAAATCAAATATGAGTCTTATGAGCCACTAAAGGAAGCAATTGAAAAGAAACTTACAAGCTCCGTAAAAGAGCTTTCAAGAATTGTAACTAGATCTAGAGTTCGCGATAAGGATCAAGATGAAAAATATAACGTAATGGTGGAACAAATGAAGGCAAACGGATATTGCGATTATTGTTGTGACGTAATATTGAAGTATGCAGCTAATAATTTATGGAAGGATTAATCCTATGGCAATTTTTAGAGATTATAACGTAACACCCATAGATCATGATAGAGCTGTAGAGGATAGAAGGCGGCATCGTCAACTTGTTGAAAAATCTATTAAAGAAAACTTAGGAGATATATTGTCAGAGGAAAGTATTATAGGTCAAGGTAAGGATAAAAAAATTAAAATACCAATAAAAGGCCTTAAGGAATATGAATTTATTTTTGGTAAAAATAAGAGTGGTGTGGGAAGTGGAGATGGCACTGAAAAAAGAGGGCAAGTCATAGGAAAAGAAAAGGCTAAGGGTGAAGGTAAGGGAAGTAGTGGTGCAGGTGAGGATGAAGGTGAAGATATTTATGAAACAGAAATAACCTTAGAAGATGCGCTAAATTACCTCTTAGAGGATTTAGAACTTCCAGAACTAGATAAAAAGAAGTTTTCGGAAATATTAACAGAAAATAGTGTTAAAAGAGCAGGCTATCAAAAACATGGTATCCAGCCACGTCTTGCTAAAAAAAGAACAGTGGTGGAGAAAATTAAAAGGGAGCAAGGGAAAAGTAAAGCATTAATGGAATCATCCCAGGAAGAAAAAAATGAAAGGCTTCCCTTTAAAAATGAGGATTTAAGATACCATAGAGTAAAGCAGGTTTTAAAGAGAGAATCAAATGCAGCAATTTTATGTGTAATGGACGTATCTGGGTCAATGGATACCACAAAAAAATATTTGGCCCGCTCCTTTTTCTTTATACTATCTCAATTTATTAGGTCAAAATATACAAATGTAGAGGTTGAGTTTATTGCACATACAACTGTTGCCCAAGAGGTAAATGAAGATGATTTTTTTCATAAAGTTGAATCAGGAGGTACGTATATTTCTAGTGGATTAAATAAAGCACTAGAAATAATTGATAAAAGATATAATCCGGAGTATTGGAATGTATATGTATTTTACGTTAGTGATGGAGATAATTGGCAAGAAGATAATGAAAAAGCCATAAAAGCTGCAAAAGCTATTTGTGAGGTAAGCAATTTATTTGGGTATGTTGAGCTTATGAATAAATACTATACGGCTTCAATGAAAAGTATTTTTGAAAAGGGAGTATTTAATAAAAACTTTATTCCAGTGGAAGTAAAGCAAAAACAGGATTTATGGAAAAGTCTCAAATACATGCTAAAAAAAGAAGGAGAGAGGTGACAGCGGTTTGGAATATATCTTAAAGGATTTAGAAGCTTGGAATGAAAAAATTGAGGGTATAGTAAAAAGTATAGGACTTGATTTCTATCCTCAAGAATTTGAAATAATAGGATATAAGGATATGCTGTCCTACGAAGCTTATATTGGAATGCCTTCAAGGTATCCTCACTGGAGCTTTGGGAAATCCTACGAAAAAAATAGCACTGTATATAAATATAATTTAACTGGTCTACCTTATGAGATGGTTATAAACTCAGATCCCTGTATTGCATATTTAATGAAGGAAAACACACTTTTACTTCAAATACTTACTATAGCTCATGTTTATGGTCATAATGATTTTTTCAAAAATAATAGATTATTTAAAGAGGGAACTAGAGCAGAAAATACTGTGGAGATGTTTAAATTTCATGCAGATATGGTAAGAAGTTATATAAATGATCCCAGTATAGGTTATGAAAAAGTAGAAAGAATATTGGATGCAGCACATGCCATTAAACTTCAAACCACAAGGGTTATTGGGCAAAAGAGAATTAATGAGGAGATTGTAAAACAAAGACTTTTAGAGGATTATAGAAAGAGTAATGAAGTTCATAACGACTTAGATGCTTATGTAAAACTAGCATTTCCAAAGTTGAATAAAATACCTATTCAGCCAGAGGATGATCTTCTTTATTTTATAATAAAGTATGGTGATATGGAGGAATGGGAAAAAAGTTTATTAGGCTTTGTAAGGCAAGAAACATCATATTTTTTGCCTCAAATTGAAACAAAAATAATGAATGAAGGTTGGGCTAGTTTTTGGCATTATAATATATTAAAGCAGCTGGATTTACCAGACGGACTTTATTTAGAATTTATTAAGCGTCATAATGATGTTATTGCACCAGGGCATGGTACAATAAATCCTTACTTTGTGGGCTTTAAAATGTTTGAAGATATATTAAAAAGATATGGCAAGGAAAAAATATTTGAGGTTAGATCTCTTGAACGGGACGAATCTTTTTTAAGAAAATATTTGACCCAGGAGTTATGCTTAGAGCTTAATTTATTTGAATATGCTGCGAAAGATGGGAATTATGTAATTAGTGAAGTTTCTGATGATAGTGGATTTGAAAATATTAGAAATACCTTAGCTGGTTCCTGCGGCGTAGGCAGTGTTCCGCTTATCAGAGTAGAAGAAATGTCACCAAAGGACAAAACTCTAAATTTAGAGCATGTTTTTGATGGAAGAGAACTAAATATTAATTATGCACAGGCTACACTGAAGTATATATATGAGTTATGGGGCCATACTGTAAATTTAAAAACAACACAGCTTGGGAAGGAAATAATACTTGTATGTGAGGATAAGAAGGTATCTGTAAAAAAATAATTGAGACCGTTAAAAAAATACAATTTAATAGTATCATCTCAATCTAAAAGTTGATTATAAAACTATAGGCTGAGGTGATTTTTTATGTACTCATATAATATGTAGAAAAAAATTGGTATATATAGTATGATATTTCTATAGTTTAAATTTTAGCATAAAACATGCCACTTGCCACTTGGGTGGCACTAGAAAGGCTGGTGATGGGATTGAAAAGAAAAAAAGCAAACAGAAAAAGGATTTTTATTGTAGGTATATTATTTCTTATAGTATTTATAGCGCTTGTGAGTAGATTGGGTTATTTAATGATAGTTAATGGGCCTAGTTACAGACAATTGGCATTAAATCAGTACACTAAAACTATTAAATTAGCACCAAAGCGGGGCGACATTCTCAGTAGAAATGGTTATGAATTAGCATTAAGTACAGATGTTTACAGGGTTGATGTTGATTTAAATGTATTGCAACAGTATTTACTATCTAAGGATATACCGCAAAAACAGGTTGTTGAAAAATTGTCACAGCAACTGAATATCCAAAGTAGTGAGATTGAAAAAAAATTAAGCAGTAAAGATAGTAAAGGCAATCTGCTCCAATTTGTATTTTTAAAAAGAAGGGTTGGGAAAGTGGCAATAGATGCCATTAAAGCTTTGAATTATAAGGGGCTAATAATTTCAAATGATATAGATAGGGTTTATCCTAATGATAACTTTTTATCTCAGGTAATTGGTCATACGAATTCAACTGGAAATGGAATAAGCGGGGTAGAACAGAGTTATAATAATGAGTTGGTAGGTATTAGTGGAGTTAAGGTGGCGCAGGTGGATAGGAATAATAATCAGTTGTCTTATACAGAAGCCACTACTGTTAAACCTGTGGACGGCAAGGATTTAACATTAACTATAGATGAGAGAATTCAAGAGTTAGCGCAAAGCGTGGCTAAACAAACCTTAGATGAAAATGGTGCAAAGTCTGTAAGTATAACAATTATGGACCCGGGAAATGGTGAAATTTTGGCTATGGCAAACGTACCGGACTATAATCCGAATAATCCTTATGCCATGGGGAAAACAGATAGTGAAACCCAGGAAACATGGAAGAATAGGCCCGTTAGTAACATGTTTGAACCGGGGTCGATTTTCAAGGTTATAATAGCTGCTGCTGCACTTAAAAATAATGTAGTAACAAAGCAGGATAGATTTGTCAGTGGTGGAAGTATTAAGGTTGGGAATACAACACTGTATAATGATAATAAAGAGGATAATGGAGCTCAGACTTTTTCTGATATAATGAAAAATTCCGATAATGTTGCCTTTATTCAGTTAGGACAAAAAATTGGAGCGGACAATCTTTATAAATTTGCAAAAGAGGATGGATTTGGACAGAAAACAGGTATAGACTTGCCCGGTGAGAGCTCTGGATTAATGAAGGATTTAAAAAAAATCACACCTATAGATCTTGCTACTATGTCATTTGGACAAGGCGTTGCAGTTACCCAAATGCAGTATATGGCTGCTTTTAATGTAGTGGCTAATGGAGGTACATGGATAAGACCCCATGTCATGAAAGAAATATCTCATATGGAAGATGATAAGAAGGTTGTGGATAAACAGTATGATGATTTTGCGAAAAAGACTGTAATTAGTAGTGAAAACGCAGCTATATTAAGAACTGATTTGGAAAGGGTTGTTAGTGATGGAACTGCAATTGCAACCTACATGAAAGGATATCATATAGCTGGAAAGACAGGAACTGCAAATAAAGTAAATAATATTACAGGAGGGTACGACAATGGTAAATATATAGTATCCTTTGCAGGAATGGCTCCTGCTAGTAATCCAAAAGTAACATTGATAGTTACAATAGAAGAACCAAATTCAGAAAAATATTATGCCGCACAGACGGCAGTGCCAGCAGCAAGTAAGCTGTTTTCAGAATTGTTTAAGATACTTAACATATCCCCAGATAATAAATAATATAAAAACCTAGGTTTAACATTTAGTTAGTGAACTTGCCATTTGCCACGGGGGTGGCACCATTAGATTGGATATATGCTAAAATTTCAGCTCAGTAGTAGATAATTTAAAGGAGAAAATTTATGAAAAATAAAAAAATACTATTAGCTAATAGTTTATTACTACTAGCATTATTATTGTTTGTTTCAGTCCCAATACTAGCAAGTAGGATATTTAAATTACAGACGCCTATAAGTGGAAATGTTTCACTCATACTTTCTGGAGTGACTAGCATTATAGCACTTGGAGGTATAGCACTATTATATTGCAGGATTACTAAAAGAAAATTTACTAAAGTTATGGCAATAAAGAAAATATCTATAAAACAAGTTTGCACAACATTGTTTGTTTCTGTTGGAACCTATGTTTTTGCGGTAGGGATTAATTCTCTAAGTATGAAGTTATTTCCAATTGCAATAAAGGATAGTACTGCAATATCTAATTTGCTAAATAGTAGCTCAACATTAGTAGGGTTATTTGTGGTGATTTTGGTGCCAGCATTTTTTGAGGAAGTATTTTTCAGAGGGGTTCTATTAGATGCTTATGAAGGAATAAATAAAAAAGTGAAATATTTTATTTTAGTTGCAGTTTTTGCTACTTTTCATGGCAATGTAATGCAAATTATATATGTGTTGTTTTTAGGATATATACTATTAAAGGTAAGGGAATATACGGGATCCTTACTAGGAAGTATGACACTTCACGCAGCCAATAATTCTATATCCTTTATTCTAAGCAAAGTGGCCTTGAGTTACATGAAGCTTGTGGATACTGGAATACCAGGGAAAGCAACTGCCACGGCGGATGCAATGAATGTTAGCTTCACTGTAGCGCTTTTCAGAGCTTCCATATTCTTCCTTGTTGGTGGTGCAATATTATTTATTAACTTAAGAAAATTGAAAGAATATAAAGAAGAAAAGGAAGGCTTAGAATATATTGAAGACGAGAAAGAACAATATTCTAAGGACGCAGAATATATTCAAGGTGAAAAATATGTTCTGGCTGATGAAAAAAACATTAATACAGAAAAAAAACAATATATTCCATTGGTAATATATTTTATAGCTATGACTGTGTTAGTTGTATTAAGGTATTAAGGTGTTTTCAAAGAAAAGTTATAGCTTGACTATTTTTAAAGTTATGATAGACTATAAAAAATAGAAATTTTAAGTTTAAGACAGTTATATTAACAATTGCTGGTGAATAATTATAATAATAAAAAGTTAATTTACATTCGTATAACCCCAATAATACGGTTTGGGGGTTTCTACCAGGAACCTATAATTCCTGATTACGAAGAAGATACAATTATGTGTATCTTCTTTGTGGTCAGGATTTTTTGTTTTTTGAAAATCAATACTAAACATAAAAAAAATATAAATTAAATATAAAAAAGGGGGACAATATGAAATTTGAAAACTTACCAAAAATAGAATTACATTGTCATTTAGATGGAAGTGTAAGACCTGCAACAATAATTGATATTGCAAAGCGGGAGGGTATAAGTATCCCATACTATGATGTTGATAATATTAAAAAAGAAGTTACTGCCCCAGCAGAATGCAAGTCACTTGACGAATATTTAAAAAGGTTTGAAATTCCGAGTCTAGTGATGCAATCAAAGGAGAGTTTAAGAAGGATTACATTTGAACTTCTTGAAGACTGCGCAAAAGAAAATGTAAAATATATTGAAGTTAGATTTGCACCATTACTTCATATAAAACAAGGATTAAGCATAGAAGAAGTAATTGAGAGTGTAATATCTGGGATTAAAGATGGTCAGGATAAATATGATATAAAAGGGAATGTAATACTTTCATGTATGAGATTTATGTCTATTGATAGGGCCTTTGAAGTTGTAGAAGTTGGTAAAAAATATCTTTCTAAAGGTGTAGTTGCAATAGACTTATGCGGAGCTGAAGGTGAAGGTTTTTGTGAGAAATTCGTAGAGCCTATTAAACTTGCAAGGCAGTATGGATATAGAGTAACTATTCATGCGGGTGAAACAGGAATAGGCAAGAATGTGTTACAAGCAGTGGAGCTTTTGGGTGCAGAAAGAATAGGGCATGGAGTATTTATTAAAGACTGTATTGAGGCCTATAACATTGTAAAAGACAAAAAAATCACTTTAGAAATGTGCCCAACCAGTAATATTCAGACTAAGGCAATTGATACGTTAAAAAACCACCCAATTTATGATTTTTATAAGGACGGAATAAAGGTAACAGTTAATACTGATAATAGAACTGTATCGGATACAAGTATGACTAAGGAATGCTATGTATTATTAAGTGAATTTAACATTACATTTGAAGAATATAAACAGATTTATCTTAATAGTGTGGATGCAGCCTTTACTAATTTAGAAACAAAAGAATGGTTAAGAAAATATATTTAACAATTCCTATTGGATATTAAAAGTGAATAGATGGTACCTATAGATAAACATTTATCTATAGGTATCATCTATTTTGAAAAAAACTTTTTATGCTATATAATTAGTGAGGAATTCTGAAGTAAGCATATTAATGGTGTTACTCAAAAAGATGTATAAGGAAAAGAATAAATAAAATAGTAGGTGGTTAATGGTGAATAGTATAAAGTTATCAAAAGGTATCTTGGATAAAGTAGAAACCATGTCCAGTCAATGTATTGGGTGCAAAAGGTGTATGAAAAACTGTATAATGTTAGAAAACTATTGCTTGTCACCTAAAGAACTTTTTGGAAAAATAATTAAGACTGGTGAAGTGGATGTAGAGTTACCCTATTCTTGCAATTTATGCAATCTATGCACAGCGCTATGTCCACGTGATATTAATCAAAAGGAGCTTTATTTAGAATTACGAAAGTATGTATTTAAAGTTCATAAAAAAGCTATAATGCCCTTAGGCTATAAGGTAGTAAAATTTCATCAGAAAAGCAGTTTTTCAAAATTGTTTTCAGCCTCTTCTAGGACACCAGAGGAGGGGAATAGTACAGCCTTTATTCCAGGGTGTAGTCTTATGTCTTATAGTCCTGAAATTGTTATGAAAACTTATGAGTATCTTAAAAGTATTATACCTGGGATAAAAATTATTATGAAATGTTGTGGAAATCCTACTCATACTGTAGGTGATCAGAATGGCTTTAAACAATACTATTCTCAACTTGACCATGAGATTCAAAAATTAAACATAACTGAAATAATTACAACTTGTCCAAATTGTTATATAAGTATAAAAAACAACAGCCCTAATTTGAAGGTCACCACTGTTTGGGAGAAAATGGTTGAAAAAGGTATGCCAAAGACTTTATTAAATAAATATGTGGATGTAGATATTAAATTTAGTCTTCACGACCCATGCCCAACAAGATATGTTGATAGTGCACATGAGGCAGTTAGAAAAATTATAAATAGCATGGGAATCAATATGGAGGAATTTGAATTTTCTAAGAGACAAACCTTATGTTGTGGTGCAGGTGCTATGGTAGGAGTGACTAATAATGAACTTGCTATAAAGCATATGAACAAAAGAGCAGCACAGGCTCCTACAGAGCATATATTAACCTACTGCCAAAGTTGCGTTGAGTCCTTGTCAATTGGAGAAAGAAATGCTGTGCATTTATTGGATTTGATGTTTAATGAAGAAATGTTTTCATCATTTGATTTTCAGCAGAAAAAAAATAGTTTTACTGGAAAATGGATTAACAGGTATAAGGGTAAAAGAAGAATTGATAAACTTTAACTGAACCTAAGAGGTTGATGTAGGCTAGATAAATTTTAAAATAAAATATTTGTCGAAAATAGAGGAATTCAACATTTATTATGGAATATATTATCTAAGACAACTGAATATTATTAATAATAAAAGAAATTGAAACTATGGAAGAGTAAATGGGAAGGGTGGTGGATAAGATAGATTATAAGAAGTTGAAAAAAGATTTGTTAAATAAGGTAGGTATATCAGAAATTGAACCTTTAGTTGTGACTGAAAATATTGCAAGTGAGAGGGAACTTCTTAAATTAGCAAAGACATATAATTTAAATCTTTCAGATTATATAAATGATTAGTAAGTAATTTATATATTAAAATATAATAAAATAAACTTGAGTTATAAAGCACCCTAGGAGATTTTTATGTTCCTAGGGTGTTGATTTTTTATTTATTGACTTATTTTCCTAGCACATTCATAATAAAAGAATGACTTTATTATGAATTCATATGGGGGTATAACCAATGCTTGAAAGATTAAAGAAAATACAATACAATTCACCAGTGATATTAACATTTACTTTTTTGGCGCTTATAAGCTATTTATTAGGGTACCTAACCAATGGTACTTTGACGGCAGTGCTTTTTTCAAACTATAGAACCTCTCTTTTGGATCCCTTGCAATATGTGAGACTTTTTTCTTATGTATTAGGCCACGCTAATTGGGCTCACTTTTCTGGTAATTTCATAATAATTTTGATAATTGGACCCATGCTAGAAGAAAAATATGGTTCCAAGGTTTTAATACAATTAATATTGGTAACTGCTTTTATTACAGGGTTAATACACACGATTTTTTCTAATAATGCTCTTTTAGGGGCAAGTGGGATTGTCTATATGTTTATCATTTTAGGCTCTTTTACAAATACAGAGAAAGGGAAAATTCCACTTACCTTAATAATTGTATTTTTTGTATTTGTTGGTAAAGAAATATTTGCAGGTGCTTTTGCTCAGGATAATATTTCTCAATTGGCACATATTATTGGAGGATGCTTTGGGGCTTTATTTGCCTTTAAAATTAAAAAAGACAAATTTATTTAGTTGGCGTATAAAAGGGATGTAGAATAGGTTACATATTTTAGGATAAACAATGAAAAAAGGTAAATTTAGTGATATAATATATTAAAAAATTATATAGGAAAGGATGATGAACATGTGTGATAGAGATAAAGCGGAAGAACTTTTACTGAAACATTTGAAGAATGATAAATTAGTACTTCATTGCTATGCTGTTGAGGCTGTAATGAGGGCACTAGCTGAAAAATTAGAACCTGAAAATGTAAATGAATGGGGAATAACTGGTCTGCTCCATGATATAGATGAAACCACCATAGACTGGATTAAAAATCCAGAACTCCATGGCCCCACTGCTGAAAAAATATTAATGGCTGAAAATTTTGGTAATGAACGCATATACCATTCCATTTGTGCACATAACCAGCTAAATGGTACAAAAATAATTAGTAAAATGGACGCAGCAGCTTATGCTGGGGATCCCATAACTGGATTTATCTCGGCTATTGCACTTGCTTATCCAGATAAAAAGCTTTCCAATGTGAAGGTTAAATCCATTGTAAAAAGAATGAAAGATACAAGATTTGCTGCTAGTGCTAATAGGCAGGCGATGTATTCCATTGTAAATTTAGGAATACCATTTGAAGAATTCGCAGAACTTTCTTTAAATGCTATGCTTAAAATTTCAGATAAACTTGGTTTGTAGAGTCATAAATATTTACAAGGGGAGATGTGTATGTCTGAAATAGGGCGAATTATTCATAAAAGGTACATTTGATTGCAAAGGCAGACAATCTTATGTACGAAGAAAAGAAAAAAGGCACAAAGGCAGGGGTAAATAAAATTGGAAGGATGATAAATTATGGCAATAGCTAAAGTTCGAGAGTATTTAAAAAAATGGGGTAAGGATAAAGAAATTTTAGAGTTTGAAACATCAAGTGCCACTGTAGAACTGGCAGCAGAGGCAGTGGGTGTAGAGCCTGCAAGAATAGCTAAGACTATTTGCTTTAAAAATGGAGATAGTGCTATGCTAATAGTTACTGCAGGGGATGCAAAAACGGATAATAAAAAGTTTAAGGATGAATTTGGTTTTAAAGCAAAGATGCTTACGCCAGAGGAAACTCTTCAATTTACAGGACATTCAGTGGGTGGAGTATGCCCCTTTGGTTTAGAAAATGATATTCCAGTGTTTTTAGATGAATCTCTTAAAAGATTTGAAACTGTTTATCCAGCCTGTGGAAGCAGCAATTCAGCTATTAAACTTACCTGCGAGGAACTGGACAAATATTCAATGAATAAAAGGTGGATAGATGTTGGTAAAGGGTGGAAGTTACCATAATATAAGATAATATATATCTGTTTTACAACAACATAAAGTAAGCACTCATATATTTAAGTGAAATATATGCTATAATGTAAACAGTAGACAAGTAAAAATCAGCACTAATAGAATTAAGGGATAAAAGTATTTTTGATTTTTAATTGAGGGAAACAAGGCTACAGATTTATGTTCTGGGCTTTTTACTTTTGGAAGGAATTAAGAATAAATATAAACTTTCTGTAAGGGCAGATAAAATAAACAGGGAACGGTATTTTGTATGGTTCCTGGCGGTGTGTGAAAGAAGGAAAAAAGATGGTAAAGCTCCAGGAAATATATAAACTTTGTGAATGTTGTGAAAAACAAGATAGAAGAACAGGTATTGTGAAATTAATGGAGAAGGGCTACGATGAGATAATCGCTACAAAATACTATAATATTTGGAAAAGGCATTATATGGATTGTAGTAGTCAAGATTCAACGCTTTCGGGTATTTATATAAAGACTAGTAAGGAAAGAAAACTTTTAGAAGAGTGTACCTTCATAGAACGTCAAAGGTATCTTGAAGCACTCAGTAAAGAGCAACTTGTTGAAATAGCACAAGCAATGCTTAAATAAAAAAGAAAATAATTGTACTTTATTAGAAAAGATATTAATAGTTATTGACTTTAGTGATATAATATTAGTTAGAAAACTTAATGACAAGCACCCATAAATAGAGCTTTTATGCTGGTAAAACGGTAAATGGGTTTCTAACATATTTATATGGGTGTTTTTTTGTATAATTAAAATGGAACAATAATTTAAAAAATAAAAGGAGGACTTTTTCATGGATGTAGAAAAATTAACAGTTAAGGTTCAACAATCCTTAAATGAGGCTCAATTAATAGCAGTAAAAAATAATCACCAACAAATAGATACAATACATCTATTTGCAGCACTTATTGCTCAAGAGGATGGGCTCATTCCAAATATATTTAGCAAAATGGGAGTGAATATAAGGCAACTTAATGAGGATATTAACAAAACCTTAGAGAGAATGCCCAGAGTTACAGGTAGCGGTGCAGATACCGGATCAGTTTATGCTACTAGAAGATTTGAAGAGGTATTTATAAAGGCAGAAGATGAAGCTAAAAAGTTTAAAGATTCTTTCATAAGTGTAGAACATGTAATGCTTGGTCTTATGGATGTAAATACAAAAGACATTGGCGATATTCTAAAGAAATTTAATATAACTAAAGAGGAATTTCTAAATGCACTATCGAAAGTTCGCGGAAATCAGAGAGTGGAAAATGTTGACCCAGAAGGTACTTATGAGGCATTGGTGAAATATGGTTCAAATCTTGTAGAGCAAGCTAAAAAGCATAAACTTGATCCTGTAATAGGACGTGATGAAGAAATAAGGCGTGTTATACGTATACTTTCTAGAAGGACTAAAAACAACCCTGTACTTATAGGAGAGCCTGGAGTAGGTAAAACAGCTATAGTTGAGGGTCTTGCCCAAAGAATTGTAAAGGGAGATGTACCAGAAGGACTTAAAAATAAAATAGTGTTCTCTTTAGATATGGGGGCTCTTATAGCAGGAGCAAAATTTAAAGGTGAGTTTGAAGAAAGACTTAAAGCAGTCCTTAAAGAAGTAGAAAACAGTGAGGGTAAAATAATTTTATTTATAGATGAGATTCATAATATAGTGGGAGCGGGAAAGTCAGAGGGTTCTATGGATGCAGGAAACATGATAAAACCACTACTTGCCAGAGGAAGTCTTCATTGCATTGGCGCAACAACTTTTGATGAGTATAGAAAATACTTAGAAAAAGATAAAGCTCTAGAGCGAAGATTTCAACCAGTAACTGTTGAGGAGCCAACGGTTGAAGATGCTGTATCAATACTTAGAGGACTTAAAGAAAAATTTGAAATATATCATGGTATAAGAATTCACGATTCAGCAATAGTTGCTGCAGCAAAGCTTTCTGATAGATATATAACCGCAAGATTTCTTCCGGATAAGGCTATAGACCTTATAGATGAGGCATGTGCTATGATAAGGACTGAAATAGATAGTATGCCCACGGAGATGGATATGACTAAACGTAAGTTATTCCAACTTGAAATTGAGAAGAATGCACTAGCAAAAGAGAAGGATGAGGCTTCAAGGAAAAGATTAGAAATACTTGAAAAAGAGTTAAGTAATTTAAAAGATAAAGATAATGAGATGACAGCAAAATATGAAAAAGAAAAAGCTAAGATAGTTGAAATTAGAAATTTAAAAGCAGAACTGGATGCTTCTCGTGGGGACATAGAAAAATCAGAAAGAGAATACGACTTAAATAAAGTGGCAGAACTTAAATATGGTGTAATTCCAAAACTAGAAGCTCAGATAAAAGAAAAAGAAGAAGGAATTAATCGAAATAATGATACGGCTATGCTTAAAGAAGAGGTAACAGAAAAAGAAATATCGCAAATCGTATCAAAATGGACTGGAATACCCGTAGCAAGTCTAGTAGAAGGAGAAAGGAAAAAACTCCTAAGACTTGAGGAAGTGCTAACGGAGAGGGTAATCGGACAGAAAGAGGCGGTTACTGCAGTTTCAAATGCAGTTATTCGTGCAAGAGCAGGCATGAAGGATCCAAGAAGACCTATTGGATCATTTATATTCCTTGGACCTACGGGTGTTGGAAAAACCGAACTTGCAAAAACATTAGCTAGAACTCTATTTGATAGTAAAGAAAATATAATAAGAATTGATATGTCAGAGTACATGGAAAAATATTCTGTGTCAAGACTTATAGGAGCTCCTCCAGGTTATGTGGGTTATGAGGAAGGGGGTCAGCTTACGGAAGCAGTACGTAGAAAACCATATAGCGTTATATTATTTGATGAAATAGAAAAGGCTCATGAAGATGTATTTAATATATTTCTTCAAATACTAGATGATGGAAGGCTTACAGATAATCAAGGTAAGATAGTTAATTTTAAAAATTGTATAATAATTATGACTTCAAATATTGGAAGTAATTACCTTTTGGAAAATAAAGAAAGTGGAGGCATAGAGCAATACATTCGTGATAGAGTTATAAGTGAGCTTAAGACTAAATTTAAACCAGAATTTTTAAATAGATTGGATGATATTATACTATTTAAACCATTAGATACAGAAGAGATAAAAGGTATAGTTGATATATTCCTTGAGGAAATTAGAAATAGGCTTAAAGATAAGAATATTTTAATGAAAGTAACGGATGATGCTAAAGAGCTTATGGCCAGGGAAGGCTACGACCCGATTTATGGTGCACGTCCACTAAAAAGATACATTGAAAATGTCTTAGAAACATCTATTGCGAAAAAAATTATTAGGGGAGACATAGTAGAGGGTTCCATCATTGGCGTAGATGCCAAGGACGAGCAAATTATTATAGAAAAGATCCAGTGAATTGGAGCGGATGGGAAACTTATGCTATATTCTACTTAGGGAGGTGTTTAAATGATTAAGAGATATTATGGATACTACAATTCACCAATTGGAGTATTAGAAATAATAACTTCGGGAGATGCAGTAATTTCAGCTATGTTTGTAGAAGAGATGAAGGGAAGTACAGTAGAGCCAGAAATTTTAAAACAGGTAATTATACAATTAGATGAATATTTTAAAGGAGCAAGAAAAGATTTTGATATAAAGTTTGAAACACAAGGCACTGAATTTCAAAAGAGGTCTTGGGAAGCTTTGACTGAAATACCATATGGCGAAACTTGGTCTTATAAGAAGCAAGCAATACAGATTGGAAATGAAAAGGCTGCGAGAGCTGTTGGTAAGGCTAATAGTAAGAACATTATTAGCATAATTATACCTTGTCATAGAGTAATTGGATCAGATAAGAGTCTAACAGGGTATGCAGGTGGGCTTAATAGAAAGCAGTGGCTTTTAGAGCATGAAAAGAAAAATTTATCTATCTTCTTATCTTAGGATAAGGAGATTTTTTTATTATAAAGTAAGGTGTGATATGAGGAACTAACATAATTAATTTAGTCATTGCAGCTTAAAAAGGAGGTATTTTATATTTTACATAGAATGATAGACGATAATAGTATTTAATTCGATACTATAATTTTTAGAAAAATTAGGAGGATTTTATTTATATGAAACAACCATTATTTTATTCTAAGCTAGGCAACGACGAAAAATATATTCTGATTTGTTGTTTTTTTGTTTTTGCCGTCAATGGCCTATATGCTATGATTTTAGGCTCACTGTTACCAATAATAAGTAGTGAATATGGGTTAAATAATACCATGAGCGGGGCGCTACTTTCTGCGCATCAAGCAGGGAACTTGATTGCTGGGTTTATTGCAGGGGTGTTACCGCTTTATTTAGGAAGAAAAAAAGCAATAATGTTTTTATGTAGCTTTGTTGTTATTGGTTTCTTAATTATGATTTTAACAGGTAATCCAGTGTTATTGATTTTAGGGTTTTTATTTACAGGAATAAGTCGAGGAAGCATATCTAATTTTAACAATACTATAGTAAATGAGGTGTCAAACAGTAGCCCAGCAGCTCTTAATTTTTTGCATAGTATTTTTGCAGTTGGTGCACTAAGTGCTCCATTTTTAGTTATTGTCTGTACAAATATAGGTGGTGATAGGGGGTGGAAAATAGCTGCTGGTGTTATTATTGTTTTTGCAATTATTTCTATTTTTCTATTTTCAAAAATGAAAATAGTTGAGGTTGCAAAAAAGAGTGAAAAGGTGAAGATTTCCTATGAATTTTTGAAGAATAAAAATTTTTTGATTAGCGTTGGGATTATATTTTTTTATTTGTGCGCAGAAGCAACTATTAACGGATGGATGGTTAAATATTTTATAGACTCAAGCATAATGACAATAAAATATGCGCAAATACTTGCGTCGCTGTTGTGGGTAGTTATTCTTTTAGGTAGATTAACATGTGCTTTTCTAGGAGATAAAGTATCTAAGAAAGCATTGTTACTTACAACAAGTCTTGGAACCGCTGGGTTTTACTTGTTATTATTATCGTCGCAAAATCTAACTATTATTACAATAGCTATAATGGGCCTGGGTCTTTCCATGGCAGGTATTTATCCTACAACAGTAGCAACTATTGGTAACACCATTAAGGCGTATCCTATGTCCATGGGAGTATTACTTATGATAAGTGGTATAGGAGCTATCATCATGCCAATTATAACCGGTGCATTATCAGATGCCTTTGGAATTTTGGCTGGAATGACTTCTATTGTATTTGCTATTATTTTGATGATAGTTTGTGTAGTTTTAAGTATACTAAATAAAACAGAGAATATGTAATAGTATTCGTTTTCACTATTGCATTATAAAATATTTTAGACTATAATTAAGACAATGTAGTTGTTCACGTTAACAATTGCTAAATTTCTTAAAAGAAGGGTGAAGATTATGAAAAAATTCATGGACGAGAACTTTTTATTATCTAATAATACAGCCATAAATTTATATAAGGATTATGCAAAAGATATGCCTATTATTGATTACCATTGTCATTTGAATCCAAAAGAAATATTAGAAAACAAAAGCTTTAAGAATATAACTGAAGCTTGGTTATATGGAGATCATTACAAATGGAGAGCTATGAGAAGTAATGGTATAGATGAAAAATACATTACCGGAAATGCTAGCGATTATGAAAAATTTATGGCATGGGCAAAAACATTGCCCATGGCAATAGGAAATCCTCTTTATCACTGGACACACTTAGAGCTTCAAAGATATTTTGGGGTGTATGAGGTTCTTAATGAAAAAACTGCCCCAGCTATTTGGGAAAAGGTAAACAAACAATTAAATGGTGAAGGTTTTAGAGCAAGGGATTTGATAATAAAATCTAATGTTAAAGCACTATGTACTACAGATGATCCAATCGATTCGCTAGAATATCATATAAAGCTTAAAGAAGATACTAATTTTACTGTAAAGGTGTTACCTGCTTTAAGGCCGGATAAAGGACTTCAAATAAATAAAGATACATTTATAGAATGGGTTGGAAAACTTGCAGAGGCATCTAAAATGAATATTAGAAATTATGATGAATTCCTAGTAGCTTTAGAATCAAGAGTGAGATTTTTTAATGAGGTTGGATGTAGAATATCAGATCATGGTTTAGATAGCATAACATATATGGAAGCTTCAAAAGATGAAGTATCTGTTATATTTACAAAAGTATTAAAAGGTGAAGTGGCAACTCCGGACGAGGAAAGTAAATATAGGACAGCTACACTACAGTTCTTAGGAAAATTATATGCAGAACTTGGATGGACAATGCAATTACATCTTTCAGCGCAAAGAAATAACAATACAAAAATGCTTAACCAATTAGGCCCAGATACAGGATTTGATTCTATTAACGATGAACAAGTGGCTTATCCACTTTCAAGATTCTTGGATTCATTACAAACAAATAATTCTCTTCCTAAAACTATTTTATATACTTTAAATCCAAAAGATAATTATGTTCTTAGCACTATGCTTGGAAATTTCCAAGGTTCTGAGGTTCCAGGAAAGATTCAGTTTGGAGCTGCTTGGTGGTTCTTAGACAATAAAGAAGGTATGATAGAACAAATGAAGGTTCTAGCTAATACTGGATTGTTAAGTCGTTTTGTAGGAATGCTAACTGATTCAAGAAGTTTCTTGTCTTACACAAGACATGAATACTTTAGAAGAATATTATGTAACTTAATTGGAGAATGGGTGGAAAATGGTGAGTTGCCTGAAGATATGCAGCTTCTAGGAAGTATTGTTCAAGGAATATGTTACAACAATGCAAAAGGATATTTCGGAATAGATTGTTAACGTAAACAATATTAAATATAATAGGGTTATTCATTAGACAAGTTCATTATAATAAAGGACTACTATGTTATAGTACATAGTATTAAGTGTAATTTGTAGTAAATACAAAATGTGTTAGTTATGTAGTTTCAAGTATGGTATCATATAAGTATTTACTAGAGACATAGGGGTGTTAAAGATGGAAGTAACCATAAAAGATATAGCTAAAATAGCAAATGTTTCACATACTACTGTTTCAAGAGCACTTAATGACAGTCCTTTTATAAATGTAGAGACAAAGGCTAAAATAATGACAATAGCAAAAGAGCTTAATTATGTAACTAATTATAGTGCTAAAAGTTTGGTGTTAAATAGATCCTATAACATAGGACTTATTTTTACAACAATAAGCGAAGTAACATCCTCAAGGTTCTTTTATGAAACTGTAAGTGGTGTAAATAGTGTTATAAAAGAAAGTTATAATCTCGTTGTTAGGGGAATTGATGATTATAAAAATTTTGCTTTTATTAATAAGAGAAGTTTTGATGGTATAATACTTATGAGTCAAAGTGAGAGTGATAATTCCTTTATATACTATTTAATGGATAAAAAGATACCATTAGTTGTACTAAACAGAGATATAAATGAGAGTTCACTAGTTAATATACTATCTTCGGATAAAAAAGGAGCATATGAAGCGGTATCATATCTTATTCAAAATGGACATAAACATATAGCTATAATAGAGGGAAAAGAAGGATTTAATTCTACTATTGAGAGAAAGAACGGATTCTTACATGCACTAATAGAAAATAAATTACAACTAAAAAGTGAATATATGGTTAAAGGTGATTATACTATTGGTAGTGGATACATTGCTATGAAAAAGCTATTGAGTTTGAAGAATGTTCCAACGGCGGTATTTTGCTCCAATGATGAAATGGCTGTAGGAGCAATGAAAGCTACATTTGAGTCAGGTCTAAATGTTCCTGAGGATATTTCGATTATGGGATTTGATGGTAACCAGATTGGTGCATATCTAACGCCAGCTTTAACTACTGTAAGAAGACCTATTATTGAAGTAAGCAAAAAAGGTGCTGAAAGACTTTTGCATATTATAGAAAATAGTGGTGTTGAAAGGGAGAATGATATAACCCGTGGAGAAAAAATATACATTAATACAGAGCTTCTTGAAAGAGACTCAGTGGCAAGAATAACATAATTGTAAATTATGTTTATGAATAATTGTTCACGTTAACAAAAAATATGAGGAGGATAATTTTATGAAAATGACATTAAGATGGTTTGGTAGTAAGCACGATTCAGTTACATTAAAGCAAATAAGACAAATTCCAGGAGTTACAGGGGTTATTACAACACTTTATGATATTCCCGCAGGAAAGGCTTGGCCACTAGAAAATATATTGAAACTAAAAGAAGAAGTTGAAGAAAGTGGACTGAAAATAGAAGGAATAGAAAGTGTAAATATTCATGATTCTATTAAAATAGGGCTACCGGAGAGAGAACAATATATTGAAAATTATATAGAAACTTTAGCTAATTTAGGCAAGGCAGGAATTAACATGGTTTGTTATAACTTTATGCCTGTATTTGATTGGACTCGCTCAGACCTTGCTAAGATGAGAACCGACGGGTCTACTGTTTTATCCTATGATCAAGGGCTAATTGATAAAATTGATCCTGTGAAAATGTTTGAACAAATTGATAAAAATAGTAATGGATTTGTAATGCCAGGGTGGGAACCTGAAAGATTGGAATATGTGAAAGAGTTATTTGAAAAATACAAAGATGTTAATGAAGAAAAATTGTTTGAAAACCTAGTATACTTTTTAAATAAAATTCGTCCGGTTTGTGAAAAATACAATATATTGATGGCAATTCATCCAGATGATCCTGCATGGCCTGTATTTAATCTACCAAGAATTATAAATAATAAAGAAAACATCTTAAAACTACTAAATGCTGTAGATGCAAAATTTAACGGACTCACATTATGTACTGGCTCCTTAGGATCCAACCCTAATAACGATATTTGTGATATTATTCGCGCAGCCAAGGGAAGAGTCCATTTTGCACATGTACGTAATTTAATTTATCATGCGCCAGGTAAATTTGATGAAGCGGCCCATTTGTCAAGAGATGGATCATTAGATATGTATGAAATAATGAGAGCCTTCCATGAAAGTGGCTTTGATGGACCCGTTCGTCCAGATCATGGACGCGCTATTTGGGGTGAAGTTGCAATGCCAGGATACGGATTATATGATCGTGCACTAGGAGCAACTTATTTAAATGGACTTATTGAGGCAATTGAAAAAAGTAGCAAGACAAAGTAGTAGAGTAAATAGAATTGTAAGGGGGTAAATAAATTGAAACTTAGACAGGAAGAGTTAAATAATACAAAGCTTTGGGAAGATAGTGGGTTTGAATTGCCTAAATATGATCGAGATAAAATGATTGCAGATACCAAAGAAAAACCAGAATGGGTACATTTCGGGGCAGGAAATATATTTCGCGCTTTTCCTGCAACTGTTTGCCAAGACTTATTAAATAGAGGAATATTAAATACCGGCATAATAGTTGCTGAAGGGTATGATTATGAAATAATCGAAAAAAGTTACAAAAGGTTTGATAATTTAAATGTTTTAGTAACTTTAAAAGCAAATGGAAGCTTGGAAAAAAAAGTAATAGGAAGTATAGCTGAATCATTATGTGTAGATACAAACAATTCAAATGATTGGAGTAGACTAAAAGAAATTTTTAGAAGTAAGACATTAAAAATGGTTTCTTTTACAATTACAGAAAAAGGATATAGTTTAGTAGATGGAAATGGTGAATTTTTAAAAGATGTAGCAAATGATTTTAATAATGAAACATCATCAGTGAAAAGTTATATTGGTAAACTTGCTGCATTATGTTACGAAAGATTTAAGAATGGAAGAGTGCCATTGACACTAGTAAGTATGGATAACTGCTCTCACAATGGTACAAAGCTGGAGCAGGCGGTTACTACATTTGCAAGATATTGGGTAGAGAATAAAGTAGTAGAAGCTGAGTTTTTAAATTATGTAACTGAAGATATATCTTACCCTTGGAGTATGATTGATAAAATTACACCAAGACCTGCTCAGTCAGTAATAGATATGTTAAAGGATATTGGGTTTGAAGAAGCAGAAGTAATTATGACTTCAAAAAACACCTTTATCGCCCCCTTTGTTAATGCTGAAGAACCACAGTATTTAGTTATTGAAGATAATTTTAAGAATGGCAGACTTCCACTTGATAAAGCTGGCATTATTTATGCAGATAAAGAAACTGTAGATAAAGTTGAAAAAATGAAAGTTTGTACTTGTTTAAATCCTCTTCATACAGCAATGGCGATTTTCGGATGTCTACTTTCCTACACTAAAATATCAGAGGAAATGAAAGACGCGGAGCTTGTAAAATTAATAGAAAATATAGGCTATGTAGAGGGTTTACCTGTTGTTGTAGACCCAGGTATTATATCACCTAAGGAATTTATAGATGAAGTAATGCAAGTAAGACTACCGAATCCGTTTATGCCGGATACACCACAAAGAATTGCCTGTGATACTTCACAAAAATTAGCTATACGGTTTGGTGAGACCATCAAAGCTTATGATTTAAATCCTGACTTAGATGTGAAAGACCTAACATTTATTCCGCTTGCAATAGCAGGATGGTGTCGATATTTAATGGCTATAGATGACGCGGGAAATGTATTTGAATTAAGTCCTGACCCTATGCGTTCATCCTTAACGGAAATAATAGCTGATATAAAATTTAACGAAAGTCAAAATGTTCACGAGACATTAATTAAAATTTTATCTAATAAGTCAATTTTTGGTGTTGATTTATATGAAGTAGGACTAGGGGAAAAAATTGAAATTTACTTTAGTGAATTAATCCAGGGAAAAGGTGCTGTTAGGTTAACTTTAAAAAAATATTGTGAGGCTAAAATATAGTTTATTTAGGTGAATCAACGAATTGGAAGCATTTGTATTTAAGAGTATTAAAAATGATGTAAAAATATAATATAAGAGGTGTAGATTATGAAAAGATTAGAAATGATTAAAAAAATAAGTGATGCGGGATTAGTAGCAGTTATAAGAGCAACTTCAAAAGAAGAAGGAATAAAAATTGTAGAAGCAGTTAAAAAAGGTGGAATTAAAGCTTTAGAAATAACAATGACAGTACCAGGTGCAGTTGAAATAATAAGAGAACTATCTGAAATATATAAAGATGATGAGGATATGCTTATCGGAGCTGGAACTGTTCTTGATCCAGAAACTGCAAGAGCTTGTATTCTAGCAGGAGCAAAATATATAGTAAGTCCAAGTTTAAACCAAGATACTGTGAAATTATGTAATAGATATAGAATAGCTGTTATGCCAGGCGTAATGACAGTAAAAGAAGCTGTAGAAGCTTTGGAACTGGGCGTTGAAATTATCAAGGTTTTCCCAGGGAATGCTTTTGGACCATCAATTATTAGCTCATTTAAAGGACCTCTTCCGCAAGCTAATTTTATGCCAACAGGTGGAGTATCACTTGATAATGTTAAAGATTGGATAAAGGCTGGAGCAGTGGCTGTAGGAACGGGCGGAGATTTAACAAAGGGTGCAAAGACTGGGAATTATGAATTAGTAACGCAAACTGCTGCTAAATTTGTAGAAGCAGTAAGAAAAGCAAGGGAGGAGAAATAACATGGGAAAATTTATAACGTTTGGTGAGATAATGTTAAGGCTTGCGCCAGTAGGCTATGAAAGATTTTTGCAATCTAAGGAATTTGGAGCTGTTTATGGTGGAGGAGAAGCAAATGTGGCTGTGTCACTAGCAAACTATGGTTTGGATACCTACTTTGTAACAAAACTTCCCAGTCATGAAATCGGTCAATCAGCAGTAAATGAACTTAGAAAATATGGTGTACATTCAAATATGATAGTTAGAGGCGGAGATAGAGTAGGAATTTATTTCTGCGAAAAGGGATCTTCACAAAGACCATCAAAAGTAATATATGATAGGGCACATTCAGCTATTGCAGAGGCTAAAAGAGAAGACTTCAATTGGAAAGAGATTTTTAAGGATGCTAAATGGTTCCACTTTACAGGAATAACTCCTGCACTTTCAGATGAATGTGCAACAATAACTTTAGATGCAGTAAAGGCAGCAAAAGAAGCTGGTGTTATGGTGAGTGTAGATTTAAACTTTAGAAAAAAACTTTGGAGCAGTGAAAAAGCAGGAAAAGTAATGGGTGAGATTGTTAAGTATTGTGATGTAGTAATAGCAAATGAAGAGGATGCAGAAAAAGTTTTTGGTATTAGTGCAGAGGATACAGATATAACTTCTGGAACTTTAAGCGGTGAAGGTTATAAAGGTGTTGCAACAAAGCTAGCAGAAAGATTTGGGTTAAAATATGTAGCAATTACACTTAGAGAAAGCTTTTCAGCAAGTGATAATGGCTGGTCGGCTATGCTTTATGATGGGAGTGAATTTTATAGTTCGAAAAAGTATAAAATGCACATAGTGGATAGAGTAGGGGGCGGAGATTCCTTTGGTGCAGGCCTTATATATGGTTTGACAACAGGTCTTTCAAACCAAGATTCACTTGAATTTGCAGTGGCTGCTTCATGCCTTAAGCACAGCGTTGAAGGAGATTTTAATCTTGTATCTAAAGAGGAAGTAGAAACGCTTATGAATGGTGATGCGTCAGGAAGGGTGCAAAGATAATTATGGATGTAGTAACTTTTGGGGAGTCTATGGTTTTATTTGGCCCAGATTCCTCAGGACCACTAAGGTACGTTCAAAATTTTAATAAATCTATTGCAGGAGCAGAGTCAAATGTAGCAATAGCTCTTGCAAAGCTTGGACATGAAGTTGGTTGGTTTTCAAAGCTTGGGAATGATGAATTTGGAAGATATATACGAGCTACAATTAGAGGCGAGGGCGTAGATGTATCAAGAGTACTTGTAAATGACAAAAAAAATACTGGGATATTATTTAAAGAAAGATTTATGCATTCTAATCCAAATGTATATTATTACAGAAAAGATTCGGCGGCTAGTACTTTAAAACTAGAAGAATTAGACGAGGAGTATATAAAATCTGCAAAAATACTTCATATTACAGGCATTACCCCTGCTCTTTCAGAAAATTGCAAAAAAACGGTATTTAGGGCTATAGAAATTGCAAAAGCAAATAGTGTATTAGTATCATTTGATCCTAATATTAGACTGAAATTGTGGAGCAAGGAAGAGGCTGTGCCAGTTCTTCTAGAAATTTCAAAGCAATCGGATATAATTTTTCCAGGTATAGATGAAGGGGAAATGCTCCTAGGGCTAACGAAACCTGAGGAGATTGCGGAAAAATTTATGGAAATGGGATGTAGCATTGTGGCTGTTAAGCTTGGAGCGCAGGGTTGCTACGCAGCGGATAAAATTAATAAATTGTATGTAAATTCATATAGGTTAGAAAATCCACAAGATACAGTAGGTGCAGGAGATGGATTTGCTGCAGGGTTTCTATCAGGTATATTAAACAAATTAGATTTAAGAGAATGTGGAGAGTATGCAAATGGAGTCGGGGCCATGGCAGTGCTGGTAAAGGGCGACATGGAAGGTTATCCCAACCTGGAACAATTAATGGCGTTTATTGGTAAGGGCAAAATAATTGAAAGATAAGGAGGAATAAAATTGATGTTAAATAAGGAAACATATGGTGAATATAAAAAATATCCTGAAAGAGTGCTTCAATTTGGGGAAGGTAACTTCCTAAGAGCCTTCGTGGATTGGCAAATTGATAAAATGAATAAAGAAGCAGGCTTTAATGGAAGTGTAGTAGTAGTTCAACCTATAGAATTTGGAATGGTAGATAAATTAAATCAGCAAGACGGCTTGTACACTTTATATTTACAAGGAATGAATGAAGGAAGCGCAATAGCTGAGCATTCAGTAATAAACAGCATAAGTAGAGGAATAAATCCTTATACGCAGCACGAGGAATATTTAAAGATAGCTGAAAATCCAGAATTAAGATTTGTATTTTCCAATACTACTGAAGCAGGAATTGTATATGACGAAAATGATAAGCTAGAAGACAAACCTCAAAAAAGTTTTCCAGGAAAGTTTACAGCACTTTTATATCATAGATTTAAATTTTTCAATGGAGAAAAGGCTAAAGGATTAATTATAATACCTTGTGAGCTTATAGACAGAAACGGTGATAAACTTAAAAAAGTAATTTTGGAGTTTGCAAAGCTTTGGAATTTAGAGGAGGAATTTGCTACTTGGATAAATGAATCTAATACCTTTTGCTCAACACTTGTGGACAGAATAGTTCCCGGTTACCCAAGGGATACTATAAAAGAAATAACGCAGGAATTAGGGTATGAGGATAATTTAGTTAATGTTGGAGAACATTTTCACCTTTTTATAATTGAAGGACCAAAATGGATTGAAAATGAATTCCCAGTAAGCAAAGCAGGTCTTAACGTTAAATTTGTTGAGGATATGACTCCATATAGAACTAGGAAGGTAAGAATACTTAATGGATCACATACCTCACTGGTACCAGTAGCATACCTTTATGGCTTAGATACTGTAGCTCAGGCTGTGGAGCATGAAATCATGGGAAAATTTATTAAAGACACAATATATGAAGAAATAATACCTACACTAGATCTTCCGGAAGAAGAATTAAAATACTATGCTAAAGTTGTTCTTGAAAGATTTATGAACCCTTTTGTTAAGCACTATCTAATGAGTATATCTTTAAATTCAATGTCAAAGTATGAAACAAGAGATTTACCCACATTACTTAAATATGTAAAAACAAAAGGTGAACTACCTAAAAGATTAGTATTCTCGCTGGCCGCACTTATAGAATTCTATAGTGGGAAAAGGGGAGAAGAAATAATAAGATTAAATGATGATAAGGATATTTTAGACCTTTACAAGGCACTATGGGATAAATGTGATGGAACAGAACAAGGAATAAAAGCTTTAGTAACTGCAGTGCTGTCATATAAGAAAGTTTGGAAAATGGACTTAAATGAAATTAAAGGATTAACGGATGCAGTAACACATTATTTAGTAAATATCAAGAAAATTGGAATTATAAAGGCTATTAAAGAGGTTATTTAACGAAAGTGAGGGGATACTCATGAAAACTATAATACAAATAAATATAAACGATAATATAGTAGTTGCATTAACAGACTTATCAAAGTCAGAAGTTATTTCTATAGGCAATAAAGAAGTAACGTTAAAAGAAGATGTTAAAAGGGGCCATAAAATAGCTATTAATGATATTAAAGTTAATGAAGATATTATAAAATATGGATTTCCTATAGGACATTCAATTGTTGATGTTTATGAAGGGCAATGGGTCCATACTCATAATATAAAAACAAATTTGGATGGAATAAAAGAATATACTTTTAATAAAAAGTTAATAGAAAATAGCTTTAAAAACAGGGATTTAACATTTAATGGTTATAAAAGAATTGACGGAAGTGTAGGCGTTAGAAATGAACTTTGGATAGTTCCGACTGTTGGCTGTGTAAATGGTATAGCAGATAGAATTATTAGCAGGTTTAAAGAGAGAGTAGGAAATATAACCATAGATAATGTCTCTGTTTTAAAGCATAATTATGGTTGCTCACAACTTGGAGATGACCATATCAATACAAGAACAATACTAGGGGATGCAGTTAAACATCCTAATAATGGTGGAGTTTTAGTATTGGGACTTGGATGTGAGAATAATGGTATGGATGACTTTAAAAAGTCATTAGGTGAGTTTAATGATAAAAGAGTAAGGTTCTTAATTTCCCAAGAGGTTTCAGACGAAATAGAAGAGGGTGCCAAACTCCTTGTAGAACTTTATGAAACTATGAAAGAGGACAAAAGGGAAGTTGTAAGTCTTTCTGAACTTAAAATAGGTTTAAAATGTGGAGGCTCTGATGGATTTTCAGGTATAACTGCAAATCCCCTTGTTGGAAGATTTTCAGATTTCCTTGTAGCTCAAGGTGGGACTACCATACTCACAGAAGTACCTGAAATGTTTGGTGCAGAAACTCTTCTAATGGCTAGAGCTGAAACAGAAGAGATATACAATAAAACAGTTCACTTAATTAATGATTTTAAAGAGTATTTTATGACTTATGATCAGCCGGTGTATGAGAATCCTTCTCCAGGAAATAAGGCAGGAGGAATTACTACGCTTGAAGACAAATCACTAGGTTGTACACAAAAGGCTGGTACAGCTACTGTTGTGGATGTTCTTAAATATGGTGAAGTTTTAAAGAAAAAAGGACTTAACCTTTTAAGTGCCCCAGGTAATGATTTAGTAGCATCCTCTGCCTTAGCAGCAGCGGGTTGTCAAATGGTTCTTTTCACAACAGGTAGAGGCACCCCATTTGGAAGTTTTGTGCCTACAATGAAGATTTCCACAAACACTCAAATATATAAATTGAAACCTCATTGGATAGATTTTAATGCTGGTAGTATAGTTCAAGATAAGTCTTTGGAAGATTTGATTGAGGAATTTATAGAATATGTAATCAAAGTAGCTAGCGGGGAATTAGTTAACAATGAAAAGAATAACTTTAGAGAGCTTGCTATTTTTAAGAGTGGTGTTACACTTTAGTTGTTAATATTGCAGCACCTCGGATGATGATTTAATAAAATTCTTAATTAATAAAAAAGGAGAAATTGAATATGAGCTTTGATAATGATTGTTTTTATTGCGTTAAAGATGAAAGGCTTACTAATTTAATGATTGAAATATGTAAGCTTGAGGTTTCAACCTTATATTTATTTAAAGAACAGACTTATAAGGGAAGATGTGTTGTGGCCTATAACGGACATAAAAGTGAGCTTTTTGATTTAAATGATGAGCAGCGTTCACTTTATATGAAAGATGTTGCAAGGGTCGCAGGTGCTCTAAGCAAAGCATTCTCACCTTATAAAATCAATTATGGTGCTTATGCTGATAAAATGACTCATCTTCATTTTCACATAGTTCCTAAGTATGAAAATGGACCTAACTTTGGGGGAACATTTGAAATGTTGCCTAGTGAAAAAATTCTTCTTAAAGATGAAGAGTATAGTGAATTAATAAACAAAATCAAAGAAAATTTATAAGAACTATTTAACAAACAAATTTTAATAATATACACTATCTATTAAACCTCAGGTAGACTTTTATGGCTGTCTGAGGTTTGATTAGAGATACTAACAATAGAATATTTGTAAATATTTAGAAGATATCCCTAGAGAATATAGACTATGAAGAAACTAAATAGTATAATCAAAATAAGATTCTTGGACACTTATATATATGTATTAAAAAATCCAAGACAATTTCTTAATTTATCTTAAAGGAGCTAAAATGAAATTTAAAAAGGCTGTTAATAAGAAATCCATTGGAAGTGTAGTTTTTAGTAATTTTATTCTTATTATTTTATTTATAAGCATAGGTTTCATTTTCTCGTTATATGAAAGTAATACTACCTCTAAGAAGTATGAAGAGGTTATGGAAATAAATACTAAATTGAGTAAACTATCTTTAGAATTTAGCAATAGTTGGGGATATTTTGATATGTTTATAAAAACAAGGGATAACGAGAATATACCAAAGTACATTGATTCAAATGATAAAATAGAGGATTTAATAATTCAAATTAAGCCTTATATTCAAAAAAATGAAGATAGCAGTATTTATCTAAGGAATTTAAGTAATATGTTCGATTCTTATAAGGTAGAGTCTTATCATTTAATAAATCAAATTGTGTATCAGCAGCAATTGGATTCAAAAAGTTATGATAAAATAACTGAAATGAAGACCTTATTTAACTATATAAATAAACATTCCAAATCCTTAGTGGTATCATATTTGAATTATAGTAATTTAGAGTATTCTACTACCGTAGCAAAATATAAAAATACAGAAATTAAGATTTATATTGCATTAATTTTTATTATATTGGTTGGGTTCGTTTCCACTATGATTGTAAGTAGAAGCTTGAACAAAACCATGGGTAAACTTCGTAAATATGCTGAGCTACTATCTGATGCAAAATGGGAGATTCCCGATCTTAAAGATCAAAAATATGATGAATTAAACAGCCTTGCAAAGGCTTTTGATAAAATGAAACACAGTATTCGTGAGTTTATTGAGGAATTAAATGAAAAAGCTGAGATTGAAAATAATTATCATATTGAACAATTTAAAAATGTTGAAAAGGACAAATTAATCAAAGAGGCACAATTATCAGCACTGCAATCACAGATGGATCCACACTTTTTGTTCAATACACTAAATACTATTAGCAGAGTGGCTATGTTTGAATATGCGGATGAAACTGTGAAATTAATAGAAGCTACCTCAAAGATACTTAGGTATAACTTAGACTGCAAAGATAAGATGGTGATGTTAAAGGAAGAAATGCGTATGACAAAAGCCTACGTTATAATACAGGAAACTAGATTTCAAGATCAAATGAGTTTTATTTTTGATATAAACAAAAATTTAGAAAGTGTAAAAGTTCCACCAATGCTCATACAGCCCATAGTTGAAAATGCAATAATTCACGGGCTTTGTGAAAAAGATAACGGTGGCATAATAACTATTACTGTAAAAGAGGAAAACAAATTCATTTCTATTAGTATTAAAGACAATGGTGTTGGCATGGATAATGAAAGAGTGAGTTCCTTACTAAGTGACGTTAAAAATGAATTAACAGGACTAGGTGTGTTTAATGTGAAAAAAAGACTGGAACTCTATTTTAATAGAAATGATTTATTTGAAATTAAGAGTCAAAGAGGAGAAGGTACGGAAATGATAATTTTTATTCCAATTGATGGGGGTGAAGATATTGTTAAAACTTTTAATTGCTGAAGATGAGGCGCTAGAAAGAAAGGCCCTTAGATTTCTTTTGAACAAATATTTTTCTGAAAGTATTGAAATTGTAGATGAGGTAAGTAACGGGAGAGATGCGGTTGATAAGGCGATTTTGCTTAAACCGCATATCGTCTTAATGGATATTCATATGCCAATAATGGAAGGCCTGGAGGCCAGCAGTATTATTAAAAAGAATTGCATAGAAACTGAATTTATAATATTAACTGCATTTAATTATTTTGATTATGCGAAAAAGGCCATACATATTGGCGTAAGTGATTACTTATTAAAACCTTTTTCTAACGACGAATTTGTAAGCTCCCTAAATAAAGTGATTAATAAAATAAACTCTAAAAATTCAATGATAAATAAAAATAATGAGTTGAAGCGGACTCATAAGAAATCTTCACCTTATGTTGAAAGACAAATGCTTGCAAATATAGCTTATGGCGTTACCTTAGGGGAAAATCAATTTAATGATTATAGGGATATCTTGAGCATTGATAGTGTTAAGTTTTGCTGCATTATACTTAAGTTAGAGGACAAGAAGATTTTTAATAAAAATAACATTGTTGTGATAAAAAATAAATTGAGTATTTTGTTTCCTAAAATTGTGGGCGGCTTATGTTTAAATGATATTGTATTATTTATTTTTGATGAGGCTGTTGATAGTAAAATTCTAAGTAGAGGTTTTGAAGAATTGTTAATTAATCTACGGGAGGATTTTAAGCTAAACTACGACGCAATATTATCTATTGGTACTTCCACCACCAATGAAGGGTGGAATCAATTATATCTTTCTTATAAAGATGCAAAACGTTGTTTTGAAATCTCAGAAAACAAAAATTCTTGGTGCAAAACAGAAGTTCTAAAGAATACTAACAATGTAAATGAAGTTAATCATATTTTAAGTGGATTCATTATAAACGAAGATTTAAATGGAGCAATAAATGAAATGGATATTATTCTAAGTAATTTATTAAGCAGAAGTGAGAGCTTTGACCTTTTAATAGCAAAAAAAACGATTTTAGGTATCCTTGATAGAGTCTATAAAGATATAGATGAATTTATTGGCAAAGATTTTAAAAGCTTTGACAAAGATATAATAATTAATGAATTAGCTGATTTAAGAGAATTTTCAGATTTGAAAAATTATGTAACTATGGTGTTAAAAAATCTTATTAGTTATATATCAAGCTATAAAAAAAGTAAAAATATTGACGTAGTGGAAAAAACAAAAGAATATATAGAAAAGAACTATATGCATGATTTAAGTTTAGATAAGTTAGCACAACATGTATCTATGAGTAGCTTCTACTTAAGTAGGATTTTCTCTAAAGTAGAAGGTACTAGTATTAAGATATACATAATTAAGATACGAATGGAAAAGGCAAAGGGTCTCTTAATAGAAGGGAATAAATCTGTTAAACAGATTGCATTTGAAGTTGGATACGTAGATCAGAACTATTTTAGTAAAGCATTTAAAAAGTATACTAATATTTCGCCTAAGGAATACTGCAATTTATAGTTGGAAAATAAAACAGGGAGATAGCATTTATAATTGTTATTTTACCTGAAGAATTACAAGGAGGAAAAAATATGATAGTAAGAAATGATGATGTTATACTTAATGACCTTTCGAAGGGTGTTTCCCGTAAGATACTATCTCATGTTACGAACATTATGATGGTGGAGGTCTATTTTATAAAAGGTGCAGTAGGAGAAATTCATTCCCATATTCATGAACAAATTAGCTATATTATAAAAGGAAGCTTCCAGTTAGATATTGAAGGTAAAAAAGAAATAATTAAAGCTGGTGATACTTTTTATATTAAGCAAAATGCACTTCATGGTGTTACGGCATTAGAGGATTCAACTATATTAGACGTGTTTACTCCACAAAGAGAGGACTTTCTAAAATAAGCTAAATACTAAATATTTCCCCATTATCATGAGGTTTTCACATGATAATGGTTTTTTTTTTGAACAAGACAAGCAATTACATATAATCGCAAGTTATTCGTCTAGTAAAGGGTTACATCAGATAGTATGATAGGTCTATAGATAAACAACAAAATAAATACAATTAATAGGGGGAGAAATTATGAATAAAAAGAAATTTATCGCAATATTTTCATGTATTGTACTTACTGTAGGAATGCTTGCCGGTTGTGGTATGAAAACACCAACAAAAACAGAGGTAAAAGAAACAACAGCAGCTGCAGCAGGAACGGCAACAGCGCCAGAGGTAACTTTAGTATATGCAGAGGTTAATCCACTAGATACTATTGTTGGTCAAACAGATAGTAAATTTAAAGAAGAAGTTGAATCACTTTCAAAGGGTAAGATTAAGATTGATATTCAGGCAAGTGGAGTTTTAGGAGCAGAAAACGATGTGCTTGATTCAATGCTTGGTGGGGGTGGAACCATTGATATGTCACGTATCTCAGCATTTGCGCTTACAAGTTACGGTGGAGCAAAATCAAAATTGCTTTCTATTCCTTATACATTCGTAAACCGTGAACATTTTTGGAATTTCGCTACATCTGACTTAGCTCCGCAGTTCCTTATGGAGCCTCACGAAAATGGTAAGGGCATTAGAGGTTTATTCTATGGAGAAGAAGGATTCCGTCATTTCTTTACAGTTAAACCCGTTAAAACTATAGCAGATTTAAAAGGTATGAAAATAAGAGTATCAAATGACCCTGTTATGAATGGTATGGTAAAAGGTCTTGGTGCCTCACCTACAGTAGTATCTTTTGGTGAACTTTATTCTGCATTGCAAACTGGTGTAGTAGATGGAGCAGAACAGCCTATTGCCAACTATAAATCAAATGCATTCCAAGAAGTTGCACCGAACATGATTCTTGATGGCCATACACTTGGTGCAGTGCAAGTAATCATTACTGATAAAGCTTGGGATAAACTTACAAAAGAACAGCAGGACATTATTACGCAGGCAGGTAAAGCTGCATCAGCATATAATAGAAAGATTTCTGAAGAAGCTGAAAATAAAGTACTAGTAGACTTAAAAGCAAAAGGTGTTAATATTGTAGAAGTTAAGGATATCAAACCTTGGCAGGATGCATGTAAAGATGTCATTGAGTCATCTTCAAAAGATAATGCTGAACTTTATAAAAAAATTCTTGACATGAAATAAGATTCAGGTTTCATTTAAACTCATTACAAATGGCTTTAACAGATATTTATATGAGCACAGAGGAGGATTAGAACCTCTGTGCTTAATTTTGAGGAGGTAGTGTATGCCAAAAATTTTTAATACATTTGATAAGATTCAACCGGCATATGATGTGGCTTATAAGTTTGTTCTTTTCTTATGTAAGTTGCTTTTAGTAGGAGATATTCTCATTACTACCATGGCGGTGGCTGGTAGATATATTTCTTTTATTCCAGATCCAGCATGGAGTGAAGAAGTGGTTTTAAGTTGTATGGCATATATGACAGTTCTTTCTGCGGCTTTAGCCATCAAAAGAAATGCACATATCCGTATGACAGCATTTGATAGGTATTTGCCAAAACATTTGTTAACAGTTTTGGATATTATCGCAGATGTTGCTGTTTTAGCACTTGCTTTTGTTATGATTGTAGTAGGTTGGAAATATGCAGTGCAAATCGGTAAAGTGGGAACTTATGTGAGTATGCCAAGTCTTTCTAGATTTTGGATGTATTTTCCGGTTCCAGTGGCAGGTATAGCAATGGTTATTTTCGAGATAGATGCTATATATAATCATTTTAAACTATTCTTTGCAGAGGAGGTGGGTGTTAATGGACGTTAATAGTATAGCGATATTGATTTTACTTGGTACTTTTTTTATAATGGTATTTTTAAGATTTCCTATTGCTTATGCAGTAGCGCTTGCATCTTTATTTTGTCTTTTGTACCTAGGACTTCCACTTACAACAATTTGTCAGCAAATGGTAAAAGGAATTAGTTCTTTCAGTCTTATGGCAGTACCTTTCTTTATAACAATGGGATGTCTTATGGGGTCAGGAGGTATATCTGAAAAATTAATTGCACTAGCAACTGCTTGTGTTGGTTGGATGCGAGGAGGTATGGCAATGGTTAACATTGTTGCATCATACTTCTTTGGAGGTATTTCTGGTTCTGCAGCTGCAGATACTGCATCTCTTGGTAGTCTTTTAATCCCTATGATGGTAGAACAAGGATACGATGCTGATTTTTCAACTGCAGTTACCATTACATCGTCAGTTGAGGGACTTTTGGTTCCACCAAGTCATAACATGGTAATTTATGCAACTACTGCAGGTGGTATTTCGGTGGGAAGTCTTTTCCTTGCAGGATATGTACCAGCCGCAATACTGGCAATATCTCTTATGATAGGTTCATATATTATTTCTGTTAAAAGAAACTATCCAAAGGGTGAAAAATTCAACATGAAGATTTTATTAAAACAATTTAGTGTTTCTTTTTGGGCACTTGCCGCGGTTATGATAGTTGTAGTAGGTGTAGTATTTGGTGTTTTTACAGCTACGGAGTCGGCAGCTATTGCAGTTATTTATAGTTTGTTTGTTAGTGTATTTATTTATAAGGGTCTTGATTGGAAAGGTGTTTGGAAGACACTTGATAGTACTATGGACATACTTTCTATTGTGCTAATTCTGATTGCAACTTCTAGTATTTTTGGATATTGCCTTACTTTCTTACACGTTCCAGATTTAGCAGCAAATGCAATTATGAAAATATCTGATAATCCAATTATTTTAGCACTACTTCTAAACCTTATACTTTTGATTCTTGGATGTATTATGGACATGGCACCAATAATACTTATTGCTACCCCAATCTTACTACCAATTGCAGTTTCAATTGGAATTGATCCTATTCAGTTTGGGATTATGGTTATATTAAACTGCGGGATAGGTCTTTTAACACCGCCTGTTGGTTCCGTGCTATTTATTGGTGCAGCGGTTAGTAAAGTATCAATGGAACGCATTGTAAAAGCTACATTTCCATTTTATATATGTATGATTATTACGCTTTTACTGATTACATTCATTCCGGAAGTTAGTTTATGGCTTCCATTATTATTTGGATAAGGAGAGATATGAAATATAAGTTTAATTATAAAACAACAGCTTTTGATCTTTGGCAGTTATCAATGTACTCTACTTATGCTTCAATAGTAGGGGGATGTAATATTATATTTACTGTGGCCATGCTCCTTGTGTCGATAAAGTTTTGGGGAGAAGTAAACAGCTATATAAAAATACTTTTTATAATCATAATATCTTTATTTACGGTTATTCAACCTGCAGCAATTTATATTCGGGCAAAAAGGCAAGTAGGAGCGGTTTCCCATGATATAGAGATTGGTTTTGATGATAATGGAATCCATGTAAAAACTCAAAATAAAAGTTCTGACTTAAAATGGAATACCATTAAAGGAATATCAAAAAAAACCAGCATGATTGTTATATTTTCAACTACTAAGCATGGTTTTGTGCTAACAAATAAAGTGTTAGGAAAACAAAAGAAAGCTTTTTACGAATACGTAGTTTCAAGATTAAAAAATAATATAATGTAATTGATAAGCTCTTTACTAAAGATTAATTGACTTATTTTAATACTACATTCATAATAAAAGAGTAACTTTATTTTATTTAAGTTACTCTTTTGTTATGAAGTAAATGAAGAGTAAAAGTTAATATTACAACGTGGTAGATGATGATTTAGAAGAGTTAAGACTAAAATTTAAATTAAGTGGTGATAAAAAATAAAAAGGATTAGTAGGGAGAAAGAGACAATGAAAAAAATGGGATTTATCTCAATATTGTCATGTGGAGCACTTATCGCAGTGATGTTGGTTGGTTGTGTAAATAAAACTACTACTGAAACAAAGGGTACACCTAATGGAACAAAATCAATTACTTTAAGATTATCAGACAATCAACCTGCTGGTTACCCAACAATAATTGGTGATCAAGCGTTTGCAGATGAAGTAGAAAAAAATACTGATGGAAGAATAAAAATTGAAGTATATGGAGGATCTCAACTTGGAGACGAAGAAAGTACCTTAGAACAAGTTCAATTTGGAGCAATAGATGCATTACGTATAAGCACTGCACCGCTAGCTGAGGTTAATAAGCAAGTAGGTGTTTTAATTCTTCCCTACCTTTATAAGGATAAAGATCAAATGTTTAGAGTTTTAGATGGAGTGATAGGAGATAAAATATTCGCTGATTTAAAAGCGAATAGTAAAATTGTAGGACTTTGCTGGTTAGATTCTGGAGCAAGAAGTTTTTATAATGCAAAAAGGGTTGTAAAAACACCGAATGACTTAAAAGGTTTAAAAATAAGAGTACAAGAAAGTAAACCTATGATGGATATGGTTAAAGCTTTAGGTGCAGAACCTAATCCAATGTCTTACGGTGAAGTTTATAATGCAATGCAAACTGGAGTAATTGATGGAGCTGAAAATAACTGGCCTAGTTATTTATCATCTAATCATTATAAAGTAGCAAAGTTTATTACAATAGATGAACATACAAGGGTTCCAGAAATGATAGCTTTTAGTAAAATTACTTGGGATAAAATATCAGCAGATGATCAAGGTATAATAAGAAAAGCAGCAGGTGTTGGTGCAGAGGTAGAGAGAAATGAGTGGCTTAAACAGTCAGATGAAGCAGAGGCTACAATAGTTGAAAAAGGTGGAGTTACTATTACTAAACTAGCTGATAACTTAGCTTTTCAAAGCAAAGTTAAAGGTATGTATGCAGAGCATCCGGAATGGAAAGAGTTAATTGATGAAATAATAGCTACAAAATAATTAAAGTTTAATTTGGGGAGCCCGCTTTACATGCCATTAAAATGCATAAAGAGGGCTCCTTAACTTTATAAATTAATGAAATGAAAATAAAGAGTAGTAGAAAATATTTCGTTAACGTTAACAATATAATTAATATGGTGTTGTATGGGGTACTAATAAATGATATAATAGATATTATACGTTAACGTTAACGTATAATATTCGTTGAATATTGAGGAGAGAAATATGGTAGGAATAAAGGATATAGCAAAAGAATGTAAGGTTTCTGCTACTACGGTATCTAGGGCATTAAACAATAGCAAGGAAATCTCTAAGAAAACAAGAGAACTTATTTTAAAAACCTGTGAAGAAAGAGGGTATATTCCTAATTCTTCTGCCAGAAGCCTGATATTAAATAAGACAAATATGATAGGACTTTTAATACCGGATATAACCAATCAGTATTATGCCTATGTAAGTAAAGGGGTAAGTTCATATTTGGAAAAATTAGGGTATGGGCTTGTGCTTTGTAATAGTGATAGAAACAAAGAAAATGAAACCAGATACATTAATTTTTTATCGCAAAGAAGAGTTGATGGTATAATTATTATTCCTGTAAAGCCAAAAGCTACAGATTATAAGCAGATTATTGATAATATGCCTCTGGTAATGGTGGATAATTATGTTAATGACTTAGAAATAAGTTATGTAGGAAATGATAATTATGCTGGGGCTAGAAAGATAGTGTCTCATATGCTAAGGCAAGGATATAAAAAAATCGGAGTAATACTGGGTGACGAAAGTTCTTCTGCAAGTAACGAAAGGTTAAAGGCCTATAAAGATGTATTAATAGAAAACAACATAGAAATTGTAAACGAACTTTTACTAACAAGTAAGGCAACCTTTGAAGATGGATTTAAACTGTCGAAAATACTTATAGACCAAAAAGTAGAGGCCATATTTGCTATAAATGATACGGTAGCAATGGGGGTCATGAAATATTGTCACATTAATAATATTCAAATACCAAGAGACCTTGGTATAGCAGGGTATGACGATATTGAGCAAGCTGCAATGTTGCCTGTGCCGCTAACCACAATCCATCAAAGAAAATTTCAATTAGGGAAAATTGCAGCAAAAATATTAATAGATGAAATCAATAATAATGAAAGTGCAAAACAAAAAATTATACTGCAACCTGAGCTTATTATAAGAAAATCATGCAATGAATAAGTTAGGGAAAATAAAAATGGGAAGGGAGAGAGTAAAATGAGTATAAATGTAAATGAATTTTCAATGGATTTTTTTTCGCTAAAGGGTAAAGTTGCTATAGTGACTGGAGGAAATACAGGACTTGGACAAGCCTATGCAGTAGCACTGGCGAAAGCTGGCGCAGATATTTTTATTCCTACACATGGTACTGATTGGGAGGAAACTAGAATTCTAGTAGAAGCCCAGGGACGCAAAGTCGCTTTCTTTCAAGCAGATTTATCAAAGAGAGAACAAATAACAGCTGCAGTAGACGCGTGCGTAAAAACATTTGGAACAGTGGATATTTTGGTTAATAACGCTGGTACAATTAGACGTGCACCACTTCTTGAATACAAAGATGAAGATTGGAAGGCAGTACTAGATATAAATTTAAATGCTGTTTATTTTTTAAGTCAAGATGTTGCAAAGATAATGGTTAAAAAGGGGTCAGGGAAAATTATAAATATCGCATCTATGCTTACATTCCAAGGTGGAAAATTTGTTCCAGCTTATACAGCAAGTAAACATGCTGTAGCAGGAGTGACTAAAGCTTTTGCAAATGAGCTTGGAGATAAAAACATTCAAATAAATGGTATTGCACCTGGATATATAGTAACAAATAATACAGCGCCAATTAGGGCTGATGAAGCAAGAAATGAAAGTATTCTAGATAGGATACCAGCAGGTAGATGGGGAGAGCCATTTGATGTAATGGGAACAGTTGTATTTTTAGCAAGTCGTGCTTCAGATTATGTCAATGGCCATATCTTAGCTGTAGATGGTGGATGGTTAGTGAGATAGTTTAAATAGGAAGTAGACAAAAGTAAAGATTTATAGAAAATAAAATTAATATTAGGAGGAATTGTAATGGAAATAAGATATTCAAGTCATAATGAGGATGCAAAGAAATATGATACTACGGAGCTTAGAAAACATTTTTTAATTGAGGATTTATTTGTATGCGGGGAAATAAAAATGGTTTACAGCCATATAGATAGAATAATAGTTGCAGGCATAGTGCCAACGGATAAGGCTCTTTGTTTGGAAGGTAGTAAAGCTTTAGGTTGTGACTTTTTTCTTCAAAGACGTGAGCTTGGAGTAATTAATATCGGTGGAGCAGGAATAGTTACTTTAGATGGTAATAAATATGATATGGGATCGAGAGACGGACTTTATGTTGGACAAGGAATTAAAGAAATTAGTTTTGAAAGCCTAGATGCAAAGGTTCCTGCAAAATTTTACGTTAATAGTGCCACAGCACATACAAGTTATCCTACAGTAAAGATTGGCTTAGCTGATGCTAAAAAAGTAAACGCCGGTAGTGATGAAGAATGCAATAAAAGAGTAATAAATCAATATGTACATCCAGCAGTTTGCAAAAGTTGCCAACTGGTTATGGGAATGACTATATTACAACCTGGTAGTGTATGGAATACAATGCCTTGTCATACTCATGATAGAAGAATGGAAGTATATTTATATTTCGATATGGATGCAGAAAATGTAGTGTTCCATCTAATGGGAACTCCTGATGAAACAAGACATATAGTTATGAAAAATGAACAAGCAGTTATTTCTCCAAGTTGGTCAATACACTCAGGTGTGGGAACTAAGAACTATACTTTCATATGGGGTATGGTTGGTGAAAATCAAGAGTTTACAGATATGGATACGGTGTTAACTAAGGATATAAGGTAATTCATTAAAAAAATCCATACTCTCAAAATAATAATCACTATAGCAACTTAGATTTTAAGCTGTTATAGTGATTATTATTATTATTATTATTATTATAGAATTATTTATGAAATTAGAGTATATATGATAAAATAGTTAAACAAGTATTTAATTTTCCAATTAGAATTTAAGAAAAACCAGTATTTAATTATAAGGAGGTAACAACATGTCATATTTACTTAAACCACTAGAACAATGTAAGTTAACTTTTAACAATAGATTGGTTATGCCACCTATGGCTACCTCGAAATCTGAAGAGGATGGAAGTGTTAGTAAAGACATATTAGATTATTATTATGAAAAATCTAAGGGTGGATATATTTCATTGATTATTATAGAACATAGCTTTATAACGGAGCAAGGAAAGGCTAGTGAAAGAATGCTTTCCATAGCAGATGATAGTGTTATGGAGGGATTAAAAAAATTATCGAATATTATTCATAAAAATGGATCTAAAGTAGTAATGCAAATTAATCATGCTGGAAGTGCAGCAAGTTTCGATGTAACAGGATATGAGCCAGTTGGACCTTCAGCTATAGCGAATCCCCGCAAAGGAAATATTCCAAAGGAACTTACTAAAAGTGAAATTAAGACTATAATTAGAGAATTTGCAAATGCTGCTAGACGTACAAAAGAAGCTGGTTTTGATGGTGTAGAGATTCATTCCGCACATGGATATCTTCTAAATCAATTTTTTTCGCCTCTTACTAATATTCGATCTGATGAGTATGGTGGAGAAATACTGGGTAGAATTAAAATTCATTTAGAAATTATTAAAGCTGTAAAAGATGCGGTAGGTAATGATTTTCCCATCCTACTTAGGTTAGGTGCCTCAGATTATATGGAAGGTGGAAGTACAATTGAAGATAGCAAAGCTGCAGCCTTAGAATTTGAAAGAGCAGGAGTAGATGTTCTTGATATTTCTGGAGGATTTTGTGGATATACGATCCCAGGTAATACTAGTCAAGGATATTTTTCACCTTTAACTGAAGCTATAAAAGGTGTTGTGTCCATTCCAGTTATACTAACTGGGGGAATTACTGAAGTTTCTTCAGCTGAAAAGCTTCTTTCAGAAGGGAAAGCTGATCTTATTGGTGTAGCTAGAGCTATATATAAAGACTCTATGTGGGCAGAAAAGGCTATTGAAAGTCTGAAATAAGTATTAAAAAAATAGGGAATGTTTTAAAATGAAGGGCCTCAGACATAAAATCTGTGGCCCTTCATTTTTGCCTATATCATAAACTATGCTATAATAGAAGTGTCAGAAAATAGTAAAATTAAACCGAGGGAATAATATACAATTATTGAGAGGAGGGATGTTTTGAATTCTTTAATTTCATTGATCAATCATTATGGTTATATAATTTTGTTTACTGCACTAGTTCTTGAATTAATTGCATTTCCCCTCCCAGGAGAGCTTATGATGACTTATTGTGGTTTTCTTGTTTATCAATCGAAAATGAATTGGATTATGAGTATTTTTGTAGCTACTACTGGAGTAATAGTAGGCATTACAATTTCCTACTTTCTAGGGGCTAAACTTGGTACTAGGTTTTTTGATAAATATGGTTCGTATATTCACCTTGGGGTAAAGCAAAGGGAAAAGACATCAAAGTGGTTTAAATCATCAGGCAATAAACTATTGATTTTAGCATATTTTATTCCTGGAGTTAGACATATAACTGGCTATTTCTCAGGTATAACTGAAATATCTTACAAAAGATTTGCAATAAATGCTTATTTTGGAGCCTTCATATGGGTTACCACTTTTATTTCACTAGGCAGGGTTCTTGGACCAAACTGGGATAAATTTCATAGTTACATATCAAAATATTTAATTATTGGAAGTTTGAGTATATCTTTAATTTTTATTGTTGTTTATGTTTATAGAAATCATAAGACACAGATAATAGAAAGCACTTACAAAATGATAAATAGATTTCTAATTACATTTCATTCATTGGGGAAAATCAAAGTTGCCATAGCAGGTGTAGCAGTGGCTTTTTTAGGGTTTGTGGTTCTTGTTATTGCTGTGATACAAGACTATTTATCAAATGAATTCCAGCAATTCGATATGGTTATATCTTATTTAGTAAAAGCAATTTTTCCTATTGAAGGATCTCATATCATAGGGTTGTTTGAAATGATTACATCCATTAAAATCATAATACCACTTGCTATCCTCATGTTTATTTGGATTGTAAGGAAAAATAGTAATAGAGTTCTTGAAATTGAATTTCTATTTATAGTATTAGTTGGAGGAGAAGTGCTGCAATTTACATTAAGAAATATTTTTAGGAGGCTTGGACCATCTTCATTAAGGCTACTAGGAAATATTCAATATACATTTCCTAGCAATCAATCATTAATGGCAATTGTCACTTATGGGTTTTTCGCTTTTCTAATAATACGAAACTTAAAGAAAACATGGGTTTCCACGGCAGTTATAATTATATCTTTATTCATTTGTATATGTGCAGGATTAAATCCTATAGTATTTCAAAATGCATATCCAAGTGATGTTTATGCAGGATATATTTTTGGTGGAGTTTGGCTTACTATAAATATTATTTTATTGGAAGTTTACCGCATACTACCTAAAATACGATTCTAAAGGAAGCCCAAGATGCTTCCTTTAGAAATAGATACTCAGCTAATTTGAAAGGATGATTAAATGAATTTTTTACTTAACTTAATAATAAGGACAACCGTTCTTACAATATATTTGACTGGAATGATAATTTTAGTAGGATTTATTCTTGGATTATTGAGGGACCAATCAATGAGAAATTTTCAAAGGAGCTTTGGCTGGAAGGCAGTTGCTATTACAGCTATTATTGGCGTACCTATACACGAAATGTCACATGCTATTTTTTGCCTTGTATTTGGACATAAAATTAAAAAAATAGTACTATTACAAAAAAGAGATGAAAATGGCGTGCTTGGATTTGTAAGTCATGGGTATAATCCTAATAGTGTATATCAACAAGCTGGTAATTTTTTCATAGGAATTGCGCCTATATTTGGAGGTATATCCGTTATAATTGCACTAATGCACATAATTATTCCCAAAACATACAATGAATTTATAAATATATCTTTAAATAATTTGAATATAACCCAAATAAGCAAGGGTTCAGCACAGCTTATACTTAATTCTTATATGGATTTGATAAAAACAATATTTTCATTGAATAATTTTGCAAGTCCATACTTTATATTATTCTTATTTTTAGCCATATGTATTTCATCTCATATATCCTTAAGTTCAGCAGATATTAAGGGGGCATCTAAAGGACTAATCATAATATTTCTTTTAATATTAGGTATTAATGTCCTTGGCTTTTCAAGGTTTTTTTTGGCTGAAAATATATTGAAATATAATATTGTGCTAATAGGTTTTCTAATAGTATCCTTGATTTTTTCTAGCATAACATACATTATAAGTCTAATATTATCGGTAATAAAGAATTAATATACTTATAATAACTAAGCAGTAGACAGTAGTTATGGTATAATAAAGTTTAATTGTAAAACTAATATATATATAAGGAAGTGTTTGTATGAAAATGAAGAAAGTATTTTGGATCTTATTATATTTCCTTGCACCGGTATTACCTGTATATTTTTATTTAATCCATGCAGCAAAAAACAATAGTGATTTTATATTTCTACTAGGGGGATCATTAGGCATATGTTCCTATGTATTCTTTGTAAATCAATTTATAATTACGGCCAGACCAAAGTTTATTGAGAAAAACTTTGGTCTGGATAAAATGTATAGATTTCATATGATTATGCCTTTAGTTGCCTTTATTATGGGGTTTATTCATAAACAGATTAAGGAAAGTTATTTTGGTGAATCATTTCAAACAAGTTTAGGAGATGCAACACTTGTAATATTTGCTGCAATTATTGTAATTAGTACATTATTAATGATAAATAAGCTATTCGTAAAAATAAAGATAGTGGATGATTTAAGAAATCTATTAAAGAAAACTATAAAGCCAAAGCACGAATTTCTTGTGGCCATTCACAATATTACTGTAATAGGAGTCTGCGTTTTATTGGTACATATACTCTTAAGTAGTTCAGTAAAAGCAAATATCCCCTTAGAAGTAACACTTACGTTTTATTTTGTAATAGCCTTTTCAATGTACTTTTATCATAAGGTATTAAAAAGACATACAGCTACCAATAAGGAATTTATTATATCGGACGTTGTAATTGAATCTGATAATATAATTACTTTAAAATTCAAGCCAGTAAATCATAAATTGTTTGATTATAAACCAGGACAATTTTTATATCTTAAACTTTACAATAAGGAAATTCCAAAAGATGAGCATCCATTTACTATATCATCCAGCCCAACTGAAAAGGGCTACGTTTCAGTAACAGTTAAACAATTGGGAGATTTTACAAATAACCTTGTAAAAGCCAAAGTGGGTGATAAGGCTTACGTAGATGGTAGTTTTGGAAGTTTTACTCATTTGGATTTACATAAAGGGAATAAACTGTGTTTTATAGCTGGTGGAATTGGAATAACACCATTTTTAAGCATGCTAAGATATTTAAATATAAAAGAAAAAGATAGACAAGTTATTTTACTTTGGGGTGTTAGAAATAGCAGTGAACTAATTTGTTATGAGGAATTAAATGCAGTAGCAAGTAATATGAAAAATCTAAAAATTATACCAGTACTATCTTCAGAGGAAAACTATATCGGAGAGCAAGGCTATGTTGATGCTGCTCGAATTAAGAAACTATTAAATAATGAATTTAATTATGACTTTTTCATATGTGGACCTCCCATTATGTTAGAGAAGGTTGTAACAGATCTAAAATCTTATAAGATTGATCATAATAGGATACATTTTGAAAGATTTTCAATTTAATAAAATATATAAGATAAACGGCATTTCTCATATTAGAGAAGTGCTGTTTTTTTTATGTTTTTGAAATAGTTTTTAGTTTTGTAAATGCATAAGTACTTAGTAATAGAATCATAATAGAATTAAATTATAAAAATTTCATAAAAATAAAAAGCATTAAGTCGCATAATCTAATAAATAGTTTACATATACTGGTTAGAGGATTAAAATATAAAACAAAAAGTTCACAATTTACCTATAGTCATAGCAAAGGATACTTGGGTCTACTGTTTTATGAGTTCATAGTTTATTTATACCTTGACAAATAATACTAAATATTATAATATTATAAAAGATAATAATCTGAATTAAGGAAATATTTAATAAGTTGAATTATTTGTTTGTTTATATTTCAAATATTCCAAGAATGTGGACATGCTACTATCATAAAAAAGCTTTTTATGGCGAATTATGAAATAATTCGTAGAATGGAGAATCGATATCAAGCTATGAATTATTGTTAGCAGTGAATTTTTCTAAAACCATTAAATTTTTGGTAATCTAAATTCGAATGCTAAATTCTTAGTAAAATAAATTCCTTCTAATGGGGAACTATTAGACTTAGAATTTTTGTATTATATATGAGCTATGCTCAAAAAAAGGGGGATTCTAGATGTTAAAAAAATCATTAGCAATTGGTTTAAGTTTAATTCTAACATTTGGTATTGTTGGGTGCGCAAAAAAGACACCTACAACATCGGATACAACAACACCTGCTGTGACAGAGGCTAAAAAGATGCACATTGGTATTGTTACAGGTACAGTATCACAAGGTGAGGATGATTTGCGTGGTGCTGAAGCAATGATTGCAAAGTATGGTGATGCTGCTTCCGGTGGAATGATAAAGCATGTTACTTATCCAGATAATTTTACACAAGAACTAGAAACTACTATTTCAACAATTACTGGTCTTGCAGATGATGAAGACATGAAAGTAATAGTGGTAAATCAAGCAGTTCCAGGAACAGTTGCAGCGTTTAAACAGATTCGTGAAAAAAGACCTGATATATTACTTCTAGCTAACTCTTCTCAAGAAGATACTGCTATGATTGAAGAAGCTGCGGATTTAGTTGTAGATCCTGATAATGTAAACCGTGGATACCTTATGATACTTGCTGCGAAAAAGATGGGAGCAAAAACTTTCGTGCACATCTCTTTCCCTAGACATATGAGTATAGAACTTCTCTCACTTAGAAAAAACATTATGGAACAAGCTTGTAAAGATTTGGGAGTGAAATTTGTATTTGAAACAGCTCCAGATCCAACTAGTGACGTTGGAGTTCCAGGTGCACAACAATTTATTCTTGAAAAAATGCCAGCATGGGTTGAGAAATATGGAAAAGATACTGCATTTTTCTGTACAAACGATGCTCAAACAGAGCCACTTCTAAAACGTGTTGCTGAACTTGGAGCAATATTTGTTGAACCAGATCTTCCTTCACCAGTAATGGGATATCCAGGAGCATTTGGTATTGATTTAAAAGCAGAAGCTGGAAACTGGCCTGAGATACTTAAAAAAGTTGAAGCAACTGTAGTAGCTAAAGGTGGTTCAGGTAGAATGGGTACATGGGCATATTCTTATGGATACACTGCTAGTGAAGGTTTAGTAGAATATGGCAAAAATGTAGTAGAAGGCACAATGAAAAAGGGCAATCTTGCTGATGTAATAAAGGCATTTGGTGCTTATACACCAGGAGCTGAGTGGAATGGTTCACTTTATACAGATAGAGTTAGTGGAAAAGAAATTCCAAATCACGTAATGGTTTATCAAGACACTTATGTATTTGGAAAAGGTTACTTAGGTAACAGTAAAGAAGTTGTTCCAGCAAAATATAAGCTTATAAAATAATTTTTAAAAAATATTGAACATTAGAAGCGGTCTATATGGACTATTCTCAATGTATTATTATAACCAAATAAGTATGAATTGCTTTGCCTGCATATGTGTGCAAAGCAATTTTTCTTATGTGGGAATATAAGAGGTGAATTTATTGTCTACAGAAAATGTACTACTCAAAGTAGAAAGTGTTGGAAAAGAATACGATGGAAACAGGGTACTTAAAGATATAAGTTTCACACTAGAAAAAGGAAAGATATTGGGACTTGTTGGAGAGAATGGAGCGGGTAAATCTACACTGATGAATATCTTATTTGGTATGAAAGTAATTGCTGAGACCGGTGGTTACGAAGGGTCTGTTTATTTAAACGGAGAAAAAATTGCGTTCAAAAGCCCAGTGGATGCCCTGAAAGCAGGGATAGGTATGGTACATCAAGAATTCTCACTAATTCCTGGTTTTACGGTAGCTGAGAATGTACTTCTTAACATGGAAAAGACCAAAAGTAGTTTGATTTCAAAGGTGATAGGTAAGAGGCTAGAAACTATAGATATACCGGGAATTCAAAAGAGTGCTCAAAATGCAATAGATAAATTGGGTGTTCAACTAGATACGGAAACGTTTGTGTCTGAAATGCCAGTTGGGCATAAGCAATTTATAGAAATAGCACGTGAAATTAACAGAGATGAGGTTAAGCTTATTGTATTAGATGAGCCAACTGCAGTACTTACAGAATCTGAAGCTGAGGTTCTATTGAAATCTATGAGGCTTCTTGCAGATATGGGTATTTCTATTGTATTTATTTCTCACAGACTTCATGAAATAACATCCATTTGCGATACTATTGTTGTACTGAGGGATGGGTTAGTTGTGAAAGAGGCACCGGCAGATTCTCTTGATGTAAGGCAGATTGCTGAATGGATGGTAGGTAGAGATGTTGATGCAGAAGCAAAATATATAAGGCCAGAAGTGAAAATTAACGAAAATGATATAATTTTTGAAACTCGAAAACTATGGGTGGACATGCCTGGTGAAACAATTAAAAATGTATCATTAAAGGTTCGCAGGGGTGAAATCTTAGGAATTGGTGGACTTGCAGGGCAAGGTAAGCTTGGGATTCCTAATGGAGTTATGGGGCTTTTTGTGAGCGGTGGGGAGATTTTCTTTGAGGGTAAGCCACTGAAGTTAAACGATACGCTAAATGCGCAACAAAATGGAATAGCATTTGTTTCGGAGGATCGTAGAGGTGTTGGACTACTTTTAGATGAACCTATTGACTGGAATATCGCTTTTAATGCTATGCAAGTTCAAAATAAATTTCTTAAAAGCTATTTAGGTGGATTGATTAAGTGGCGTGACGAGAAATCTATGAAAGCATGTGCGCTGGAGTACATTAAGTCGCTGGAAATAAGGTGCACTAGTCAGCGTCAAAAGGCAAGGAATTTATCAGGGGGCAATCAACAAAAGGTATGTTTGGCAAAGGCGTTCGCTATGAATCCAAAGCTACTTTTTGTCTCTGAGCCTACCCGTGGTATTGATGTTGGGGCAAAAAAATTGGTCTTAGATGCCTTAAGAAAATATAACGAAGAAAACAACACAACTATTGTTATAATATCCTCAGAACTAGAAGAACTTAGATCTATTAGCGATAGAATAGCTATTGTTTGTGAAGGCAAAATATTTGGTATTCTGCCACCAGAAGCTCCAGTAGTTGATTTCGGGTTATTAATGGCTGGGGAATTTAAGATAAACGAAGAAGGTGAAAAAGTATGGCTCAGATAAATAAATTCATCAAAGACTTTGGATGGGCTCGCATAATCATTGCCATGTTCCTCTTGGTATTATTTATTATTGCTCCTATTTTCGGGGTAAGGATTGATGCCTCTTTAAATGATGTTATTGTGCGTTTTGGTATGAGTGGTATAATGGTACTTTCTATGGTGCCTATGATTCAATCAGGGTGCGGTTTGAACTTTGGTGTTCCTGTAGGACTTATATCAGGAATGATGGGAGCTGTGGTGAGCCTGGAGTTTAACCTTACAGGTGTGGCAGGAGTTGGAGTTGCATTTCTAGTTGGCCTTGCCATGGCTGCAGTTTTAGGTTTTCTTTATGGATTGCTTTTAAATCGTGTTAAAGGCGATGAAATGATTATAGCCACATATGTGGGTTTCTCATTTGTATTTTTAATGAACATAATGTGGCTCAAACTTCCCTTTAAAAATCCTGCAAGTGTTATGGGTTTCAAAGGTGAGGGACTTAGGGTTACAATTAGTCTTCAGGATTACTGGATACATGTACTTAGTGATATCTTGAAAATTCCTGTTTCAAAATATCTGCTTATCCCTACAGGAATGATTTTATTTTTTATGCTTATGTGTTTGATAGTTTGGGGCTTTTTTAAAACGAAGCTTGGAACTGCCATTACAGCGGTGGGATCTAATCCAGATTATGCAAGGGCTTCAGGAATTAACATTAATAAAATGAGAATAGTATCAGTAATGCTGTCAACAATGATAGCAGCAGTTGGTATGATTGTTTTTCAGCAAAGCTTTGGGTTTGTACAAATGTTCAATTCTCCCTTAGCCTTTGTATTTCCATCAGTGGCAGCGGTTCTACTTGGAGGTGCCTCAGTTAATAAAGCAACCATTACCAATGTAGTTATTGGAACATTTTTGTTCCAAGGTATTTTGACAATGACGCCGTCAGTCATAAACAGTGCTATTAATATTGACATGTCTGAAATCATCCGAATAATAGTTTCTAACGGATTGATTGTATATGCACTGACGCGGAAAGGGAGGTAGGACATGAAATTTGATAAGAAAAAATTAGGTCCCTTACTTACGGGAAGTGTTGTGCCATTAATGTTTTTAATAATCAGCATAATAGCAATACCGCTTTCTAGGTATTCAACAGGCTATTTGGTGGATCAGATTATAACAAGACTTGCAAGAAACACTTTCCTTGTATTGTCACTGCTACTTCCAATTATGGCGGGAATGGGTATCAATTTTGGTATGATTTTAGGTGCTATGGCAGGTCAAATTGGATTGATATTTATCACTGACTGGGGTATTACAGGAGCTCCAGGACTATTACTTGCTGCACTTGTTGCAATGCCTATAGCTATAGGACTTGGATATTTCTGTGGTGTGGTTCTAAATAGGGCAAAAGGTCGTGAGATGATTACGTCCATGATTCTAGGTCTTTTTATTGCAGGTATATATCAATTCTTTCTTTTATACATGTGTGGATCTATAATCCCATTTAAGACTAGTTCAATGATACTTTCTAAAGGCTATGGGGTACGTAATGCACTAAATTTAAAAGTAGCAAAAGGATTTGATAATCTGATTTCAATGAAAATAAATGGCATAAGTATCCCAGTTGGAACTTTTCTGATTATAGGTTTGATTTGTGTTTTCACTGTTTGGTTTAGAAAAACAAAACTGGGACATGATATGAAAGCTGTTGGACTTAGTAATAGTGTGTCTAGTACGGCGGGAATTGCTGTAGATAAGACTCGTATTCAGTCCATTATAATTTCAACAGTCCTTGCTTGCTTTGGACAAATAATTTATTTGCAAAATATAGGTACCATGAACACCTATAATGGAGCAGATCAAGCAGCCCTTTTTGCAGCAGCGTCACTTTTAGTTGGTGGTGCAACGGTTACTAAAGCATCTATTCCAAATGCAATTGTAGGTACTGCGTTATTTCATTTGATGTTTATAGTTATGCCTATGGCAGGTAAATATATTACTGGGTCAGCTATGATTGGAGAATACTTCCGTATGTTTATATCCTATGGAGTCGTTACATTAGCATTAGTTCTTCACGCTTGGAAACGCCAAAAGGATAAAGAGATGGAAAGGCATAGTTTTCAATTAGAAATGGAAAAACAATCTAGTCAACAGTAATATATTGGTGAAAATAGTATAAAAAATCAAAGCCCTAGAGTGAGAAGTGAACTTCATACTCTGGGGCTTAGTTTTAATTTATTTTTATAATTTTGTTTATATTCATACATATTCTTATCTGCAATTCTTATCAACTGGTTATAGTCAGTTGCATTGTCTGGGAAAGATGAAATGCCGTAGCTAAAACTACATATAAATGCATTTCCTTCAAAATTTATGGGATTATTAGTGAAGTCTTCAATTATGATTTCTAATCTATGGATTGTGTTTTGTAAATCATTTCCCGGAAATACACCAACAAATTCATCTCCGCCAAATCTTGCAAATATATCTGAAACTCTAATATTATTGCTTAAACCCAGTGCAAAGGTTTTAATTAATTCATCGCCAGCTAAATGACCATATGAATCATTTATATGCTTTAATCCATTTATATCAAAGATTACAACGAAAAAGTTTTCATTATATGTTTTTGCCTTAAAAAGGGTATTATTAAATAATTCTTCAAAGTACCTTCTATTATATACGTTTGTTAATTTGTCATATCTAGAAAGGTAAACGGTTTCTTCATAAAGTGCAAACTTAGCAATACCAAGTTCAATCTGCCTTTTTAAATACTCCATTACTTCTAAATCAGATTCATCAAAAGCGTTATTACGGGTGCTGTCAATATTTATTAGTGCATATAGTTTATCACCTAAAAGGATAGGTGTGCTAATGGAAGAGTCTACCCTTATTTTAGCGGTATTTTCTAAAACCTTAGTATATTTTTGGAAGTTTAGCTGCTTGATATCATTAATAATAACAACCTTATCCAAATTACCTTCAGCTGCATTCCAAAAAAAAGAGTCCTTTAGATTAAGTTTGAATTTTTTAGATAGACTATCATCGTATCCTTTGCTTGCAATAATTTTTAAATTTTCCTCTGAGTCTAGAATTAGTACACAACCAAGATGACGATTCCCTAGTGCCTCAGTTACTTTTTCTAAAAGTAGTATAAATAATTCTTTGATGTCATTTATCTGAAGTAATGAATGATTAATATCTAACATGGTTTCTTTTAACTTTAAAAGTTTATTTAATTTATTTTCCATAGACTTACGATCCGTAATATCAACCATGTTGCCTACAATTCCTTTTACTATGCCTCTTTTATTTACATTGGTGCCCTTGGTAAAGAGTATGTCATGTATTGATCCATCCGAATATTTTACACGGGTTTCATAAACCTGTTTTCCTTTAGACTCCATTAATTCCATATCTGCTTTATAATAGATGTCAGCTAGATCTTTTGGACTTATATCGTAAACAGAATGTCCAATAATTTCTTCTGGTTTTAAGCCTAAATATTCACTAAAAGCAATATTGCAATGAGTGTATATTCCTTTATCATTCTTATAAAAAACTGGATTAGGGATACTATCAATAAGAGTTTGTAAAAAAATAACATCTTTTTCTTTTAAATCAGTGGGACGGTGTGCATTGTTATAAGAGATAGGAGATAAATTTCCTTTTTTTCTACGTAAAGGCCTGATGGTCTTATGTTTATGGATGAAAATCCCCCCTCTGAAACTAGGATTTAGAAATAGTTACTATTTTAATTATATTTACAGTAATTAAGATTGTCAAGTTAAAAGAGCTTTCATTTATTATTGTTAAATTGAGGGAATCAACTGCATCGCCAATGAGACTAAAGTCAAGCAATACTAAGGCAATGGCGTTGGATTTACTGAAAATGTAAGTATAAAGAAAATATAGGTTATCCTATATTTTCTTTATACTTACATCATCCCAATCAATACTAGCTCCTGCATCCTTGCAAAGAGATAAAGTTATGGATTTGGTATTAGGAGGTATGGCAAAAACAAATCTAACCCTTTTCCATGATGGACCATTACTTACAACTTTATTTATTATCTTAAGTTTTTTAGAATTATTATAATCTTCTATAAGAACTATACCGGTGGTATTCCCTTTACCATTCAGTCTAAACCACCCCTCAAATACGAATTCTTCTCCTGAAACCTTTAATTGATCTAAGTAATCAATTTTTTGTGTTACTTCTGAATTAGTACTATTGTTATTTATCCTTAAAAAATTATTTCCTGTTCGGCCTCCACTTGTTTCGATGGTCTTTCCAGTCCAATCCTTTGTTTTGTTCCAAGCTGATTCATTAGCTGCTTTTAAACCTTCAAAACTAGCATCAGAATTTAGTTTAAGTCTAGTGCTACTGTTAGGATCGGAAAAGAAAAGGCCTGAAGGTGTTAAAACTTCTAGGGAACCGTTATCCCATTGTGTTTTGATATAATCTAACATGGCCGTAAACTGAGCAAGTGTCATATTACCCTTTTTTCCTAAATTACCTACATGGCACATTAATTCAATACCAGATTTATTTTTAATAGCTTGATTGATGGCATTTTTTGCAACTGTCAAGTTTTCACCTGAACCATCAGAAACAGTCATATGACCTAAACCATGAAATATATGTGTTGGTAAAATTCTTGGTGCCTTATATGCATAGGCTTCAGTTAAAGCGTAAGTCTCCATTAGTAATTTTCCCGGAATACTGTTGTAATCACTTGGCTTGGTTAGCCCATTGAAAGGTATATTTTTTGTGCTAGGATGAATCCCAGGGAGTACCCAGCCAACAACTTTTATATTTTGTGCTTCTATTTCTGCTTTTGAAGTTACTATTTGGCTATACAATCCTGCGTAGCCATTTTTACTATAGTCCTTATGATCTGTTCCATGACTCCATATTTCCACACCATTTCTATTCCAATTTCTAACTTCATTCCAAGTTGTACCTATACCCCAACTTTGTGCTGTGTTAAATCTTGATATTAAAGCCATACTGCAAGGGAGGCCACGAGCAAGCAACAATGCAACTACTCCTTTTCCGGAAGTGCCAATTACTCCACCCTTAGACATACGTTCTTGTTGTAATAATAGTGATGCTTTATTATACACAATATCTGGTAATGACAAGTTAGGATCATTAGGATCATGCTTTGCTTCAAATTTTATCTCACTCTCCTGTATAGTACTTGTTATTCATATTTGACATTTGCATATTATACCATTAAAAGTACATCAGACAATCTATTTTTTTTCTTTAAGAAAATTTATTTTCCATATTACATTTCTTAGCATGATGAAAATGGCTATGTGGGTGGCAACTTGTTTTATAATATTTATTAATTAATAATAAATACTATACTTATTTCAGTATTTTAAGTGTATAATTAAGAAAATAAAAAAAATTATACGAGAAGTATATTTGTACTGTAATAAGGAGTGAAATTATGGATAAACAGCAATTCGGAGTTGTGGGAATGGGCGTTATGGGTAAAAACCTAGCCTTAAATGTTGAAAGTAGAGGGTTTTCAGTTTCGGTTTATAATCGAAATAGAAGTAAGACAGATGAGATCTTGAAACAGGAAAAAGGAAGAAATATTTTAGGGACTTATTCTATTGAAGAGTTTGTAAATTCCGTTGAGACTCCAAGAAAAATATTGATTATGATAAAAGCAGGAAAACCTGTTGATGAAATTATAGAAGAATTAACCCCTTATATGTCTAGTGGAGACATATTGATTGATGGCGGAAATTCATTTTTTATGGATACGATTCGTAGAAGCAAAAAACTTGAAGAGCTAGGGTTTGAATTCATAGGAACAGGAGTTTCAGGGGGAGAAGAGGGTGCACTTAAAGGTCCCGCAATTATGCCAGGTGGTAAAATTGAAGCATATAAAATGATAGAGCCTATTTTTACGGCTATAGCTGCAAAAGTAGATGGAGAGCCTTGCTGTACTTATATTGGAGAAAATGGAGCAGGGCATTATGTAAAGATGGTACATAATGGCATTGAGTATGCAGACATGCAGCTTATTAGTGAGGCTTATTCACTTTTAAAAGATGTTCTGGGCCTGTCAAATGGGGAACTTCATGATGTTTTCACAAAATGGAATAGTGGGGAACTTGATAGTTATCTAATGGAAATAACTAGTGAAATATTAAGGCAAAAGGATAATGAAACAGGAGAGGACATGGTTGATATTATCTTAGACAGTGCAGGTCAAAAGGGAACGGGTAAATGGACTAGTCAAAGTGCTCTGGATTTAGCTGTACCAATACCTACTATAACAGAGGCTGTTTTTGCACGGTGCTTATCTGCATTAAAAGAGGAACGAGTAGAGGCTAGTAATATACTAAAAGGGCCAGAAACCTCATTTCAGGGAGATGCAAATGAGTTTATAGAATCTGTAAGAAGAGCTCTTTATGCTAGCAAAATATGTTCTTATGCACAGGGATTTGCACTTATGAGGGCTGCAGCTAAGGAGTATAATTGGAATCTTCAATATGGAGAAATTGCTAAGATATTTAGGGGTGGATGTATTATAAGGGCTCAATTCCTTAACAAGATAAGTGCTGCTTATGAAAATGACTCTAATATTAAAAATCTAATGTTAGATTCATATTTTAAGGATATCCTTAATAATTATGGAAAAGACTTTCGACGTGTAGTGTCTACAGCCGTAAATTTAGGCATTCCGGTTATGGGGTTTTCAAGTGCACTAATGTATTATGACAGTTATAGAAGTGAAAATCTCCCAGCAAACTTGCTACAGGCGCAAAGAGATTATTTTGGTGCTCATACCTTTGAAAGAAGGGACAAGGAAGGAATATTCCATCATGAATGGGTAAGTGATACTAAGTAAATATATGAAACCTGCAGTTCATTGAACAGCAGGTTTATTTTGGTGCGCCCAGCATGGGCGCAATCTTATGGGTGAAAGTCCCTAGCACGGGTTGAT
>CAYXOL010000013.1:0-98263 GCA_964467165.1 uncultured Clostridium sp.
AAGTGGGGGATATTTCAATTAGAATTGTGGTGTAGTTTTAGATTAACATATACAGCTGTTTCCTTAGATAGTCTGAAAGAGAATATACCTGACATTATCGCATACTTGCAGAATGAAACTAACTTAACGAGAAAGACCATTGTAGATATACTGCTCAGGAGCAAGACTATACACCTATTTAAGAAGAACCCTCAACGGTATATGGAACAAGTGGCACAGATTGTATCTGCTAAAATGAGGATTATGATTGTTGATGGCATTAAGTATACCAAGGTTGGCGAAGACGAATATTATGCTCAAGAGCTGTTTGAAACAGAGGAGCTTACAGGCTACTTGTCTAAGAATATGATAGCGAGCAAGAAGTCGGTATATGAATATGTTGTATACGATAGCGCTAACGAAGAAAGCTTTGCTACCAGCTTTGAAAACAATAAAAGCGTTAAGCTGTATGCAAAACTGCCAGACTGGTTTACTATAGCAACGCCACTTGGCACTTATAACCCTGACTGGGCTGTGCTGATTGACAGAGATGGTAAAGATAAGCTCTACTTTGTGCTTGAAACAAAAGGTGATACTATGTTTGATGCTCTAAGACCTACTGAAAGTGCAAAGATAGAGTGTGGTATCAAGCATTTTGAGGCCTTGGGTAATGAGGTTTTATTTGAGAAGATAGATAGTTTTAATGACTTTATGGAAAAAGAAGTTGTATTATAGTTGGAACTAAATATTAACTTTTCAGTACGAGGTGGTTTGTTAGCATATCTGTTAAAGCACTCAAAAATGCTCTACAATCATTTTTTATATCGTAAGCGTAAACTATTGTCATAATCTTTTTAAATAGACCACAGTCATTCTATGAGTCTAGCTTGTTGTAATATGTTGAGTGAGAACTTGTATGGATACATAGACTCAGTTTGAAAAAATAGCACTTCAGAAATACTTCTGAGGTGCTATTTTGCATTTCAACAGGGTTTATTCGTGCTAGTGGGCTTTGTGTTGCTAGTTACAAAAATAAAAACCTAAGACTATTTGCACTATGTCTCAGGCCTTGCAAGTTTAGTAATATATTACTAAACAAAGAGGTGAATTAAATGGAAACTACTGAAAAGTGTCCAATGTGTGGCAAAGCTTATCATTCGCCGGGTGGACGGTCACTGAGTATCACAGATACTCAGATAGCAGGCATACTCCTACACTGCAGAGCGGAGCAACCAAAGCATACAATTAAATATTACTGTGAGCTGATTGGCATTAGCCCTTACACATACCGTCTTGTTGCACATATGACCTTAAAACTACCGAGAGACATTCAGCGTGTACTTAAAATAGCTGATGAATTAAATGAAAGGAGTAAAGAAAATGAATAAAAATAACCGTATTGACCTAAGCAAATACAATACTCGTAAGGATGCTGAAGAAGAACCATTAAAGCCCACTGTACTATCTCAGCTCTTTAAGGAGGCAGATGACCCACTACAAAGGCAAAAGGATAGAAATTCTAGATTTGGTTGTACATCACAAAACGTTAATCATAGCTCAGAAAGTTTTACTAAATAGCTTTATTTGCAGGAGGTGTTTAAATGGATTTGAGTAGATACGAATTTCGTTTTTTGCCTACGCTAAGTTATTTACTAGACAAAAGTACGAAATTCGGCTAAAATTATATTAATAAATAAATACGAAATTCGGCTATAATTATATTAACAAATAAGTACGAAATTCGTTTGGGGGTAACAACATTATGCAAAATTATGGAGAACTTATACAAAATGCACGTGAACAAGCCGGTCTGACCCAAAAACAGCTGTCGGAAAAATATGAAATACCTCTTAGTAGCTTAAGAGACTGGGAAAATGAGCAACATAAGTGCCCTACCTATGTATTAAAGCTATTACTAGACCGTCTAGTTCTTGATTACTGTATGCAATCAAAAACGAATATGTGCGAAGACCCTGAGTATTGTGAGCCGCTTGGAAGGGAAGACTATTTTTACCTTTTGAAAAATCGAGCTGATGTGCTTTACTGTAGCTTTGCTAATACAATCGAGGGGGTTGACGAGTTTTGTGACGAAACCTTAATGATTGACGAAGAAGACATAGTGCAAATTAAGAGCTACCTACAAGACAAGTATGGTAAAGATTGGACATATGTGCATTACAGAGACGCTGCACTTAGCTACCTCTATAATGTATGCAAGCAAGAAGTGATAGGCTACCCTATACGCAAAGAGGATTAAGAGATAGTAACCCACACTAATGCGTGGGTTTTTAGTTTGACGTTACTGTAGCCCCTAGGTGGTGTTTGAGATTTTAGGGTGTGTATTTGTATTAAAAGAGAATTAAAAGTGTATAGTGACCCTCTATGAGGGTTTGTCTCATAAAAAGGAGTGCATATAAGGTGTACTCCTTTTTATTCGGTAAAATTAAGAAGTACATAAATCTTAAGAATAAATATTTTAATTATTTATTATTTTATTATGTTTTTGAGGAGTTCTTCCCGTCATAGCAAGGAGAAGTTCTAGTTATTGCCAAAATACACACCTATTGACATACCCTTAGAACAATGATACCATTACAATAATGGTACACATACCATTGTAACAATGGTACTCAAACCGTTATAATAACGGTACATTAATATTAACTTATAAAGGAGACTAAAAAAAATGCCAAGACAGAGAGATGTTAAACCTTGGACCATTTACCCTCCGACACAAGAGGATAGGGAAATCATAGAGCAAAAGGCAGCAGCAGCGTCATTGTCAGTAAGTGCTTATCTGTGTATGGTCGGGAAACTCGCTTGTATAGCAGTCAACTTTTCCACAGAGCAGAAGGTTTTAGCTAGGAAAGAGCCAGTTATAAAGCAAGAATCTAAGCAAGAACCAGTAAAGAAACCAACCTACACCCTACACACCACTTGGGGTAAACGCCTTACACCTGAGCAAGCGGCAGAAGTAGAGAAAGAAATTGCTGATGACAAGGTTGCTTGGGTTGCAGACTTTGATGATGGAAGTGGTTGGAAACAATACAAATGCACTGAGAAAGACATTGAGTATGTAATGAGACCAATTAAGGAGGTGTAAAACTATGAAATTTGATAGTATAGAAAACATACAAAAAATATCAGGTATCACCCCCATGCCTATAATTGACTTAGTATGTGAAAATGGTACTATACAGTCTAAACCCGCTGATAAGCTAGGTAAAAGCGAGTTGGAGCAAATGCTATCACTGCTGGATTATAGCAAATTGGAGGCCATCAACATAGGGTGCCGTAAAGATGGTTACCCAGACGGATGTCGCCCTTTACTGCACTACTCAAAGGAAGCATTAGCTAAGTACGCAAGTTTAATCTATCGCAATATTTTACCTTACTTTGATACTATGACGCTTACTGAGGCGGAATACATAGCACTTTGGCTTGCTCCATACACACAACTCCAAGCGCAACTTAAAGCCAAGGAGGCTGGTTTTATCAGCACACTTGAGACCATTGTAAGTACACCTATATCTAACTTAAACCCATTTATAATTGTTACGCCTCAGGAGTGCCTGTATACTCAAATTGCTGATTTTTTAGATGGTAAAGACTTCGATTTATTTAAAGACAACGTAGACTTTTTATACAGTAATTTTTCTCCGCTACGCAAGTCTTATGTGACAGACCCACGTGCGTTAGCTCTCGTAACCGAGGTTGAGGCTATGCGAGATGCTTGTAATAAAGAGCTTGACGCATTTATTGGCAAAGAGCTGGAGACATATGCACAGCCTGTACAAGAACTATTAGCTTACTACAATCTCAGGCCGAAGAATGTGGCTATGCTAATAGCTAGTAAAGCCCAAATTCCACAGTCAGACTGGGAAGAAATATTACAAGCACTTGAAAATAAAGTGATTACTGAGAATACTCGAAAGCTAATCACATCAACCTTAAAAGCTCTTAGACAGGCTCAGAAAGCTAAGAAAGCTAAGACATCATTAGGTCCTAAGCCAGACCCATCAATTAAAGTTGATGCAAATGATTTATTTATTAGGGACTTTGTACAACAGCTTGCAAGTGCTTATGCTATGCCTGTGATTAAAAAGCCCGAAGATATTACCAAAGAGGATATATTGGATGACCTTTTTGGTACTATAGATGTTTTAACCCTTGCACATATACAAGGTACAAGCCCTGAAACAGTACAAGACCAGCAAAAATCAAGTGAGAAATGGTACTCCAATTTTAATAACATAGCTCAATCTCTAGTGGCCTGCTTAGAAATTTCCTTAAATAATCTTTCATCTGAAACAGTTTTATCAGATGAAGCGTTATCTCACGGTGCTATTAAGGCTATGCTTGCCTTTGCGAAGACGCTGAGACTAAAGGTGCTATATAAGCTTAATGCAAACATACTTGACTACACAACACTTGCACAAGAGCTACGCCATAATATACAGTTCCACACTAATTACTTCACAGATGCAGAACCACTTCCTGAGGTTTCACCTATAAGTAAAGTGCAGCTGATTGATGATGCAAACAAAGCTACCCCAATACTGCCAAGCTTATTCGACCTAACTCCTCCTATACAAGAGGTTTTAGATAGTATAAAAGCAAATACAGTAACTACGGGCGTTATAGAAGTTTTATCAGAAACAGATGTTCAATCCTTAGCGACTGTGCTAATGCCTGTGACTGATTACACAATTAAAGAAATAGCTAATATGCTGACAGGACAGGCAAGTATCCCATATATAGCTGATGGAGATTTAATAATCCATATCACAACTACTGGCCAGTACCTAAAGGTAGTGCCTACAATAAGGGACGATGGATATGCTGAGTATCAATTTAAGTCTTATAACTGGGTTACTCTAAATGGTCACATCCACAGTCTACAAAAACTTTTAGCTAAAACACCTGAGTATATCAAGTGGCGAACAGAACCTGAACCTATACTTGAGTCAGAACAGGGTTACAATCCACTGCCAAAGGATTATAGCTACAAGCTTTTACCTAAGGGTGTGGAACTTCGCAAAACGGCAATCAATGAAGCCCTAGAACTTTATGAATATTTACTCAATATGGCTAACATCGCAATTGATGCTGAAGATGAAACAGCTTTGAAAGATATAAGAAAGATTACATCAACCCATTACTACAAAGATTTTATCAGACTTGTAGGGCATCGTTTAGCATCGTGGGTATATGAACCAGAAGATTATAGGCTAATTAGTAGTCCGCCGATAGACGCTAATGGGTATGAAATTGATTATGAGCCAAACCATCTAAACGGTATCCGGCACGACAACAGGCATAAGAACTTAAAAATTGAACTCAAGCAGACTAATTTAGATTTGAGGAGTACCAGTAGACCAGTGACATATAATGGTCAAACTTTCCCAACCTTAAAAAAATACTGCGCTGCTTTTGATATAAGCTACGACCTAAGGTCTGGCTTAGGTACTTTACAACCGGGCGAAACGAAGGAATATAGTAACAGTGGTAGTAACAGGGCTTACAGCTTAGGTGCAGATGAATGGCAGTATATAGCCACAGATGTAAAGGCTAAAGCATCTGTATATAGCTATAATGGTATGCCATACCCTGACCTCAAAGCATTTGCTAAGGCTATGAAGCTCAACTATGATAACATCCAAAAAGGGCTAAGCAGAGCACGAAATAAAGGCAAAGCTGAGTACAAGTATAATGAAAAAAGTAAAATATACACATTTTATTTAGATGATTGTGGAAATGTGACAAAAATACTATAATACAGTTTAATTAATCCTATGACAACAAATCATAGGATTAATTTATTCAAATTTCTAGAAACTATAAAATAAGTCATTAGCCACGATACCATAGTTACTCCAACTAAAAAATATGAATTAAAAATCCTTTGTACTTTTACCAATTACAATCCCACCCCATTTTTGAGCCTTTAGCTCCTACGCCATAGTCGTTTTAGGCTGAAATGTCCGTTAGTATCACTTGTTATATATATAAATAAGTTTTCACTCTTTTTCATACTTTTTTCAATTTCCAAAACTTCCACTAATATCCATTAAAAACTTATACATATATCAAATGACCCTTAATCACTTATACCATAGTAATTCCAGCCCCAAAATACACCTGTTTTAAGTAAGATAATCCTATGCTTACTAATCCTATGACTTGTGACATTATCTAAATTGAGGCCTTTAGCTCAGCAGTAAGCTACAAGTACACTAAGTTAAAAACTTGAATTTATGTAGCTCATAGTCCACAGCTCCCTCAGTATGCGGGGTTCTCTATTCTTATCCACGCCACTTATAAGTGCAGTTTTACTTGCACCTATAAGACTGTCTCCCTTAAAACCCTTAGAGCCATAACGAAATAGGGGGGTATATACAAGAGTGCGGGGTCTTTATTACCTAAAATTAATATTTTATTATTAGGAGGTGCGCCATCGTATGATAAATTCAGACACCTGTCCCCGCTACACACTTGATGATTGGGGAGTGTGCCACTATCTCATAAACTATGAGATAGTGGCTTGTTGTAATAACTGTAACCTCGATATGCCCAACAGTCCACCAGTACAGGAGGTTTTATCTGAACCGCAGGAATAGTAAATATAAGGACAGTTTACAGTGTTTAAAGCATGCGGGTTTCGACTACATAACTACGTAACTTCCATAGATTCATAGGTTCATAGGTTCATAACTTCATAAGTTCCATAGTTCTATGGTTCTATGGTTCTATGGTTAATAAGTTTATAACTTCATAGCTCCAAAGTTCGTAACTACATAAGCCAGAAATGCGGGGTTAGGTAGGTTTTATCAGTTCATTACTCCCTAAACTCCGAGAACTTCATATATTTAAGTTTCATAATCCACTTTGGCCGGTTGAAAACCCAGTATCTATGCCACCTTAACTCATTTTTAACTTCCCCTCATAAGCAACTCCCTGTAAATATAGCTTTTTAAGCCCACCCACCTTTAAACTCATTATAAGCCCCCTTCAAGAGGTTTTATCCGTTCAGAATACAAATACACCAAAACCCAAGTATAAGACCCTTATAAATCATCACAGCGAATTTAAAATATATAATTCAACTAACAGTCAAGTTCTCCCAGAAATTCCTATGTGCGGAAGTTTAGTATAAAATCCAAGTCTGTCTGTCTGTCTTCTCACGAAGTGAGAATGGACTACACGCAGGCGGTTTTATTAGCAGAGTGTAAGACAAATGAATACAGATGTAAGACAAATATATCTACTACATCTATAAAATGATGTGGCCTCCTGTATTCCACGAACCCTTATTTCATAGGACACGCTGAAATGTATGTACTTGTTGGTTTTATTAGCAGAATTTACCCATATCTGTACACCATTTTACCTATAATTTTCCAAACATCCTATCCACAATGCCTTTTGTGGTTTTAACTGCCTTAGGGTCTATATCGCTTAAAACCAGTCTACGACCCCCTAATTCAAGTCCTGCTTGAGCCACAGAACCTCCTCCACACATTATGTCAGCAATAGTATCACCTTCAGATGACCAACGCTCCAATATGGATTTGACCCCTTGAACTGACTGACCCCAAGGATGCGAGGTTTTATCTGCATCATCAGGTGGAGCAAATATCAAATCGTGTTGTATAGGTCCACCATATTTACCGTTTTTAACCACCCATAATATATGCTTAACAGCAGTTGTTACTCGTCTGCCTTGTATTAAAGGTGTACCTCTTTGGCATACATAGCAAATATCCCATTGAAATTTAAGAGATTTATCGGTGTTAGTGAGCAGTTCCAGTGCAGTATTGAGGTGTGACCCACCTACCATCAGCATTAACGACGAACCATTTGAAAGTATTCTTGAGGCAGTCATTGCTATGTGCGGTGTGAGGGTTTCTATTGACTTCTTATCGTACGGCATATCCACAAAGCAGAGTTGAACAGAGCCGTCAGCAATTTCGGGTAAGCCTGTACGAATGTCAGCTTGAAACACACGAACATCGTTCTCAGATATGTTAACAAGTGAATTTTTATTTGTAGCTTTCCGTTCCTTATATAGCAGTCGCTGACAGTATCTTGGTGAAAGACTGCCTATCTCTTGCATCTTATCTAGCACTAACTTATTTTTCAAAGCTCTTAAAGACTTATCAGATAGCCCTTTAGACAGCAGTTTATCTTTATTTGCTAGAAAGTAGGGGTGTTTAGTCCAACTCTCATCTTGTGTGTGCCTGTGACCGAATTGTGCGTTTTTAGCTATTAATTCCTGTCTAACAGCACTTATAGTTGATGGGGAGCACCCTATAATTTTAGCAAGATTTCGATTTGAAAGTTCAGGAGCTATAAGTAGATGTTCCTTGATAATACGGCGTTTTTCAGTTTGTTTTATCTGCTTAACCATTTGTATCACTACCTTCCTTGTATATAGGTTAATGAAATCATACTTTGATTATACCATAGGCCGATGAAACCATACTTTGATTGTAGCCTAGGCCGATAAGAATTGTCTGAATATGTCTAAAAATGTCTTACGATAGTGCCTATAAGGTGCCTGCAGTTTATGTGCCCAGTCCAATATGACGTATAAATGAACTAAATCGAAACAAAAAAAATATTTGGAGGTAATGAATATGAAAAAAGTAAAAGAAATGGTTAATTATGAATTAAAGGAAGCTAGAAAAGCAGTACAGGAAGCTAGGGAAGCCTATTACGCATCCATAAGAAAATGGAACAATGCGGTATGCAGTTTAGATTATACAGGTTATTTACCTGATGCAATACCTGAGGATGTAATAAATGAGGTACTCAAAAAATTACCTAAGGGTGTGTCCGACGAAAAGCTTGCTAATGAGGTATCTTGTTACTATTGGCGTGCAAGATGGTTAGCTGATTCAGAGTGTGTAGCAGCCAGCAAAGCTATAGAAGTCGTAAGAGAAGTGCTTAGAGCTAAGGAAGAAGTGCTTAACAAGTTAGAAACAATGTAAATTGTATCAGTTTTTATTTGAAAATTATAGGACTTAGAAACATCCCTATGAATTAAGAAGATGTGGGTGCTTAATTAAAAGATTATTGGAGGTATGTAAAATGTTAGTAAGTAAATTAATTAAAAAATTAGAAGTAGAAAAAGGGTTTAAGTGTAATCATAGGTGTGCTACTTGTATATGTGATAAGACACGTGAAAATGTAATTAATCAGATTGAGGTCTATGCTGAGCTGCACAAAGAAGGTGTGATGTCTGATGAAAAGTATGCTGAGGAAGTACGCAAACTCGAAAAAGAGTCTGAGGCGCTAGCTAGCTGCTGTAACCATCTATACGAAGTATTTGAGGATATGATAGCTACTAAGGTCGATGAATACTGCGATGTCAACGACAGATGGTTGAAGCTTGGTGAAATGCCGAATGAAATCTACGAGTATTTACTTAACACTCTCGAAGAATCATTCAGAGCAGGGTATACGGGTGGTTACAGGTATGATAGGCAGTAATTTTTAGTTAGGTTTTATTTGAAAATTGTGTGTCTTGCGTAAAACATCCTATAAATTATAGGGTGTTTTTTTTATTATGTATATCACTTAACTATTTGAGTCACTTCTATTATATAGGCCGATGAAATTACCCCCAAATTATATCACAGATTGATAAAATATTTCTCAAATTTTTAGTGCCTGTGTGTGCCCATCGCAAATCTCTATAAATTTAACGAATTTATAGGGGGTTATTTTATGAAAACCGCAGAGGAAACCGCAGAGGAAACGTTGCAATATATCAAAGACAATGATAATCTTTACTTGTATAGGGTACAACAAGCGATGATTATGAAAGAACGAGAGAAATATTTAGAACTTCATACGCATAATGTATGGCAAGGCTCAAACGGAAAGTGGTACACATACCTACCTGAAAAAGATGGAAGAAAACAAGTCAAGCGAACTACCAAGGAGAGGATAGATGATGCTATTGTAGAGCATTATAAAACACAAAGAGAAGAGCCTAGTATTGATGATACATTTTCGAGCTGGATAAGCCAAAAACTTGAAAACAAGGAAATCAGTCGAGGTACTTTTGACCGGTACTCTAATGACTACAAGCGTTTCTTTGCTGATAAGCAAATAGCTGATAGAAAAATTGCAAGTGTTACCGAAGAAGACTTGGAGTTATTTATTCGCAAAACCATTATTGACCATCAACTCCCACACAAGGCTTACTCAAACTTGCGTACCTTAATACTTGGTATCTTCAAGTATGCTAAGCAAAAGAAGTATACAGCAATTAGCATATCGACTTTTTTTCAGGATTTAGCGTTGCCTAAAACTATTTTTAAAAAGATTATAAAAAATAAAGAAGCCCAAATTTATATGGAAAACGAGATTCCTCAGGTGACTGATTATCTAAAAAGTAAACCAACGATGGTAAATCTGGGTCTACTGCTTGCATTTCAAACTGGTCTGAGATGTGGTGAATTGGCAGCCTTAAAACCAACAGATATTACGGGAAAGGCTATCCACGTGCAAAGGCAAGAGATTAAATATAAAGACGAGACTACTCAAAAAACTGTTTATGAAATCAAGAACTATCCTAAAAGTGACAGTGGTGCTAGAGAGGTCATAATAACTGACAGTGCCTTAGAGACAATTAAAATGATAGAAGAACTCAATCCAGACGGTAAGTTTTTATTTGAGTCGAATGGCACTAGACTAACGTATAATAACTACAACAAAACCTTATACCGAGTGTGTAAGGCTTTGAATATATCTCAAAAGTCGATGCACAAAATTCGTCGCACCTACGGAACAACGCTTTTAGATGAGGGAGTAGATGAAATTCTAATTACGCAGCAAATGGGTCACGCTGATATATCAACTACAAAAACTTATTATTACTATTCAAATAAAACTCGAAAAACAAATGAAGCTCAGATAGAAAAGGCAATTAGTATCTAAAGGTAATCAGAGGTAATCACCTCAACTAAAATAGAAAAAGCTCTTAACCCACTGATTTTACAGGGATTAAGAGCAATATGTATGGTGGAGGCGAACCGTACCTAACTTTATCACTGTCCATTAAAAGAAGTGAACTATATAAGTAAAATCCATAAAATTCTCAAACTTAACTCTCACGACTCTCAATGACAGATTTTAGTTTCATTTTTAAACTGGTCAAATTCGGCCAGTTTAAAATCTGGATTATTCATCTGTTCCCACAATCTTAAAAATTCTATAGTACTTCTGCTTCTTAACCAATTCTTAACAATATCCGCAGGTGAATCTAAATTTTTATATTTTGCAATGTCAGTTAAACTAATAAAATCATCTTCATTTCACTCAATCACCCTATATAAATACGCAAATTCTCTTAGTTCTGCGTATTCGTTAGCCCCCCTAAATTGAAATTTCCCCCAAACACTCGTTTGAGAGAACATAAAACACGCTTCAATTTTTACCTGAAAACCACTAAGCCCTTTACTACCAGCCTATTGCCTTTCTATCCGCGCGACGCACTCCACGTGTGTTTTTGATAGAAAGATGATACTAATACGCGTTGAAATAGATTTTGCGTAAAGATATACCCCCCTTAAATAAAGGGGGTCGTGGAAATGTTACTGTTTAAACTTTTACATAATAATCAATTGTTTTTATTCAGTGAATACCATAAAGCCAGATTAACTGGAGAAAGTTTAATATTTAATTCTGCATAATCTTCATTTGATTCGGTCTCATCATTATTTTTAGAACTATCCATATCAGGGTGAAAAGAGTCACTATTAAATTTTTGAGTATATTTTATTTTAACTGTTCTGTAAAGAGGTAAGATATAATCCGGTTCTAATAATTGTTCCAAATAGTTAAATATCTCGTTAATGTCCTTATCGCCAACAGTTATTTCATTTATATGTATTTGCGTATTTGATAATATCATTTTATGATTTTGACAAACATAAATAGGTAATTTATAATTTTGAAAAATCAAATCCAAAAAATCATAGGCATACTCATTTGATATATCGAAATCACAGTCACTTACACAACAACAATAACCATTCCCATACAATTCAGCACTAAAATCTCTGTATATCAAGGCTTTATAATCTTCATTATTATCTCCCAAATATTCATTTATTTCACTAATCAAATAACAAAAGCTTTTTTTTCTAAGCGAGATAACTAATTTTATACTTTGCGGTGATTGGTCTGTATGCAAGGTTTTAACTTTTATATTTGCAATAGCTGAAAATCCTTTTAATTTTTTTTCATCATTACCAAGCCTTTTTAAAAAACTGTCAATATACACTTCTATTTCAGAAATAGTTCTTTTTCTTTCAGTAAACCATAAAAACTTATTTTTATCATCTATTAAATTTTTCAAATCATAAAATAGTTGTAAATTTTGAAAATTTTTATTTTGTAATTTTTCTTGGAAACTTGTGTAGTTTTCTATTTTTATTATCTTGTTACATTCATCCGTAATGATAAGATATTCACCTTTCTCTTTATCACAATTAAAGTAAAAAGATTTTTTCAAAATATTTGTTATATTAACTTCTGTGAAATATTCTACTTGGCAATTTGCACTTATAATTTTTTCTAATCTCTCTTGATTTTTAGGTAAAAACTTATTGTAAAAAGAAGTAGATCCTGTAAAATCAAAAAGTTTTGCAATTGAAACCTTAGTAATATCAATAACATCGTTATATTTAAGTAGATCTTGAAAAGTAATACTTTTATTGTTTTTTAACTTTTTTTCCAGTTCAGACCTCTTAACAATATCAATTTCTTTCTTAAATATATTATGTAACGAAGTATTCCTTAATAATTCAAATGAAGCACTGTCAATATCAGTTACTTCTTTTTTATCACAAATAATTTTTATAGCTTTATAGCAATCATTCAATTCATATTCGTTTTCCAATCCCAAAGTAGCTAAAATACCATAATAACTTTGATTATTTTCAAATAAGTTTTTTAAACTATTAAGTCTAAAGTACGATAACTGAGTTTGATAGCACATACTACCGTTGTTTCCATATACTATAGTTCGATAGAACTCCACTTTAGGGGCATATACCAGTTTTACTAAATCACTTATTTGTTTATTACTTTTACCATTTACATTAACTACAATATTATTAAAATCAAGTATGTTTCCATCAAATTTTGCATTAAACATATCAATAAAAACATTTATGTTGTTATTTTCATTTGGTAATAAAACAACTTTTTTTATTAAAATGTTTATTTTTTCATTAATTTCTCTATGTTCCCCTATTAAATTCGATTCATATATCGGTGTATTTTGATTTTTATATTTTTCACTATATCTAGTATGTCCTACCTTTGCGATCTTGCTATGGTCATAATAGCTTACCATTTTACCTGAATTTGTTTTTGTAGGATAGTCTATGTTCTTAAACAATTCTTGCATTTTTAATGGGTTTTTTATTAAATGCATAAATTTTTGAAGGTGTAATGAATAGTTAACATTTAACTCATCATTAATGCTTATTGTAAAAAGTTTTTTATTATTATCAACATTGGCAAGACTACAAATAAAATCTTCAGCTTCGTCAAGTATTTTTTCCTTAATAGTATCTGCATTTTTCAATGCTTTTCTAGTGCTTAATACATAATCGCTCTTTATACTTAAAAAAACAGATCCACTTCTATTATACATTGTTTTGTCTTCTGACATTCTATAAGTAGCATATAGTGATTGGCAGTTCTCAAATATATTTGTATTTCCATTATTGAAATATAAAATTTCTTTTATATATCCATCTTTTTGTCCATTAAAAAAGGAGAAATTTAAGTCATTAAATTTAGCTTCATTTCCATTGTGCACAACTGAATATTTCTCATGATTATTAATATACATAGTTAAGTCTTTGCTACCTGCTGATTTTGATGCAAATATAATTTCCGGAATGTCTATATATTTATTTGAACCTTCTTTAAGCCGATTGAAATTATCTTTTATTTTTTCATACATTTGTTTTGGTAATCCAATAGTAAGTGTAGTTCCTTTGTAATCAATATTAAAAACATTTTTCATTTTCAACTCTGTAAGTTCCAATGATTTTTTAATTTCTAGTGTATTTTCATAACTAGTAAAACTCTTAACACTCCAACTGAATTCACTGTTTTCATAAACAGTTTTACAATCTAAAGATAGTACATTGTACATTACTGATTTTATACCCAACCCAAATTTGCCGGTTTGCTCATTACTTTTGGCACTATCCCCAGCGCTAAAATAGAAAACCAAACTTTTCAAATCGAATCCTTGTTCATTATAACAGATTGTCACTTTATTAGTTGAATCATCAAAATCAAGCTTAATTATAATTTGATCATCAAATTTTTGATCAAAAATATTCTGAAAAATTTCCTTGATAACAGAATCTTCATTGTAATCTATAGCACTATAATTATTTGATGTTTGCAGTTTATTATGTTGTTCATTAAATTTATTTTTTAATACTTCTAATACATCGGTAAAGTTCCCACTTAAATAGCTATCACACTTTACTTTTATTTTTTGAAAGTACTCTATATTATTATGTATACTAAATTCTATTTTCTCATGAAAACATTCATTATATCGACTCGACAATGTAATAAAGCTATTTTTATCCAATTGCTTATTTCCATCTGTAAGCTTGGTGACTTGAATATATAGCTCTAATAGTGTGTCAATATTATTATTTTCCATCACAAATCACCTCATTTACTATTTTAACAAAATCTTTATAACTAAGTTTTGTACTATAACTTCTTTTCCATAATGAATATATTATTGAAGATATTAAAGAATAATTATAACCTTTAACTTTCGACCAAATATACTCTATCACACAATCTAGAGAATCTAATTTATCATCAAATTTTTCATCAAAATCTTTTAGCAATCTATTAATATTACTTAATGACATATTTCCGATACTAATAAACTCGCTAATAGGTTTATCATATTGATAATTAACAGTTTTTTTATCAATATCAGTTTTTATATCTGCAAGAGATTTAAAAGTTAACCCTATTTTAGTGTCAATCCAAATAACATTGTTGCTCATTTCTGCGCTTACATTAGTTTTGATAAGGTTTTCCAACTTTTTATTGACCAAGTCCTTGATATTATCTATTGTTATTTCTTCTGAAATTGCACATAGGTTTTTTAGTTGCTCTTTACTAACATCTATAAATTCACCAATATCTATCAATGAATTACTCATAAGCTGCTCTATAAAACTATATTTAGCTTCAATGGATAATTTCAATATCTTTTTTACACCTTCCTTTAGTTCCTCCTTAAAATTTTCACCAAAAATATTTTGTGTTATAAACTCGATATGAGTATTTATTTCTTCTATAGTATTACTAAAATCTAAATTAATTTCTACTTTTTTTCTTAAATATGTAAATCCAAGATATTTAATTTTGTTTGTAATTATTATATTTTTAATTTCCTCTATCGTCATCAGAGATTTAGATGGTATACATGTTAATACTTGAGTTTGATTTTTATATTCTAATATGTTTTTGTATGAACAATCAAATTCTTCGATATAATTTTCATTTTTAAAGTTAAACATAGCTATTTCATCATGACACGAACCTAATATTCTATCTATCCTACCAAGTCGTTGTTCAATTTGTGCTGGAGTAAATGGCAACTCATAATTAATAATAGTATCAAAAGTTACCATATCGTATCCCTCAGATAATAACGTATCTATTGTTATTAAAATTTTAAATTCTGAATTATCGGTTTTTCTATTATTTGCCAAGGAAATAAACTTCTTTCGTTCATCTGTACTTGAAAAAGTTTCCGATGTTATTGCTTTTATTTTAATATTTGGATGGTTTTTAACAATATTTTGCCTTAAATATTCAACAGTATTTTTTCTTCTACAAAAAACAATTGCCTTTGATTTATCCTTATTAATAATATCTTCTATTTTATTTAAAAAACCATTTAGCTTATTATCTCTGGCTTGTTTTTCTCCCAACGCTAAATTTATATTGCAACAATTTTGAAAATAACTAAAATCATGATAAGGATATTTTTTCAAAAATTCATCCGCATCTATTGAATCAACTTTATATTTTATTGGTTCGATTACTCTTATTTTAGGATTTTTATTTGATATTATTTCTTTAAAATTTCTCATAAATGGACTTTTAACACTCGGAGCCTCTATTAGCTCTAACGGATTATTTATAAGACTTTGCGAATTCACTATTTTTTGTCCATTTTTTTCAGTTATTACATTTGATAAAGCTATTTGCTGATTAAGTTCATCAACTTTATTTGTAATCGGAGTTGCAGACAACAAAAGAATCTTTTCAGACCTCAAGTGTTGCAAATTATTATGTGTAGTTGAAGCTTTTGTGTTATGAGACTCGTCTAATATAATTAAATGCCATTTAAATTCAATTTCTTTCAGTTTTTCAATTAAAACATCAAGTCCTTTGTTAGATCCCTCCTTTTGATTGTTTCCGCTATAAGAAGTTATTATCATATTACTTTCACTTTTATCGAAGCGCTTCATATCGTCTTTTTTGCCACCCCAAATTTTAAATTCAATTCCAAATTTCTCAATTATTTTATTATACCAATTAGAGGTTAGTGTTTGCGGACATACTATTAAAATATTAGGATTGATTTTTTTTTTTAAAATAAGAGTGTCTAGTATACAATTTCCTGCTGTAATAGTTTTTCCTGCACCTGTTTCATCAAAGACGAATACGCACTTATTCGCATTCAATTTTTCTACAGCAATCGCTTGCAAATCAAATAATTTCACCAGCGAATTTTCGCCATACATTAAATATGGCAGTGTTTTTTTAATATTTTCATTTATGTCCATTCACATTAGCCCACTTTCTTGTAAATATTTAAAATACTACTCTCAGTGTTTTATTTATTACTTATTGCTCTATGTTTTCTTGATTATACTTTTTCTAATTATACATTTTATTTACTATTTCTATATAATTCTTGTTTTTCCTTTTATTATTTTATTATTTTTCTATAAATAGAAAATACCGGTCAAAGTGTTTCTTTCCACTCCAACCGGCTCTCTAAAATCACATAAACTTCTTCATATTGTAACTTTCAAGAAAGTTATCACTTTTAAACATTTCCTTTCTTTTATGAATTCTATTATAATTAGCAACTTTTTCTTCCTAACATTCCTTGGCTATTCTAGTTGTATACATATCTTTTTAAATCTTAATTGATAATGTTTAATCATCCCAATTTTCTGCATCATAATCTCGACCATTTGGAAACATACTAGAATCATCTCCATATTCTTCAAGAAGTTCTTCTAATTCTTCTTTTTTCATTTTTTTCAGTTCTTCCTTATCTTCCCTATAATTATCAACAAGAATCTCTACAATTTCTGTTTTTGTCATCCTTATACCTCCATTAAATTTATTGAAAATAGTATACTCTTTATACTAATAGTTTTATGGATACATTTATCAATTTTAAGTTAATTCTATACAATTAATTACACCTGAAGGATACTCCCATAACTCACCTTCAAACTCCATGTATCTTCCACAATGCGGACATCCAATCTCTATACTAAAACTATATTGTATTTCCGCTCCCATCCCTCTCTCTCTAGAGTTTTCTAGTTCTAAATTCTCAATTATTACTTGTTTCTCAATTATCCCCAAGCATTTAGGGCATTTCACCTTGGTCTTATACTCAATAGGTAAGTTAAATTTCATTACTCTTCTCTCCTTTCAAATGAATAAAAGCCATTAAAATGAACTTGTTATACTTTCATTTTAATAGCTTTTGCCTCTATGTAAGTAAGAGTTTTCTATCTTATTAAAATTTTATAAAACCACCTACCCCTAATCCCTTATAATATTCACACAATTCATCAGATAACACATTATTACAATTAATCAGCTTAAATTTTTTATTTTTGATATCTATCTCAACTTTTAACAAGTAATTTTTTCTATTCCTTTTATCAGAATTAATTCCTTCTATTGGTATTCCTAGCTCTTTAGGAAGTTCCTTAGATTCAACTCTATGGATTAACTCACAGAATATTTTAATTAGCATATTATCATTCATTCCATAGGTATCTTTGAATAAATTCAACGTATTTGCATGATATAAACCTATTCTATACCCTGTTACATAATATATTGGATTTGATATTCTTTCGCATTCAGATATTGCATACTTTTCTTGGATAAAAGCTCTTTTTACTTGGAAATAAAAAAAATCATGAATATCACACATGTTTTGTAGGTTAGGATATAGCATTATACAGTTCATTATTGTATCAATACATTTTTCAATTCGAATACAATTTACAACAACATCATCATTTTTTCCACTGAGACAAGCATATATAAAGTGAATTTTTTTTATCCATAACCAATGATAAATTTCTTCAACACTATCTCCCTCTCTTACTTTTGACATCATATCAGTTTCACCGGATTTCTTAGCTTTGTAATATGAATAGTTAAAACTTTCTTTTGCCTCTGAAGCATCATAAAAAGCTTGATAACAAGCTACAATAAACAACCAATGTAATTTATCATCAAATATAGATATTGTATGTTCCTCAAACCACTTTAAAATAATCTCTACCTTTTTTATATTTTTCACAATGAAGTAACGATTTTCATCGCTTATATTCTTCACTGAAAATATAGCTTTAGCTAAAGCATCAATATTTTTTGTAATGTATGATTCAATTAAACTTGGATCAACATCACCGAATTCTTCTAAATCAAAAAAGCTATCTTCAATTTGCTTTACCTTTATCAGATTTTCAGTAATTCTATTATAATTATGTTCATTAATCTTAATAAAATCTTTTTCAAAACAGATATATTCATGCTGTAAAACCTTTAAGTAAAATGTCTCGAAGATATTACGCTCATATTGTAAATTCAAATCATTAACATTAGGTAATTGGGGAACAATAATTATTTCCAGAAACTGTGCTAGCCTATTCAAATCATCTTTACTATTTAGTTCCTGATGGAAGGAAGAGTAATACACAGAGACTTGCAATAACTGCTCCCATTCTAAATACATATTATAAATACTCTTCCTTATGTCTAAAACCCGTTCTATGCTAATTTCTTTTATAAGCTCATTTTTTAAAAGCGCCAAAGTCCTTCCATTTGTATTATTTAACCCATAGTGTATTTCATCAATATTCTCTAAAGTTGGTCTATCAAGCAATAGCATAATATTAACTTTTTCCCCATAGTAATCATCTTTAATAAACCGATATAATAACTTCAATAATTTCAGTTTACTATATTCATCACTAAAGGCATTAATATCAAAATTCATAATATTTTTTAGCTTTTTAATAATTCCCCCTTTATTATTAGCACCAGCTATTTTGCCTTTAATTGCTTCTACTGATGGTGAACTTTTATGCGCATCAGCCCTGCTGTCTTCTTCATCATATATTTCTTGATACAGACTTTCTTTAGTCATTTCTGATTCCATATATTTTCTTTTGATACCAACATCGTATTTTCCATGTTTTATTTCATTGATTCGTTCTTGTGTCAAAATAACTTTTTCAATATAATAATCGTAACTTATATCCCCATATTTCTCTAACTTGATGTATTTTAGACGATATTTTCTATACTCAGGTAGTTGGTAATAGTTAGATTTATCTAAATTAATACCCTCTCCTAGCAACTCATTCTTTATTTTCATATTTAAATGTTTATCACTACATATTTCCACTTTGAATTCACCGCCAATTTACTATATCATTTTTAATTATTATACTATTATCTACTTTAATTCAGCAATTGTTTTACAAAATAATAAAAGCTGGCCAAGGTGTACTAATCAACCTCAAGCAGCATATTATATTTCCTATTCAATTACAACTTCTACTTCTGTACAATCAAGCAAAGTCACAATAATCTTCTGCCCTTCAAATACAGTCATCTTTTCAATAATCCTAAAAAACAAATCCATATCAAATTTTTCTATTGTCTCTGCCTCAGCTAAAATTCTCATAAACTGCTTTGCCTTATATCTTTGAAGCAAGTTATCACTTTTTAAATGTTCCTTCCACTTCTCCATAAAACAATCCTTATTTTATACTATTTCATTAAAGATATTTATAAAAGCCTGGTATAAAACTCTATCATCTACATGCTTATTATCACAGCTCTTCTTTCCCTTTACTTCATATCTCTTATTGCACCTCCACACTACTCTTCGTAATCTTTCATCGGTTGAGTTCCATACCTTTCATCCAAATGTACTTCCACAGCATCCACAAATAGTTTTTCCTGCAAAAGGATTATTTACTGTAGCATAGTCAACTTTGCTTATGTTATATTGTTTTGCAAAAGCTTTTCTTCTCTTCATTTCAACCGCTTCCCACATTTTCCTATCTATAATTACAGGATGGCTTTCCTACACGTAGTATTGAGGGACTTCTCCATTGTTTTCAATTCTTTTCTTTGTGAGAAAATCTATGGTGTAGTTTTTTTGTAGCAAAGCGTCACCTTTATACTTTTCGTTGCCAAGCATTTTTCTAATACTGTTTTCATACCATTTGGCTTTACCATTCCAGTTTAAAATTCCTTCTTCTTCAAATTCACTAGCTATTCTATTTGGCCCTTTTCCACTCATACAGAACCGATTTTTGAAAAGTACTAAAATTGGTTTATTTTTTATTTTTTTCTAATTTCTTATGTATTTTTTCATACTCTCTAAAAAATCCACTTCAATCCCATTCAGGTCATCTTTTGTTTTTTCTTTGTATTTTTCAAATTCTAGCATAGCTTTTGTTGTTGCTTCTAGGTGGCTGATTTTTCCTTCGTTTTCCAAAAGTTCGCTACCACTTAGTTTGATAAAATCATCAAGTTTTTTTATCCAATCACTCATACACATTGGAATATGCCTAATTGCTTGAAGTTCTGCAAATTCTAGATAGGCAGTAACAATTCTATTTAAAATCTTAATTTCGTCTTCATGCAAATAATTTTTAGCAACAGTTGCATCTGCTTGCTTTGGTTTTTTTCCCTCAAATGTTGTCATACCCATAAATTTACTTTCTGCATTTGCTCGCTCCATTAACACTTCCACCGCAGTATGTCCGTGTGCTGCATAGTGCATTTTATTTTGCACCGTTTGAAAAAACAGTAATGAATTTTCACCCTTTGGTGTATAATCAACACTAGTTCCATAAATATTCAAAATTTGTCTATAAAAAACTTTTTCACTAGAACGAATATCACGAATACGCTCAAGCAATTCCTTCCAATAACTACCACCACCAGCTTTTTTCAAAAGGTCGTCATTCATAGAGAAACCTTTAATTAAGTATTCTTTTATTCTTTCATTTGCCCAAATTCTAAACTGTGTGCCACTAATAACTTAAATCCCGCCATTAGATTAAAACCCTTACACTCCTTTGGATTCTTTGCAAAATAATCTACTATCCCCTTTACTGGTGCTAGTCCCGTTCCACCTGCGGCTACAATAATTTCTTTGTTTTTATAGAGGTTTATATCAAATCCATTTCCATAAGGACCTCTTAAAAACAAGGTTCCCCCTACAAAAAAGCTGTGAATTACATCTGTGACTGTGCCTACACGTCTTATCGTAAGATCTACATAACCCTCACCTATCTCACTAACGGATATAGGTGATTCTCCAAATTTCGGTATGGATACTTCAAAAAATTGACCCGGCTTTACTTCCCCCACAAACTCCATTCTAAAAGTATAATCCGTTTCTGTGTGTTTACTTATATTAAGTATTTTAGATTTAAAAGGCATATATATATTTTTCATTTATTCCACCTCATCCATAGCTTGATTTAATTTATTTACACAGTTTGAGAAAGATATATATTCAGGGCATATATCATCACATCTACCACAACCTACACACATATGATACCCAGCTCTCTTTTTAAAATCATATACCTTGTGCATAACTTTAAATCTCATTCTATTTTTTTTGTCCTTCCTAAAACCATGTCCACCTGCCATGTCACTGTATCCGCCTACATGACAAGATGCCCAAACACGCCTTCTTTCTCCTACGTTTTTATTTTCTTTATAGAAAATGTCCTGCATAGTAAAACAAGAGCAAGTACCACAGACAAAATTGCACCTACCACAGGCAATGCATCTTGAAGAATATTCATCCCACATCTTTGATTTAAAAACTCTTTGATCCAAATTTTCAGGTATAGTAACCTTTATATCATTAGCTTGTACAAATTCTGGGGCTACTTGTACCTCTTTTATTTTATCTATGTTAAAGTAATTCATTAGTTCTTCTGATTTACAATTAACAAAAACTTGATCATCTTGAATTTCAGTGTACATATCATAATCTTCTGTCTTATTGGATCCCATACTGACGCAAAAACAATTTTCAAAACTTTCACTACAACCCATAAGCACAAACTTGATTTTATCTCTTAAAACCTTATAATAATAATCCTCATTTCCGTTTTTTAAATAAATTTCATCCAGACGCTTCATGGCATGGACATCACAACTTCTTAAGAATATTAAGATTTTCTTCTCATCGCATTTCGGCTCCTCGCAATCATTTTCAGTAAAGTAAAATAATGTTTGAGTAATTGGAAGTATTATTTCTTTAGGTGAAAAACTAGATTTAAGTTTAAATTCTACTTCACTTATACTGGTTATTTCCTTATACCTAATAGTATCTGTATCCGCAAAAGTTCCTTTTCCCTTTAGCATTACTGGTGCATATACCTTATATTCACGTCGTAATGTATCGAGATACTCATCAAACTCCTCTACTTTTAACTTAAAACCCATAAATAAACAACCTCCATAATAAAGATTATTACTTAATAATCTAATTCTGTTAATTAATTAACTATAAAAATTAAATTTTTAACTAACTATGCACATTGTATTTTAAACCACAAAATAAGAATGTGATTTTCATCACACACCTTTAAAGTATTGACTTAGCTTTTCTCTATTAACTATGAATTTTCTATGCTTTATTTTTACCATATCCATTTTTTCAAGTTCTTTTACTGTTCTTGAAATAGTTTCGCGAGAGCTACCTAGCATATCCGCCAAATAAGTTATGCTTACCTTAACATCTATTAAACTGCCCTCTTCTGTTTGTATTCCATAATCTTTAGAAAGTTTTCAAAGCTTGGCTGCTACCCTCTTGTCCATTTTAGTAGGAACTGTATTTTTAAGTTGCCTATATAACCTTCTTATTTTTTTACTCATGGAGTACAAGATAACTTGTGTGAGTTTAAAGTCTTGCTTCATTATATTTAATAGGTCTACTTTTGATATGCTCATGATTTCACTGTCTTCAAACCCTTCGCAATTAATTGAAGATGTAAGATTGTCGAAAATTACCTCATTTATAATCTCACCTTTGTTTAGAATAAAGATAACCCTCTTTTGACCTTTTTCTGATAACCTATACATGGTTACCTTGCCTTCTAAAACTATATATATATTATCTATACTTTGTCTTTCAGCAAACAACATTTGTGATTTATTTATTTTTTTATAATAACACTCTCTTTTACTAATTCTAAAGTTCTATCCTCAATATCCTCAAATAGTGGAAGGCCTTTTAATTGCCTAAGCGTTACATGTACCATCTTAACTTCTCCTTATAATTTCAACTTAAAATCTTATTATAGTAAAAATACTAATATTCTTATTATACAACAATGAATTTTATAATTGAGCAAAAGGGAAAGTTTATACTTTCCTTAATTAATGGTTTCCTCAGTAGTATATGCCTTTGTTATTTATTTTTCTTTTGTTACATACCAATATGCTGCTCCAACAAATACAGTGCCCCCCATGTTATGCATTAATCCCACTATGCAAATTGCTTCTATTATTATAATCTCTGGCTTTATTATTTAACTAGAATAACTAGCTTCTTTTCAAATTAGTAACCATGGTAACTGATTCATATTCTAGCTTAAGTTATAATGCAAGTATAGACGTTTTAAAGAGGAGGAAAATTAATTGAATGAGGTAATTGTTATAAAAGATTTGGTAAAGTCCTATCAGATGGGAGAAACAAAGATTACTGCCGTTGACAATATAAGTTTTTCAATAAAAGCAGGGTCATTTGTAATTCTACTTGGAGCAAGTGGTGCTGGCAAATCTACAGTATTAAACATCTTAGGCGGAATGGATAAGGCTACTAGCGGAAGTGTTCATATTTTTGGACAAGAGATATCAAAATACAATGATTTAAAACTGACAACATATAGAAGAAACAGTATTGGTTTTGTTTTTCAGTTCTATAATCTTATGCCTAATTTAAATGTTATTGAAAATGTAGAACTAGCAAGTCATATATGTAAAAATCCCATTGATGCAAGTGAAAGTCTACGATTGGTGGGGCTAACAGACAGAAAAGATAATTTCCCTTCTCAAATCTCAGGTGGAGAACAGCAAAGGGTTGCTATTGCAAGAGCTCTTGCTAAAAATCCTGATTTGTTATTATGTGACGAGCCTACTGGAGCCTTGGACTATGTAACTGGCAAAAGTATACTTTCACTTTTGCACAAAATATGCCGTGAGAGTAATAAAATTGTTATAATCGTAACGCATAATTCTGCAATTGCCCCAATAGGAGATATGGTTATTAAAATGAAAAGTGGGCAGGTAGTAAGTATGGAGGAAAATCTTTCACCTGTACCTGTTGAGAGGATTGAGTGGTGATATAGATGTTAATTCGTAATTTTTTTAGAGATATAATTTCTACACTTCCAAGATTTCTTGCTGTCATAATTGTTACGGCCCTTGGAGTAATGATTTATGTTGGTATGAGTGGAAATGGCTACAACCTTACCAAAACAGCTGAAAGTTATTATAAAAGTCAAAATGTTGCTGATTATTGGATATATGGAAGTATGCTTACTAAGTTAGATGAAAAGCAAATTGCAAAACTTGACTCGGTGGAGAGTATTCAGTCAGAACTTAGTCTACAAGCAGAAAGTTATCAAGATGAAAATATTACCATTGACCTAGATGGAATATCAGGGGATTTTAATATTAATAAACCTTATATCCTATCGGGAAGGATGTTTGAGAGCAATCGAGAATGTATGCTGGATGCATCATATGCAAAAACTCACAATATTAATGTTTACGATAAAATTGATCTAAAAATTAAGGAAACAGATAAAAAGCTGACGTTTACAGTAGTTGCACTAATTAATAGCCCAGAATATATACACAATATAGGTGCTACTGACATCACTCCTGATAGTTACAAACATGGTTTTGCATTTGTAAAAGAAGATGCGCTAGAAGAGATGAAGAAGCTCCTTTCTTATAATAAAATAAGTTTAATACTTAAGGACAATACAGATGAAAATCAATTTAGAACAGATGTTGAGAAAATATTAGGCACCAAATTAAACAAACTTTTAAGTTTTAAAGATAATGAAAAAGTCTCAATGATAATAAATCAAGTTGATAATACAAAAGCACTTACTAACTCGCTTCCTATGATATTTTTCCTGATTGCAGCACTTATTATGTTTACTACTATGTCAAGAATTGTAGAAAACAGCAGGATGGTGATTGGCACATTAAAGGCATTTGGCTATAGTAAAATAGTCATTTTTATCTATTTTTCATCTTATGCTTTTATAGTAGTTATTTTGGGAAATCTTCTTGGTATATTACCATCTAGAATAATTACAACGGGACTTATGAGCTTTACTACAGCAGATATGACTGTAGCAAAATTCTCGAACAGTTTTGATTATTCAGCTATTTATAAGACATTACTGATTACAACTGTTATTTCTGTTGGTACAGCAGCATTTTTATCTGCCCGCGAAATAAGATATTCTCCTGCAGAATGTATGAGACCAAAGTCTCCGAAGATTGGTAAAGCAAATATTATTGAAAAAATTAAGATAATATGGTCCAATATGAACTTTGAGCAGAAGACAATTACAAGAAATATTTTTAGAAATAAAATGAGATTAATCATGTGTGTTTTGGGAGTGGCAGGTAGTATGGCAATAATAATCACAGCTTTTGGATTTCGTAATTCTACTGAAAAATTAAAAAACAACATGTTTTCAAATATGTATAGATATGATATCCAGGTAATGCTTAAAAAGGGAACTTCCACCTTCGAAGCTGAGAGGATAAAAAAAATTACTGGTGTAGATAAGACTGAAAATGTAATGAGTCAAGTAGTTAAAGTATCTAAGAATGGAAAAAGTGAAAACACAACAATTAACGTAATGGAGGATAAAATATCGCTGATGGTGCCGTCCATAGATGCTAAAGAGGGTATGAGTATGCCAGAAGAGGGATTTATAGCCTCAACTGCTTTGGCGGAAAAATTAAATATCCATAGTGGAGATATGGTAGACCTTGTAGTTGCTGGGAAAAGTGATATAAGAAAAGTAAAGTTATCAGATATTAAAGAGAACATTAGCGGTGGATATATAAGCAAATCCCTTTGGAGAAAACTAGGAGAAGAATATACACCATCTATTATATATGTAAAGACAAAGCAACCATCTAGTTTTATAGAAAATACTAAAGATTATGACTTTATCGTTTCTCTAAAACAAAAAAGTGAACTAGTGGCATCCATAAATGATCAAATGCGTGCAGTAAACTCAATTTCACTAGTACTTATGATCTTTGGAGGAGTGCTTACTCTAGTAGTTTTGTACAACTTGGGTATTCTAAATTTTTATGAACGAATGAGAGAACTTGCAACCTTAAAGGTTTTGGGATTCTATGACAATGAAATTAAGGTTCTAGTTTTAAGGGAAAACACTATTTTCACAGTTATTGGAATTATTATTGGAATACCACTGGGAATGGCATTAACTACATTTATATTATCTCAGAGTTCTAGGGAAAATATGACCTTTGAACCATATATTAAAGGAGTTACTTTCATATATGCTGCAGGATTAACATATATGTTTTCAATTATTGTTAATATACTTCTTAAGATAAAGCTAAAAGATATTGATATGCTTGGGGCTTTGAAAAGTGTTGAGTAATTCCAGGTGATATTAAATTACTGAATTTGCAAAAATGAATGGAGGAATTAAATTAAATGAAAAATTTTTTTTCAAAGAAATTTGTAAAATATATAGTAGGAACGTTAACAATATTGCTGGTTGGTTTGGGCTTATATAAGTCACCTATAGTTCAAAATAAACTTGCGGCAAATAATGCAGTAGAAAAAACTGCAATAGTAAAAAAGGGAGATATACAGCTTTTGGTTTCAGGCACAGGAGAGATTTATTATGATAAAACTTCATCTATTATCTCGAAGGTTAGTAGTAAAGTTACAAAAATTTATTTTAATGAAGGTGACAGTATTAAAAAAGGAGACTTGATTTGTGAATTTGATGATTCTGCTGCTGAAATAGATATGAAACAAAAGAAGAATGCCCTAGTTCAAAATCAACTTTCAAATAAGGCAAATACTATTCAAGTTGATAAGCTTTCTATTGAGACACCTTTTTCGGGGCAAGTTAGTGATATTAAAGTAAAACAAGGGGATGTAGTTCAAAAGGGAGGAGTATTATTCACTATAGCGGACACTTCAAAGCTTAAGCTTTCAGTTGAGTTTAATGCCGAAGATATAAGCAAGATATCTATAAATCAAGTTGCCCAGGTGAATTTAGAACCACTTATGCAGTCTACCACAGGTATTGTTACTTACAAAAGTAATAAAGCCATAACTACAAGCGCTGGAGGTAAGTTATATACTGTTGAAATACAAATAAACAATCCCGGCGGTGTAACAGAAGGAATGAATGCAAGTGCAGATATAAGCCTTAAGAGCAAAAGTTTATCAAGTACAAATGCAGGAACCTTAGAATATATAAATAAGACGTCAGTTATAAGTGAAACTGGGGGAACGGTAAATAGCATTTCTATTAAGAAAAATCAACAAGTGAATGCGAATGAAAAGGTTATTACAATTAATAATGATGATATTACAATAAATAAAGAAATTGCTGATTCTAAGATTACTGATTCACAAATTCAGATAGCATCTTCAGAAAATCAGCTTGGATATTACAAAATATATGCTCCTATAGATGGCGTAATAGTTAAGCAGGGTATGAGAGTGGGGGATAGTGTTACCATAGGCTACCCAGTAACTACAATTGAAGAAAAAAGTGTGGTACAAGTTGATGCAGATATAGATGAACTTGATATAGCTAAAGTTGCTATAGGACAAAAGGTACAACTTACAGTGGATGCAGCTCCAGAAACAAGAACAAAGCCTATAGAAGGGGAAGTTATAAAAATACCCCTTGATGGAGTTTCTAAAAATGGAGTAACATATTTTGCTGTAACTATAAGGGTTAAGGAAAGACAGCAAATGCTTAGGGGGGGTATGAATGTGACCGCCAATATAGAGGCGAAAAATATTATTAATGCGCTATATCTTCCGAAAGAGGCAATAATAGAGTCTCAGGGAAAATCAATGGTAATGGTTAATGATGGACAAGGAAATGCAGTACAAAAGGAGGTTAAGGTTGGGGCAAGAAATGCTTCTATTGTAGAAATTACAAGTGGAATTAGCGAAGGAACTGCTGTGATTTTGCCTAAAAAAGAGAGTGAATAAGGGGTTGTGACTCTTGGGTGAATATGGAAAAAGATAAATATTCTAATAAAAAGGATGTGCAAAAATGAAATTTAAAAATGTTGGTTTAAGTTTAATGTTAGCAAGTGTAATGATATTTTCAACTATAGACTCCTCTCAAGTTTTTGCAATTTCAAACCCTCTAAGCTACTCAGGTTCAATGGAGAAAATGCAACAACTAAATGTTATAGATAGGGCCACTAAGGGTGAGGATGGACTGGTAAGTAGAGGTGAGTTAGCAAAAGCTATAGCAATAGCAGATGGATTATCGTCCACTTCCTCAAACTTAAATGGTACAACAATTTTTCCTGATATAGCTGCCAGTAGTGATCTTAGTGGATATGTTAATGGGGTAGTAGGGGTAGGTTTAATGTTTGGAACACCAGACGGTAAATTTCATCCTGAGCAGTATGTCACAATGGCAGAGATGGATACAATCATGGTTAGGATGCTTGGGTATACAGATACAGACCCAGAGCTAGCAAAATTGCAATGGCCCAATAATTATATTCAGCAGGCATATAAATTAGAATTAACTACTGATATTGCTGCGAAAAAAAATGATAAATTAACATATAAAGTAGCAGCAGTTTTGTTTGATAGGCTTTTTGGTACATTAATTAATGGATCTCAAACTGAGTATTTTTCTAATAAATATTTTGAAGACGAATATTTGAATACTGACATTACAGGTATATTAAAAGAAGTTACAGTGGTTGGAAATTCAAAAACTTCAGATGATCTTTTAGATAATGAAGTTTATCTTGAAGGTCAAGGACTTAAAAGTTTAACAAAATATACAGTTAATAGTGATGCTGGGGACATTGAACTTGGAGTGAAATATAAACTTTATATTGATGGAGCCAATATTACTAAAGTAAGTGTAAAAGAAAATTCTACAGAAAATTATGCGGTAACAGGCATATCAAGTTCAGTAATAGCTTACACGGATGACAATGATGTGGCCCAAACAATGATGCTACCAAAAGCTTCACTATATTACTATCATGGGGAATATGTAGATTATGAAGTTGCAGTTAAATCTATTAGGGCATATTCTTCAATTATTCTAACAAAGAAGAGTGATAATTCAGGCTATGATTATGCAGTTATTGTGGATGCTAATTTTGGTGCACCACAAATCTATAAAAATGATAATACCAAACTTCTAGAGCAGCTTAAGACTACCAGATATGCTTACATTTATAGAGGTGCAAATATACAGGAATCACAATTAAATGCTTATGATGTAGTGTATTTTGTATCTGATATTTGGAATAAAAACACATTTGTTTATGTGAATGATAAGACTGTGCTTGGGACAATTAAAGCATTTACACCAGATATGCTTAATCCAACAGGAGTAACAGTTAATAGTGTAAACTATACTTTTAGTAAGTATTTCAATAAAGCTAAACTTAATAATTATGATGGCAATATTGGAAGTTTTTTAACTAATGTTAATGTTGATGATTTTAAAACATTACTCTTAGGCGTTGATGGGAAGATAGTCGACATTTACTAGGGGTCGGGCCCCATAGCCGTCAAGCTAAGACAACCCAATATTTAACCTACTCTATTTTAAATATATTTAGCTTGATGGGAATTATATTGTACCGAAAATATGAGGATAAACTCATATTGTTAAAAAATAGCTATATTTGAATACGCTAAGCAATCATGCACTTTTAATTGCATGATTGTTTTGATTTTGCAATAATTTTACATTATCATTAAGAAAAGAAACATGTGATTCACATCACTTATTTCCTAAACGATTACTTTTTATAAGAAAAAAAACACCATGTATTAGTTTCAGTATCAATACATAGTGTTTTACTTTTTTTACAATTGTGAATACAAATACTGTGAATATGATTGATTATTTTATATTTGGTGTTTTAACATTCAAAACACTAAATGTTTCACCTTGATCTGCCCATAGTGCCATGTTTGTATTAGGCGCACAAACAATAATATCATTTGCGTTCACAACAGCTTTTTCTTCTCCAATTTGAATTGTTCCTTTTCCAGAGACAACATAAAAAAATACATCGACAGGAACCTTATGCTGGGGAACCTCATCTCCAGGTTGTAAATTCAAATTCATAACTCTTGTGTTATCATGGCTTATAAGTTGTTTAACTACAACACCTCTCATGTTTTTCTTACCTTCAATTTCATTCATTCTAATAATATTCATTATATTTTCTCCTTCATATTTTATTATTGGTGTTAATAATTATTACTCTATAGTTATTGCACTAACTGGGCACTCCTGCTCTGCATCTTTAGCAGTGTCCATTAGTTTATCTTCTATTTCATTTTCTGAAGCTTCTGCCTTTCCGTCATCTGTCATTTCAAAAACTTTAGGACATACAGCAGCACACATTCCACAGCCTATACATTCATCCTTATTAACAAAACCTTTCATAAATATACACCTCCGATGTAATAAATTTTACTCTTCTACTTACTTGTTAGTAACATTGTATCCCTTTAAACCTATTTTAAATGTGATTTAAATCAAATAAAACACTAGATTAATTTCTTACTATAGGCATTTAGTTGTCTTTCAGTTTCTTCCATTTGTCTATCCACAATACTTGCCTTTTCTATGTGGCCTATTATACTTTCAGATGTTATTTTTAATATTCCGTCAACGTCTACTATTTCTTTATTCATGTTTTCAATATGGCACTTTTGCTCAGTTAAAATCTCCATTACTACCTTAACTTCCTTTTCCACTCTCGCTACAGATGATAGACTCCCCTCTATTTTATCCGCTGCATTACTAGAAGCCCTAACCCCACTGGCAATAACCTCATTTGACCTACTGGAATTATTTAAGACTACCTTTGTCCCATCTTCTATGCTCCCTATTAAATTTGAAATGTCTTTAGTGCTTTGTTTAGTCATTTCTGCTAGCTTTCTAATCTCACCTGCCACCACTGTAAAACCTTTTCCCTGTTCTCCTGCTCTAGCTGCTTCAATTGCTGCATTTAAAGCTAATAGGTTTGTTTGGCTTGCAATGCTAGTTATTAACTGAACAACTTCATGAACCTTACTAAATTTTCTTGCCAATTCATTTATACTTTCAGTATTATTCCTATTCTCATTTTCTAAAGACTTTACTATGTCTACCATTTCGTCAATAGCATCCCTGCCTTCATAGGATTTCTTAACTGTATCCTCTGTAATCTCTATAAGTTTATTTCCTTCTGAATACAGACTATCCGTTAAACCATTAGTATTTTTAGTTAAGTTTGAAATTTGATCCATATGTATCCTTATTTTATTAGCAAGTCCTCCTAATACATCATGTTCACTATCTACAATATTGTGCTGCTTTACAGTATCCCCTAACAACTTGCTAATATCTTGAATAAAACCCTTAGTTTCATTATTAAATCGAACTTCCTTCTGTTCTTTTTCTTCGCTGTGCTTATTATGAATATTTTCTAGATCTTCAGATTTATTATTTTTAAATAACCTCATTTATTTATTTTCCCCCTGATTCTTCTGTATACATTAAAATACCTAAATTTTATTATCAAACTATAGACTATGTTACTTTATTATTTAATTTATGCAGCCATAGTATTAATATGTATAAATAATATATAGTTATATTATAACTATTATAACTATTTTTACGTAATAATACGGTAACATGTGTTACCGTATTTAAACTTCATTAGCAAAGTACACCATAGCTTTAATGTAATAAAGTCAAGAACATCTAATCACTTACTGATTAAAAATCCTTGACTTTAAAATCGATATTTTTTATCCTAATATTTGCTTTAAATCCTCTTCTGGTGTGCTTATTGGTTTAATATCAAAATTGTCAACTAAGAATTGCAAAACATTTGCGCTTAAGAATGCTGGCAAAGTTGGTCCTAAATAAATTCCCTTTACACCAAGTGAAAGTAATGCCAATAAATCTGCAACGGCCTTTTGTTCGTACCAAGTTAAAACTATTGCAAGTGGTAGATCATTAATACCACATTTAAATGCATCAGCAAGTGCTAAAGCTATTTTAACTGCCGAATATGCATCGTTACATTGACCTATATCTAGTAATCTTGGAAGTCCTGCTACTTCGCCAAATTCCAATTTGTTAAAACGATATTTTCCACAAGCTAAGGTAAGAATAATACAATCCTTCGGAACTTGCTTTGCAAATTCAGTGTAGTAATTTCTTCCTGTTCTTGCACCATCACATCCTCCAATTAAGAAGAAATGCCTAATTTTACCGTCTTTAACTGCATTCACTATTGTTTCAGCATGAGCCAAAGTTGCTTTATGTCCAAATCCAACTAGAATTTCTTTAACTTCTTCATCTTTTTCGAATCCACCAAGTTCTAGCGCTTTGTTTATCATTTCAGAGAAGTCCTTATGACCATTCTCATCAGCAGATATGTGCTTTACTCCATCCCAACCAACTACACTTGTTGAAAAAATTCTATCTTTATAAGAATCTCTTGGTTTCATTAAACAATTCGTTGTCATTAAAATACAACCAGGTATACCATCAAATTCCTTTTGTTGATCTTGCCATGCTCCTCCAAAATTACCCACTAAATGTTTGTATTTATTGAGCTTTGGATATCCATGAGACGGTAACATTTCACCGTGAGTATAAATATTTATTCCCTTGCCTTCTGTTTGCTCAAGTAACATTTCAAGATCCCTTAAATCATGACCAGAAATCACGATAAATGGTCCTTTTTTAATGTTTACATTAACCTTTGTAGGTGTTGGAGAATTGTATTTTTCATTATTTGCTTTATCTAATACCTCCATAACCTTAACGCTCATATCTCCAGTTTTAATTAAGTACTTGATAAGATCTTGAAGGTTTAAACTATCATCAGTCATTACTGCTAAAGCTGTAAAATAAAAATCATCTACTTCATCGCTATTGTATTTAATAAATCTAGCTTGATGTGCATATGCTGCAATTCCTTTTAATCCGTATTTTATAGTTTCGCGAACTGAGCGGATATCAGCATCTAACTCCTCATCATACATAACCCCTGCTTTTTTAGCATCTTCAAGTATCTGCTCTTTAGTATCACTTAGATTATACAAAGCCTCTATTGCATTTACTTCTTCACCTGATGCTTTTTCCCTTGCATCTTCTTTTATTATTTGAGATTTTTTAAGCATATCCATATGAGACTTTGGATCAAAATTAACATTAGTTAATGTCATAAACAATGAATTTTCAATAAATGAAACCCATGTCTTATCAATTTTTTCGCCTTTGGCTAAAAGTTTAATAGCATAACAACTTATTCCTTTTAGTTGATAGATGAGCAAATCCTGAAGTGCTGCAATTTCTGGTGTTTTTCCACAGACTCCTACGTTAGTACAACCTTTTCCACCGGCAGTTTGTTCGCATTGAAAACAAAACATTTTTCCTTGCATATGTAACCCTCCTAATTTTTGAAACTTCTATATTCTATTCTACATGTTCTTGTTATAATTATACAAGACATTAATGAGAATAGTCATATATGTTTGAATTTTGATTTTATTCAAAAGATGATAATTATAAAAATGCTAATGTTATAATAATTATTGGAATCGTAATTAAGGGACAATCTCATCTTAGAAAATGAAACTGCCCCTTTTCACATTATTGTAATGTTTTGAAACTTCCACAGTCAGTACATTCTGGTGTTTTTGCAACACTTTCATGTTTTATAACTTCTATTTTGTTTAGAGTGCAGTAATTATCATCTTTACAATGATGTTTACATTCATTTACTGTACAACCTATGCTATCATTATGGTTCATAAGAAAAGCACCTCCATTAAATTATTGAATACAAATTATTGTTATCATCATTAAGGTTAATTATACATAATATATATTCTGTTTTTACGAAAGTTTTCAACGATTATTTGATAGAGCACCCATTTTTCTGTTGAATCATAGGGAATAGTACACTGTTTTCTAGATAAATATGAATAAACAAATCTTTTTCTAAGTCATGAATTTTTGTATATGCTAGTATAAAAGAAGTACAAGCATCCTCTGGAGCATTAAAATCTCTAGTTATCTTCTCTAATTCTTTAATTATATTCCCAGCTGCGTCATGCTCACTCTCTGTATCCTTTATAACATGATGTATTTCTGATAATACACTATCGTCCTTCGTTATTTCAAATTTTTCAATAAGGGGGAACAGGTGCTCTTCCTCTTTAATGAGATGCTCCTCAAGTTCTGTTTTCAAGGATCCGAAAAGTTTGTGCACCTTTAAGAGTTCTTCACTATGATGCTGAAAATGTACCTTTAGTACTTTAAATAATAGAATATCTATTTCTCTAAGCTGTTTTTTTGTAAATTCATGGTGAGTTTGCACTAGGTGCTTTATTAAAGTGGAAGGTTTTTCTTTTCTCCAGTCTTTATATTCTGAGTTTGATTTTATAAATTTCTCGTACTCGTTATTAAGTTCTCCAACTATTGTATCATAACCTATGAGCATCTCGTCCAAGGCTCCTGCTAAGGTATCATGTCCACCACAGCAGTAATCTATTTTATATCTGTTAAATATCTCTGCGGCACCTGGAAAAATTGAAACTATTTCGCCGAGGTTTTGTTTTTCATTTATAATTTTATCCATAATTAATTCCTCCTCTTATTTTTAAACTGTACCTAGTAATAAATCGGCAGTATAATTAACCGCTCTTTCAATGCTCTTTAGGTTATCATCGTTTGGTGAGAATCTAATCCTTAGTGGGAATTCTATATCAATCATACCAGTAGACTTAATTACATCAGAAGTACTCAATACTTTAATATTACTTTGCTTCAAATAATCTTGAACTACCTCTATAGCTTCTCCACTCCAACCATAAGAACCAAAAGCCGCCCCTATTTTATTTTCTAGGTTTAGTTCATGTATTTCTTTTAATATATCTTCCATGTTTCCAATCATATCAGCATACTTTGTGGGGCTGCCAAATAAAATAGCATCAGCTCCATTAATAGCTTTCATTACTTCTTCTTTTGATACCTTATTTACATCTATGGTCTCTGAAACTATATTTAGCTCTTCAAATTTTTCTTTAATAAACGTAGCAATTTTTTTTGTTCTACCTGTCATAGTTGAGTATAGAATCAATGTTTTTTTATTTATCTCTGTTTTTTTACTCATATTATCATAAATATCCATAAAGCTTTGTACATTTTCTCTAAGTATATATCCATGTGATGGTGCTATCATCTTTATATCTAGATCTCTAATTTTTTCAATCATAATTTGAACATATCTTCTATGAGGATGCATTATCAATTTATAATACGCAATATAATCATCATTTATTTCCTCTTTTGCACTATCATTAAAATACTCATAGTTGGCTACGTGAGTACTAAAAATGTCACAAGGGAATAAAATTTTATCCTCTATGCAATAAGTTATCATGGTTTCCGCTGTATGAAGATAAGGTGTTTCTATGAATTTGAGGGTTTTACCTCCTATATCTAGCATATCCCCGCCACCTACTACTAAAAATTCTCTATTATGAAGTTTGTACATTTCTTTAAGCTGATCTACAGCCAATTTTGTGCACACAATTACTGCATTTTTAGCATACGCAGCCAAACTTCCAAGGCAGCCAGAATGATCAGGCTCAGTATGATTAATTATAATAAATTTAATTTTCTCAAGATCTATAATTTTTTTTAAATTTTCCACATATTCTCGTCCAAAACTCATATCAACAGTATCTATAACCGTTGGCTTTTCAGTCATTAATAAATAACTATTATAAGTTGTACCTTTAGTTAAAGTTAATCTATGAAAAGGTACATCCCTATCATCAACCTTACCAACCCAATATATATCCTTGCTTAGCATAATGTTTTCATTCATAATATATTCCTCCTATATTTTACTTTGTTTTAACTTGTTCCTGCTTTCCTATGACCCCATTCTATAATAATTTTCATTCTAAAAATATGATTCAAATCACAAATCGAAAAAATAAAAATTTTATACTTATTACTATTTGACCACAATAAATTAAAAATGTTATGATATTAAATGGTAGGTGATATATATATGGAAAAGTGTAATTGTGAAAAATGTAATCATAAGCTATGCGCTAAGAAAGTACCGATATTTTCATTTCTTTCTGATGACGAGCTTATAAAAATTATTAATATGACAGGAAACAAAGTCTATAACAAAGGTGATGTATTATGTAGTCAAGGTGAAAAATCAGATACCTTATTCATTATTAATGAAGGTCAAGTTAAAATATCTAAATTAACAAAAGAAGGTAAGGAACAAATAATTCATATCTTCACTGGTGGTGATTTTTTTGGAGAATTAAGTCTCTTTAGTAGTGATGAACTGTGTAATTTTGACGCTTATGCTATCTCAAACGTTAAAATATGTACATTGACTAAGCAAGATATGGATAAAATTATCATGAGTAATCCAGAAATATCATTAAAACTATTACAAGTTATTTCAAAACGTCTATCTCAGACTGAAAACCTTGCTCAAAATCTTGCTACTAATGATGCAGAAATAAGAATTGCATTTATGCTTTTAGAATTTGGAGAAGAATATGGGATATCTACAAGCCAAGGCTTACAAATTAACTTACCTATTAATAGAGAAGAGATGGCGAACTATGTTGGAGTAACAAGAGAAACCATAAGTAGGAAGTTAAGTATATTTGAGGACTTAGGTATTATTAGTCTTAAGGGCAACAAAGTACTGATTATAAAACAAATAGATATGTTAATATCATATGTAGAATAATAATTTCAAATCAACCTAAAAGCTATTATATTAGCCTTGGGGTTGATTTTTTTTATAAATTAGGGAAATAATAAACAAAGCTCCAATTTGGGAGATACTAATCTTATTTAAAAACTCGTAACGTAAGTTACCGTATAATAGAATAAGAAATAGTATTCTATTATCAAAGAAGTTGATAATATCGATTATACTTTAAACATAAATTCATTAAAAAATAGGAGGTTTAATTATGGATGCAATAGATTTAATGATGGATGAGCATAAATATATATCACGAGGATTAAAAGTATTTAGGAAATTAAGCATAGAAATATTGAACACTAATACTGTTGATTTTGTATCTTTTGAAAAGATGATTTTATTTGTTAGAAATTATGCCGATAAACATCATCACAATAAGGAAGAGGTTGTCCTATTTAAAAAGATGGAAACTCAATTAGGTGAAAAAATGGTAAAAGGGCCCTTATCCGGAATGTATATAGAACATGATTTAGGAAGGCAACACATTAAACTTTTAGAGGAAGCTCTTTTGAGAGTTGAAAATGGCGACTTAGATTCGCAAGTTGATATAATCGCAAATTCTATATGTTATAGTGATTTATTAACAAGACATATTGATAAAGAAAATAAATTAATATATTCCTTTGCTAGAAGAGCATTGAGTAAGGCTGACATGGTGGATATAAATGTAAGTTGTGAAAAACTTGAATCCATAGCAACTGAAAATCACGTGCAAAAGGAATATATAAATGTTTTAGAAATGCTTGAGAAGAAGTATGTTACAGATTAATTGATATAAATTTATACTAAATCAATATTTATACGAGGAGGAATTTATAATGAGCAGATTTTTAGCACCAATTCACACTTCATTATTCAATAAAATAAAGGTAACCGAGGATTTAGAAATGAATTTAATAAATTCATTTAGGGAAATATACGGAGAAAAAGTAACTGTAATTGTAAATGATATTAATGATAAATATGGTAATCCCTTAGAGGATGCCCCTCTTGAAGACTTGATTGACTCAGATAACATACATGGATGGCTACAAAATAAAATAGCAGCAGCAGAAACTCGTCAATCAGAACTTTTAGGGGATTTAATTAATAAATTCGGTGAAAAAGCAGAAAAAATTGCCTTTAATGTATTTGAAAATCAAGCTAACAAGTTAGCAAAACAATCAAAAAATATTTATGAAACTGCCACAGCTCCTGATATCTACGAGGCACTTAATGTATATATACTTGAAGGTATGCCTTGTGATAATGTAAATAATATAACTATAAAAGACGTTGATGTATTAGAGTGGCAGAATATTAAATGCTTACATAAAGCATATTGGGAGATTGCAGGAGCAAATGTGGATACCTTATATTCTCTTAGATTTTCATGGTTTAAAACTTTCGTACAAACAATTAATCCTCAATTTGCTCATACAGTAAAAAAAGAAGGTTCCATTTTTATTCATAGAATCGAAAAAAAATAAAGTTAACCATAGGCTGTTTATAATATTATATAAGCAGCTTAATTTTTATCCAAATATCTGCTTTTAATAAAAAAATAAAATTGATGGGTAAGTACTATTATTAGAAATCGCAAAGTTATATCTAGTGCAAAATCTGTAATAAATTTTACTGTTTTGATTTAAATCACATTCTTATAGATCAAAGTTAATTAAAATTATGTCATGGAAACTAAATTTATAAAAATAGATATAAAAGGGAGATTTTAAAGATGGATAACAAAAAAATAAAAAAATTAACCGAAGTTTTACAAAAATTAAACCAGGAAGGTGTAACTGAAGCTTTAAGAAAAGAAGCCTTAGATATTGTTTCAAATATAAGTCCTATTGAACTTTCAATTGCAGAGCAAAATTTAATAGAAAAAGGAATGAAGCCTCAAGATTTAAGACATCTTTGTGATATACACATGGAAGTTTTAAAAGACGAACTTGATAAAATTAAAACAAAGATTGAACCGGGTCATGTTGTGTATACCCTCATTGCTGAACACGATAAAATCCTTGGATTTTTGACACAACTTGAAGAAATTAATTCTAAAATTCAAAAGACTGAAAAATATATTAACAGTTTAGAAGAAATTAAAGAATTAAAGACTATTATATTTAATATATTAGATGCAGAAAATCATCACCAAAGAGAAGAAAAAGTGTTGTTTACTGAGATGGAAAGCAGAGAGATTACTGGACCAACTCGAATTATGAGAATGGAGCATGAAGATTTAAAAACTAGGAAAAACTTTTTAAAAGTGACAGCAGAAGAGGCCTCTGAATTAAACTTCAATGAATTCAAACAAAAAGTAGATGAATCAGCAAAATATATTGTATTTAACATGAGAGACCACATATTTAAAGAAAACTATATTCTATATCCTACAGCAATAGAATCTATACAAGGAAAAGACATCTGGAATGATATGAAAAAAAGATGTGATGAGATAGGTTATTGTGGATTTACACCTAAATCATAATTTAACATTATTAAACCGCATTTTCTCTAAGTTATTCATAAACCATGGTTCATAAAAAATAATTACTATAACAGTTGAATCTTAAGCTGATAGAGTAATTATTTTTTGATTACTCCATACAGCACTTTTTTCTTTTGCATACATAATTACCCCTTAGCTTCTCAATATCATGCCCTTCAAGTATCAAAAGCTTTTCCCTTAGAAAACCAGCCCCACTTCTACATATTCCAATACCCTTTTGTGGTAGCACCCTATGAGTTGGTATAAAATAAGAAACTGGGTTCTTCGCAACTGCACTACCAACAGCTTGTGCTGCACCTGGTTTTCCTAGTGCCTCTGCCAATCCTTTATACGTGCAAACACTCCCTGCACCAATTTTAGAAACAGCATCAAAAACAGTTTGCTGGAAAGGTGTAAAATCTGTTAAATCCAACATCATATTATGAGCTCCTGTTTCTAAGAAATTCAAGGTTTCCTTAACTAACAAATGAATCATGTGATTTTGTTCTTTCTCCTCACTAAAGCTTTTTAAATCTATAAGCTCATTACCATTGTTACTTTTCAAAGATAAATACTTTAACCCATTAGATGAAAAAGTAACACTTATGATATCTGTTTCTAAAAAATCAATAATTTTATTAACCTGCATTACACATTCTCCTTTTTAGAGGTCCCTACTGTTATTTATATCTTTCCAAACCTTATAATTTATTATACACTTCTTCCCTTGGTGTAATTCTAATAATTGATATAATTAATTTTTCATTTTTATTAAATATTATCCTGTAATTACCAACCCTTAATCTATAATCTTCTGGATTTCATTGCGGTATTTATATAGTCAGGCATGCCGCACCAAAAGTTTAAGATGCAAAAGATACCCAAAGATAAATGAGTATATTAGCGCTTTGATATCTTATTTGTGATTGCCGCTGTTTACAAAAGTAATCATTCGACTATAATTACAAAAGAAAAGTAAATAATAGGAGAAATGAAGTATGGTATGATTAATCATATTCGTTTAAAAATAAAAACTTCTAATATCAGTATTCCAATAGTAATAAGTATGAGTGTTAAGTCATACTTACTTTTTCACAATAAGTTGTTATGTTACAATAAAAGAATGTATATGAAGGGAATACATCTGCTTTACTCTAATTTAGTAATACCAATGAGCTATAGAACAATTAATTGAATTCAAGAAAATAAAATGTACTTTGGAGTGATGTCGATATGATTAAAAATAAAAATATTCCACTTGCCATGTGGGTGACACCAAATCCTCAGAAACTTACCAGGAAATTTTATGCCAGAGAAACACTGCAGGTTGCCAGGGAACTTTTAGGGAAAATACTTGTACATGAAGTTAATGGAGTAAAGCTAAGCGGTAAGGTAGTAGAAACGGAGGCATACATTGGATCAATAGATAAGGCATGTCATGCTTATGGTGGTAAAATAACACCTAGACTTACTACACTATATGGTAGGCCCGGAATTGCATACGTATATTTCATTTATGGGATGTATCATTGTTTTAATGTAATAACAAAAGAAGAAGGATTTCCAGAAGGGGTCTTAATTAGAGCTATTGAACCAATTGCCGGGTTAGAGTTAATATCAAATTTCAGATACAAAAAAACTTATAATGAACTTACAAAAGCTCAAATTAAAAACTTAACCTCGGGCCCATCTAAGCTGTGCATAGCCATGAGCATAAATAAAGAAAACAACAACCAAGATTTATGCACAAGTAAACTATATATTGAAGATTCTGTAGAAAAAGAAATAGTCGAAATTATAGAAACTAAGAGAATTGGTATTGATTATGCAGAAGAAGCAAAGAATTTTTTATGGAGATTTTACATAAAAAACAATATTTAGGTGTGTAAAAAATAGAAAATAAAGTCAGTTGCTGATTTCAAACTGAATTGGAAACATTAATAATGGTATCGATAAATGAATTGTTTTGTGTTTTAATACATGCTTTCTCTAAAATGTGGTTGAGATGTAAAGGATATAAAATTTGCTTCGCTTCTCTTACCTATATTATCGACATTATCCTTAGACATAATTGCCTGAAACAATGTTATTGTTTCAGGCAATTATAAATTATATTTCTTTTGAATACATTGGAGATGGGTTTGGAGCAAGTATTACAAAACATGACATATCTTTATCGCTCGTATTTGTTAAGCTAAAAACTTCAGTACCCTTGCAGTGTATAACATCACCTTGAGTAATTTTATGATTTATGCCGTCTACGCCCATTTCACCTTGACCTACAAGAACCTGAATAATAAGATCACTTTGTTCGTGATTATGAGCTGGAACTCCTTGACCTGGTTTAAAATTTAAAACAAAGTTGAGAACTCTATCTTCCTTGAAAATAATTCTTTTAGTGAATTTTTCTTCATTATAAGTTATTTTATCTGATATTTTCTCTATTTTCATGATATTTCCTCCTTTTATTAATATTTATTCAACAATTATAGCTCCAACTGAGCACTGCTGTTTTGCATCATTTGCACTCTCAATTAATATTTCCAAAATATCGCTTTCCAATGCACTTGCTTTTCCATCATCACCCATATTAAAAACTTCCGGACAAATTCCTTCACATAAACCACATCCAATACAAGCATCTTTATCCACAAAACCTTTCATATCAAAATCTCCTTTGTCGAAGTAATTTTTTCTTAATTATTTACTATACACTAATTGTACTTAATTTTAAATGTTATAAATATGATTTGAATCACAAATTAAAGATTCATTCTACTACAGAAATTATAGTCATTGCCACCTTTTTTCTTAATAGAATACATTGCACTATCTGCATTATGAATAAGCCCTTCCATGTTGCCACTATCCTCTGGATATATGGCGATCCCAATGCTTATATATACATCCAAATTGACATTATTCCATTTCGCAGGTTTAGCTACATAATCAAGTATTCGATTGGCAAGTATTAAAGCATCATCTTTGTCTTTTATAAAAGGTTGTATTACAAGGAATTCATCTCCTCCAAGTCTTCCGATGATGTCAGCTTTTCTTACAACTTCTTGTAGTCTTTTTGCTACTTTTTTTAAAACCTCATCCCCTGCATTATGACCATGTATATCATTTGTTAATTTAAACTTATCTATATCAAAAAGCATTACTGCAAATTTAGAGTTAGCTCTTTTGGCCTGTTCTAGTATTTTATTAAATTGGTACATTAAAAATCCTCTATTAGGGATATTTGTTAGCGAATCATAGTTTGCAAGGTATTCAATTTTTTCTTCTGATTTCTTTCGGTCAGTAATATCACGAATAATATGAACACGAAACAATTCACCGTTTATGCCTGTGGTTGTTGAACTCACTTCTACAGGGAAATTTGTACCGTCTTTTTTAATATGGACGCATTCGAACACTATTCCTTCTAATTCTGAAATTTTCATTTGATATTCAAAGTCTTTCATAGTTGAAGGATGCCTTAGCTCTTGTAATTTCATATCTAAGAGTTCTGAGTGGGAGTAACCATATATTTTAACCGCAGTTTTATTTGCATCAATAATACCCCCATCCGACTTGAGGTATAAGATTATATCCTTCGCATTATCAAACAATATAGATTGCTTTTTTAACACTTCATTAGCTTTGATAATATCTGTAATATCATTTAAAAAAATAATGAATTGGCCTTTAGTTGGACTAATAATATTAACTTTAAAATCCTTGTCTAAAGTTTCAAAATATATATTATGATGTGTGCCTTTGCCGCTTAGCGCAACTCGACCACATGCATCAATCCAATTTGAATTTATATTTGGGTATACTTCCCTTATTGTTTTGCCTATAATATTTTCTTTACTCATGCCAAACATGCTTTCAAAGGAATTATTTAATTCTAATATTTTAAAGTTCATAAGATCTCCATCAATTCCATAAATGGCCTCACTCAACATAAAACCTTCTTCTAAAGAATTAAATAAATTACTAAAATACATTTCACAATCACCATTGCAGATATAACGTTTAAACATTTACTTATATCGACTCCTTCACCATTAAATACTTCTTCTCTTAAGCTATACATAATACAAATATTTACTTCAATAAACTAAGCTTTAAATAAAGTAAAGTCAGGAAAATTGACCATTTAATGATTAGATCTTCCTGACTTTTAATATATTTTTTTATTAGTTAGTTTTAATGGCTATTAACACTTAAACTATATTACATTTTTTCAAAATCGGATTTTGTAACTCCACATAATGGACAAACCCAATCTTCCTGGATATCCTCAAACTTAGTACCTGGTTTTATTCCACCATCTGGATCTCCTATTTCAGGGTCATACTCGTACCCGCATACTATGCAAACATACTTATCCATAACAACATCTCCTCTTAAACTATTTATATTATCCTAATATTTGTTTTAAATCCTCTTCTGGTGTGCTTATTGCTTTAATGTCAAAAGTGTCAACTAAGAATTGTAATACATTTGGGCTTAAGAAAGCTGGCAAAGTTGGTCCTAAGTAAATTTCTTTTACACCAAGTGAAAGTAATGCCAATAAATCTGCAACAGCCTTTTGTTCGTACCAAGTTAAAACTATTGCAAGTGGTAGATCATTAATACCACATTTAAATGCATCAGCAAGTGCTAAAGCTATTTTAACTGCCGAATATGCATCGTTACATTGACCTATATCTAGTAATCTTGGAAGTCCTGCTACTTCGCCAAATTCCAATTTGTTAAAACGATATTTTCCACAAGCTAAGGTAAGAATAATACAATCCTTCGGAACTTGCTTTGCAAATTCAGTGTAGTAATTTCTTCCTGTTCTTGCACCATCACATCCTCCAATTAAGAAGAAATGCCTAATTTTACCGTCTTTAACTGCATTCACTATTGTTTCAGCATGAGCCAAAGTTGCTTTATGTCCAAATCCAACTAGAATTTCTTTAACTTCTTCATCTTTTTGGAATCCACCAAGTTCTAGCGCCTTGTTTATCATTTCAGAGAAATCCTTATGACCATTCTCATCAGCAGCTATATGTTTTACTCCATCCCAACCAACAACGCTTGTTGAAAAAATTCTATCTTTATAAGAATCTCTTGGTTTCATTAAGCAGTTTGTTGTCATAAGAATACAACCAGGTATGCCATCAAATTCCTTTTGTTGATTTTGCCATGCTCCTCCAAAGTTACCTACCAATTGTTTGTACTTATTTAGTTTAGGATATCCATGTGAAGGTAACATCTCACCATGTGTGTAAATATTTATTCCCTTGCCTTCTGTTTGCTCAAGTAACATTTCAAGATCTCTTAATTCATGGCCAGAAATTACGATAAATGGTCCTTTTTTAATGTTTACATTAACTTTTGTAGGGGTAGGTGAGTTGTATTTCTCATTATTAGCTTTATCCAATAGCTCCATAATCTTAACACTCATCTCTCCAGTCTTAATTAAGTACTTGATAAGATCTTGAAGACCTAAACTATCATCGGTAAGTACTGCTAAAGCTATAAAATAAAAATTATCTACTTCATCGCTATTATAATCAATAAATCTAGCCTGATGCGCGTAAGCAGCAATTCCTTTTAAACCGTATTTTATAGTTTCGCGAACTGAGCGGATATCAGCATCTAAATCATCATCATACATAACTCCTGCTTTTTTAGCATCTTCAAGTATCTGCTCTTTAGTATCACTTAGATTATATAAAGCCTCTTTTGTATTTACTTCTTCTCCCGATGCTTTTTTCCTGGCATCTTCTTTTATTACTTGAGATTTTTTAAGCATATCCATATGAGACTTCGGATCAAAGTTTACATTAGTTAATGTCATAAACAATGAATTTTCAATAAATGAAACCCATGACTTATCAAGTTTTTCACCTTTAGATAAAAGTTTAGTAGCATAACAACTTATTCCCTTTAGTTGATAAATGAGCAAATCCTGCAGTGCTGCAATTTCCGGTGTTTTTCCACAGACTCCTATGTTGGTACAACCTTTTCCACCGGCAGTTTGTTCACATTGAAAACAAAACATTTTTCCTTGCATATGTAACCCTCCTATTTTTTAAAATATTTCAATATCTAAGCTCTACGTTGAGTAGTTAATTGATAATTCAATCAATTATATATATACCAGTAGCATTATTATACCTTACCATTATAATAGATAACTTTATTTATTATTGTTTAATCTATTTTATGTGTGTCTATTTGATTTAAATCACATTAAAAACTGAACTATATGGGTATAATGTTATTTAAAGAATCAAATAAACAATGACTTTGTAATTAAAACTAAAGTTAAAAAATAAGTAGAGTAAAGCTAGACAAATATTTATTTACTTTCAAAAAAGTATTTTACAATTATAATGGAGGCAATTAAAATGAGTAATAACATAGTTATAATAGGTGGTGGTGTTGCTGCTATAAGTGCAGTTAAGGCAATTAGAGAAACTGATAGCAATATAAATATACTCATATTTCAAAATGAAAAATATTATCCTTACTACAGGATAAAGTTAACAAAAGGCTTGTTCGATAATCTTGAAGAGGAAAAAATAATGCTTCAAAAAAAAGATTGGTACGAACACAATAATGTTAAATTGTATCTTAGTAGTGAAGTCATTGGAATTGACATCATTAAGAGTGAAATTTTCTTACAAGATGGAAACAGATTTTGTTATACTAAATTATTGCTCGCTAATGGTTCAAAAAACTTTATGCCACCTATTGATGGTATTGATAAGGAAGATGTTTATACCATAAGAAAATTAGATAATATTCGAGATATACAAAATAATGTCAATGATAAGACAACTATATTAAATGTAGGAGGTGGAATACAAGGAATAGAAACAGCCTGGAGTCTTAATAAATATGGTAAAAATTCTATCATAGCCGAGTTTCAAGAAAGATTAATGCCTCGTCAGTTAGATAAAAGGGCATCCGAAATTCTTAAAACTGCAATTGAAGGGTTTAAAACTAAAGTGCTTTTAAATACACACATAGTAAAAGTTCTTGGAGATAATAAGGTAAAAGGTGTAGAAACAGTGAATGGACAAATTATTGAAAGTGACATGGTGATTTTTTCTGTGGGCATAAGAGCTAATAAGAAATTATTAGAGGGTACAAAAGTAAAAACTAACAATGGAATTTTAGTTAATGAGAAAATGGAAACAAATATAAAAGATGTTTATGCCGCAGGGGATGTAGCAGAGTTAAATGGAAGAATAGTGGGACTTTGGAACATTGCTATTGAACAAGGAAAAACAGCTGGATATAATATTGCAGGTAAAAATGTGGTCTACGAAGAGGTTGTACCAATTACCATATTAAATGCTTTCAATATAGCACTTTTCTCCATGGGTGAGGTAGATGAAGACCAATGTGATAAAACAATAACGGAAGAGGACCCCAATGGGTTGCGTTATAAGCGGTTATTTATTAGAGATAATAAAATAATAGGTGCCATTGTAATTGGAGATAATAAATATTCTACCTTATTAAAGGCTGCAATAAAAAAGAAAATTGTATTTTCAGACGTAGATTTATTGAATGCGAATGTAAATGATTTATTAGTGAAATTAAAAAGTAGTTGAATGGAGGGTATTAAATGAGTTTTAAAATAAGTGATACTGTAACCTGGGTTGGAAAAATTGATTGGGAGCTTCGCTCATTCCATGGTGAAGAATACTCTACACATAAAGGTTCTTCATATAATTCATATTTAATTAAAGATGAAAAGACAGTATTGATGGACACCGTGTGGAGCCCATTCTCTAAAGAATTTATAGCTAATCTAAAAAACGAAGTTGATTTAAACAAAATTGATTATATTATAATGAATCACTCTGAAAGTGACCATAGCGGTGCACTTACGGATTTAATGAAGGAAATACCTAACACCCCCATTTATTGTACAAAAAGTGGTGCTAAAATAATAAAGGGACATTATCATAAGGATTGGAACTTTGTAGAGGTAAAAACTGGAGATACCTTAGATTTAGGTAAGAACAAATTGACATTCATAGAGGCAAAAATGCTTCATTGGCCAGATACTATGTTCACATATATGTCAGGTGAAAACATTCTATTTAGTAATGATGGTTTTGGTCAACATTATGCCTCAGAGTTTATGTATAATGATAAAATTGATCAAGCTGAATTATATCAAGAGGCAATAAAATATTATGCAAATATTTTAACTCCATTTAGTAAATTTGTCGTACGAAAAATAGAAGAGATATTAAGCTTTAATTTACCAGTTGATATGATTTGTCCTAGTCATGGGGTAATATGGAGGGACAATCCATTGCAAATAGTTAATAAATACATGGAATGGGCAAAAAATTATCAAGAAAATCAAATCACAATAATTTATGATACAATGTGGAATGACACAAGAAGGATGGCTGAAGCCATAACAGAAGGTATAAAAAGTTCAAATAGTGATATTACAATAAAGATTTTCAATTCATCTAAAGGTGATAAAAATGATATTATTACAGAGGTATTTAAATCAAAAATGTTGCTTGTTGGTTCATCAACAATAAATAAAGGAATATTATCTTCAACAGCGGCAATACTAGAAATGATTAAGGGACTTGAATTTAAAGGAAAGAGTGCAGCTGCCTTTGGCAGTTATGGATGGAGTGGCGAGTCAACAAAGATAATTACTGAAGATTTAAATAAAGCTGGTTTTGAGGTAATAAATGAAGGAATAAGAGAATTGTGGAATCCAGATGAAGATGGATTAAACAGATGCAGAGATTTTGGAAGGAATGTTATAGAAAAAATCTAATCATATTTTAAGGAGGTTTATTATGGAAAAATATGTTTGTACAGTATGTGGCTATATTTATGACCCCGTAGAAGGAGATAGTGATAGCGGGGTTACTCCTGGTACAAAGTTCAAAGATATCGCTGAAGACTGGGTTTGTCCGTTATGCGGAGTACCAAAGTCAGATTTTGAAAAAGTAGAATAATAATGCATTAATAGAGGAGGTTAATTTTATGAAAGGTTTTGTTGATAAGGATACATGTATAGGATGTGGATTGTGTGCTTCGGTATGCTCGGAAATTTTCGAGATGAATGATGATGGATTGGCAGAAGCATGTGAAAATGAAATTGAAGATAAGTTAATGGAAAGCGCTAAAGATGCTGAGCAACAGTGTCCTGTGAATGCCATAACAATTGAGTAATAGTATTATTGATAAAAATTAGCACTAGCTAAAGCTAGTGCTAATTTTTATTTGATTTAAACGGACGCAAAACCATAAATCTAAACCTTACTATTTCATATCTAGCTATATTATTTTTTATATCCAATAGCCTTAGCTGGACATTTGCCTATTGATGCCTTTATATTTTCATTTTCCTCTAATTTTGATATCTTAATAATAACCTTTGCCTTTTTATTTCCCATAACAAAAGTCTCTGGTGATATTTTTGTACATAGTCCACACCCAATGCAATATTGCTTATTTACATTAAGCACAAGATCTCCTTCATTAGTCAAAACATCATCCATTGGTATATCCTCTTTTTTTAGTAACCTTGAAGTAATATAAGCCATAATAAAAATTGAAATAGTAGTTAAAACCCATCTTATAGCCATAAATTTAGGTCCTAAAAATTTTGATTCATTAGCCAGCATTGGTATTTTAATTACTGCCCAAGTACTAAGTATGATAACAATGCTTGCAACACTAGCGCCTTTTTTCAATAGCATTTTACACACTGGAAATGCAGCATATATGGGTCCCGCTGAAAAACTTCCAAGTAAGAAAGAAAATATAAAGCCTTTAAACCCTGAACCCTCACCTAAAGCATTTTCTATTGATTTTTTAGGAACCCAGCCTTCAATAAGGGAGGTTAGTATCAATATAACTGGCATTATTAAAAGCATTTCCTTTATATAATATAAGCTATTATTTAAAGACTGGATAGCTTTGCTTGGCATTAGAATTCCTAGCACTATATACGTTGTAATTACTAACGTTAAAAACATATTATTTTTTAGTTTTGCTCTAATGTTGTTCACATTATCACCCCCATTACTAGTGCAATTACAATGGCAAAAATAAAGCTCAAAAAGTTCCTTACCACAGTAAACCTTAAACCAAATTCTCTTTTTTCAAGAGGAAAAGTAACTATCCCTACCATAGTAAGTGTTGTTAAAAATGCAACCACTGGAACTATATTTGCTCCAGCATTTACAAGAGACCCTACCAGTGGGAAAGCAACAAAAGCAGGTATTAAAGTTATACTTCCTACAAAAGCCGAAACAATTGTTGATATAAAAATATTAGACTGACCCATATATTGCTTTATAGTATCGGGCGGAATAAAAGTTAATATTAAGCCAATTAGAAATAGTATTCCAACTATCTGGCTTATCATATTTTTCATCATTCCACTAGACATCTTAATAGAATTTAATGTTCTTTTTTTATCTTTAATTATTGACCAAATAAACCATATTCCAGTAATAATCCAAAGTGCAATGGTAAATATGTCCATCTTAATTACCTACATAATCTTTAGGGTTAGGTGCTTTAATTACGAAGAATTCAAGAATTTCTTCATTAAAGTTGTTTATATTCATTTTAATATTATAAGGTATATTCACAATATTCCCCTGTTGATATTCTTTTTCTTCTTCTTCGCCTAGTTGCATAGTCAATATACCTTTTATTATAACCATATATACATTAGAATTAGAGAAGTGTTCCGCCAGACCGGTTCCTTTAGTCAGTGTCATATGCATTAAAAGTAAATTGTCATCATCGATAGTTTTTTCAACGTTTCTTTCAATACATTTGTTGAATTTATAACTTCTTTCTATCATTTTAATTTCCCCTTTCAAAATATCTCTACATGTATTATAATTTAATCTAGAATATAAATCGGTAACCATGGTTACTAATCTTTAATAAGGAGTTAATTAATTTATGTTAACCTATATTCCTTTACTTAAAACCATTGATTTATTTAAAGATCTTTCTTTTGAAGATCTAAATCATTTGTTCACCAAAAACTTATACGAAATTAAAAACTATAAAAAAAATTCTGTGATATATTTTCAAAATGAAAAATGCACTCGCTTTGACATAATTTTAAAAGGGACTATATTAGTTCAAGAAATTGATTCAAAGGGCAATGTATTAACTATTACTGATTTTACTGTTGGTAATGTTTTAGGTGAAAATTTGCTTTTTTCATATAGGAACTTTTATCCTATGACAGTTATTTCAAAAACTGATGCTATCATCCTCCATATAAAGAAAGAGTTAATTTTGAAGCTTTGTCAAGTTAATGTGGCTTTTTTAAATAATTTTCTCAGTTCAATATCAGATAAAACTTTAATATTAACAGATAAAATCAAATCCTTATCTATGAAAACTATAAGACAATGTATAATTGATTTTTTAATATATGAAAGCTTCTCGCAAAACAGTAGAACCATTAAATTAGACTACACTAAAAAAGAACTTGCTGAAAAATTTGGAATTCAAAGACCCTCTCTTTCTCGTGAATTAAATAAAATGAGAAAGGATGGATTAATAGAATATGATGCTCGCTCAATAACAATAATTGATATTGATTCATTAACCTATTCTCATTTATAGATTATGAAACTTATAAAAAAACTACTTCTATTGGCGATTTATATTTATTAATATTCAATTCATAATAAAAATAATATTTGAAAAGAGAATAGCTACAATATTAAAAATCAAATGATATTTTGGGGGTGGCAAAACAGGGTCAAAACAAAAAACACTCTGTATTAAACATAGTGTTTTCAATGGTGAGAGTAAGTCTATAAGCCGAGTTCTGTATTTGATTTTTCTAATATTTTTATGAATTTTATTATATCTTAATATATCTGTTAAGCTTTGATTATACTGTGTTTAACCGGTTTTTTATATTAAATTATAACTATCTTTATTCATTAATATTTTATAGAGCGGTGGCAAAGCGGTGGCAAACCATGAATCTGCCACCGCTTAATTTGGTTTATACACTATGGTTTAGCCCCTCCAGTCGAACCCTCGACCTTCAGATTCGACAGAAACAGTTTTTACTAAGTTTAAAAACCCGTCAATCACTTCTAAATAGTCATTTTACTTTTTAACTAAGTTTAGGTAATACCTACTTATTTTAACCTATAAGGGGCAAAAAAAGGGGCAAATAATTTATGACTCAATTAGTTTCGAATATTTTATTGTGGAATAAGTAAAGTAATGGCAAGAACTTTAAACGCTTCTTGAATTGAGCTGAAAGGCTGTTTTTATATTTACTACAAAAAAATAAAAACCCCCTAGCTAAAGCAAGGGGGATATGTTTAAACTTATATTTATGCAGTATATTTCTTTTGCTTATTCTCAGGGCATACAATATGATTTTTATCAAACCATACAATATAAAAGAACTCTTGAGCTCTATATCCATAAACTCGCTTTTTTTGATTAACTCTAAAGGAACATAGTTTGGCATCAGTTGGGATTTCACTTGGAAGTTTTATTGCAATAAATTTATTTCTTTCATAATTTAATCCATTATCTAACATGATTTGATTCCATGTTAAAGTTTCTAACTTCTTAAATGCATCAATTAATAGTTTTAGTTCACTTCCTTGCCAATCAGTAATTGAACACCCACTATGCGCAACATTTTCAAATGCTACCTTACCTTTTCTTAAGTTATAATCAACATCTTTTAATTCTGTTGAAATGTCTCTAGATTTCTGCTTTTGTAGTTGTAGTGCCTTAGTGTTAATTTTTTTACCCATTTAACTCTGAATAAAACTCATGCATTAAATATTTTGGAATAACTTTATCACATCTCATACCCGGTGGCAAGTTTCCTCTTGTTTGTTTCCACGGTTTTTCTTGATGAGTTAATTGTTCTAAATAACTTCCAACAAATTTTCCATATGCATCCCAAACGGTTTCCAAGGTTTCTATTTGTTTCTCACAAAATATATTTATATTGAAATCCTCATCAACCCTACAAATTGTAGAATTCATAGAGACATCATTGTACTTTATATATAAATTATAATTAGCCGGACCGTGCACCCATGCTTGAAAATCTTCTTTAAACAATTCTTGTTCATCCCAAACCATACTCCAAGCTTGCGCATAATAGCATAATTTTTGCAATTTTAAAGGAGTAATTGGATCTTCTGCCTCGCAATTTCCTTTAGTAACAAAATAATTCGCTACATCATATATACTTGGCATCTGTTTCCCCCCCATTCGTTTAAATAAATTTATTATTTCTCCCATAATCACACCTCCTAGCATGATACAGAACCATAATATAACTTCTATATTTATATTATAGTTCTGTATACTAAATGGTACAAGCTTTTAATATCATAGATTTGTTACAAATTATCTTAAATAACGACATTTTGCACTATATATCTTAACATTTCCATAATGTTATGTTTATTAGATACATATTTATATATATGTTAGTTATGTCCATTTATTGTCAAATATATTCTAAAATAGAAAAAGCTCTAAAGCTAGATTTTTTCTAAACTCATGCTTAAAATTATTACACTACTATCACATGAAATGATAAAATAGTAACTTGAGTAAAAAATAAATAAAATTAAGGATTAAGGAGGGTGAATAGTTGAAGCTTACAAAAAAACAATTAAAAGAAATGTTAAAAGAGTACTTTATTCACTTATAATACCAGCTATGCAAATAGAAAAAATTTTTTAGATTATATAGGAAAGGATCTAACAGATTTGAAAAATATTAAGGGCTTAGAGTATAAAAAATAATAAATAATAAATTGTTCGTATTTTGTGCATGAAAAAGGAGTCATTCATAGGACTCCTTGACTAATTTCCAATCTTTTTTTGAGGGTAATTAATTTTCATGTCAAGATATGTTAAAACTTCGTATACTCCTAACGGTTCGTTTATGGTAAAAGTTCTTACCAGCTCCAATTCATCTAAGACTGTACTAACTCTTATGTTTATTGACTGACCATCATAGCTTTTTAATCGGATATTTCCAATTTCCTTTAGTGGCTTTATCTGTTTTAATTTAATATCAAAAAATAGAAGATTATTTTCAGTACTCATAATATAGTCATTTGCTTCTGTGTTTTTAGGGAGATTATGCATAATTATATATGCCGAATTATAAACATTGCTTACTAATTTATCCTTTTGCAAACTTATTATTGTTTGCTGAATACTAGTCATATAATCTATCGATTTTAATATTTCTTCAGTTTCTTTTAATTCTGCTTTAGATTTAATTATAACATTGAATTGGTCTAATACAGTTTTCATACTCATTTGTAAGTTATCAATCTTATCCTTAGTTTTGTCTAAAATCAGAAGTGTGTTCGAGTTTATTTTGTTTTCTATTTCAACACTGCATTTTGCACATACTATCTTAAAAAGTGTAGTATTGTTTTCATCAAATAATGTATCTTCTTGTATTATGTTAAATATATCACTTTTGCAATTTCCGCATTTATACGCTTCTTTACTGTTAGACATATTTACCACCCCCCATATACCTTATATTCTAAGTATAGAGATTTTATGTATGAAAAAAGAGCCCTATTATGAGCTCTTTAAGTGTTTTCTATTTTATTGACAATATCTAATATAGAATCCTCCATCCTATTAACTATATAATTATAAACTCCTTCTGGTAAATTGGGTTGCATATGTTTCTGTGAGTCCTTGAATGACCTGAAAATCAATTCAATATCACTACAATTAATTTCTATTTTTTTTCCCGATTTTAGATAACTTAAATCTTGAAGTCTATCTACCATCCAAAAGGCATATTGTTGCTTAGTTCCATGATCTTTTACATATTTCAATTGCATTGAATAATCTTTTGGGTACTTCTCTAATGCAGCCCAAGTCACATCCATATATTGCTTATCTTTACCTAGTTTAGCTATTTTTCGTTCAAACATTATTTTAATCACCTCCATACTTTATATTCAAAGAACAAAGATTTTATGTATGGAAAAGAGTCCTGTTATGAACTCCCTAATTATTTTTTATATTTTAAAACATCTGTTATTAGATTTAGTATTGGTGCTGCTATAACTATTACTTTTGTTGCTACCCATACCATTATTAACTTCCGTTATTATATTATTTAGCTTTCTCTTCTAATTCTATAAGCCTATTCTCCTGTTTTGTTAAGCTATCATTAAATGATAACATATCTTTTTTCATACTAGCCTGCCATATTTTATCCACTACGCTCTTATCACTTTTTTTCTCTGCTGATTCATATAATTTCTTTATTCTAGTATATTCTAAAAATGTATTCATTTTAGTTGCCCTTAATACAGTTATTTTGTGCTTCAATTTCTCTTTATTAAGCGTGGTTACGTTTGCTGACATAATAGCATTTAGTCCCTTTGTTATATCATCCCCTAGCTCTTTAAATGACTTTTTTAGTAATGCTTCTTCGTTGTCTTTCATATTTGATCTCTCCTTTAATTTTATTACTTATTTACTCTTAATATCTTATATATCTTACTTGTATAGGTATTTTCATACTTTTAATTTTCCCACAATTTACTTGTATAAATTTTACTATAATTTGTTATAATTAAATGTATATTGATGAAACTTAAAGGAGATTGAATATGTTTAACCTGGATTTAATTCAGGTCGTAGATCTTAGTATTATTTTCTACTCCCTTTTAACTTGTAGTTATTTATCCATAAAGAAAGTTCATGGAAAATTTGTTATAACTTATGAGTATAAAGGTAAAAATTATAAAGATTAATATGGCCGAGGATGAATTATGAAATTCATCCTTCGGACTTGATATAATAATACAAAATATAGGCTTACTTTAAAGCTAATAAAAAGGTAATGAATTTCCCTGCCTTTTTATTTTAGTTCTTTTAAACCCCCTCCGTTACTGCGTTCATATTCCCTATTGCTCATCAATTCTTTTATTCAAGTAAAAAACTCCTCCTTATCCTTGCTTTTTTTCTATTGTTATCTTACATTTCTTTTCTCAATTATGCATGTTCAGTTACTTTAATCCTAGTGTTCTGACTACATTCAACGTTCTCAAAACTTATTAAATAAGCATAAAACAATATAAAATAAAATTAATTATAAAATATGCTATTGTTCTTCAATTCTTACTTAAATAATTTTTCCTTATTAATTCTATTTTTTCCATAATGTTATCAAAATCACTCTTTCCATCTTGACCAGGCGTAACTAGGACATGTGCTGGGTAGTTCTGGTATTGCCATTTTCCCTCTTTGATAAGCAAGATTCGGGTGTAAACCGCGTATTCAGTTTCACCATTTTTTCCCCAATCCACTTCTCCAAAACTCACTTCATATTTTCTGGTTCTGCTTTGGTTTGACTTCACATCATATGATACCACAGGTATCTTATATACTGGCTGACTTTCAGACATAATATATCCCTCCCCAACGTTCTATCTTAAATTAATCATACAAGATGTCTTTAATATCGTAAAGGATGATATAAGGCAATTATAAGAGTTCAGCTTGATTTACGTTGCACAATTACTAAGATGTCCATAGTAAAAATTGATATTTCCTTTAATTTACCTGAGTTATTTTTGAAGTAGATCACACAGCGTCAACGTAAAAATTTTTAAACCTGCAATCATGATGATCTTTTCTTGTTTCTAACAAGAAACCTCTTACTTATTAGCCTAATGAATATCTCTCATTTTTTTCTATACTTCCACGTTATATTGAAAATTGGAAGTTCTCAAGAACTACCAGTTCACTGCTTAACGTGCTCATTCGTAAATATTATCCCCTCCAACATTATGAAGCGCGCTATTTAATTTATGCAATTCTCATGCAACTCAAAAAGTTTTGCATTTCTATATTTTTCGATATAAATCACTTTAGCATAGCGATGGAATAAACCGAGGAAAATTACTGGTTACATTTTTTAACAAGTGCCTGTCACCTTTGTGAGGAGGTATCGACAAACTTCTAAAAATCTAAATTTAAATGCATATAATACATTTTTTTTAAATATATTATAACTTTTTACGCACTTAAAAAATTAATACCCTCTATTTGATTTCTGTATATAACTTTATCAATAAAACATAATAAATTTCTATAAATGCCATCGTATCTTTGAGTATTAATATTTTCAATTATTATGTTTATTTTTTCAAAATTTTGTTTAACAACCTCTTCATCTAAATTGGTTATAGCTAAGGTTATTTCTTTACTATATTCAAAGCATACATCATTAGCCTCTAACAAATCATCAAGTCTGTTTTCTAACATATTTAACATAAGATGCTTTCTAACTGTCCCTTCTTGAGAAGAATATATTCCTTTATCGCTCATATATTCATTAATATACCGAGTAATATTTTTTGAAGTTATTTCTTCTTGATAATTAAATCCATTCATTTCTGCACCAAGACTCTTTTTATAATCCTTTGTATCATTAACTATAGTTAAATATAAATCTGACTGTTCAGAAACAATCTCTTTTACATAATCTAATATTTCAGTAGCTTTTAAGGTCCTAATAAATTTATAAAAAGGTATGAACCCGTTTGTTTCTTTTTTAAATCCAAGTATGCTCAATGGGTCATAATTTTCTTCTTCATTAAGAAATGCTTTACAAATATCAATTTTATTACTAAAAACTTTCTTTTCTTTTGTTGAAAAAGTTAAACCAACAAAGTTATTTCCTTCATTGAAATTATTAATTTTTTCTATTTCATTAATATTTACATCTATTAATTTAGGATTATATTCTTGACTTGATACTAACCCATAAACATTATTTTTTAGATACTTTAAAAATCTAATAGGTAGTTTTTTTATAGCAATATCATTTATAGCTTTATAAAATTTTCCATAATTACTTAGAGCATATGATTTAATGTCTATATATAGCCCATCATCTAATTGGACCCTTTCTACGTCTTCTTTATCTGCACCATTGTCAACCCTTTTAATAAACCATATTCTACTTTTCAGCTCTTCTACTTTTTCATAAGGAAGCATTTTTACAATAGTTGTTAATATACTTTTTACATTTCTATCACTAATGCTATATCCTAAAAATACAATTGGATATTCTAAGAATAATGTTAATAACTTTGCATTTAGATATATATCTTTATTAAAGAATTTATCATAGTCGTCTTTTGTAATAACTATACTATTTGGTTCTTTAACTGAACCATGTATCTTATATATATCTCCAACACCATCAACTACACTTGTTAACAAAGATGTTTGTCCTACATGAGTTGTATATTCCTTACCAAATATTTCTTCTAACATTTCATCATAATTTGTAGTTATTATAGCTGCTGGGCTTGTCTTCTTTAACTCTATAACTTCTTCATTACTTAACATGATATCTTTATTATCTTGGAAATATTGAGATATAACTTTACATATTCGTTTTCTATAATAATAACCTTTGCTACCGCCTTCTTCTAACTCTTCTTCTGGCATCTTATCAAAATAAACATCTTCTAATTCTTGTGCTAATGCTTCCATATTAATTTCATCTTTATTTGATATTTCATTTTTATATGTATGTTTTTGTTTGTATCTTGAAAAATTAATGCCAGTACCCTCCATAGTTTTCTCTAGTAAACCTAACCAATCTGGACTTTCTATGTATCTTCTTGACAAACCAGAACCAACAAAAAATATTGGTGATGCTCCTAAGTTCTTTAACTTTTCTTTAAGACCAGTAAACATAGTAAATTCCTCCTTTTTTTATATATTTATTGTAATTTCACAACTTAACTATAATAAGCACAAGAGAATATATTTTAAAAATAAAAATGCAACTAAAGGATCAGTTGTCCAATCTAACAAAGGCATTGCTAATCCATAATGTTGTGCAAGAAATAACCATTTAAAATCATTTTTAGGTTTAATATTTAAATATTGAGTTGCTGTTTTTTTGAACTCGTTAAGCATTTTCATAACATTAGGATAAGTTACAATTTGCCCTCTCCTACTTTCTGAAACCCCTCTTGGCTCAATATCTTCATGAAATTGGTTTTTAATTTCCTTAACATTTCTAAGAATATTAGGTATCAAAGTATATGCTGCTGATTGTTGTCCTCTAAACCAAAATAACTCGCCCTTATTATCGGACTTAATTTATTTAATAAGTTCTACTACGTTCTTTAACATATTAATTCAACATAAATCTATCTTATCCTTCAATATTTGTAAAATTAGGTAAAAATAAAGCTCTGAGATTACCCCAGAGCTTCATAACTATGACTTATCTTATCAGTTTTACATCTTTAACATATCACATTTTCCATTTGTAGATTTGCAATGAATATTATCCATAACTCATCTTTCTTAAACTTTCATCTCATTACCGTGGTATATATTTACAAGTCCATAAAATATTAAGCAGCCATTAATATTTTATGCTTAACTGATATAGTTATTTTTCTGTTTCACCTTTCATTCTTTGGTATATCACAAGTAATAGCACAACTTAACTATAACCTATCTACCTTCATACTCTTTAACCTTTCTATAGAATGTAGCTTTAGGCATATTGTTCAATTCCATTGCTTTAACTGCTGTTATTTCTCCATCTTTCCATTGTCTATATATAATCTTGAAGTTATCATTTATCTTAATTGTAATTGGTCTACCGTAATTATCCCATTCCCCTCTATCCTTCATAGCTTGAATACCTTCTGTTTGTCTCTTTTTTCTTTTCATCATTTCAGCGTGGGCAAATGAAGCATACATTTCTATTAACATATTATTAATTGTTTCCATCATCATTTCAGCCATATCATTTTTCATACTACTATAATTAACCAATGTAGTAGGAAGCTCTAATATCATAATTCTTATGCCATTATCCTTAAAGTATCTTAATTCATCTAGTGTGCTTTGTTTATTTCTACCTAATCTATCAACTTCACTTATAATTATAATATCATTTTTCTTAGCTTGTTTCTTAAGTTGAATATAATCTGGTCTATCAAAATTCTTTCCTGTAGCTTGATCGGTAAATGTATATTCTAGTTCCATGTTGTTTATAGTACAATATTCTTTAATTGCATTTATACCTCTATCTAAATGCTGTTCTTGTGTAGATGTTCTATGATAACCATATACTCTCATATCATTAATACCTCTCTTTAAATAATTAACTAAGTATATTGTATCATATGTGCATCTTAATGTAATCACTTTTTAGTGATACGTATTAAATGTTATATGCATGCATTATGATACCTTAAATATGTTGATGTATGGTAGTGCTAATAGTGTATCTAATTGTATACCTTATGATACTTCACCATATCCTTGAAAAGCTTGACAGTCAATATAGTAATACTTCAAATGATTGTTATAATTAACAGTTACTAACTTTAAATCTAATCCCATATAGTGAGCGACAAAATGTCGTGAAATATTCGTTTTATGACATTGAACAAGTTGAGTATTTAAAACTACCTTTTATCCTTCCTATGACTACTTTTTAATCATATGTGCAATAAATGGAGAAATTGGTTTCATTAACTCATCCACAAACTCATCTATCATCTCTGATGTTATAATTACATCTTCGGGATATTTACTTAATGAATTTTTTAATGCTTGTTGCGAAAATTTATTTATTTGGCCAGAATATTGCTTTTTATCTATTATCCTTTGTACTTTATTAAATTCATTTAATATTTCTTGTGTAGGGATTTCCAAGCACCCCTTTATTTTAGATAGTACATCTTTAGAGATATTAAAATTATTGTATTTTTTAACTTGTTCTCTTTTTAATATATCAAAATAGTATGTGCTATCAACATCTTTTCCATCATAATCATCATTTAAAAGTACAACAAATTTACAACAATTGAACAATTCTATATATGCTAATAATAACTTTTGCTTACTATTACTTTTAATTATTATTGAATGCATTACTTCATCTTCATTTTTAAAAACTATATCTGCGTTCTGGTAGTAAAAATTTACGCAATCTATATCTTTTACGCCTTTTATATATGGAATTAAATGCTCTATATACTTTCTTTCACCTTCATTAAACATATAAAAATTTATAGCTGTTTTGCAAATTGATCTAAATGTCTTATCACCTCCAATGTTAAAATTAACTGAATAGGTTTCATTTAAATAATGCTCTGTTTTAGTTGAATTAAGCAAAGTATCCTCTACATTTATTTGACCATATGTTCTTTTAAGTCCTTCCAATGCTTTTCTAGCTTCTCTCATATTTGAAGCGGAAATTGAAATTACTCCTTTATTATTTCCATCTAAGTTCTTATCTATTTTAATCATTCTCCTAATTGGTTTCCCACCAGGTTTTAAAAGTATTTCTTCTCCTGTTTTTTTAGATTTTAATTCTAAATTTTGTGACGCATATCTATCTCTTTTTATATTCAACATATTAGAAAAGAAATTTAATTGTTTTGCTAATTCTGCATCAATTTTTTCACCAAATTCTGAATTACACTTTTTGCATATTAGTGTTTTAGGTTTAAGATTTCCTCCTATAGCATTTATTAAAATATGTTCTTTGGTTTCATTCTTTTTATTGATTTCTTCTTCACAAACATAACATTTAGCCACTTTTAGTCCTCCTCATACTTTTTTACTAATTTGTAGAATGTATTTCTTTTAAGACCCAACAGCTCCATAGCCATGCCCCAAACCAACTATATTTTTAGCATAATTTACATTCGGTTAATAACCTTATTTTATACTTTTGACCATAAGTTTTGGCATCGTTCTACCCATTAATTTTTAATCAGTGCATTATCGGTGTCAGTACTGTTAAGTTATGACACTTTATGAGTTTTAATAAATTTTACCATATTTATTTTTGGAAATATTAAACTAATTAAATACGATTATAAAAAAACACTTACGGACTCAATAAATAACGTAGCTAGTAATTTAGATATTACTAATTCTACAGTATACGCATGCTTAAGTTTTGCTTCTAATCCAATTTTTGCTCAATAATGTTAGAGTTCATGTTTTTAAGGTTAACTTGCCCAATTGTTGCAAAATCTCTTATATTATATTCCCTTTTTAATTATGGTTATCATTTCTCCATTCCTTACCAAACAGATCCATATTAAGTGCGTCTGCTTCATTAGCATAAGTAATCTTAATAACTATAAAGAACCTATATATATAGCTACGGCTTTCGGTCTAAGCGTGAATGTATTAGCAAGAGCAATTATGCCATAAATGAATCAAATTTATTTAGATGGATCAATACGATTTACTGTAGAGTTATAGAAAATGTAGGCAAATTTCGATAAACATCGGAAGAATATAAACAAATTATGTTAGATCGCTATGATATTCAAGAACATGGTATTTTAGAAAAAGAAGAATTTGTGTTCAATTGTTGTAATGCTACTAATGAACCATAATTTAAAAAATACACTAATTTGATTGACAGTCACGCCTTTCGCGGAGAATATGCAGTATTTATAAGTTAATTATTGATTTTTGTTTTACGATAGTTTACATGCTATAATTATAAAGTCACAGTAATTTAATGAGAATTTTGGTTTTAGTAGTTATCGGCAAAATAGCTACTAAAGCTATACTTGACGGTAGCTTTTTTTATTTATTAATAAATTTTAAGAAAGAAGATTTAATCTTCTTCTTAATTAATATGTAATTATATATATAAACAGGGAGTTGATATTATATTTGCACTAAATTAGATTACCAAAATACATTGGTTTACAATAAAAACATTCTAAAAAAATTGACAGATAAGTTAGGAATAGAAATGGACAAAGTGTATATAGAAGATTTTAATTCTACAAAAGTAATTAGCCTTTTTAATATTAAAGGAGGAAGTGGGAAAACAAGTGTAGCAGGTTCATTAGCGTATGAATATTCAGTTCAAAATAATAAAGTATTATTAATAGATACAAATTCAAATACGAATTTGACACATAGTTTCGGATTGGACCTAAATGAAACAAAAAACTTATATATTGCACTTACTAAAGAAGAAAGTTTAGTGGACCATATAGTTAATACAAAATACCCTTTAATCGATATAATTGTAAGCGATGATCAAATGTTTTGTATAGAAATGTTATTTTTTCCTAAATTAAATAGAGAAAATATATTAAAATCTATATTAGAACCAGTGATACAACTAGGAACTTATGATTTTATTATTATAGATACACCATCCAACTTAGGAGCACTTAACATGAATGTTCTTAATGTAACTGATATCTGTATTATACCAGTTACAACCGATAGCTTTGGAGTTGAAAACATAGATACAGTACTAGATTTTATAAAAGGAGTACAGAAATTTAATCAAAAATTAAAATGTGTGAAAATACTTTTTAATAAATATGATCTTAGAGAAAAAATAATTACTTCACATTGCGAAAGATATGTAAGAAAAAACTTTTCTGATTTATTATTAAATACAGTTATTAGTATAGATACAAATATCGAAAAGGCTCAATTCGATAATGTTCCTGTTCAGGAATTTAAAACAACTAGTAGGATTGCTAAAGAATATAAAAAGTTAAGTACGGAGATAATTAAGCTAAGTAAGAATACCCGCACAACAATAGTTAGAGTTAAAAATAGTCGAAAAGTAATATATTCTATTAAATATTAAACAACACGAGTGTATATTCTCATTTAGGATAATTTATAGTAGTTAATACAATACAAATGAAAGGCATACAATATAATTTTCTGTATTGTGGCCTTTTTAATATCTCAAAAAATTTAGCTTGTAAAGGTTAATGTAATTTACTAAACGTTTTTATATTTATTACATAGTCTTTACAAACGTTGTAAACCCATCGAATAGGTAGTCTTTAATTTGTCAGTAATAATACTTAATTCATGCAGCCGAGTCATCTCATTTACAAAATTAGCTTTAACTACTTCAGCCTTTTCGCAAAAATCATTGTAATACTTGATATTTTCATCTAAGTTAGTCCTAACAGTATGATTATTTAGCTCTTTCATCATAGATTGATACATGGTATGTTGATTAAGCTCTTGAAAAAACTGATTTTCATCATTATTATCATTTTTCATTGTTATCTCCTTAGCATATTTTTATAAGAAATATTGTCCTTATTCTGGATAAATTAAAATAAAACTAATTTTTAATCGTAAAATAGTACTTTAATTTCTACTATTCATCTTTATTAACATTATTATATTTTTGGACAAACTTCTTATATCCTTATATAGTAGATTTGGATAAATAATATAAAAATTTTGATAAATATTATCCGAAAATATTCTATTACCTATAAATGAGCGAATTTAAATGCAAAATTTACCATATAAAATTCAAATGAGCTACCCTAGGCTATTTTTAAGGTTTCAAAAATAGTTTCAAGAGAATTCCCTATGGAAACTTGATTAAAAATCCAAGATAATTGTTCTTTTTTAGCTTGTTTCCTTGCAATTTTAAGCCCAGCACTAAAATTTAATGCGCCATTACTTACTTCTAGTTCACAGTATACGTAAGTCATCATTAGCAACAAGAAGTATCTTTTTATGCTACGACTACTTCTAACTTGATAATGATTTAATCCAAGATATTTTTTGGTTTCCCTAAAAAATGTTTCTATTGGCCACCTGTGTTTATAGTGATTTAATAGTTGCTCTGTAGTGAGAGATGTATCTAGGGTTATAAATGCTCTTAAACAACCATCCTTAAAAAGAGCTTCTTTAGGCCAACAAAGAGCAATCAAAGAGTTCTTGATATCATTAAGCTTGCACCTATATGTGTATACATAATACTCATTATTGCCAACTTTGACTAGGCTGACATCATTCTTAGTTAATGTATTAATCATACGGTTAAGCTTGATTCCAAGTCTTTCATGACCTATTGGATATATTACTCTATTTGTTCTTAATCCTCCAATATAGGCGTAGCCTGCTTCTTTAGAAACATCAAATAACTTTTTATTACTATACCAACTATCACATAAAACATAACCCTTATCTACCGGAGGTGGCAAGGATTTTATAAACTCAATTGCCATTTGGATTTTACTCATGTTTACTTTATCATAGATCTCCATAGTGTATGGCAAAACAAGAGTATCACACAATAACATAACGGTAACTAATTGATGACCATAAACTGTTTTACCTTTTAAATGCGAGTTATGGAATCCACATTTTTCAGTAGGTTTCTTAGCCTTTGACGAGGGCACTGTCTTCTCTGAAATAGTGTCATCAATTACAACATAAATAGGTTTACCAGTTGTTTTAGATGTTTCCCATATTCTCATAATTACATGTTTTTTTAGGGCTCTTTCAATAAAATCCTCACTCCATGGGCTCTCAGATAAAAACTTTCCAATATTAGTCCTATGCCTAACCGGCATGAAATCGGAAACGTCAGTTATCTTTCCACAGTAGCCTTTGGTCACCATAGAATTTATAAATAATATTAAATGGTGAATCTGAGGCGTTGTAAGATACAGAGCTATTTTTAATTCAATTAAAAATTTGTATATTGGTGATGATTTTGTTACAATTGAGCTGTTAAACATTTATGTTTTTCTCCTTTGTTATGTTTTGTGTGGTAACTTAATTATAACAGGAGATTATATAAATGTTTTTCTTTTTTTTATTAACTGGAAATTTATTGAATTGAAATCGCTCATTTATAGCTATTACAATCAATTTGTAAATTTAAGGTTATATTTTTAGCTATAAAGTTATACTTTTTCATGGACAAAGTTGTTTACTAATTTATCCATGTTTTACTTTTGTCACTTTTGTTATACTGTTTTTCTTAAATTGTGTGAATTTACATTGATAAAGTTATTTTTAAAGGCGAAATTCATATTACATTTTTTTACTGTTATATTTTTGGTGTTATTGTTGTACTTTTATTAAGTCTAGTAAAATTATTTCTTTAGTTTCAAAAAAATTAGCAAAACATATTTCTAAATTACAGTAAAAAATGATTTGTATAACTTTTGAAAATAAAAAACATATTTAGATAGAATTCTAGAAGAAACACTTATGAAGAAGTAATTTGCAAAGTATAAAGAAATTAAATTATGCAAGCCAAAAACAAATAACAACAAAAAAAGAGCAAGAAAATTTTCCTGATCTTTTTTTGATTTAATAATTAAATTTGACTATTAAAAAGTATAAAATACACTTAATTAGCTATACTATCAACCAGTTTTTTAGTCTTTTCTATTCATTCATATAGGATGTGGCACAAACCCTATTCTCACTAAAACCCTGTGCAAACCTCTCTATTAAAAGCTACTAGGGACATTATTAATTTATGCTTATAAGAGCAACCCACACCTATAGAAGAATAAAATCATTAACTTACTTTCTATAATCGATGTGTCAAAAGAATTAGATTTATTCCGGTTTTGAAGGTAAATCTATTCCAGTCCCCCAACATTATTTAGTGAAAGGTTTGATTTTTAAAATTCAAAAACAAATACTTCAAAAAAATTATTAATAATAAAAGGTGTAGTTTGCTTCGAAGTTAGCTTGTATTTTACAACAACTAGCTATAACCAAACACCTCACTTGCGTACATTTGTTTTGATCCTTGGTATAATATTAGCAGTTACTTCACTCTATGATATAATTTCATACTCTCTTGAAAACAGGCTTAAAATGCACCATCTAGTGTATATTTTTAGATAGCTAATAACCCTAGAAGACTTTTTCTAGGGTTATTATAATGCTCAGAAGATACCAACCAGCCAACTGGTTCGTAGTCTGCTAGATAGCATTTTGTAACTCTTCTTATATCTCTACAACCCTTGATATATCAGCAATGTCAATATAGCACCTTTTATATCTTTTGATGTTTTTTAACGTTTTCTTGTATCTATAGTCCCCAAATAGTCCCCAGCAGTCCCCAGATAAGAAAGGTTATACGTGGTAAAACTACATATTTCTATTTAGTACTATCCATTCTAATTTTATGGATAATACAAAATTCATTTCCTGGTACTAATGACTTCGGGTTTCTCCTTATAAAGTGATTAGATTTTCTTATTATAAATAATAAATCTTCTCTCTGATTTTATTACAGAAATCAATCCAGTTTAATGGTATATCCAATTCATCATTATTTGTGTAATAGGTCTTTAAAGGTAAAGTACCATTCCCGGTTAGCCAACCAGCATGCATTTCTAGTATTAACTTTAGAGCATTTACACTATCTTCTAATGGCAATGTTTCATAATAACAATATAAAAAATTCTCTAAATCACTATTAATGTGATTTACTCTTATTTCATCTCCACTTGTTTCATAAGCAAAGTAATCCATCACAAGTTTGCTCAATATCACCTTAATTTTTTCCTCATCTAGATATGGAAAAACAGCTTCGAACCCTCTATTTGCACCATCCCAATCCCACGAATAGGCATCCTTTCTTTGCATTAATAACTCATACATCTCAGCTACACATTCCTTAATTTCCTCAGGTTTTTCGTTTTTATATTTCTGAATTAATTCAACAACAAAATCCCATCGGAACGAACTTCTTTTAGTTATAAATTGTTCAATCACATACCTTTTTGCTTCTTCACATGTCATTTTTTTTATATCATCAGCAAGGTTTCCTACTACTTTTTTGTTGGTAACATCTGAATCAAACCAGCGGGTAGGGATAATATAACTATGAGTCTCCTTGCCAACTCTTTCCAACCCATATTCATACTCTGATATTTCTTCTAGGTTATCTTCAATATTGTAGTAATCAAGCCTTTTTGCAGCCAATAGGATTCCCTCTTTTATATCAGTAATATATATTTTTCTAAAGTTATTATCAGTATCATACCTATCATCAGAATCATATACAAAAAATATTCTTGTGGCTAATTCCCAAATTGTAGTTAATTCTTCAACTGAAAAAAGATTATTTTCTAATGCACTTATCACCCCATCAAATATTGTTTGCACCCATTGTTTATCCCATTTGTTGGTTAATTTCGCAAATCTCCATAGGGACTGACATCCTTCTCTTCCTGCTGAAGCTGCGACAGCCGAGTCAATTGAAACTGCAGCCCTGTTATCCCCTAACTCAGATGCATTTTGTGAAATATTGAGTAAGTGCAAACCAAGGCTATCCCAATAACCTTTGGTCATCATATCTATTCTTTTATACCATTGAAGCGGCGTATATAGAGAATATTCCTTACTTCCAACATATCCTATGGATTTCTGTTTTAAGATATTTTTGGCTTTTTCTGCTTTTTCTGTCCAGCCCAATTCACAAGCTTTGATTATAAATCCATCAGCAATTTCAGTCATCTCTGCTATTTCTTGATCCCACACTACTCCATCCTCAGACATCCAATAATCAAATATACCCTCCAATACTTTAAGTTTTCCTAAACGCCTTAGGAACGTCCAGTATATATCCAAATGCCTAATGTTCTTATAATTGTGAGCTCTTTCTAATAACACAGTCTGCAATGCATCTGAAAATTCCTGTCCAATGTTATTTGCTATATTTATATAATGATTTAATAGATATTCTTCTGCTTTATTTCCGCCAATTTCAATTCTGCCTATCAAATTATTTTCGTTAAGTAGAAACATAACATTTCTTTGATAACTGGCTATAGATATCTTTTCACTGGCTTGTTTTTTGCTAATACATTTATTTATATAACCTAAATAAACACTTACTGAAACTAAGCAGTACGCAGCATGATATTCTCGTTCTTTTTCCTTTGATTTGCCTTGTTTAAATACATCAAAATATAACTCATTAATCTTTTCAAAGCTGCATTCCTTATATGATAATATAAATGCTATTAGTGCGTATATTGGGAAGACATCTCTATCACTCATATCCCGTAGTTCTTTTACATAATAGAACCCTTTAGCCCCTATATCATCAATCAGAACCTCATACTCTGCTTCCTTAAAATTCGATATAGCCCATGCTGCCAATTTAACATTAAAGGCAGTAGAAAATTCTCTTTCTTCATATTTGTTTGTCAACTTTTTTACCATATCAACATTATTGGCTTCCATTATCGCTGCTATAAATGACTCTATATCATCCTTAAAACCAAAATTTATACCATCTACAGTTTGTATTACATCCTCATCTCGAGTGAAATTCTGACCTTCATCTAACCACCCTTTAGCAAAAAATAATCTCGCTTGCTTTTGAAATTCTGAAGGCTTTTCTGTATCAACCATTATTTCATAATTTATACCTGTATATTGGCAGAACCTTCCCCACTTTTCTAGTATATGTTCTAAGCTCTCACTTAGCCCGTTGGCTTCACCTTCTTCAAGTAACTGATGGTTTTCTATTAAAATATCAATAATTTCTTCTGGTGTTAGATTACTTAGCCACTTTTCTAATATATATCCTGCCCTTTCTGTTTTTTCGTGTTCAATCAATAATTGAACATCTGCAAACATACTCACAAATGCCTCTAGTGTTAATAATGACTTATGCACAACCTTTCTCTCACTATTTAACACATCAGGAAGTGGTATATCCGGTTTATACACCCTATCTGCCCATTGCAATGATTGTATGAACTGATGTAGTGTTGAAACAGCACAGCTGAAATTAATTATTCTTTTATAATCATCAATATCAATAATTGATTCCAGAGTTTCCTCAAGTTGTTCTATTAACTCCTCCATAGGTCTCGCAATTTTAATTGCCTCAGTAACATATTCCTTTGTAAATACCCGTATATAATCTTTTGTCTTTTTAGCATATTTTAATAATCCAAATACTAATTCGTGCCTACTAATAGCGTCGGTACTTTTATATATATAGTAGTCCGCTATTTTACTAGCGACCTCAATAAATGTAGATAAGTTTTTCCTTAAATATTTTTCCAAATAAATTCTAACATCATTATGGAATACCCTGAAGTCTCCATCCTCTTCAATAACTACAGGATATAGTTTTTGAAGAATTCTCTTCCATGCATTTTCATTTATTGAGGAATCTCCGTAAATATCAGATATGACTCCGGTATTGATCCTTTTGTTTATAAGTGAAAGAACTCCTGCTACTATTCCATCTACATAGAAGAAGTTACTTGGTATATTCTCTAAGGCCGACTTCCATATATACTCATAATAAGCATTAATGCCACTAGAGAGCTTCTTATTATTCAAGCACTCCTCAAGTTGGCCTATATTATCACAATATTTAGCTTCATATATAGCAAATATTGCTGAAAGTGTATTCCCTTTTGCACTTTCTTTAATAACCTTTATAGCTACATTTGAATACTCAACAGATATGTTTGTATTAATGTTATTATATAGTTGCCTAATGTCTTCCTCATCTAGTTGTGGAACATCTACTTTTAGTACTTTTTCGTCACTTAACCAATCTGGATATGATTTATATTCGTGTATTGGCTGGCCTGCAATTAGGAAACAAACATTCTTTGGTACTCCTTCTGGTGGTACAAGTGTTTCTAAAAAAGTATTCTCTCCTCCTGCTCGCGCTGCGTGATCAATTCCATCTATACATATCACAGTAGTGTTACTAGTTTCACCTGCGAGTTCTTCCGATAGCCTCAATACCTCTTTTCTTAGTTCTTCTGTCGTTGATAGTAGTTCATTAGAAATTGGAACTCGGTGTTTAGCAAGTTTACCCTTTAAAAGTTCTCTCAATTGAATAAGTAAATCTCCCCATAAAGCTCTAGGGTCACTAACCCCCTTGTCGGCAGATAAATAAAGATCACCTGCTGATAAAGGTTTAAAAGCATAAAATCTAAGCGTAATTATTGAGTTAACCTTATTTGTAAGATGGCTTACTATATTTGTTTTGCCTGAACCGGGATCTCCAGATAAAAAAACAACTGGATACTCTCTCTTTTGCAGTATTTCCTCTAATCTTGTTACAAAATCTACCCTTGAAGAGAAAAAGGGTTCTGTAGTAGGAACATCATGTATTCCTTTATAATTATCTGAATTTAATGCAAGCGCCTCAAGTAGGTCTTCCTTAGTTATTTCTTCTTTCTTCCTCCGAGTAGTTGTCCACTCCATCAAGGCGTAACAAAGGCTTTTATGAAGCTGGACAGCCACACGAGAATCAACCTTAAAGTAAGAAGCAATTTTTTCTCCAATTGAGCTGATTATTTCGTCTAAGTCTTCTTGATTAGCCTTTATATCAAAGCTTTTTAGGAAGTTAATTTTTTGCACATCATCAAGATCATTTAATTCATTTAACCATTCATTCCATGCAGATTCCCATTCCTTTTTAACAACAATCTCCTGTAACTTAGACGCATTACTTATTTTTTCCTTAATATATGGCCAAAATTTTTCTAATGCTGGCCTTTCATAAGGTTCAGACCCGGAATCTTTAACATTGTACTTTCTTACTCCTATATTTCTATTAGTAAATAGAACTGCATTACACTTTTTATATTCCTTTGAAGCCCTTATCCAATCAGAAGAAAACTGGTGCAAGTATGAACCTTTATTGTCTTCCTTGTTATTTTCCTTTTTTACCATGTCAGAAAATGTTAATGAATCATTTTCCCTTGTATGCTTTATTTGAATACATTCTGCATCACCACTAAGATAATTTACTACTACATCATCAAGACCTTGAAGCTTTGAAGCCTGAAGAACAACAGATTTTATATTGGCATCCACATATAGTAAATCAAGCGCATGTACTAATCCTACTGACCACTCATACCAAAATGGATCTGCCATCCCTGCAGTTAAATTATTTACCTTGTTCATAGGTATTCCTCCTTTGGTAATTATAACATTTTATCAAAATTCAACTACTTTACTCTTTATATTAAACTTCATTATAGACAAAATTCTCATTTTTTCATAACATTAACTCTAATACCAATATTCAATAAATAAATTTAGTTTCCTTTAAATTTTGTATGAAATAATAAAAAACCAAGATATAGCTCCCAGAGTATATTGACTAATCTTTAATTCTAAAAAGCACTGTAGTTTGTATAGACTTAAGCATTCTAATCTCTCACCTATATTTAAATCCATAAAAAAAAGAGCATATCTGCTCCTTAAATTATTCCCACAAATCTTTAGTAAGTTCCTCTATTTCTTTTTTTCTTGTTTTAGTTTCTTCAAGATCTATTGTTATGTCACTAGTTATATTAAGAACATCTCCCTCTTTAGCTGTAATAGGGATTTTAGATTTTTCAATATCTAACATTTGCCTGTCTTCCTTTTCGCATACTGCAAAATTGCCTTCAAATCTATCAATAATTACTTTCATAAATTCCTCCTATTGTGGTGGGTGACATTTACTACATGGACCTAATCCTTCTGCTTTTGCATCACTTAAACTTATTGGAATTTTACTTTTACTTAAAGATGAACATCCATCTGCATGATATTTACTTCCAGTCTTAGTAGTATATACAGTTACACTTTGATTTTTACTTGGTGTAGTTGGACTAGGAGCTGGTTTAGAAGCGGGAACTGGTACTATCACAGGTTTAGCTGTTGTACTTCCTGTAGCTCCTGAGACTATGCCATTATAACTACCTGGCTTAGTACTAAAGCTTACTTCATTACCATTACTTGTAGCTACTATAGTACCATTCTCATCGGTTCTATAAACGGGTATACCCTTTGCCTTTAATCTATTCATAGTATCTTGTGTAGGATGTCCATAGCTATTTCCTTTGCCGACGCTTATTACAGCATATTTAGGATTCACCTTGTCTAAGAAACTTTGTCCTGTAGAAGATCTGCTTCCATGATGCCCTACTTTAAGTACTGTTGCCGATAAATCTAGCCCATTTGATAACATTTGACTTTCTGAAACAGCTTCTGCATCTCCGGTTAATAAAAATGATGTACTTCCAAAAGTAACTTTTACAACTATAGAGTAATCATTTGGATCTTCATATCCTGTTCCATTAGGTGCTAATATTGTAATAGTTGCATCGCCTATCTTAAATGTACTACCTACTGTTGGAGTTGTTAATTTTAGTCCTTTATTCTTGACTGCATTTACAAAGTCTTTAAAAGTATTAGTAGTTGATGTCTGTTTTGGGAAGAATACTTTTCCTACTTTAAATGAATTGATAATATAATCCATACTTCCGATGTGGTCCTCATGTGTACATGAGTTCCGATTACGACATCAAGAGATTTAACTCCTTGACTATCCAGATAATTTTTAATAACTTTAGCATCACCGTTATTTCCCGCATCAATAAGCATACTTGAGTTGCCTTGTTGTACTAATATACTATCTGCCTGGCCTACGTCTATAAAATGAACTTTAAGCTCCCCCGTTACAGCTTTATTATTACTAACCGATGCTGTATTTTCCTTCTGTTTAGGTACTTCTTTAGGTTCTACTTCTTTAGGTACTGTCTTATTTGCTTCTGTTTGTTGGGGTGACACTGTTGGCGTGGTATTTTTCTGTTCTTGTTGAATCGCAACCTTTGGTGTGGTATTTTCAGATGCACTTGAGCAGCCAGTTAAGCTGAATATAAGCATTAATCCCAAAACAAAACTTAGATTCTTTTTCATATTTCTCATGCTAATCCCCTTAGATCATATTATTTCACTTCCATTATTTCTTGAATTAAGCCTCTATGTTTCTATTAAATATTTAGTCATTTCTATATCATTCATAATTATTTCAGAAATTTCCTCTGCAATATAATTTAAATAGCTTATATAATTATCTCTCTTATCTTTAGGAATGAATTCATTTGTTTTTTGAAAATGTAAGTTTGAGGAGTTATGTAAAATAGGCAATATTAAAATATTGTCGCCTTTTTTATATTCTCTTATTCCTTGTTGAAAAAATTGTCCTAGTTTACCTATCTTAAATCGTGTACCACTACTTTTATAAAACTTATTTTCTCCTGGATGATACTTTTCAAATAGTGATCTTACAGCAAAATATGAGAAGTCTCCCATACAGAGAATTAATCTATATTTTGTCTTATTGTTATTATCAAATATTTCATTACTTAAGTTTTTAAGTACTATACTATAATTTCTATTTAGTGGATCAAGTCCACTTTTATCATCGGGATTATTTATAGCATTTACAAATCTGAAAATGTCCTCTTTATTATTTGAATCACTAGGTAACTTGAGTTTATATTTTTTTATTAAATATTCATTAATATAATACTTTAAAGGAACTATGATGCTGTTATATGTTACTCCTCTTCTATCTAATATTTCTAAAAGTTTATCTTGTGTTGTCTCTTTCTCTGGTAAAGAATCCCCTACAATTAATACCGGTGAGTCTTTTGGCCCCCTTGCACATAAATCTTCTCTCATAATAGCCCCCTTTTTTCTTTACAAATTGGTATCATCTTAAGTTCTGAATTGAATCGTTCAAAACCTTAGATATCTCTACTCTTATGCCCTTAATATCCTTCAATACTTGGCTACAGAAATCAACTCTATAACTTCACCAGCCTAGAAATATGACCTGCAAACAGAATTTTGTTATAGAAGAATCCCTACTTAACTAGGTATTCTTTTATAACACTTCTTATACAATATCCTGTATATTCTCTTAAATTTATTAATGGAATGTCACTTGATACTTTGCAACCACTCGAGTGATTATAATCTAACTGTGGAATAGATATACCTGTATATGTATGTTCTAGTATTTCACCCTCATGTAGAAATTTAGACCTACTGCTATAGTAGCTATGTATTTGTTTAGCTAATTGATCTGGAAAGTATTTGCGAAGTAAATCTCTAACTCTAGCTGATATACCATACATAAATTGATTACAATTTTTACATCTGTGAGCGTCATTATCAAATACAATTGATGATATCACCTCTAATGCAGAAATATAGGATACCGTTGCTATTTCCTCGATATTAGCATTTACTTCTCTTGCAGAAAACAACCGCTGATCTCTAGGAGAAAAATTTATTGTATAAATATCCACCTCTTCTGTTTGTTCAGGTTCATGATAAATGTATAAATCGTTTATTTGTGCATCAAATTTTCTAGCTGCATGGAAATGCATAGAAGCATTTATAAGTTTTTTAATATTACCTTCCTCTTTGTCACTCCTTATAACTCTATCTATAATTTCCTTACCATACTTTGTAAGAATAAACTCACTATTTTGAATGGGATGTCCATCAATAAACCCTTCGTCCTCATAAAACATTTCCTTTTCTTTATGTGTAACAGGATTCGAAGGCTGCTTACAGAAACTAAAAGGTGCATTTGTTAATACTGAAAGCAAATCCAATACTTTTGTCATTTTTGATTGGCAAATGAACTTTGCATCATTATCACCAAATGCTTTTACTCCTAATGTAAATGATGACAATCCGTTTCCATAAGAACTTATACTAAAAAAATCCGAGTTATAGTTTGAAATTGAATTGTAAGACGATATTGTAGCATTTAAGCACTTTATTTCTGGTGTTTTAAAGCTAATTACTGTTTCTTTTATAATTTCTTGAAATTTTTCTTTTATCTCCTGAGATACTTCCTTATTATTTAATTCGAGAAATTCCATTTTATTAATAACAGCCTTTTTTTTATAATGTACATATACCGAAAAACAACTTGGCAAATCTATATCCATATTTCCTAAAAAGATAATATGTTTACTACTATCTTTATAAGGCGTATATTGCCATACGCACTTTCCATACTCTTTTGAGATATTAGCCCATAAGGCTCTTAAAAATATATTAGAATCATAAATATCCTCAAATATTAAATCTACGATCATCTGTTTTCCTCCTTTTGATAAGACCTAAATATAACTCTATATTTACGACACTCATTAATAAAGTACTCATTTTTTTGAGCCTCATATTGTAGTCTTTATCTAATGTACTTAAATTCCTTAATTGTGTAGTACAACCTATTGCCATCTTTAACATACTAATTCAACGTAAATCTTTCTTTCCCTGCAATATTTGTAAAATAGGTAAAATTAAAACTCCAGGGTTACCCCAGAGCCTCATTAACTATTCTTTAACTTTATAAATATTACTTCACTTCAGTTCTTGTCGCCTAATACCCTTACTTTATCCTTATTAAACTTTCATCACATTATATAATATACTCCAAATAACATGGGATATATTTATAAGTCCATAAAATATTAAGCACCCATTAATGATAATATTTGACCGGTATAGTTGTTTTTCTGTGGCATCTTTCATTCTTTGATATACCCACAACAATAGTAAAAATGGAATTACTACCTTAATTATAATACATATTAATTGACTATTGTTTACAAGTGGTGCCATAACAGCATTAGCTTCTAAGAACATCCCTGTGTTGACTAAAAAAATTGTAAATATAATATCTGTTACATTCATTATGTAAATCGCAATTAATTTCTTCCTTATTGAATAAAAATCTCCTGTTTTTATTACAGCAATAATAAAAGACATTTCCATCACCTCTATTAAAAGTGTTGACCATGTCTCTACGCTTTAAACCTAATTCCCCTTAAATTATATCTTACAATCCTGAAATATCAAAAGTACCCTCCTTTATAAAATAGAACTCATCATAGGATAGTCATCAGCTCCTATACCACCACACATTGCATTTAAGCCTGAATGAATAAAACATGACTTAACAATTGACCCCGAGCCGTATTTCAATCTAATTGCATCAACTGTTTTATTTATTTCTCTATCCTTTTCATAATTAAAATTATCAAGTAAAGAACATTGATAAAAATCATTATTACAAAAATCGGTTATACTGACCCCTAAATGTCTTATTGGATTACCTTTCCAAACATTATCGAATAGGTAGCAAACTACCTCATATAATCTACGAGTAGAGTCAGTTGATACTACTAATTTTTTTTGACGAGAATAAGAAATTAAATCACTTCCTCTGATGCTTACGCTTACTACATTGCAGCAGTTCTGAGAATCCCTTAACCTCATAGCTACCGTTTCACACAGGGATAACAACACCTTATGAGCTGTATTACCATCTTCCACGTCAAAAGCTATAGTTGTAGAGTTTCCTATACCCTTCATTTCAATATAATTACTTTTTCTGACTGCAGAATATTCTATTCCATTAGCGTAGTTCCATATCAATTGCCCATGACTCTTTAATTTATACTTTATAATTTCCAAATCATAATTTGCTAAGTCACCAATTGTATTAATATTTAAACTATGAAGCTTTGGAGCTGAAGCTCTGCCTACCATAAATAAGTCTTCTACTGGTAATGGCCACATTTTTTTTCTATTTCATGAGGAAATAAGGTATGGATCATATCTGGCTTCTTAAAATCTGATGCTACTTTAGCTAGCAATTTATTATTCGATATTCCTATGTTTACTGTAAAACCAAGTTCCTTTTTTATTCTGCCCCTTATAATATCTGCGAGCTCCATATAGTCTGGATATAAATGCGCCATGTTAGAAAAGTCTAGAAAGCTTTCGTCTACACTGAATCTTTGAATTTGTGGTGTATATTCCTGAAAAATCTGATTCATAGCCGAGCTACATTTCATATATAATGAATATCTAGGTGGCACAATAATTAAACTAGCACACTTTGCCCTAGCATTATATAAAGTTTCTCCTGTTTTAATATTAAATTTTTTAGCAGGTATTGATTTAGTTAAAACAATGCCATGTCTGCTTTCCTCGTCTCCACCTACTACAGATGGTATAGTTCTAAGATCTAATTTCTCTCCTTGTTGCAGTCTGTATGTTGCTTCCCAAGAAAGGTAAGCACTATTTGCATCTATATGAAATATTAGTCTACTCATAAATTCCTTCCTTTCTGCTAAGATTCATATTTAAGTACTAGAACACCAGTTCGTAATTATTATATCCTATCTCTTTATTTTTTAGAAGTAATTTCATTTACCAAATTAGGACATTATTTTAGTGCTTGCATATAATTAACAAAATCTAATGATTCATAGTAAATAAATATCGTTATGGTTATACTAATAAAAAAATACAGAGAGGTGTTAATAATGGCTGTAGCTCATAAAACAGTAATATCATTTGGTCTTGTTGCTATTCCAATATCAATGTACACAGCGACACAAGACAACGATATACATTTTAACCAATTACACAGAGATGATAATTCGAGGATAAAATATAAAAAGACTTGCAGTCACTGTGGTAAAGAGGTTATAACTAAAGATCTTATCAAAGGCTATGAATACGATAAAGAACATTACGTAGTTGTAACAGATGATGATTTGGAAAAAATCAAAACTGAAAAAGAAAAATCCATACAAATACTACACTTTTCACAATTGAATCAAATATCACCAATTTATTATGATAAGACATATCAGGCTACTCCTCAGGCAGGTGGAGATAAAGCTTTTGAACTTCTGCGTGCAGCGCTTATGTCCAAGCAAAAAATTGCAATAGGCAAAACTGTAATGGGAACTAAAGAGACTTTACTTGCTATAATTCCACGCGAAGATGGAATATTAATTTCTACTATGTTCAGACGAAATTAAGGGTCTTGTAAAATCTTATAATAAACCGGATATAGTGGATGCTGAGCTTACGATGGCAAAAGCTCTAATTAATTCTATGATTACACCTTTTGAGCCATCAACATATAAGGATGAGTACCAGGTGAAGCTACGTGAACTACTAGAAACAAAAATAGCTGGTAAAGAGATTGTTGCCTCTAAGTCAGAATCTCCTGATAATATTATTAATCTTATGGATGCATTAAAGGCTAGCATTGAACAAAATAAAGCTAAAGAAACACCGAAGCCTAAGACAAAACGTAAAACGCCAAAAGGCGCATAATGGATCTGTTCGAGAGTAAAAACATTAAGCCGATGTTGATTGGTAAGATGCAAGAGGCGTTTGATAGTCCTGATTATATCTATGAGTTAAAGCTAGATGGAGAAAGATGTATAGCTTACCTAGATAAAGGCGTCACTTAACTGCGCAACAAACGGAATATAAAAATGCTTGTAAAGGTACCAGAACTCTCAAATATACACAAGCAAGTGAAACACCGTTGCATTTTAGATGGTGAATTAATCGTTATTAAAGATGGTAAGCCAGACTTTTATGAAATCCAGTGGCGATCCTTGATGTCAAACACTTTTAAAATTCAGCTTGCATCAGCTAGGTTACCAGCCAGTTTTACAGCATTCGATATTCTTTATTACAAAGACCATTCGGTTACAGATTTGCCCTTGATGGAGCGTAAAAAATTACTAGAAAAAGTAGTTAAGGAAAACGAGCGCATTGCTGTTTCTCGCTATATTGAGAAACATGGGATTGAATTTTATCAACTTGCAAAACAAAATGAGCTTGAAGGTATAGTTGCTAAGAGTAAAGCTAGTAAATATTATTTTGCCAAACGCACAAAGGATTGGATTAAAATTAAATATCTTTTAGATGATGACTTTGTAGTATGTGGTTATATTCTTAAGAGTGGCGGTGTCATTAGTATAGTCCTTGGTCAATATGTGGATAAAGAATTGATATACAAGGGTCATGTAACTCTTGGTATTTCAACAGAAGATTTTAAGTTAATAAAATCACTTCCTAAAATAATTTCACAACCTTTTAATGAAATGCCTCTTGGAAACGAAAATGCCATGTGGGTAGAACTTAGTCTTGTATGCACCGTGAAGTTCATGATGAGAACTGCAAATGGTTCAATGAGGCAACCAGTATTTAAAGGTCTAAGGGATGATAAAGATGTTAAGGATTGTTATGTAAAACCCATAGGAAGTTAACTTTTATAGATATAACAAAAAACCTGTGATTTATTAATATCACAGGTTTTTTATGATGCGTCGGACCTTTTAATAAAGCCATAATTTACTATTCTGATGATATATGGGACTTTAGTAAATATACTACACTAAGTATTCCTAGCGGAAAATTAAAATTCAACTTTAAGAGGGTATGTAACGAATTCAAAGATGAAATGAAAAAATATATATTGGTTAGAATTCTTGAAAATACAGAAAAGGTTCAAAGTATTAACAGGTCATTTAGTGATTTGATATCATTTTTTAACTTTCTTAATTCCAATCATTATTACAATATTAAAGATCTTAGTCTAAAAGTTATTGATAATGGCAGTTAAAAGTTTCTATGAGTATTATGCAGCAAATTATGAAGATTTAATAACAAAGGAACTTCGAGATTTACTTGATCTAGGAGATTATAAAGAGTTCAAGGCAATAAAAGAACAGAACAAAACTCCTGATATTCCAAAGGATTACTTTGATAAACTTATTAGTACATTAATATATATCATTAATTCCAATGATGAACCTGATCATATCAGAGCCACTTTACCCGCATTAGAAGTAGAAGAAAATTTGGATTTGCTAATAGAAGAAATTAATAATGTTGAAATCACTGAAAATAATGCCCTGAAAGTTATAAGTTATTTTCACTGTCGGTTCGAGACTATTCATCCTTTCGCTGCTGGTAATGGAAGGATTGGTAGACTGTTGATTAATTACCTACTTATAGGCAACAGCCTTCCCCCAATTATTCTCTTTGAGAATGACTGTGAAGAGTATTATTTGGCATTAGAATACTTTAACTCAAAGCAGGAAATAGACAAAATGTTTAAGTTTTTAGATGATCAAGCGTATAAAACCTGGGTTAAAGATTACAATGTAAAACTAAAGAGTTTGAAAGACTTTTTAGTTTAGAATTAGGGTTCAAGGAATAAGGACAAAGCCCCTTATATTTGGGTCTTTTTTCTTTTGCTTCAGGCTAATTTAAAAATAACTTTAGATGTTGTCTTGAAGAACAATTCTATTGTAAACTGATTAAGTTCTAATACAATAATAATATACGTTAAAATAGCAGGGATGCCCCCTGCTATTTGTATGAGAATATATGTATGACTTCAATGATATAACTACATAAGTTTCTGAATTTGCTCCCCTATCGTGAACCTAATATTAATACCCCCTAATCTTTTTATTTATTTAGCCGTTTTTCTAATATTGGAGTTAAACTTCTTAATGATTCCCTGTCACCAGTGTCTAACTCGTGATCAAGAAAGTCAATTCCAAATGTTCTGATTATGTCACGAATAGCCTTCATCCTGTCTTTTTTATCAAAATTATTAACTACATAATACATTATCATTGTACCAACATCTATAGGCGTAGCACCTTGTATCTCATTTAATGCCTTATTTATATCCATAGTAATACCTCCAAATACTTCAAAATTTATTGTAATTGATAGAAATAAAGACTATTAATAATCAATATCAATAGTCTTTATTTCATTAGTTGGATACCATCTTTTTCACATCAGATATATTTTCTTTTGATACCATTGCAAATAGACACTTTCCATTACTTTTCTCTGCCCAAAATTCCCCTAACGCCTTTTTCTCCTTAGAGTCATCATTTGTTATCAAATGTTTGCCCTTATACTCTACAACAAGTATTCTGCCATCATTCAATAAGCATACAAAGTCAGGATAGAACTTATCTGTGCTAGTCTGTAACCAAAAAGAATTTTTTTCTTTTCTTTCTATATTTCTAACCCAATACTTCACCTCTGGAAGCAAGTCTAGATAACCAGCACAATCATGTTCTTCACCTTCTGACTTTAACTCTCCTACGCTTTTATAATAATGCTTTTGGAATTGTACCGTTCCATCATAATACCAACTAGCAGGATAAGCATCAGGATTAAATTTGAAACTAAAATCATAATTTACTTTTGTATTTGCTTCAAATAAACATAAATTATACGCCTCTTTATGTGCTAAATCCCTATATTTATTAATCAATTTAGTCAATTGTTCTCGAAGATTAAACTTGTAGTATATTATCTTATCTAACTCTAAGTTTTGATTTTTCAGTAGATTATCAATTAACATACTAGTAAACTTAACAAAATTAGGCTGTGCTATGTCTTGATGTTGTATATTTCTATCGAGCCAGTAAATTAATTGTGGAATTGTCCATGATTTATCATTTATTAAAAAAGATGTTTGCTTATATAAATCTTGAATGAATTTTGTTTGAAGTTTTCCTTCATCGCTTACTGTTATCTCTCCAATTATAGTTGAATTATCTTTTGGAATTATATCTTCACCATCTAGTTTAGCATCATACTTAGATAAGTCCCACATTACATTTATAAAATGAGTTTGTTCAAATATTTGTAATTGTTCACCCTTTAAAACCGCTAAGTAAGGAACATAAAAATCAATCTTCTTTTCCTGAATAGGTTCATCCTCATGATCTTTATTAAATGTTGAAATACTGCCAAACTTTAAGTATATGTCTTGAAACATTTCTTCAACTATAGATTTAGACGTTTCCCCTGAGAAACACTCTTTAATTTTCTCTTTTTCTTCCTCATTCATTAAACCATGATATACGAATTGTTTAGTTTCGTTATTATACGTAATTTTATTTTGTAGAGGTGTTTCTAATTTATCTAATTTAGGTTTTTCTTCTATGGTGACAGCGATTTCTCCTACTATATCGTCTATGCTTACATTAGTATCAGATTTTATATATTGGTCTATTTCCAATTTATCAAATCCGTTATCTATAAGACCTTCACCTAATGCTTGTAATGTTTTCTGGAATTCACTTGAAGCAACATAAGCGTATGCGTTATTTAATTCTTTATTATTTTTGAGAGTGGCCTTTGGTAATCTTAAAATTCTTCCTACAATTTGCTCTACTGTTCTTGATGAATTAATATCTGCAACAGAACACAAGACATATGCAAAAGGGCAATCCCACCCTTCTTTCAGTGCTTGAACTGTAATTATAAATCTTATATCACAACTTTTATCTAATAAATCTACATCTTCTAATTCATTTGTTTCACCAGTAGCAATCGCTATATGCTTTTCTGGGATTTTAAAATCCTCAATTAAAGTTTTCTTTATTACTTCTGTCGTCAAGGTTTCCCTTGTTGAACTCTTAGGTTGTGCTTGAAATAATATTATAGGTCTAATATATTCATTTGTAATTGTTATTTCATTAATTGCAGCATCTTCTAATTGTTTTCTCTTATGCAAAGCAAATTGAACTATTTCTTTCCAATCAGTTTGAGTTTTTAAATATATAGGTAATTTAATCATTCCTTCAGCCTTTAATTCAGCAGCAGAAACTATTGATAATACATTACTTGCATAGTGACCGTTAGGAGGATCATATCTATTTTCAGGAGTAGCAGTTAATTCAACAATACAAGATGGACTAAATCTTGCTAAAGTATCAAAAGATAAGTTAGTCCTAGCATTATGGGCTTCATCCATAATAACAATAGGTCGTCTCAAGGTTAACATATTTGCTAGTGAGTATATTTCTTGACCTTCCGAATTTTTTTCAAGCATATCAATTTGAGTTTCACTTAAATGTTGAAAATGTGTCATCAAATACCCATTTTGCTCATAGATTTTTCTGCCATCAGTATCTTCTACCCTAAGTGCTGCAATAGTAGACACTAATATGTTTGTAGCATTATCATACTTAGATTTGGGCATATATAATGCTTCCTTTAAGTCAAAAACATTTATTTCACCTTGAATAGTAGATTGTAGAGTAATCCTATATGGATGATTTATATCTCTTAAAGCCTTTAATGTTTGATTTTTTATTTGTGTAGTTGGAACTAACCATAAAACTGTCCAATTATCTTGATGTAATAATTCTTTTGCTATTATATTAATAGAATTACAAGCAATTACTGTTTTACCCCCACCTGTAGGTACTCTTAAACATACATATGGAAGTCCAGGTAATTGTCTTATATTTATACATGATCTTTGAGTTAGTCTTGTAAATGCATCAGCAGCACCTACTTTTGTGGTTAATATTAAATACTCCTTCAATTCTTTCAAAACTCTTTTTTGATATCCTGTTAAATCAAACAACTTATTTCACCTCAATCTGATAAGGAATTTGCTTAAATATAATTCCATTCATACTTAATATGTTATCACTTACAGTACAAACATCAGTATAAATAACCTTCATTCCATCATATTTATTGATTGTCTCTAAAAATTCTATATTTAAAATATTTATGCTTTCATTATTATTAAACAATAAAAAGTAATGAACATTTGAATAGCCACCTATGTACGGAGAATTAATTGCATCTTCGTTTTCAATGCCTCTGCCTGTTTCAATAAAATAAATATGTCTTGCTAAGTCTTTATAACTTACTTCCTTATTTATAATTCCATATTCATCAGTTAATGCAACATCAAATTCACAAAACTGAAATCCTGAACCGCCATTCCAATTATACTTGTCCGTAACTCCAGTTGTATCTTCACCTTTAATTACTGATTTTAACCTTTTATGAGTATGGGTATAGCAATGGTCTCCCATTTCAATAGCAATCCATTTACGCCCCATTTTTTGTGACACAGCGGGTGTAGTTCCACTACCTGCAAAACTATCTAAAATATAATCCCCAGGTTTACTAAAATACTTTATGAGCATAGATAAAAGTTTTTCTGGTTTCTTTCCACTATTAAACTCTACTCCACCTTCATGTCTACAATTACCAAAATCGGCAGCCATATCATAATAATTAGGTATTGGTACTGTATCAGTTCCTAGTTCTTCTAATTTATCATTTGGAACACCTTGATAGTATTTCCCTTTAGTTGCATTTGCTCTTTTAGGCCCTGTAAAATAGCGATAATCATACATGTCATCACCTATACCATAAACCTTATATACTACACCAAGTCCATCAATCTCTTTTCTATTGGAGAAATAGTCCCTAAAAAACCTACCTGATGAATTACCATCAAGTATAGTTCCAGTAGCCCATATTTCCTTTAATCCTTCTCTAAACCCTTCTTTGTGTTTTACTATCTCATATTCATTACTTTCAAATATGATAACCTTTTTTCCACCCAACTCTATTTCTTTACCTTTACCTTTTTCTTTTACTGAAAAATTAAACTTGTCATAGTTATAATCTACTTCAGGTAAGTTAGGGCTTGATTTAGGAGACTTTCTATATACTAGTATTTGCTCAATTTCTTTATGGAAGTTCATATCTCTTTTTAAAGTTTTCTCTGCATACCTAACTTGTACATATAATGTAGTTAAATAATTTGAGGCTAAAAATATTTCATCCATTAGTAATTTAAGACTAGCACCTTCAGCCTCATCTATTTGAACACAAATAAAACCATCTTCATCTAGAAATTCCTTTACTAACTGTAGTCTAGGATACATCATACAAAGCCATTTATCATGTCTAGATAAATCTTCAAATTCTTTTCCAACAACTTTTCCTAACCAATCTCTTATCTGAGGATCACTTACATTATCGTTATATATCCAATTCTCATTTCCTGTATTGTAAGGTACATCAAGATAAGCAAATTTAACCTTTTGAGAATAATAAGGTAGTAGTGATTTTAAGGCAACTAAATTGTCGCCATGAACTAACATATTTCCATTACTGCTTTCTATATTTACAGATAAATCCTTATCAACTTTTAATAAATTGTAAGGTAATTCTTTATAGTGTTTATTTACAGCCTGTTTACCTATCCAATCTAATGACGGCATTAATACCCCTCTTTTCTTTAAGTTTTAGTCATTTATTTTTGTAAAATAGTATTATTTAACGCAATATCTTTCCATAAACTACATATTTATGTTTATTTAAACAGCACTTTAAATTATACTATTATTAGAAAAACATAACAATGAAAATTATGGAATTAAGTATTTAAAAACTTTATATTATATACGGGGGGGTAAATAATTGAATATAACAGAGTTGGAATTAATTGAGCAAAAATTGAATAATGCAGAAATAACATCTGATGAGGCTGCAAAATTAGTGTTTAACAATAAGAAAAAACCTTGGTCTACTAAAGAGTGGAAAGAATTAAGGTCTAATCTTATCAAAGACCATTGTGAGCAATGCAAATCTATTCAAGAACCATTTATCCTACAGCATTTATGGCATCCTGAAGATTATAGTGTTCATATTGAGAATTATGTATCTAAATTATATGAAGAAGAAATCACTAAAAATCCTATTAATAACATAACTCAATATGAACTAGAACAATTCGTTATCGAGAATGGTAAACCAAGAGAAGCGTGTCCTCAATGTACTTCGGTTAATATAAGAACTATAAAGATAGGTGCTACAACATTTATTTGTAATTACTGTAATAATGAGTTTAATGAATCAATAATTAAAAATTATATCCCATATTGCTTAACAGAGAGCGATATTAAAAACCGTATGATATTAAGAAAGTTTAATGATGTAAAACATAAACTATGGGAAGAACGGGCTGAAGAAATACGGAAATATGCAGTATTAAAAAGCATTGAGGAACACAGAAGGTACATTGCTTGTATAGATACCGTAACCTTTTGTAAAAAATGTTCTTTTATGTGGGACAAAAATAGAATGAAAATTTGTAAAGTTTGTGGTAAACACTACCATGGATTTATTTATGAAACTTGTCTTAATTGTAAATCCAAAAGAGAAATCAATATTGTTAAATAAACAAATTAGCACTAGGAACTGACCACTCCTAGTGTTTTTATATATTATATATGTATTAGTGAAACTCCTGTATACCTTATTTTACTAGAATCAGATCATTAAAAATTATATTCTAAATTTATGATAAATAATTATTTTATAAGAAAATGTGCCATGATAGTTGAATTTAGTGTGGTAATCTCTTTTTACTGGAGTCATAAATTTTTAGAAAATACCCTAATGTATATTCCTCATGTTGATGGTGTTATGGAAATTGGTCAAATATGGTTCATTAAAATATTAGGATATAAAAAAAACTCATTACTGATAACTAATGAGATTACATGTATCTATTTAATTATTGAATTATTCACTCTAACTTCTTTATTCTACTGTTCAACTTTCATATTATAAATATAATATAAATTTTGAACACTTCTTAAACTTACTGTATGTAAAATTCGTCACCCTTTTTTCCACCTTCATCGGCGAAAGTTTTGATTAGATATTGATATGCATCACCTAAAATATCTTGGCTTTCAAGGTTAGAATCTGCCAAACATATGTCATCTAAAAGAAGTAACAGTTGTGAAAGCTTCTTATCAGGCACACGTTCTTTATCGTTATAGCTAGCTGTTGTAAATACTCCAATTAGCTCTGAATTTTTAGGTTCATCCTCAAGCGATTTAAATGCTTTATCAAGTTCAGGTCCTATATTTAAATTTAAATTTTTCAATTTTTCCCATCTCACCTGTTCTGCAACATAGAATGTCTCATAGATTGATGAGTCCTCAAGTATAATATTTACTTCCTCAACTTCCATACAATATACTCATATTCATTTCCAAACACATAATACGATAATTATTTTTACATTTGTCATGTCTATAAATCATTTGATTTTATATGCACCAATATTTTACATTTGTTTATAATTTAAAAAAAGATACACATTCAATATGAATACCCTTACCCTTACTGCTCAATAAATTCTATTCTTTTATTGTTATAACCAAATTATTTGTTGTAGTTGTATATTGTAGTTTATAATTTTTAGTATCCCATTTGTATGTATTAAAATACATGGTTGTAGGTTGATTAGTATCACAATATAACCAAGTTAATGCTATATTGTTACTTACATCTAAAGTTGTTAGTTGATTATTAGTACAATTCAACTCAGTTCCCCACAGTATTTTGGTTTAACATTATTTTGGTTTAAGATTTCCTTTACAACTTTACCGTTTTAACCGATTGTTGCTTTATATGTAGTATGCTTAGTTTATTAAAGATTCCTCTAGTATTTATAAAAAAATGGAAATTTACGTATCATGACTTGAATCATTAAACCAGTCTGCAATTATGCAGGCAGCTAAATAGACGTGAATAATAAAGAAAAACTAGATGATCTTCTTCCATCGTCTAAGGATTTTCCGGATAGTTGCAGAAAGCCACTAAAGAAATAATATCATTACTCAGGCCTTAGGTTAATGTGTGGGCTATTTTACGCTTACAAATATATATGATGCTGCCAAATCAACTCTTGGTACCTTATCTCTTCCTTATAAAGTGATGTCTTACCTTTATTTTGAGTATAGGGTATCTTAATTATAATTAAATTTTTAGAGTAGTAGATTTTCTTTACATGAATCATTTTATATTAGATAAATTGATATTTTATGTATATCAATGAATACCAGATATTCAAACACCAATTAAGAAAAATACATTTAGACTAAGATCAAGAATTTAGTTAATGACTTAAATTTTAGCTCTAATTAGATTTTCTGTAAGCATAATGGAAAAAGTATAACTTAAATAATTTTTATAACAAATTCAATATTTCACGAAATGTTGCTCGGAGGCTACGTTTCCTGGGTTTGTAGGCATTTCGATTTGTACTAAGCTTACCCCTGTTTAGTACAAATCAACCTTACTTTTATTTAAATGTCATTCGCAAACCACACTTTCTAGGTTTGTAAGCATTTTAGTCCTGTTTTTATATCTATTTTATTACAGTTATTTCACTATTGAGGATATACAATTACTGTCTTTCATCACATAAATACATTTTAATTTTTCCATCAGTCTTTTAGTATCTGCTACAACTTCACCTTGTTTGTTTTTTTTATAAATTTTAGATAATCCATCAACTGAAAGTGTGTAACATATATTAATTAAAAGTTTTTCAGTAATTCTACCCTGGTTGGCTTCAGTATTATTAAGTGTTTTTCTTATAAGAAAATATTCTCTTTTAGCCTTAGATCCTTTCTGCAAGTATTCTGGGTTTATTTTATACGCATGAGCAAAATTTTTATTCTGTTCCCTCAAAATAATTTTGTCCAATTCTGCATAAGTAACTGAATTTATAACTATTTTTACAATTTTACTTATCTCGAATCCTATTTGCAATAATCCTTTTATTCTAGTTGTAAATTGTTCATAACATTTAAGCCCCTTTATTTCTTCCCTGTATTTTGTTATCGTCTCAATATGTTCTCCAACCTCTTCATTATTTATTATGCCTTCAAATGTATCTCCGTAGACTTCATACCCTTCTGCTAACTTTTTTTTAAATGAAATTATATCTAATTCCTTTTGTTCCTTATCTAGTAGCTTCATTTCTTTTGTAAGATTTGCAATTTCACTATCTTTAGTTAATTTTATTTTTACTCTCAATATTGTTTTTGTATTCAACATAATCTTTAATATTTGTGTAGCCTGGTCTGATTTATTGTAAAAAGATGTTTGATATTCATTAGATATTTTTTGTGTTAATGCTCTATAATTTATGAATATTTCACCATTTACTTCATCATAGTTTATACATCCCATAGAATTTATTTCATCATCAGTACATCTTAAATTTAATTCAAAATTAACAATCTGACATATAGTCTCTTTTGTATATCCATTATTTTTCATAAATGTATTATGTTCACTAATTTTAGCAGCTTGTTTTTCTACTCTTTTTAATTCCTTTATATACATTTCATTATAATTTATATATTTTTTGTCATTGTCATCCGCTATAAATATATAGAATTGACTTACGGCAAGTTCACCCCTAAATCTTGCAGAAAATTGTTTTATACTATTAAACATGAAATCATTTTTACCATTAGTTGCATAGTATGCAAGAATAGCACGACCTACACCATCATTGTTAATGTTGGTACCACAATCTAAAACGGAGGTTGTTAACACAACATCAACATCAGCCGTTATCATGGAATTATTTGAAATTTCCTTAAAGATCTCATTTGTTTTTTTATTATCTGAATTTAAAATTGATACCTTTAACCCTTTTAATATTAATAATTTTGCTAATTTGTGGCACTTTTTAACACTTTGACATCTTACAATTGATAAAGGATTATTTTTTATTTCTGCTTTATGGTTTGTATATACTAGGTTGGCTATATTCTCAATACCTCCTTTAGTTTCATATATAACTGTATTTTTTATATTATTATATTGTTTATTTCTTTGAAATTCTATAATTATATCATAATCATTTTCGAATAATCCTAGTGGTGTAGCCGTCATGTGTATAGTATTATCAACAAGTCCTCTTCTGTCTATTTCTTGAAATTGTCTAAGTGCTCCTCTTCTAAAGTTTTGACTATCAATAAGATGATGCGATTCATCTACCACGAGAATTATTTTTTTTGCTCCAAATTTTTTTATACTCTCAACTGTTTCCAGCACTTTATCGAAAACACATGAAATTATTCGATCTCCATTTGATACTTTTGTACCGCCAATTAATGCAGCAACTCCATAAGTAATGAAGTTTTGCTCATTCTGCACTCTATTAGGACAGGATATAACAACATATGTACCTTCTTCTTTTACTAGCATTTTAGCTATAGCTATAATTGTATAAGTTTTACCGCCACCAGCTTCGCTGATTATAAGAGATTTGACATAAGAAGTTAGAACCTCTGTTATTAATTCTATAGATTCTGATATATACTTATCATATTTAACAACCAATTTAGTATCTTTAAATAAATTAGTCATAAAATCTATAGTATCTTTTATTTGCATATCTCTAATATCTTTATTAATATAATTAACCTTAGGAATAACATTATTTTTCTCAGCAAATGAAAGTGCTTTCCTTTTAATTATTTCAACCTTTTCAAGTGAGATAATAAAGTTCTTTAAATCTATTTCTAATGAGCTTTTATCTCCTATTAAATAATTATTTATATCATTATATTTTTTGATTAGAGGAAATATTGTAATATTAATATCTTCTTTTTGTGATAATTGTATTAACTTCTCATTCATTCGAAATCCACTTGGATCATTATCTCCAGCGATTATAAAAGTTTTATCTTTAATAATATCTTTATTTTTTTGTAATTCTTCAATAAATTTATTAACATTACTTGTACTATTTAATGCGATAGCGCTATACCCTAAAGCTTCTAAAGATAAAGCATCCGCCCAACCTTCTACAACAAAAATATATTGACTTGTTAATGCTATATCTTGTAAATATCTTAAATTAAATATAGTGGCCCCGAACCCTTTTAGATTATGTACTTTTTCGGGCTTGCCTTTCAACCAAAACGGCACCATTAGACCGTCATTTCGCCTTGCAAGTATATAATCAACTTCTCCATCCACATTAAAACAAGGGATAAAATATTGAAATTGCTTGTAATAATCATTGCATTTTTCTGCTAAAACACCAGGATAATTTTTAATAATATAATTTAATCCATCTACGTTATAGCCTAATTTATACTCTTTCTGCAACTTATGTGGTATGCATCTAGATTTAAAATAGTTTGTACTACCTATATTAGCGTGTAAATCTTTAGCTATATTAGTAAAATTATAAGTTTTTTTTATTTCCTCCATTTCTTCCCTATTATCAGAAATGTTTTTATTACTAATTGGAGTGTATTTTTCTACTGGTTCAACTCCTATTATTTCGCAAACTCTTTTTAATTGGTCATTAAAATTAGATATGCCTTCCATTTGCTCCACTACTTTAAATACATCTCCACTCAAATTACAGTGACATGCACATACAAACCCATCCTTTTCTTTAATTGTTAAACTACCATTTGAATTTTTTATATGGCGTGAAGCTATACAGTCAGAATTTCCTTTAGTTTTTATATTTGCACCATATTTTATTAATACCTTTTCTAACACTGCTTTATCGCTTTTTAATTGTTCTTTTAGTCCCATTTTAACACTCCCTTGGTTTTATTTGATTCTATATATCAAACTCATCCAAAAAATATAAAAAAAGCGTATAAATTTATTTATAAATATTACTTAAATTTAACCTACTACTTAACAGACCTTATGAATAAACGTTTGGTAAGGATTTTTATTTAGAAAAACATAGTTTGATGCTACATAAAACACATAAAAATGCGATAAGTAGGGGCAGATATGAGATAAAGAGGACTAGATATGTAAAAAAACATAAAGATTTTTATCGTGAACGTAGAAGTAAATGGAAATTTGAAAATGAAGATAGATTTAATAATTGTTGTTGCTACTGTGGAAGAAAGTTACCACTTAGACTGGAGCACTATATAGCAGTTGTCATTTCTTGATATTTCTCATTTTAAATTTCGATATGATTTTCGTATTGCACTAAAAAATAAAGCAACCTTATTGTTGTAACGTATTTACTTTAGAGGTGCAAATCGAGCCTGTAAATAATTTTGTGTAAACAGAATAAAAAGTACTCTTTCTTGGCAATAATTGAGATAAGCTATTTATCCCAAAATTGTAAGGAGGAGTATTTTTATGTCGGAAATTTCTAAGAATATTTTAAGAGATTATATCAATGAGCAAAAGTTTGCAAACCCAAGTGAGGTTCTAGTTGCTATGAAAGGCATGTTCAGAGACGTTCTCCAGGAGGCATTAGAAGCGGAGATGGATCTAGAACTTGGATATGACAAATATAATGTATCAGAAAAACAAACTCTAAATAGTAGAAACGGCTACTCTAAAAAAACTGTTAAATCAGAATTAGGACCAGTAGAGCTTAATATACCACGCGATAGAAATGGAGAATTTGAACCTAAAATTTTGCCTAAACATCAACGGAATATAACTGGAATTGAAGATAAAATATTGGCACTGTATGCAGCTGGAGTGACTACTAGAGATATAGCAGAACAGGTAAAAAATTTATATGACGTTGAAATATCCGCTGAAATGGTATCAAATATAACAAACAGGATTATGCCTGCTGTTACGGAATGGCAAAATAGACCACTTGAGAAGACATACTCATTCATATTTATGGATGCAATACACTACAAAGTACGTGATGACAAACATATTGTTATCAAAGCTGCTTATGTTGTATTGGGTGTAAATATGGATGGAGAGAAAGAAGTTCTTGGTATTTGGGTAGGAGCAAATGAGAGTAGCAAGTTCTGGCTTTCAGTGCTGAATGACCTTAGAAACAGAGGCTTGCAGGATGTTTTAGTGTTCTGTGTAGACGGATTAAATGGATTTAAGGAGGCAATAGGATCAGTATATCCATTTGCAAAGATACAACGCTGTATAATTCATCAATTGAGAGCAAGCATGAAATATATACCACATAAAGACAAAAAGGCATTCGCCAAAGATTTAAAGGCTGTTTACAGCGCATTAAACGAGGATGTTGCTCTTGAAAATTTAATTTCTGCAAAGGAAATATGGGGAAGTAAATATCCAAATGCAATAAAGAACTGGGAAGATAATTGGGATAATCTTATAACTTTCTTTGCATTTCCAGATTATATTCGTAGAATTATTTACACCACAAATGCTATAGAAAGTCTTAACAGTCAATTTAGAAAAGTAACTAAAACAAAGCTTATATTTCCGAGTGACGAGAGCCTTATGAAGATGCTATATTTGGCCACTGAAAAGGTAAGCAAGAAATGGACTAGAGTATATGCAAATTGGGATCTTGTTATTAGCCAACTCCACATATTATTTAGTGAAATTCTAAATGCAGGAGCGTAGCTTCGGGGACTCTGTCCCCAAACCCCTGAGGTTTATCGCTTTAGTTCTAACAGGAACAATCAAAACGGGCAACCCAAAGGGCTACCCGTTCCTGTATAGAAGATCAATAACCGCTCGGGTTGCTCCTCAGCATTGCCCTATCCTGTTATTAAGCATGTATATTATTGACTAAAAGTGGGAATACTATACTATATAAGGATGACAAATCAAAAGTGTTTGTCGACTTTAATTTACATTTTTTAACAAACATAATAAATCAATTTTTTGCCAAGAGAAAGAGAATACACAAAATTATTTACACGGCCTGCAAATCAAACAATACCATTTAAAAAAGCATGTAGATTTGTAATTAAATCTACATACTTTTTATATTATTAACTTCAATGCTTACACAAGCCTTTTATTGCATTTTTGTAGTTACTTTTACATGCGTAATTCTAACTGTAAAAATTGTTGTAATTTTAATTGCACTATTAAAGTAAGACCGTTATTATTGTTGTTCTACTTGTTCAAAATCTATTTTTAATTATTTTTAATTAATGATTTAACTACTAAGCATAATAATAACTTAAGATAATTCAGTCTCTTCATGCTATTCTTTCTAAAAGGAGTATCCACAATTGGCTTGTCCTTCCTTCATTAACACCCTAGTTAAAGAAGCTACCATTCATTTTCATTTTCATTTTCGCTGTATCCATATTTATTTAAATACTCTACATATGCGCACATACATCCAGCTGCATAATCATTGTAGCCCAATTCTAATTCACGCTCATATTCCTTTCTACCCTCAATTTTTTTAATTACATATACTCTATTACTTTCTTCAATTTTTTCACTTTCTTCTATTTTCATTTTTATTTTTCTCCTTTTTTTTATAATAATGTTTCTTGCCTTTATATATCCATTAGGAAGAAAAAATATAAAAATTACTAGAAAATATATTTAGGATATCTGTTATTTATTTTAATAGGCAATTAAAAACTGTTGATTAGCTTCTTAACCTTTTTAGTTGGCCTACTTAAGACCAATAAACTATCTATATTTTTATTTTCAAAACGGTTAATTTTAATTAAAAAATACTTCTAACCTAATCACATAATTACTCCACATATTTTATAATTTCTTTATTTGTTAGAATATCCATTAATAATTTCTATAGGGGTCATCGATATTTTTGATGACCCCCGGTTACAATTTCCATCTAGATAATTTTAATTCAACAAATTCTATGACAGGGTTTATATTGTAATTACTAAATTATAATTATAAGAACACACACACTACCTTTTAAACTGTTAAAAAAATCATCATAAAAACTGTTATACATTACTAGTAGCTACCTATATTGGATGTAGAAATTATAATAAGCAATTAATTTCATAGACTAAGATCGCTTCTTCATCCTGATATTAAAAGAATGAGTATCAGCTCCACATTGTATATTAATTTGAATTTCATATTTCTCATTAATACTTAATGTTAAATTTATCTTTTATTTGAATCATTAGACACAACTTTAAAATTTTATGCGTTGTGAATTCTTTAGAGTTATTATATTTACTTTTACAGTAATCACTAATCACTAATCACTAATCATTAATTGTAGGTGCTGAACCTATTATCATATCTACTACAAATCGTTTTTATAATAATTCACTCTAATGTAAATGAAGTGATTGAAACTCACATTTAAACGTGAACTTCAATTGTCTATTCATATAAAAACAAATTAATATTCAACTGAATAGATTAAATTAATTTTTGGATAATGATAAGCGACAAATCCTTATCAGCTCCTTATTATTATTTCATTTCGTTTAATATTTTCTTTATTAAAATCAAATTAAATAAAAGTTCTATTTTGGAGCCATAAATAGAACTGCGTACTCAATCATATTTTCCAACTTAATGGAAAAGTTATACTTTGGCGCCATAAGTATAACTTTTAGTAGTTAACAGGTACTATGAAATCTAAATCAACCTACTATCTGAAGAACAATTTTACATTTATAGGTAGTCGGTATAACAAAAGAGTCAAAAGTATAACTTTATCCATCGAGTTAATTCCTAATTCTACATGAAGCATAGCTGCTGAATTTGAAGTAAAGATATTTATCTACAACATATTTTTAATTTAACCCTTCATAAAAAAATATTTACCGTTTTTTTATATTTTTTTGAGTTTTTGACTATATACAAGTATAAAAGATTAACGAGATTCTAATCTTAGATAAAAAAGTCGTGGCAAGGGGCTAAACAACTTGTACAAAAATTTCAAAGGAGCTATAAAAATATGAAAGAAGATAATCAAGAACATTTTTTTGATCAATCTGGTAAATACACGTTGTATCATACTTTACTGAATGAACTAAATCAGCATCCATTAAAAACAAATCAAGATGCAAATATACAATATTATCACAATATTTCGGAAAAATTTGAATCAATTAAATCTGATTATATTGATAAAATGATTAATCTACAAGAGTTGCAAATTATAACAGATACAGCATTTAACGCTGCATTAGAACCACTAATTCCTAAGTGCAATTTTAATAGTAAAACTGAAATATTTACAATGGACTTTAGCTTTGTCCCATATCTAAAAATAGATTACTTGAAAAAATTTGTTAAGATTAGAAATGCTCTTATGTATTTAATAATGAAGGGTGTAAACAGAATGGAAATGAAGCCAAAATACGAAGAGCCGGTACTTATTATATTCTCTATATCAAAAAAATTTCTCTTTGATGTCGACAATATAGAAATTAAATATATTATAGATTCGCTGAGATATTCACATTTTTTTGAAGATGATAGCTATAATTATATTTCCTATCTGGTAGAGGGGAAAGAGACAAAAAAACATCCTTCTATGACTGTAACAATCACAAAAAAAGTGCTCTAAAGTATACGATATAACAGTGCAAAAGTGCTCAATATTACGAAAAGAAAAATGCAGATAATTATTATTAAATCAATTGGCACTACAAATAGACAAAGCTTAAGTGCCGACTAGATGGCTATCAAACAGTGTTTAAGCTTTGTCCAATAAACTTATAGCATAATAAAATCAAATTTATAAACTACGCAATAACTTTGGATGCGCATTTATATTAAGCGTTGCACCACAGTAATTATTTAAACAACACCCCAACAACGCGACCCCAAGCCTTACCCCTAAATTATTAGCCTTACAAAACATACAAAATAAAGAAAATAAAGAAAAGAAAAAATAAATATACGTTTTTTTATATTTTAAAAGAAAAATGACTATATAAATATAAAAAGAAAAAAAGAGATTATTTTCTTTAAGAAAGGTGGTAATAAAAAATGGAAAATATAAAAAAACAAAAGAAAAGATTCACTTAGTTTTTATGCAATATATTCTAAACTGATCATAGAAATTGTTAAAGAAAAATATTTTGTAATAATAATAAAATAGACAAAAAGAGCAAAGAAATTATTAAATGTATTATATGTAATTCACAAAAAAATAAATTAAAAGGGAGATAAAAAAATGATAAATATAACGGAAAGAGATAAGAAATTTTTATTAAAATTAAATGAAACGGGGGCTTGTAATTCCAAGTTACCTTTAACTATTTATCCTAAAAGATATTGTAGAAATAAACTAGAAAAAATGGAAAAAGAAAAAATAATAAATAGAAAATATGGCCTAATTACCTTAGCTGTTAATGGTAAGATCTACTTAGAGAGTATAGATGTAGTCCCTAAAGTAGTGGCCACTATGCCAATAGCTCGCCAAAGACGATTAGCTAGGGCCACAGAATTAAAGTATTTGCTACCGAACATGAAGGTCGTAACATCTGCGGAATATAAAAAACAAAATAATTTAAATCGAGGAATGCAATTTGTAGCAGCGGCAACAACGTGTGATAACACGGATTACTTGATCTATGATGTCCCAAAAATATTAACATCTGAGGCGCAAAAACAAATATTAAAAGAACTAAAAAATAAAAGAGGTGTAATAAGTAAAGTAATAATTTTAACGAGAAATAATGACTTTATAAGAATGATTTTCACAAGCACTATATATGTAAATCAACTATTATTGGTTCCACCAAATATTTTTTTTATAAATCTATTAAACTTAATGGGAAAAGGCGATTTTGATAAAAACATAATAGGTGCTGCATTCCCAGAACTACTTAATAATAGCGTATTTAATAAAAAAGAAACCCAATATATTATAGGTAACAATTCTTATTTTAACTTAATCTTAAATAATATAAGCGCATTTAGTACATTAAGTAGCATAGATATACTCGCTTTCCATAGTAATAATAGGTCCAATCAAATCTATAATCTTGTATGCCTAGATTTCGAAGAACCTTTAATAAAAGATACAATCGAAAGATTAAAATTTAAAGCATTAAATATTAAAATAACTACTATAACTGAGGATCAAATTTCTGCCTTTTAGCAAAAAAATCATGAATCAATAAAGCAATTTTCGTAGATTTAATAAGAGGTATGTGAAATAAAATCACATATCTTTTGTTTTTTTATAACTTTTTTAGCTTTGTAATAAAATTAAAATCGTAGCAAATAAACTTATTGTTGTTAATACATAGTTTCATTATTAAATAAATAATATGGAGATATATTATGATAACATTAAATTCAATTAAAATTAAGGACAATTCAGTAATTGATACTGAAGAAACATTAAAATATATTCAAAACGGTAATTGGAGTAAAGGCATTTCAACTGTAAAAAGAAGATTATTGTTAGTGATTTCTGATAAAAAATAATAAT